>JAXMCU010000006.1:0-55000 GCA_046349195.1 Hyphomicrobiales bacterium
TACAATAACGTAGCGGCCAAATCGGATGATGGTCGCCGTTGCAATCGCCCAGCCTCCGGCGAGATGCCAATAGAGCCATCTGCCTTGTTCTGGCCGGAGGGCAGAGAGCAAGTCGGACGGCAAGGCTGTCATTAGAACGGCAACTACGGTCGTTGCTGTGATCCAATGGACGCAACCCTTGAGAGACCGTGCCTCCATTTGACCTACTATTGCTCGCCTTTCACCAGTCATGCTGTCATCGCAGCGATTTATCAACCGTTTGTGTTGATGAGGCCGAGGATCTGAGTCAGAATCTGTGGCTCGTCCCACTCAGTGGGTCCTACAAGCCGTGCGATTTCCTTACCGTCTGGGTTGAGAAGCAGCGTTGTCGGGAGGCCGGCAATTCCGAGGGCAGACAGAACGCTAGGCTCGTCACCGCGATAGAGGTCCAAGGACTTCACTCCAATGACATCGTAAAAAGCCTGCAATTGCGGAAAGCCGCCTCGGTCCACTGACAAAGCAACCACGCGAAGCTGGCTCTTGCCTAAAACAAGTGACTGAAATCTGTCGAGCGATGGCATTTCCTTCCGGCACGGCGGACACCAGGTTGCCCAGACGTTCAACAAACTGTACTTTCCCTTGAGGTCTTTTAGCGAGAGAGTTCGCCCTGCAGCATCTTCAAACTCAAAGTCCGACACACTGCGGGGCTGGGCCAGGATACGGAGCAGCGGCTGAGGCTTCAGATAGAGTTCATAGGCCCCTCGGAGTTTGTCGATCACGATCGGTGCGGCAATCATGCCTCCCAATACGAGTGCTACCGTTCTGCGGCTTGACTTCTTTGCTGGTATCCCGGCTGGTGATGACGCCATAGCTACAACTTCATCGACCGCAGCCGCGTTGCGTTGCCGATTACGCTGACAGATGATAGCGCCATCGCGGCAGCGGCAATCATCGGCGACAGCAGAATGCCAAACACGGGATAGAGAACACCTGCCGCTACAGGCACTCCGGCCACGTTGTAAACAAAGGCAAAGAACAGGTTTTGGCGGATGTTACTCATAGTGGCGCGAGACAATGTTCGTGCCTTTGCAATTCCGGTGAGGTCGCCTTTCAGGAGGGTAATTCCTGCGCTCTCCATGGCGACGTCGGTTCCGGTCCCCATCGCGATGCCGACTTCAGCAGCGGCAAGTGCGGGCGCGTCGTTGACACCATCGCCTGCCATGGCGACAACGCGGCCTTCGCGTTTGAGCTTGGCCACGACTTCAGCTTTCTGGTCCGGCAGCACATCGGCTTCGACTTCCGTGATGCCCAGCTTCCGGGCGATGGCGTCGGCTGTCGTGCGATTGTCGCCAGTCAGCATGACAATGCGGATGCCTTGCGCCTTGAGCGCCGCGAGCGCCGCCGGCGTCGTCGCTTTCACGGGATCGGCAATACCAAACACGCCGGCCGCCTTGCCGTTGATGGCCACGAAGATGGCGGTTGCGCCTTCGCGGCGCAGGCTCTCGGCCGCTTCAGCCAGCTGATCGATCGGTATCGAGAGCTCAGCCAGGAATTTTGCATTGCCGAGTACCACCCGTTTGCGCTCGACCATGCCGATGGCGCCTTTGCCGGTCGGCGAGTCGAAACCCATGACTTTCGACAGGGGGATGTTGCGCGTCTTGGCCACAACAACGATTGCGGATGCGAGAGGGTGCTCGCTCGCTTGCTCCACGCTGGCGGCAAGTCGCAGAAGTTCGGCTTCGTCGATGCCTTCCGCCGAAATGATCGACGTGACGGCAGGCCTGCCTTCGGTGAGCGTGCCCGTTTTATCCACCACGAGCGTATCGATTCTCTCCATGCGCTCCAGCGCCTCGGCATTTTTGATCAGCACACCTGCTTGCGCGCCGCGCCCGACCCCCACCATGATCGACATGGGCGTGGCGAGGCCAAGTGCGCATGGGCAGGCGATGATCAACACGGCAACGGCCGCGACTAGGCCATAGGCAAAACGCGGCTCTGGTCCCCAAATCGACCAGGCCGCAAACGCGAGAAGTGCGATGGCGAGCACCAGTGGAACGAACCAGCCCGAAACGCGGTCGGCAAGGCGCTGGATCGGCGCACGGCTGCGTTGCGCGTCCGCTACCATCTGCACGATGCGGGCAAGCATGGTGTCGCGGCCAACCTTCTCGGCCGCCATGATGAAGCTCCCCGTGGCATTGAGTGTACCGCCGATCAGCTTGCCGCCAGCCTCCTTGGTGACCGGCATGGATTCACCCGTCACCATAGACTCGTCGATTGTCGCCCGGCCTTCGATCAACGAACCGTCGACGGGAACCTTTTCGCCAGGGCGCACGCGCAGCTTGTCGCCCACACCAATGACATCGATTGCGACATCTTCTTCCGCACCATCGGGATTAATGCGCCGTGCCGTCTTGGGCGCAAGGCCAAGAAGCGCCTTGATCGCGCCTGAAGTCTGCGCCCGGGCACGCAGTTCCAGTACCTGGCCTAGCAGCACCAGTACGGTGATCACCGCCGCGGCTTCGAAGTAGACCGCGACCGAGCCATCCGGCTGCCTGAAGGCCGGCGGGAAGATCTGCGGAAACAAGGTCGCGACCACGCTATACACCCACGCGATGCCAGTCCCCATGGCGATCAGTGTGAACATGTTGAGATTACGGGTCTTCAGGGAGTCCCAGCCGCGGGTGAAGAACGGCCATCCCGCCCAAAGCACCACGGGCGTGGCCAGCGCGAGCTGGATCCAGTTCGAGAGCTGCTTGCCAAGCAGCATGTGAAGGCCGGTCAGATGCCCGCCCATTTCAAGCGCAAAGACGGGAACAGTGAGCGCCAGCCCGATCCAGAAGCGTCGCGTCATGTCGATCAATTCGTGGTTCGGCCCGCTCTCTGATGTTGCCACCAGCGGCTCCAGCGCCATGCCGCAAATGGGGCATGAACCTGGTCCAACTTGCCGGATCTCCGGATGCATCGGGCAAGTGTAGATGGCATCTTTGGGCTGAGCATCCGCAGCGGCCCTGATCAATTCGGGGTCGAGGTATTTCGCTGGATTGGCCGTGAATTTGGTCCGGCATCCGGCGGAACAAAAGTAATAAGTCTGCCCTCCATGCTCTGCCTTGAGCGTCGCAGTCTTTGGATTGACCGTCATGCCGCAAACTGGATCTATTTTCAGCAGGGTCATATCGGGGGCTTCAGCCGACAGCGCTGTCTTGTCGTGATGCGGATGGCTATGGCCAGAATGTTTAATCATGGCTGCTCCCACCGCAACACGCTTCGGCGGCTAATTCAGGCCTGGCTATGGGTTTCTTGGAGTGGGAGCCGCCGCAACAGCCCTGATCATTACTTTGATCTAGCCGTGCGTGGTCCCCGCAGCATGCAGACTCGTGCGGCCTGGCTCCAGCTCGGTCGATCGTGAAATCCTGCTTTTCATGCTGTGTGGCCTTGGTCTTTCCACCGCATCCGCAGCCGTGTTCATGCTTGTAATGGTCAACCATCGAAATTCTCCTGGACAGGTATTCAGTACGATGGCATTTCATATAGACCTTCCAACGATGGTAAGGTCAAGCAATAATTCGGAGGAGAGTCTGGATGCAAATCGGGGAGGCCGCCGCCGCCTCAGGGGTATCGGCCAAAATGATACGCTACTATGAGGACATAGGTCTCATCCCCTCCGCCTCCCGAAAGGACAGCGGATACAGACTCTATGTCGAATCCGACGTCCACAGGTTGCGGTTCATTCATCGCGCCCGCGAGCTTGGCTTCTCCATCGAGCGTATCCGTGACTTGCTAAGGCTGTGGAACGACCTCAGGCGTCCCAGCCGAGAAGTAAAGAAGTTGGCATCGCAACACATCGCAGAGCTCGAGGCTCAAATTGCCCGGATGCAAGGGCTGCGCGACACGCTCAAGCATCTTGCTGACGCATGCGACGGAGATAACCGGCCGCATTGCCCCATTCTTCGTGACCTTGCGGGGGCGAATGAGTGAGAGCCCGTATAGCTGAGCCAAGTACGGTGAGCGCCCCCGAAACGTGTGTTATTTTTGCACTAACTGCGTTAAACTGCAACTTTGCGATAGATCAAGGTTTCATCCGCTCTTTTGGGCAATCAATTTGAAATGTTGGCCAGATACTTCGCCATTGTGATCTTCGCGTTGCTCTCGGTCCTCCCGGCAGAGTCCAGCGGAGCTTTCGCGGGTGGAAGCGGCCATTGCCGTGCACCGGAACAAAGTGCGTCAGTGGTGGATCAGGCCGCCAAGTCGCAGGACGTGTGCAGCCCACATAAATCCCACGATCAGGATTCGTGCATGATGTCGGGGTCCTGCACTCTCGCGGGTTGTGTGACTGCGCTCAATCTCGACAGTGTTGAGCATCGAGTGCTGAACTTTGGCGTGAGGATCCGCTTTCAACAGCCGCTGCCAGTTCACGGGCTCAGTTTCGAGCCGCTTCTGGAACCGCCGCGAGCCTGAGTCGGACTGTTCTCTGTTAGCAGCTTCCAACTCAACGCGCGTGAACTCCGCCAGGAGCCGTGCTCTTCGAAAGCAACTCACATGAATCGCAGACAATTCTTGTACAGCACTGCGGGTGCCGCTGTCCTCGGTCTTACCAGTCATCCTTTCAGTTCTGTCCGCGCCGCAGCAACCCGAACCCTGACAATCGACAATCGCAGTATCGAGGTCAACGGCCGAGCTGCCAAGGTCTATAGTCTCCTTGGGCCAGACAGCAAACCCGGCCTCACCTTCAACGCAGGTGGCCAATTCGACGTGTTGCTCAGCAACAGACTGGCCGAAGAGACGATGGTCCACTGGCATGGCCTGACGCCTCCTAACCAGTTCGATGGCGTGCCAAACATGCCGATGCCGCTCCTCAGTCCTGGCGAACAGCGCAACTACTCCTTCCCGGTTGGCCCCGGCGGCACCCATTGGATGCATGCCCACACTTTGCAGGAACAGGCACTCCTGGCAGCACCGCTGATCGTGCGACGGGCCGAAGAGCAGGTTGCCGATGAACAGGAAGTGGTGGTGCTGCTGCACGATTTCTCCTTCACGCCCGCCGCCGAGCTTCTCGCGAATCTCAAGGCCGGCTCTGCCGGTCATGGCGGCATGATGATGCAAGGGATGAGCCACGGATCCATGATGCAGGGTGGCGGTGGCAGCAATGGCATGATCATGCAAGGCATGAATCATGGTGCCATGAAGCAAGGTGGAAACATGGAAGGCATGATGGGAGGAATGGACCTCAACGACATCGCCTATGACGCGTTCCTCGCCAATGACCGTACGCTGGACGACCCAGAGATCGTGAAGGTCGAAAAGGGCGGTCGGGTGCGGTTGCGCATCATCAATGGCGCCACCTCCACGGGATTCACCATAGACCTCGGCAGTCTCACAGGAGAACTCGTCGCGGTCGACGGGCAGCCAATTCGACCCATCTCCGACCGACAGTTTCCGCTCAGCATGGGGCAGAGAGCCGACATCCGCCTCGCTCTTCCGAAGGGTGGCGGTGCATTCCCTATTCTTGCGCTGCGCGAAGGAGCATCAGAACAAACGGGTATCATCCTTGCCACGTCGAGAGCAGAGGTTGGGATTGTTGCGACTACTGGCAGTACGCCAGGACCGGTGCTGACGCTTGACCTGGAGGCGCAGCTTCAAGCAGAAAAACCCCTTGCCGAACGTGCTCCGGACCGCCGCTTCAGGATGCATCTCACGGGCAACATGATGGAGTACAGCTGGGGCATTGCGGGCGACCCCATTACAGTACGCGACGGCGAGCGCATTGAAATCGAGATGATGAACATGTCGATGATGGCGCACCCGATGCACCTGCATGGCCATCACTTCCAGGTGACGGGGATCAACGGAAAGACAATCAACGGCGCCATCCGGGACACTGTGTTGGTGCCGCCGATGCAGACCGTTCGCTTCGCACTCGATGCGAATAATCCAGCCAAGCAATGGGCTTTCCACTGCCACCACCTCTACCACATGGCATCCGGCATGATGACAACCATCGGTTATGAGAAGGCCTGAGTCATGCGTAAGATCGCATCTTCTCTCCTCATGTTGATCGCGATTGCCGGAGCGGCTTCTGCAGGTTCGACAGGTGAAACCCACGTCCACAAGCACGGGGCCGAAAGCGGCACACCCGAAGCCCCACTCGACATCGTGCGCGAACCGGCGGATGTGCCGCCACCTGGTACTGGTGCTGGGCCGCGCACCGTGAAAGTCGGCCTCGAGACAGTGGAGGTCACGGGCAGGCTCGCTGATGGTGCGACCTATCACTACTGGACCTTCAATCGAAAGGTACCCGGCCCATTTATCCGTGTCCGGGTGAACGACACCGTCGAGGTCTCACTCGCCAACCCGGCGGATAGCGCAGAACGCCACAGCATCGACCTTCACGCGGTTCTTGGGCCTGGCGGTGGCGCGATCGCCACCGATGCTGCACCGGGTGAGACGAAGAGTTTTCGCTTCAGAGCGACCCGACCGGGACTCTATGTATACCATTGTGCGACGCCGGTGGTGGCTCGGCATGTGGCCAACGGCATGTATGGTCTGATCCTCGTCGAACCCGAGGGCGGCCTCCTCCCGGTGGACCGCGAGTTTTACGTCATGCAGGGCGAGGTCTATACGGTGGATCCGTTCGGCGCCAAGGGCTTCCTTGCCGAGAGCAAGGAAAAACTCATGGCGGAGCAGCCCGACTACGTAGTGTTCAATGGCAGCACGTCGGCACTCAAGGACAAGCCGCTCAAGGCCAATGTCGGCGAGACAGTCCGCATCTTCTTTGGGGACGGCGGGCCGAACCTGACGTCCTCATTTCACGTGATCGGCGGCATCTTCGACAAGGTCTATCCCATGGGTTCTCTCGGCGGAGCAACACTGCCCTCCGTGCAGACGGTCAGCGTTCCTCCCGGCGGGAGTGCTGTGGTCGAGATGAAACTTGAAGTGCCGGGAAAATACGTTCTTGTCGACCACGCGCTCACACGGGTTGAACGCGGCGCAGCCGGAATCCTTGAAGTCGAGGGCCCCGCGAACGACGCGGTATTCCAGGTGAACTGAAGTTCCGCTGCAAAAAAGGAGCCTTGATGATGTTCAGTTGCTTCAGAACTGCGAAAGGTATCGCCCTTGTTACGGTTGCGGTGGTTGTCGGTGGTTATTTCGTCATCTGGCACCAGCAGCATGTCGCTGCAGCCCTGCCGTTTCTGGTGTTCCTGGCGTGTCCGCTCTTGCACCTGTTCATGCATGGCGGACACGGTGGCCATGGCAGTCATCAGCACAAGACCGGCACGGATCAGTCAGAACCGCGCCGTGGAGATGAGTGGTGACTGATGGCGTGAATAGAACGAAGCTGGAGTAAACGCCAGGTGGCGCCATCTTCATCTCAGTACTGAAAGTGATGGGTCCGTAAGCGTGCCTTCCCCCCTTTTGTTTTCTTAACCAGGAGAGTTCATATGCGAACAGCCATGATCAAAGCCGCGATTGCCGCGGCCGCACTAACCGTCGGCGCAAGCTTCGCCTTGGGCCAAACGGCTCCCGACCCACATCAACATGATCAATCGTTTTTCCATTGATAGCTCCGGTCGCAGTTGCAGCTGCCGCCACCGGCCACCAGTGCTGCCGATCTCGTCGGCCGCTCCTGACCGCTGAAGCTGAAGGCGCGGCGCGATGTCTCCCGATAGGGCAGGCGCCGCTGGCGATCCGGGAAACAGCGCACTACCATCCCGGCCGGACCACTCATTGGAGGCTGATGCCATGCACAGGGAACCAGCAGCATTTGGAGCCTATTTCTGGAGCGCGACCAAGGCGACATTGGTCGGCGGGCTGGCCTTTCTTCTGCCGCTGGTGGTCGTGCTCGCCCTTCTCGGCAAGGCAATGACATTCGCGGCACACCTCATGCAGCCGGTTGTCGAACACATTCCGCCCAGCCCGCTGACCGCAAGCATCGTCGGGATCGCCTCGCTGGTGGCATTGATCGTGGTCTCGCTCATGGCGGGACTGGTCGCACATACGCAGATTGCCAGGCGCGTGGTTGAGAAGCTTGAGGACACGATCCTTGGCGGCATACCGCAGTATCAGTTCGCCAAGAGCGCCGCCTCGAGCTTCGCGCAACTCGAGCAGTCAGAAGGGTTGGAGCCGGTGCTCGTCAGCATCGAGGGCGGCTGGCAGCTCGGCTATCGGATCGAGGCCCTGCACGACGGCTGGGTGGCGGTGATGTTGCCGCAGTCGCCCACGCCCATGTCGGGCAACGTCATGTATGTCTCGGCCGACCGCATCCGGAAGCTCGACATCACCATGATGCAGGCGATGTCGATCGTGAAGCGGCTGGGTGCCGGCTCGGCCGATGCTTTGAAGGCCACGCAGCTCGGATCCGCCTAGGCGTTGCCTGGCTCCAGGGCCGAGCTGCGGGCAGGGCCGCTTGTAAGGCGAGACGGCAGGCAGCAAGAACCAAGGCCCTCTCAACCTCCTCGGAGATTCAACATGACGCACAAACCGATGGCGATGCTGCACTCGATCGTCGCATCGAGCGCTGGATGCGCGCCTGATCCGGGTTGAAGAGAGAGCTGTGACTGGGTGCAGCCGATCAAGCCGCCTCGCGAGGATGTTCCGGCATGGCAGCTTTCGATGCCAAACGCACCGCAACAGGGCTTCATGCGGCGCTCGCCGGCGGCTCTGCGTTCCGCCCGTCCTGCGGACCTCGAACCGCCCAGCCGGGCATGCAACGGCCAGAGACTCCAAGAGCTGCCGGATGAAGCCTCAGTGGCGAGTCACCAACGGATCAGCTCCAACCGGACAGCCAGCCGATGTGATCTCGCCAGACTCTCGGGTCGAAGCAGGACGTCCGGGCGTTGGATATCAGGCGTTTGCGCTTTCCGGCAGGAAGTCGACCTCATGCTCGGCCGAAGCCCTGATGATCGCGGGAATGTCCGACATGTTGTGGAGCGTCTTGAACAGCTCTTCCAGCTTTCCAGCGGGAGAGACCCAGAAAAGGGCCCGTGCCGGCTTGTCCGACTTGTTGAAATAGCCGTGAGGGATGCCACGGGGCATGCGTACCAGATCGCCGGCCTTCGCCGTATGCCAATGACCATCGAGCTTCAGCTCGAGCTGGCCCTCCTGTACCAGGATGAATTCATCCTGATTTGGGTGGATGTGAACCGGGACGAACTGCCCGGGAGCTGAGTTGGTCTCGAACGCAAAAGTTGCGTCGCAACTGGCCTTTGGGAAGTAACGCTGACCGAGGATGTTCCATTCAAGATCATCCAAGCCCTTGCCGTTGCGTGTGATGCCGCCCTTGAGATCGCTCATGTCTGGGGTCTCCCTTCTTTGATTGTCCAGCAGAGCTTGGCATAGAAGGAAGTCATGCGGAACTTTTGTTTGCGCCTTCTACTCAACACGTGGAATTCGAACCATGCGACGCTTTGTGCCGAACAGACTCAATGACATGGGGGCAGGCAGAGTTGGCTGCCAGCACGTTTCCCTCCATCACGCTCATCTGCAAACACCTGAGAACATGTAACTTCTTGTTGCGGCCGGCCGGCATGGAAGGCGGCCCGCAGGCGCGATCGCACTGAACGACCCTCAGGTCGTGATCGGCGATGGCCGAACGGCCGATGACATCTTTCGGCAAGGCCCAGGCCTGCCAAGACTGGGGCTCGTCTCGCTTGCGGAGTCCGCCGCGAGCAGTAACCGCGCGACCGGCGCCTACAGTTTCGGATAGCGCAGCCGCAGCCCCGCCACGGGCATGCTGGCCGTATGCACCGCCCAGCCGCAGAGACTCGCGATGATGAGGGTCTTCAAGTCGGGTCCGCCGAAGGCGATGTTCGTGGGCGCGACCAGCATCAACTGTTCCCAGTCATCGTAGAGCGTGGCCAAGGTGCCATCAGGCGCGAGGCGATAGATGATGTTGGGGTTGTAGAGACTGATGTAGAGATTGCCGCGTTCGTCGAAGGCCAGTCCGTCGGGCACGGTGCGCGGCAGTTCCACCACGACGCTGCGCTTGCCGGCCGCGCCATCGCGCCCGATCTCGATGCGCGAGATCAGCGGCGGCGTGGACTCGGCGACGTAGAGCCAGCGCCCATCGGCCGAAAGGCACATGCCGTTGGTGAAGCCGCGGCAGCTCCGGTCCCAGACTGATGCCTTGCCGCCCGGCGCGATCTTCCAGATGAAGCCGTCGTCGCCACCCCATGTGCCGGAGTCGGAGACGTAGAGATTGCCAGCGTCATCGAAGACCGGATAGTTCGGCATGCGCATCTTCTGGTCTGCGGTGCCGCTCGAATAGGTCGACACGCGGCCATCGCCGGAGATGCGGTGCACGCAAGCCAACTGGCTGTCGCAGGCATAGGTGTTCCCCGCCGCGTCATGCGCGAGGCCGAGCAGAAACCCGCCCGGAATTCTGACGACTTCCTCGAAGTCCTTGCCGTCAAGGCCGAAGCGATAGAGCTGCCCGGCTTCGCCGCCGGCATAGGCTCGGCCATCCGGTCCCCAGGCCACGGCCTCGGGGTGATCGAAGACGGGGCCGACATTGGTGAGGACCAGCCTGTCGTCTGTCGCCATGCATTTCGTCCTTGTACGGTGGGTCCGGTGTGGCGCCCGGGCAATTGAAACTTGACCGGCCTTTGCCCAGAACTATAGTGGTGTCCAGTTATTCAGATCAATGTCCAATAGTTCGGAACTTGATCCGTAGCGGTTCGCAGGCTGCCTGCGAGCGGTTCCTGTTTCGCTCCGGGGAACGGCATGGGCTTACTCGACGGCAAAGTTTGTCTTGTCACGGGTGCGGGGCAGGGACTGGGCCGTTCGGTGTGCCGCGAAATGGCCGCCGAAGGGGCGAGCGTGGTGCTCATCGAACGCAATGCCAAGTCGCTGGCCGCCGTGACGGAGGAAATCCGCAAAGCCGGTGGCACCGCAAGTCCCTATGAACTGGATGTCACCGACTATGATCGCTACGCATCCGTCGTGGCCGATGTCGCCAAGCGGCTGCATCGCATCGATGTTTTGGTGAACAACGCAGCCATCAATCCGCCAACCCGCACCATCCTCGACGATACGCTCGACGAATGGCGCCGGACGATCTCGATCAATCTCGAGGCCGTCTACATGGGCAGCAAGCTGGTTGCGCCCCACATGGTGGCGCAGAAGGACGGCCGCATCATTCACGTCGCGTCGATCCAGGGCTTCGCCTCGAGCGGCGATTGCGGCTCCTACAATGCCGCGAAGGGCGGCATCATCGCCTACACGAAGTCGATGGCCGTGGAACTCGGCCGTCACGGCATCCTCGTCAACGCCGTGGCGCCGGGCTTCATGACGACGCCCATGTCGGTGGTGAACGGCGTCGACGAAACCACGACTCCGGACTTCATCGAATGGTACGTCACGCGGCGGAAGATACCGCTGGGACGGAGCGGCCTGCCCGAAGATGTCTCGGGCACGATCCTGTTCCTGGCGTCCGACTATTGCCGCTACATGACCGGCCAGCTGCTGGTCGTCGATGGCGGATTGATGAGTACGTTCTGAAAAGTCATGACAACGACAACCAACGCGTAAACCAGGGAAGGCTGCACAAGATGGACAAGTCACGCACACTCAAGGCCTCGCGCCGCGACATTCTTCGCGGCGCCATGATGACCGGCGCCACGGCGGCCTTCGGCGGCATGCTGCCGCGCGGCGCCATGGCCCAGGACAAGACGCTGGACATGTGGTGGTGGGGCGAACAGGAATTGCCCGGCCTGCAGAAGTTCCTCGACAGCTCGATCGCTGCCTACAAGGACGCAACCGTCAAGGCCATGCTGCAGGATACCGCGGTGGTGATCTCGCAGTTCCAGACCGCCGCCGCCGCCGGCAACCCGCCCGACATCCAGTTCCTCTGGAACGGCATCTATCACATGGAAAGCGTGTGGCTGGGCTATCTCCAGCCTCTGAACGGACTGGTCAACGAAGAGGTCATCAAGGCCTCGGGCGCCACGCTGCTCAGCAACTTCGGCGGCAAGACCTATCGTCTCGGCTGGTATCCGCTGCCGATGATCTGGATCTACAACAAGGACCTCTATGAAAAGGCGGGCCTCGATCCCGACAAGGCGCCGCAGACCTGGGACGAGTTTCTCGCCGGTTGCGAGAAGCTAAAGTCGGCGGGCATCGCGCCGGTAGGCGGCGGCATCCAGGACGGCTACTGGGGCGAATGGTATTTCGGCCACGCGCTGGGCCAGAATGTCGACAGCGCCGGCGAGGTGATCGGCCTCTTCACGGGCGAACGCGACTTCCGCGAGCCGAAGTATCACGAACACTGGGTGAAGCTCGAGGATCTGAAGAAGGCCGGGTTCCTGAACTCGGAAATGTCCTCGACCGAGCTCTATCCGGGCATCGACCTGATCGTGGCCGGCAAGGTGGCCTCGGGCCTGTCGGTCGGCGCGCGCGTGCCCGCCGACAGCAAGGCGACGAAGGGCCGTCTCGGCACCATGGTCATGCCGGTCTACGGCAAGGGCAAGCTGGCGGGCCAGCCCATCCTCGACTCGCAGGGACTGGGCATTCCGGCCAAGGCCAAGGATCCGAAAGGCGCGGCCGCCTTTCTCGAATATCTCCAGTCGCCGGAGCGGCTCAAGGCCTTCCACGAGGCCACCGGCTGGATCCCGTCGAACACCAGCTTCGATGTCTCGGTCATCACCGATCCCGTTGTGGTCGACATGTGGAAGCGCTGGGGCCTGTCGCCGAACATTCCCTATCTGTCGAACCTCGTGCCGGGGCAATTCTACGAACAGGCGCTGCTGCCGACGGCGCAGCAGGTGGTCGAAGGCAAGATCACCGGCGAGCAGGCCGGCGAGCTGGCCTACAAGGTCGCCAAGGAGTGGCGCGAGTTCAATCCGGACATCGTGGAGAACTACAAGAAATGGTCGGCCGACCTGAGCGGTTGAGGCCTTGGCCGTCGTGATGGCGCTGGCATCGGCCTGTCCCGCAAAGGCGGGGCGGGTCGATGCGCGTCATCCAGGACCGTCGATCGGCGCCGGCACGCCATGACCCGGGATTCGCGATTCGCGCCCTATCTCTACGTTGCACCGCTCGTGGCGCTGCTGGCCTTCGTCTTCGGCTATCCGCTGATCCGCATCTTCGAGTTCAGCTTCAAGATGGTGCGCGGCATCGACGGCCCGTGGATTGGTTTGCGCAACTACGAATTGGTGTTGACCCAGGATGTGTTCTGGGAGTCCGTGCGGCACAACATTCAGCTGCTGCTGGCAATTCCTCTGATGGTGGCAATCTCGCTGCTGATCTCGGTGCTCCTCTACGAGCGCATCGCGGGCTGGCGTCTCTACCGCATCATCGTCTTCGTGCCCTTCGTTCTCGCCATCCCCATCATCGCGGTGGTGATGAAGCGCATTTTCCAGTTCAACGGTCCGGTGAACGAAGTGCTGCGCTGGCTGAGCCTCGACTTTCTCGCCCTTGACTGGATCGGATCGTCCGATGTGGCGCTCTGGACCGTGATGATCCTCATCGTCTGGCGTGAATCCGCGCTCGGCATCATCCTGTTCCTGGCACGGCTTCTCAGCCTCGACGAATCCATGATCGAGGCGGCGCGGATCGAGGGCGCCAACTGGTGGCAGCGCCTCTGGTACATCATCCTGCCTCAGATGCGGGGCGTGATCGAATTCTACGTGGTGGTCAGCGTCATCACCATACTGGCTGCGGTCTTCGCCTATGTCTTCATCATCGGCGGCGGCCGCGGCGGGCCGGGCACATCGACCATGGTGGTGGAACTCTACATCTTCAACGCCCTGATCCGGACCAGCCTGCCGGGCATCGCCTCGGCGGCATCGGTGCTGCTCTTCCTGGTTTCCGTCCTGCTCATCTTCCCGCTGTTCCGCGCCAGGCGCCGCGTGCGCGAACTGGAGGCTTGAGGTCATGGCCCTCGCTCGCGGCATCACGGCTGGCGACGCCCTGAAGCAGGGCGTGATGCTGGTCTCGGCCTTCCTGGCCCTGGTGCCGACACTTTTCATGATCACCACCGCGTTGAAGAGCGACGAGGAATATGCCATCGACAAGCTGGGGCTTCCGGGCCAGCCCGTTCTCGACAACTTCCGCAACGTGCTGCTGGACAGCCCATTTCTCATCTGGATGCTCAACAGCGCCATCCTCGTCTTCGGGGCGGTGCTGCTCAGCACTTTGGTCTCCTGCCTCGCCGCCTACGCGATTGCCTGCATGAGCTTCAAGGGAAGAGACACGCTGCTGGCGCTCAGCACCTCTCTCATGGCGGTGCCGCCCGTCGTGATGATCGTCCCGCTCTTCGTGCTCTACACGCAGCTCGGCCTGATCAGCACCTACCAGGGGACAATTCTCATCTATGCCGGGCTCATCACGCCCTTCTCGGTCTATCTGCTGACCACCTTCTTTCGCACCGTGCCCAAGGAGCTCTTCGAGTCGGCCCGCATCGACGGTGCGGGACCCTTCCTGATCCTGGTCAGGATCGTTCTTCCGCTCTCGCTGCCGGCGATCGTCACGCTGGTCGTCGTCAATTCGCTCTATGTCTGGAACGACCTGCTGATCGCCATCATCTTCCTGCAGGATGACGCCAAGCGCACGCTGATGGCCGGCATCAGCGTGTTCCAGGGGCGCTACAACAACCAGGTTCCGCTGACAATGGCCGGCATGGTGATCGCCAGCGCCCCGATGCTGCTTCTCTACATCGTGTTCCAGAAGCACTTCATCCGCGGCCTCATGGCGGGCGCCATCAAGTGACCGACCCGTCGGCGCCCGTCGTCATAGCCAGCGACGCCATCCGGGTGACGGTCGAACCCTCGGTCGGGGGCACCATTGCCGAGGTCAGGCATGTCGGGACCGGACTCTCGGTGCTGGGCCAGGTTCCTTGGGACCGCGTACGGCTTCCCATTGGCAGTTTCGCGGCCCGCGACGAAGTCCACTGGCTGACGCGCTACGGCGGGGGCTGGCCGCTGCTGTTTCCGAACGGCGGCGATGCCTGCACGGTCGACGGAGTCTTTCACGGCTTCCATGGCGAGGCCTCGATTGCGCCCTGGCATTGCGAGGCGGAGCCACGCGGGCTTCGGCTGTCGCGGCGCTTCTACACCGTGCCGGTTGAGATGGAGCGCATCATGACGGTGGAGGATGATTGCCTCACCGTGACCGAGCGCCTGCGCATGCTGGGGTCGCGCCCGCTGGAGGTCATGTGGGGTCAGCATCCGACCTTCGGCTCGGATCTTCTTGCCGGCCCGGTGGAGATCACCTCCGGCGGAGGTCAGCTGCGCGCCGACGAGACCTATGACCCGCCGGCCAATCCATTGCTGCCGGGCGCTGCAGGCACATGGCCCGTCATTGCCGGCAAGTCGGGGCGCTTCGATCTTCGCCATCCCGTGCCCGGCATGGCGACGCTGGCCTATCTGCATGACCTTGACGAGCCCTGGATCGCCATCCGGCGCCGCGACAATGCCATTGCCGCGCAGCTCTCCTGGGACGCCACTCGCTTCCCCTGCGCCTGGCTCTGGTTCGAACTGGGTGGCACGCTCGAGGCGCCATGGCACGGGCGCACATCGCTCATCGGCCTGGAACCCAATTCGACCATGCCGGCATCGGGGCTGGTCAAGGCCCGCAAGGCTGGGGGAACCTTGCTCCGGCTCCAGCCTGGCGATGCCTGCGAGACGTGGATACGGCTTCGCGTCTTCGAGCCGGACGGAGCGGTGCTGCGCCTCACCTGATTGTCCGGGCCGAGCGGACCCGGCTCCTGCTCAGGCCGAGGCCGGCTCGAAGGCGGCTCCCGCGGCATCGAAGAGATGGCAGGCGCTGGCCGGTATGCCGACCTTCATTGCATCGCCCGGTTCGACCGCGACATCGCCGGCGGCATGAACCGCGAATTCGTCGCTGCCCGGAACTTCGAGATAGACGTAGGTCTCGTTGCCCAGGCGTTCGACCGCGGCGGCGCGGCCTTCCAGAACCGCATCGCCCCTGCCGCGCGAGTCGAGCGCCTCGGGACGCACGCCGAGCGACACGCGGTCGCCCGCCACCGCCCGTCCCGGCCTGCGCGGCACCGTGATGGCATGGCCACCCGGCAGCGCCAGGGCAACTGACCGTTTCGATACCGCCGTGACCTCGCCCTCCAGGAAATTCATCGCCGGGGAGCCGATGAAGCCCGCGACAAAGCGGTTCCGGGGCGCATGATAGAGGTCGAGCGGACGGCCGGCCTGTTCGACCCGGCCCTGATTGAGAACGACGATGCGATCGGCCATGGTCATGGCTTCCACCTGGTCGTGGGTCACATAGATCATGGTCGCCCGCAGCTGCCGGCGCAGTCTGGTCAGCTCAAGCCGCATCTGCACACGCAGCTTGGCATCGAGGTTCGACAGCGGCTCGTCGAAGAGGAACACCTTCGGTTCGCGCACGATGGCGCGGCCGATGGCGACGCGCTGGCGCTGCCCGCCCGAAAGTTCGCGCGGCCGCCGCTGCAGGATCTCGGAAATCTGGAGGATGCCCGCCGCCCGTTCCACCGCTGCCCGGATGTCGGCGGCCGGCGTCTTCGCGATCTTCAGTCCGAAGGCCATGTTCTCGAACACGGTCATGTGAGGGTAGAGCGCATAGTTCTGGAACACCATGGCGATGCCGCGCTCGGCCGGCTGCAGCTGATCCACACGCGTGCCACCTATGTGGATGCTGCCGTCCTGGATGTCCTCGAGTCCGGCAATCATCCGCAGCAGCGTCGACTTTCCGCATCCGGAAGGTCCGACGAAGACGGTGAACTCCTCCTTCTCGATGTCGAGGTCGATGCCATGGATGATCTCGGTATCGCCATAGCGCTTGCGCACCGACTTCAGTTCGACGTAACCCATGCCGTTCCGTTGCTCCGTCAGCCAGCATCGCAGCGGTCCTCGCGCCCACGATGCCGGGACAGTATGGTCTGGGTTTGCAGGCGTCAACGAGGAAACCCTCGCGGCCCGCCGCACGCAGTCCGGAACACCGGACGTTTGTCTGTAAGCATGGAATGGCCTAGTGTCGGGTTCGCTGCGGGAGGGCAGGAACATGGTCAGCAGGATTGCGCGTCTGGAAGCCATTCCCGTGATCTCCCCGGCTGGCTCGGCCAATGATCTCGACGGCACCGCCGACACCATCATCGTGAAGATCCACGACGAGGATGGCCGCTTCGGATTCGGCGAGGCCGACGCTCCGCCCGGCGTGGTGAAGAGCTTCATCGAGATGCCGACCGCGCATCTGTGGAGCCGCAATGCCGGAGAGATCCTCCTGGGCGAGGATCCGGTGGAAATCGCGGCGATCTGGCAGAAGCTCTATGAAGGCACCTTCTGGCCGGGCCGTCGCGGGCTTGGCATGCATGCCATATCCGCCATCGACATCGCCCTGCACGATCTCGCCGGCAAGCAGCTGGGTCTTCCCGCCTACAAGCTGATGGGCGGTGCGCGGCGCGAGAAGCTGAGACCCTACTGCACCATCTATCCCGGTCTTGCCCAGGGCCGGTCCATCGGCGATCTGATGGCGGAAATCTTCCGGCAGTTCGATCGGGCCCTCGAGTCCGGCTTCCGTGCGGTGAAGATGGAGGTGCTCTTCTACGATCTGGTGACCGACCGCGAACTCGTCCGCCTCATTGGCGAAGGCCGGCGGGCGCTGGGTGACGAGGTTCTTCTCGCCATCGACTTCGGCTATCGCTGGCACAACTGGCATGATGCGCTCTTCGTGCTCGAGCGCATCGAGGATCATGACATCTTCTTTGCCGAGGCTGCCCTGCAGCATGATGATCTCGCGGGCCACGCCAACCTCGCGCAGCGCAGCGCCATCAGGATCTGTGGCGCCGAGGCGGCCGCGACGCGCTTCGAGATTCGCGAGTGGCTCACCGTCGGCAGGGTCGATGTGGTCCAGCCCAACATCGGACGCGGCGGCGGATTGACCGAGATCCGGCGCATCGCCGATCTGTGCGAACTGCTCGGGGCCGAGGTCGTGCCGCATGGCTGGAAAACGGGAATCACCTCGGCCGTGGGCCGCCATTTCCAGGCCGCATGTCCGGCCGCTCCCGTCTTCGAATATGTCTCGCCCCATGTCTTCGACAGTCCGCTGCGGCGCGAGCTGGTGTCACCAGAGCCCGCCGTGGTCGATGGCGTGATGGACCTGCCCACCGGCCCCGGTCTCGGCATCGACCTGAATGAAGACCTCGTCGCCCGCTGGCGTGCGGACCGCTGAACCTGGCTAGGACAGGCGATACCGGTCAACGGTTGCGGCGTTGAGCGATACGCCCAGTCCGGGTCGCTCGGGCACGGCAATGCGGCCGTCGGGCCCGATGGGGAAGCTCTCCTCGGTCAGTTCCCAGCGCAGGGGCGATTGGCTGGTGGAGTATTCGCAGGGCTCATCCATCCAGTGCCGCGAGAGGAAGGCCAGGTTCGCGGCGATGGTGATGTTGGACTTGTATCCGTGGGTGACGACGCGCCTGCCCAGGCGCTTCGCCAGGCCGGAGATGCGCAGCAGTTCGGTGATGCCGCCCGCCATTGTCACGTCCGGCTGGGCGATGTCGATCTTGCCGCGGATGAAGGCCTCCTCATATTCGTAGCGCGTGGTCAGTCCGAGGTCGCCGCCGCCGATGGGAATGCCGAAGCCCTGAAAGCGCGCATGGCCGTCGAGGTCGTCGATCGGAAGCGGCGCCTCGACCCAATGGAAGTCATTGTCCTTGAAAATGGGCATGAGCGGCAGGCCTTCCTCCGCTCTGGACCAGGCTGTTGCCGCGTCCACCATCAGGCGGATGTCGGGGCCGACATGGTCGCGCGCCGCACGGATCAGCGCGGCGGTCTTGGCGAGGTCGTCGCGCCAGAAGGGGTCCGCTACGATCTTGATGGCCTTGAGTCCCAGCTTCAGCCCGCGGTCGATGTTCCTGCGAACGTCGTCGGCGGTCTCGCCCAGCGGATAGACGGTTCCATAGGCCAGCACGCGGTCGCGCTGGACGGTGCCGAGCAGGGCGCCCACGCTCTTGCCAAGAACCTTGCCGCGCAGGTCCCACAGCGCGATGTCCACGGCGGATATTGCGTGGATGACCACGCCGCGCCGGCCATAGTAACTGGTGAGGTCATACATGCGATCCCATAAGTCCTCGACATTGCTCGGATCCTGGCCGACGAGGATCTGCTTCAGGCCCATGGCATGCGTATGCGACCGCGGCGCCTCGACGATGGAACGGATGACCGAGGGCACGCTGTCCACTTCGGCAATGCCGGTCATGCCTTCGTCGGTGTGGACGAGGACAAGGCAATTGTCGTATGAGCCGTCGAATGTATCTCCCGTCCACCCGGGAACGCGCAGTTCGATGACTTCGACATCGGTGATTTTCATGATCCGGCTCCATTCCGCTTCAGCAGAGAAATACCAGATACCGGACGGTAGTCCACAGGACGGGACAATCAGATGAGCGTGTCACAACCCATCGCCTTGAAACCGCGCCGGACAAGCCGGCCCGCTGTTCTCGATGACGAGGCCACGGGGTCACGAAGCCTGCGGCGCGCCCTCGACATCCTCGACCTGATGCTGCAGCGCGGCGGTCCCCTTACCGTGGCGCAGATCATCGATGGCCTCTCCATTCCAAAATCCACGGCCTATGAGCTGGTCCGAACCCTGACCGAAGCGAATTTCGTGGCGCCCTCGGGGCGTGGCAATGGCCTTTACCTCGGGCGCAAGCTCTATGAGCTCGGCATGGCCTATCACGGCCATGTCGACCTTCTGCGCGACGGCAGCCTGGTGGCCGAGGAATTGCGCAACGAGACCGGCGAGACGGTGCAGCTTTCGGTACTGGAGGATGACCAGATGATGGTCCTGCTCAAGGAGGAGGGGGTGCGGCCGCTGCGCATCATCAGCAACATCGGTTCGCGGGTGCCGGTGAACTGGGCGGCTGCCGGCCGGCTGCTGGTGTCGGATCTGGACGACAAGGCGCTTGCCAAGCTGCTCACCGCCACCGTGCGCCAGTCGCCCTCGGGCAAGGCGACCATGGATGTGAAGAAGATCATGGCCCAGGTGCGGCGCTTCCGCCGCCAGGGCTATGCCACCGAATTGAACGAGGCCAACGAACATGCCGGCTGCATCGCCGCACCCATCGTCGATGCCTCGGGCCGCTGTGTGGCCGCCCTCAGCGTGGTGGTGCCCGAGCAGCGCCTGGCGCGGCCCAACCGGGAACACCTGATCGTCAGCGTCATCAAGGCGGCCGAGAAGTTGTCGCGCCGCATCGGGGGGCCTCGCGCCGTCTAGCGCCCCCGGTGGAGCGCCTCGAGCGCGTCGAGGAGGGCATCCGCCGCGATCACGTTGCGCAGATGCTGCTCCACCAATTCGCCGCCCTTTTCCTGGAAGGCCAGGTATCCGTCGTAGCGGGGCCGCGTCCAGCAGGCGTCCATGGTCGCCTGCGTGTCATGGAAGCAATTGCCGAACCGCGCATTGATGGCAGGATCGCGCCACGCTTCCCGGTGCGCCGGCTGCCCGTGGTGCATGGCGAATGCGCACTGGGTTTCGGACGCGGCCGCGAAGCGGACATAGGCCAGTGCCGCTTCCGCATGCCGCGTGTGGGCCGAGACGGCAAGTCCGGTGCCGCCGATGGTGGAGCCGCCATGGCCCTTGGGGCCCGGCAGATCGTGAAACCGGAGGGGCCTGCGCTGATCGCTCTCGGCATAGGTCGCATAGCAGTAGACGGCCGGGCAGAACACGAGGTCGTCGGCCCGGACCATGGCATCATGCAGCGCGATGCTGTTCCAGTCGAGCACCTGGGGCGGGCAGAGGTCGAGCAGCGCGCGCATCAGGCCGAGAACGTGGCTTGCCACAACGCGATCGGCAAAGGCCTGGTCCTGCCGCACGGCACAGGGCGAACCCAGGTTGGCCATCAGCGTGAAGAAGGTCATCAGGCTGTGCACGCCCTTGAGGCCGATCGCCAGCGACTGGCCCTTGCGCCGCGCCAGCTGGCCCAGCTGCATGAGGCCCGCCCAGTCGGCCGGTGCCTCGGCACCCAGCGCCTGCATCAGGTCCGGGCGGGACACGGCGACCTGGCATGCGGCATCGACGGGCAGCGCCCACACGCGTCCGTCCATGCGGTAGGTCGACAGCGAGGGGCCGACGAACGTCGCGTCGTCGCCGCAGATGCCATCGAGTGGCAGAAGGCATTTCGACGTCGCGACGGCACCCATGAATGGATGGTCGAGGATGATGAGGTCGAAGTTGCGCGCGAGATCCGCGACTGGCGTGAACTCGAAGCCGCTCAGCGGCCGCGACGACCACGCCACGGTGACATCGGGATGCCGTGCGGCAAACATCGCCAGCGTATTGACGAGCGGATCGATGGCGCGGCGATGATCCCAGGTCATGCCGCGGAGCGTCAATGGCTTCATGCGCCGCCTCCGGTATCTTGACTCGCTGTCTATCGCAGTTAATGTGCCAGTCTGGCAAGACGCACAATTGTCCGCCATTTCGGAAATCTTGGTGACTCAAAATCAGAAATGTCTGGGAGGACGAATCCAATGAAGTCGGTCAAGTTCCTGTACGGCGCCGCCATCGCGGCAATCGGGTTGACGCTGTCTGCGCCGGCGAGTCTTGCCGCCGCGGGCGACGAATGCGTGAAGATCCTCGGCTACGAATGGAGCGGCGAGAAGCAGTCGATGGATCCCGCCGACATGCACTCTGGCGACGACGCCTATCACACCTTCGCGGTCTACAACCGGCTCGTCGACATCGACGACAACTTCAACGTCCTGCCCGAGCTCGCCACGGAATGGAAAGTGTCGGATGACGGGCTGACCTGGACCTTCAAGCTTCGCGAAGGCGTGAAGTTCCATTCCGGCAAGGATTTCTCCTCGGCTGACGTGGTCTACACCTTCAAGCGGCTGCTCGACGAGAAGACGGGCTCCGGCGCGCGCGCCGTTCTCGAATTCCTCGATCCGGACGGGATCAAGGCCGTGGATCCGACCACGGTGACATTCACCACCAAGAAGCCCGTGGTCGAGCTGCCGGTTCTGATCACCAACAAGTTCACCAACATCGTGCCGGATGGTGCCAAGCAGGAAGACCTGCGCCTCAAGGGCGATGGCACCGGACCCTTCATGCAGGAAGAGTTCACGCCAAACGCGCCAGTGCGCATCCTGCGCAAGAACCCGAACTACTGGGACGCCGGCAAACCCAAGGCCGATTGCCTGCGCATCACCGTTGCCCAGGAGGCCGTTGCCGCCGTCACCGCCATCAAGGCGGGCCAGGTCGATCTCATGCTGAACGTCGATCCGTCGGTCATCGGCTCGCTCAAGGACGATCCCAACGTCCAGCTGCTGGAGACGGGAGCGTCCAATTCGATGACGGTCTCGATGTGGGTCGACACCAAGCCCTTCGACGATCCGCGCGTGCGCGAGGCGCTGAAGCTCGTGGTCGACCGCCAGGCCATGGTCGACACCGTGCTGTTGGGCTTCGGCGAGCCCGGCGCCGACAATCCGGTGCCGATCGGAAACCCGGCCTCCTATGTCAAGGAAGCGCCGAAGCAGGACATCGAGAAGGCCAAGGCGCTGCTGGCCGAGGCCGGATACAAGGACGGGCTGAAGTTCGATCTCTACACGGCGGAAGGCGTGCCGGGCATGGTGCGCATGGCCCAGGTCTATGCCGAAATGGCCAAGGCCGCTGGCATCGACATCAATGTGGTGGTGACCCCGGCCGAGAGCTTCTGGGACGATGTCTGGCTCAAGAAGCCGATCGTGACCTCCGCCTGGTCCATGCGGCCACCGGGCGAGGGCCTGGCCGTCGCCTACACGCAGAACGCCAAGTGGAAGGAAACGCACTGGGAGCGCCCTGACTATGACGCGCTTCTGCTCAAGGCCAACACCACCGTCGATCCCGCCGAGCGCACCAAGCTCTTCCAGCAGACCGGCGAGTTGCTGGCCAAGGAAGGCGGCCTGATCCTGCCCATGTTCGTCCACCAGGTCCTGGCTGTGCGCAAGGGTTGCGAGGGCTACGAGCCGCGGGCGCAGAACTTCAATCTCAACTTCGAGAACTTCTCCTGCAAGTAAGTCATCGCGCGCGACGCTGAGCGGAGCCGCCAGCGCTCCGCCGGCGGGCACCTGAAGAGGGGGCGGGACCACCCGCCCCCATTTGTCGGAGGAGAGCGAATTGCCGATCGTCCTGCTGGTGGCACGCCGCATCCTGCTGTCGATCGTGACGCTGCTGCTGGTGTCGCTGATCATCTTCAGCATGCTGGAGGTCCTGCCGGGCGACGTGGCAACCCGCATCCTCGGGCGCGATGCCACGCCCGAGGCGCTCGACCTGCTGCGCAGCCAGCTGGGCCTCGATCGGCCGGCGGCCGTCCGCTACGTCGACTGGCTCGGCGGCCTGCTCACCGGCGATCTCGGCCGCTCGCTGGTCTCGAGCCGACCCATTTCCGAGATCCTGGCACCGCGCATCTTCAACACGCTGCTGCTGTCCCTCTATGCTTTCGCGCTCTACCTGCCGCTCACGGTGATTCCAGCCGTGACCCAGGCCATGACACGCGACCGCGCCCCCGACCACGCCCTGTCGGTGGTGACGCTGGTGCTGCTGTCGATGCCCGACTTCCTGCTGGCGACGGTTCTGCTGCTGACCTTCGTGCTGTGGATTCCGATATTGCCGGCAATCTCCCTGGTCGACCAGTCGTCGAGCTGGCTCGAGTATCTCAAGGCCATGACGCTCCCCGCCCTGACGCTCGCCATCGTCATGGCGGTCTACGCCGTCCGCATGCTGCGCGACAATCTCATCGAGGTGCTGGATTCGGACTATGTGCGCATGGCCGAGCTCAAGGGCCTGTCGCAGGCCCGCGTCCTGCTGCGTCATGCGTTGCCCAACGCGCTGGTTCCGACGCTCAACGTCACGGCCCTCAATCTTGCCTATCTCATCGGCGGCGTGGTCGTGGTCGAGAAGGTCTTCTCCTATCCCGGCTTCGGCACGCTGCTGGTCGACTCGCTCCAGTTGCGCGATCTGCCGGTGATCGAGGCCACGGTCATGATCGCGGCCCTGGTCTACATCGCGGCCAACCTCGTGGCCGACGTCGCCGCCATCCTTCTCAACCCGCGGCTCAGGACCGGCTAGGCGATGAGCGACGTCGACCTTGGCCTGATGCCCGAAGCCGCCCGTCGGCCGCAGCTCCGGTCGCTCTGGCGGCAGATGCCGCTGAGTTTCCGGATCGGCAGCATCATTCTTGCCATTCACATCCTCGTCGCGGCGACCGGGCCGTTCTGGGCCCCCTATGGCTATTCGCAGATGGGCGCCGGCATTCCCCTGTCGGGCATGAGCCTGGCCCATCCCTTCGGCATCGACCAGCTTGGCCGCGACGTCTTCAGCCGCGTCGTTCATGGCAGTCACATCGTGATCCTGCTGTCGCTGTCGGGAACCTTGCTGGGCCTGCTGCTGGGGTCCGTCATCGGCCTGCTGTCGGGGTATGCCGGTGGCTGGATCGACGAAGCAGTCCAGCGCGTGCTGGAGGCGCTGATCAGCATCCCGTTCCTGGTGCTGGCGCTGATCGCCATCGCGGCGGCCGGCACCGATTATTCCGGCAATCCCATCCTCATCGTTCTGGTCGTCGCCCTCGTCTATGCGCCGCGCATCGCCCGCATGGCGCGCGCCGCCGCGGTCGACATCGCGACCCGCGACTACGTGACGGTCGCCCGTCTCCGTGGCGAAGGCGCCTGGTCGGTGATGCTGCGGGAGCTCGTTCCCAACGCCACTGGCGTGCTGCTCGTCGAATTCGCGCTGCGTGCCGGCTATGCGCCGGTGCTGATCGGTTCGCTCGGTTTCCTCGGCTTCGGATTGCGGCCGCCCACGCCGGAGTGGGGCCTCATGATCAGCGAGAACAGGGCGCTGTTGATCATCTCGCCGGCAACCGTTCTGGGGCCGGGGCTGGCGCTGGCGTCGCTGGTGGTCGGCCTCAATCTCTTCACCGAAGGGCTTGCCCGCGTGCTTGGCCGCACCGTCAAGCTCGGAAACCAGTGATGGCGAAGCACCGGCAGCCACTGGTCGAGGTCGGGAAACTGACCGTGTCCTATCGCCAGGGCGGTGGCTGGCACCAGGTCGTGGAAGATGTCGGCTTCGACATCGGCCGCGGTGAAGTCCTCGGACTGGTCGGTGAATCGGGTTGCGGGAAGTCGACCGTCGCACTGCAGCTGCTGGGTTATCGTCATGCGGCCATGCGCACCGACCGGGGTCGCGTGGATCTGGATGGCACCGACATCCTTGCGCTCGACCGCACTGCACTCGACAGCCTGCGCGGGGGCACCGTCAGCTTCGTCCCGCAGAATCCGACGACGGCTCTCAATCCCGGCATGCGGGTGGGCGCGCAGATCGACGAGAGTCTTGCGGCGCATGGCGGAGGCGATGCGGGCACACGCACCGCCCGCATTGCCGAGCTCTTCGGTCTCGTGGGCCTTCCCGCGTCGCCGGAGTTCGCGCGGCGCTATCCGCACCAGCTCTCGGGCGGGCAGCAGCAGCGCGTCTGCATTGCCATGGCGCTTGCATGCGATCCGAAACTGGTTGTGCTCGACGAGCCGACGACCGGCCTCGACGTGACGACACAGGAACAGATCGTCGATCTGCTGATCGACCTGCGGCAGCGCCTTTCGATGTCGATGCTCTATGTGACCCACGACCTGGCGCTGCTCTCGCAACTCGCCGATCGCATTGGCGTGATGTATGCGGGCCGCATGGTCGAGCTGGCGCCGACCAGCGACCTCTTCTCCGACCCGCGCCATCCCTATACCCAGGGCCTGATCGGGGCCATACCGCGGATCGACGTGTCCGGACGCCAGCCATCGCGGCCTCTGCGCGGCGTGCTGCAGCGCCAGTCGCTGCCGAAGGGCTGCCCCTTTGCGCCGCGATGCGATTCGGCGTTGCCGCGTTGTTTCGACGAGGTCCAGGCGCTCAGGCCCCTTGGCACGGCACGCGCGGTGGCCTGCTGGCGGGCCGGCGAGATCGCCCCGGCGCCGGCCGAACTGGCGCCGCAACCGCCGCGGCTGGCGACCGGCGCAGTGCCCGTCCTCGCGGTCGACGGTCTCTCGGTTTCCTATGGGCGCGGTGACCGGCGCTTCCAGGCGCTCCGCGACGTGTCGCTCGATGTGCGTCAGGGAGAGGTTTCGGCCCTCGTCGGTGAATCGGGCAGCGGCAAGTCCACCTTGGCGCGGGCCATTGCGGGCCTGCTCGATCCCGATCGGGGCACGATCCGTCTGGCCGGCGAAGTGCTCGCGCCACGGGTCAAGGCCCGCACTTCTGCGCAACGGCGTCTCGTGCAATTCGTGTTCCAGAATCCAGACGCTTCGCTCAACCCCCGCGCCACGGTGGCGACCTCGCTGGCGCGGCCGTTTCGCTTCTTCTTTCCGCAGGTGAGGCAGGAGACGGAAGCCCGTGTTCTGGCTGCCCTCGGCGACGTACGCCTCGACCCCGCCTACGCCGCCCGCTATCCCGACCAGCTCTCGGGCGGCGAGCGCCAGAGGGTTGCCATCGCCCGTGCCCTGGTCGCGGAGCCGGCCCTGCTTCTCTGCGACGAGATTCTCTCCGCCCTTGACGTATCGGTGCAGGCCAGCATCCTGGCGCTGCTGCAGCGCCTCAAGGCGGAGCGGGGCATCGCCATGCTCTTCATTTCGCATGACCTCGCCGTCGTGCGCATGCTGGCCGACCGGGTGACGGTTCTGTTCCGCGGCGACGTGGTCGAGTCCGGTCCCTGCGACCAGGTCTTTGCCGCGCCCTTTCATCCCTATACCCATGCCTTGCTCGAGGCCGTCCCGTCCCCGCGCAAGACGCGGGCCGCCGCCCGGCCGCGCCGGTCGGAGACCACGACGCGCGCCACAGGCTGCGCCTATGCCGGCCGCTGCGCATGGCAGATCGGATCGATCTGCGACACCGACGCGCCGCCTTGGCGCAACACGAACACGGGTCTGTCGATCCGCTGCCATCATGGTCTCGACGAGTTGAAGCGACGGGCCAGCTGGCCCGGCGACATTGAACCGATATCCAACCAGAGAGGATCGTCATGAAGATCACCAAGGTCGAGTGCTTCGTTTTGCTGGTGCCGGACTTCCGGGCCGATGCCTGTTCCTCGGCCCAGGACAATCTCGTGGTCAAGATACATACGGACGAAGGCCATGTCGGCATCGGTGAGACCGACACCAATCCCTGGGTGGCGCGCGCCATGATCGAGGCCCAGGGCACGCATATCATGGGACTCGGCCTGACCGAGATGCTGATGGGACAGGACCCGACCGATGTGGAGGGACTGTGGGAGAAGATGTACCGCGGATCCGCCATGACCGGCCGTCGCGGCCTCGGCATCTGCGCCATTGGCGCCCTCGACATGGCGCTCTGGGATCTGCGCGGCAAGATCGAGGGCAAGCCATGCTGGCATCTCCTGGGCGGCGCCACCAACAGCGCGATCACGCCTTATGCCTCGCTCCTGCCCGAGGGCGATGACCTCGAGACCTATGGCCGCGTCCTGCGCGAGCGGGCGGTGGCTGCCAAGAAGCTTGGCTTTCGCGCGGCGAAGCTCGAGATCTGCCTCAAGGGTCCATATTCCCACAATTCGCTGCAGATCCAGGATGACCGCGAATGCGCCCGCATGGTGCGCGAGATCCGCAAGGCGGTCGGGCCGGAGATGACGCTGATGGTCGACGTTGCCTATGCCTGGCCCGACTGGAAGGAGGCGCTGCGGGCCATCGAGATGTTCGCCGACGAGGACATCTATTTCGTCGAGACGCCGCTGCCCTCCGATGACGTGGAAGGATACGCCAAGCTGTGCCACGCCTCGCCGGTCAAGATCGCGCTGGGCGAGTGGCAGAACACGCGCTTCGAGTTTCTGGAATTCATGAACGCCAATGCCGTCGACGTCGTCCAGCCCGACGTCGGCCGCGTCGGCGGCCTCACGGAAGCAAAGCGCGTCGCCATGCATGCCCGCGACCGGGGCCTGGTGGTTGTGCCGCATTGCTGGAAATCGGCGATTGGCATTGCTGCATCCGCGCATCTGGCGGCCGTGGCGCCGACCTGCAGCTTCATCGAGTTCCTGCCGCGCGAGCTGGCCGACTCGGCGCTCCGCAAGGATCTGTGCAGCGCCGAGCTGCCAGTGGTGGATGGCCGCATTCCCTTGCCCACCGCGCCAGGGCTTGGTGTTACATTGAACGAAGAGGCACTGGCCAGGTTCCGGGTTTGAAGAGGACATCATGAAGATTGAAGCCATCGACTTTTTCTATCTCTCCATGCCTGTGGTCACCGATGCCGGCGATGGCAGCCAGGACGCCCTGCTGGTGCGGGTGGCTGCGGGCGGCCTGGTTGGCTGGGGAGAATGCGAGGCCTCGCCGCTCGTGTCGATCGCGGCCTATGTCTGTCCCATGTCGCATGGCGCCTGCAAGCCGGTGCGCGACGTGGTGCTGGGCAAGCCGCTGAACGGTCCGGAGGACATCGATGCGCTGGCAGCGGCGGTCGAGATGGAATGCATGGACCTGCTCCAGGCCGCGCATACCTTCTCCGGCATCGAGATGGCGCTGTGGGATCTCCTCGGCCGCAGGAGGGAAACACCGGTCTATCAGCTTCTCGGCTACAAGACGGCCCATGGCAAGATTCCCTATGCGTCGCAGCTCTTCGGCGACACGGCCGCCGAAACGCTGGCGGGATGCCGCGCGGCGCGCGGCCGGGGATTCCGGGCCGTCAAATGTGGCTGGGGCCCCTTCGGCCGCGGCAGCCTGAAGGATGATCGCGATCATCTGCAGGCCGCGCGCGAGGGCCTCGGTCCAGATGGCATGCTGCTCATCGACGCCGGCCAGATCTTCCGCGAGGACGTGGACGCTGCGGCAGCGCGCATAGCGCTGCTCGAGGAGGTCGATGCGGGCTGGTTCGAAGAACCCTTTCTCGGTGGCGCCTATGAAGCCTATGGCGCACTGGCGCAGCGGCGCGGCCGGATCAAGGTCGCAGGCGGCGAGGCCTCGCACAGCTTCCACATGGCGCGGCATCTGATCGACTACGGCAAGGTCTCCTACATCCAGATCGACTGCGGCCGCATTGGCGGCCTGGCACCGGCCAAGCGCGTGGCCGACTATGCCGTGGCGCGCGGCGTGACCTATGTGAACCATACCTTCACGTCCCATCTGGCGCTCTGCGCCTCGCTCCAGCCCTATGCGGGTCTCAAGGATCATGTGATCTGCGAATATCCCTTCGCGCCGAAGGCGGTCGCCTGGGACATGAGCGAGACGCATCTGGAGCCCGATGCCAATGGCGAGGTTCATGTCCCCGACGCTCCCGGTCTCGGCATCCGCATGAGCGCCAGCGGTATCCGGAAGTACCTGGTGGACGTCGAGATCGCGGCCAAGGGCAAGCTTCTCTATCGGGCGCCGGCGAACGTCGATTGACACCTGACCTGGTCTGCAGGGAATCCCGGAGCGCAGGGCACATCGCCAGCTTTGGTGAGAAACCGCACAGACGTCGCGTGGCCCTGTACCTAGTCTGCTCCCATCAGCTGCCGACGAGTCGGTGGCCAGTATGGGAGAACCGACATGAACAGCACCGCTCACCGCAGTTTCGCCACGCCGGGTCTGAGCCTCGATCTCCTCGGCAGGGTCCAGGGCTGGATCTCGGCGCGCCTGAACGCTCGCAGGGCGCAGCGTGATACCGACGAAGCCATCGCCTATCTGCGCACCCTGGACGCCCATCTGCTGGATGACATGGGTGTCGACATGGCCAGGCTGGGCAGCGTCACGCCGACACTGGTGAGCGCCCACCCCTTGGTGATCGTTCCGGATGTGATCGGCACGTCGAAGACAGCACGGGGTCGCTAGATCCCGGAGCAGGCGCCATGCGGCTTCGGCATCCCTGTGCGGAGCCGCATGGCGCGAGTCTTTCGGGTCTGGATCGGCGCGGACGCTGAAATGCCGAGAACCGACCGACCGTCAGCCTAGCCCAGTTCCAGCACCGCCTTGATCGTTCCCGCGTCGGGCCGGATCCACTCCGGCATGCGCTGCGGCGCCTCGAAGAGAGGTGCGCGATGCGTCTTCATGGCGGACGTGGGGATCCTGCCTTCGCGCATGGCGCCCATCACGGTGGCAAAGTCGGTGAGCGTCGCGTTGCGGCTCGACAGGAGCGTCGTCTCGCGTTTGTGGAATTCCGGATCGCTGAAGGTGATGTTGCCCTGCACGATGGAGACCAGCACATAGCTGCCGCCATGCGCGACGAAGCCGAAGCCGCGCTCCATCGCCTTGGGGTTCCCGGTCGCGTCGAAGACATGGTGGAAGAACTCACCCGATGACACATCGCGGAGCTCCGCCGCATCCGACTCGCCCAGCGTCACGGCATGGGCGACACCTAGCACGTCGCGGCAGAAGGCGAGCCGCTCGGGCCGGCCATCCAGCACGGTCACATCGGCCCCTGCAATCTGCGCGAAGATGGCGACGCCAACGCCGATGGGTCCGGTCCCGACCACCAGGGCGCGCTGGCCGGGCTTGATTCCAGCGCGCGCCACGGCGTGCGCGCCGATCGCCAGGAACTCCACCATGGCCGCCTCGTCCAGGCTGATGCCCTCGGCCTTGAACAGGGCCGAGGCTGGAAGCGCCAGATACTCGCACATGCCGCCATCGATGTGGACGCCCAGAACCTTCAGCGTGGTGCAGCAGTTGGTGCGTCCTGCCCGGCAGGCCACGCAGCTGCCGCAATGCAGGTAGGGCACGATGTAGACCGCGTCGCCGGGAACCAGATCCGATCCCTTGGGGGCCGTGACGACCTCTGCCGAGAGCTCGTGCCCCATGATGCGCGGATAGGTGAAATAGGGCTGGTTGCCCTGATAGATGTGCATGTCCGTGCCGCAGACGCCGATGCGCCGGATGCGGACCAGGGCCTCGCCCGGCCCTGCGACGGGCAGGGGCCGCTCGACGATCTCCAGCTGCCGCGGCGCAGCGCAGAGGACGGCTTTCATGGTTTCCGGCATGGGGATGTGGGTCTCCGCTGAGGGCCTGCTTGCGGCTTGTGGGTCGCGCGCTTGTATACTAGCAAGGCAGGGCGGGTTTCAAACCCGAAGCACAAGCCTTCCGGAGACGACAATGCAGCGCCTGACGCGCCAGACATGTGGTCCACTGGCCTATGACCCGGACCAGCTGCAGATCGGCATCGTGCATCTGGGCCTCGGGGCCTTTCATCGCGCCCACCAGGCCGACTACACCGACGAGGTGCTGCGCAAGGGCGACAGGCGCTGGGGCATTGTTGGCGCCAGCCTGCGGTCACCGGACACGCGCGATGCGCTGCAGCCGCAGGACTATCTCTACACGCTGGCGGAAAGCGATGAATCGGGCGAACGCTGCCGCGTCATCGCGGCGCTGCGCGACGTTCTGGTCGCGCCGGAGAATCCCGGCGCCCTGGTCGCGGCCATGGCGCAGCCTGCGGTCAGGATCGTGTCTCTCACCGTGACCGAGAAGGGCTATTGCCATGACCCGGCGACAGGCGAGCTGAACGAGGCCCACCCCGACATCGTCCACGATCTGGCGAACATCGACGCGCCGCGCTCGGCACCGGGCTTCCTGGTCGCCGCGCTGCGGGAACGGAGGGCGCGGGGACTCCCGCCCTTCACGGTCATGTGCTGCGACAATCTTCCGGCCAACGGCAAGACCGTGCGCAAGGTGGTGTCCCGGCTCGCGGCGCTGGTCGATCCGGCGCTCGGCCACCATGTGGCTGAGGCCGTGGCGTTCCCCTCGACCATGGTGGACCGGATCGTCCCTGCGACCACCGATGCCGACCGCGCGCGCATCTCCGCCGCCACCGGATGGGACGATGCCTGGCCGGTCGTCACCGAAGTCTACAACAACTGGGTGGTGGAAGACGTGTTCCCCGAAGGGCGGCCCGACTGGTCGGCCACCTTCGTGACGGACATCGCGCCGTTCGAACTCATGAAGCTGCGGCTGCTCAACGGCGCCCATTCCTCGATGAGCTACCTCGGCTATCTCGCCGGGCGCGAGACCATCGCCGACTGCATGGCGGATCCCGATCTGGCCCATTTCGTGGCCCATCTCATGCACCGCGAAGTCACCGCGACCCTGGCCGTGCCGCCCGGTGCCGACATCGGGTCATACAAGGCAGCCCTGCTGCGGCGCTTCCGCAACCCGCGCCTCCGGCATCGTACCTGGCAGATCGCCATGGATGGATCGCAGAAACTGCCGCAGCGCCTGCTGGGAACCATCCGGGAGAGGCTCCAGGCAGGCCAGTCGATCGATGGCCTCGCACTGGGCGTTGCGGCCTGGATGCGCTACGTGACCGGCGTCGACGAGCAGGGCGGGGCCATCGATGTCCGCGATCCGCTGCGCGACGAACTCCGGCGCAGGGCCGACGCTGCCGGTCGCGATGCACCGCGCCTCGCCGCGGGCCTGCTTGCCGTCGAGCAGGTCTTCGGCCGCGATCTTCCGGCCAATCCGCACTTCACCACGGCGGTGACCATGGCGCTGGACAGCCTCATCCGGAACGGCAGTCGGGCGACCTACCAGGATTTCCGGAGAACTCATCCATGAAGCAGACCTGGCGCTGGTTTGGTCCGGACGATCCGGTGACTCTGGCGCATGTGCGCCAGGCGGGGGCCGTGGGCGTGGTCTCGGCCCTGCATCACATGAACCGCGGCCAGGCCTGGACCGACGACGAGATGCAGAAGCGCAAGGCCCTGATCGAGCAGGCGGGCCTGACCTGGGACGTGGTCGAGAGCATCGCCGTGCCCGAAGCCATCAAGACAAGGACCGGCGACTATCGGCAGAAGATCGACAACCACAAGGAGTCGCTGCGCGTCGTGGCCCGCGCCGGAGTCGGGATCTGCTGCTACAATTTCATGGCGATCACCGACTGGACCCGCACCGATCTCGACTGGCCCCTGGCCAATGGCGGAACGGCCTTGCGCTTCGACATGATCGACTTCTGCGCCTACGACGTGCTGGTGCTCAAGCGCCGCGACGCCGAGGCCGATCACCCGCCCGAGCGGATTGCCGCGGCCCGCCAGCGCATGGCCACCTGGACGGAAGGCCGCGCGGCTGAGATCGAGCGAAATCTGATCGACTGGGTTCCAGCGCGCGAGGCGGTCTACGACCGCAAGAGCTTTCTGCGCCAGCTCGACGAGTATCGCGACATAACCCAGGAGGGCTTGCGCGAACATCTGTTCCTTTTCGTCCGCGAGATTGCAGAGACCGCGGAAGAAGTCGGAATCAGGCTGGCGATCCATCCCGACGATCCGCCATTCCCGCTCTTCGGCCTGCCGCGCGTGAACTCCACGGCGGAAGATACCCAGAAGCTTCTCGATGCAGTGCCCAGCCCGGCCAATGGCATCACGCTCTGCACCGGTTCCTATGGTGCCAATCCCGCGAATGATCTTGTCGCCATGGCCAGCCGTTTCGGGCCCCGCGTTCACTTCGCGCATCTGCGCAACACCACTCGCGAGCCCGACGGATCGTTCTACGAGGCCGAGCATCTCGACGGCGATACCGACATGATCGGCGTGGTGGCAGCATTGCGCGACATGGAAGTCCGGCTGGATCGCGAGATCCCGATGCGGCCCGACCATGGCCATGTCATCGTCGACGACATCGGCAAGAGGGTGAACCCGGGCTACTCCTGCATTGGCCGCCTCAAGGGTCTGGCCGAACTCCGCGGCGTGATGCGGACCATCGACGCCCTCCGCGCGGGCCGCCTGCAAGGGGGACTGGAACGGACGTGACGGTTTTCGCCACTTTCCTGGCCGCCTATGTCCTCAGCCAGTTCTACCGGTCCTTCCTCGCGGTGATCGCACCGGAGCTGGCGCATGAACTGGCGCTCGGGCCGCAGGCGCTTGGCAACATGCAGGCCTTCTGGATCCTGGGATTCGTCGCGATGCAGTTTCCGGTAGGCTGGGCGCTGGACACCATCGGTCCGCGACGGACCGTGGCCGCAATCATGACCTTCGCCGTTGCCGGCGCGGTGCTCTTTTCGAGGGCCGGCAGCGCTTTCGATCTCAATCTTGCGATGGTTCTGATCGGCGTCGGCTGCAGTGCCATCTACATGGGTGCCATCTACGTGTTCGGTCGCGTGGCGAAGGCCGATCGCTTCGCCTTGCTCTGCTCCTGGCTGCTCGGAATCGGCACGGCTGGCAATCTGCTGGCCGCCTCGCCCCTGGCCCTTGCCGCCGAGACCATCGGCTGGCGCTCCGCCATGCTGGTGCTCGCGGGCCTCACGGCCGCTTCGGCGGTCTCGGTCTTTGCCCTGATCCGCGATCCGCCGCGCCTCGGCACGGAAGGCGGAGACGGCTTCTTCGCCGGCATCAGGGAAATCCTGTCGATCCGCGCGCTCTGGCCGCTGCTGCCCCTGACGGCGACCGGCTATTCCCTGCTGCTGGCCGAACGCGGTCTCTGGGCCGGACCCTTCTTTTCCGACGTCTTCGGGTTGGGGCCGGTGCAGCGGGGCAACGCGCTTCTGCTCATGGCGGCCGCGATGTCGGCCGGCGCCATGATCTATGGCCCGCTCGACCGTCTGTTCGGTACGCGCAAATGGGTCGTGGCCACCGGGAGCGCCGTCACCGCGACATGCTTCATCCTGCTCGGCACGCTTGATCTGTCGCTGGCCGGCGCAATCACGGTCGTGGCGCTGCTTGGCGGTTTCGGCATGACCTATGGCGTGCTCATGGCGCATGGCCGCGGCTTCGTACCGGACCGGCTGCTGGGGCGCGGCATCACCTTGCTCAATGTGCTGTTCATCGGCGGGGCGGGTGTGCTCCAGCCGCTGAGCGGGGCCTTCATGGCGCACATGGCCGGACAGCCGCCTGCGGAAACCTTCGCCGCGTTGCATCTGAGCTTCGGCCTGCTGCTTGTGCTAGCCTTGCTGATCTATCTGTTCTCGCGCGACCGCCGCCCGGAAGGCTGACCCATGCTCTTCGACCGCAGCAAGTCCTGTCTCATCGTCATCGACGTGCAGCAATACTTTCTCGACAAGCTGCCGCTGGACTGGCGCGGGCCGCTGGTCGCACGGATCGCCTGGCTGATCCGGCTTGCGCAGGCGCTCGAGATTCCGGTCATCGCCACGGCCGAGGATATCGCCAATGACGGGCCGCTCGTCCCGGAACTGACGAAAGAACTTCCTCCCGGAACCGTGGTCCATGACAAGATGGTCTTCGGCCTGACCGGGCAGGCCGCCATCCTCGATGACGTACGCCGCCACGGGCGCAGCGAATGCGTGCTTGTCGGCCTCGAGACCGACGTCTGCATTGCCCATTCGGCAATCGGGCTGATGCAGGAGGGCTTTCGCGTGGCGGTCGTCGATGATGCAACCGGCTCGCCGCCGCCGCACCACGAAGCCGGGCTGCGCCGGATCGCGGCCGCCGGCGGCGTCATCACCAATGCCAAGGGCATTCACTACGAATGGGTGCGCGACCTCGCGACGCTTGCCACCGTGAAGCAGAAGATCGGCGCCGACCTGCCGCCGGGATTGACACTTTAGCTGACCGGGGGTTCGTGAAGCCCGGCATCGCCCAGGCCAAGCTCCCTCTGCACGCGCTTGGGCAGGCCCGCGGCCACGAGCCGGTGGCTCTCGCGGATGTATTTCCTGAGGTCGCTGTCCGTCAGCGTCTGCGGGCCGGTCCGCTGCAGCCACAGCATGCCGCGCGATGCGAGGTAGGGCGCCGGCCGGACGCCGGGCCTGTCCTTCAGCAGGTCGAAACTCAGGGCCGAGCACTTGAAGGTCACCGCCAGCGCCTCGCCGGGGTTCCAGCCCGCGATGGCGAAGACCTTGCCGGCCACCTTCCAGACATGGGCGCCGCCCCATTGCACGACATGGGTCGCGTGGGGCAGGGCGGCGCAATAGGCATTGTAGTCAGCCAGGGTCATGGCCGGTCCCCTCAATGAAGAAGCGCCGGAGCAAGGCTCCGGCGCTTCCGATCATATCAGATCCAGCTCAGTGTAGGCTCACGACCTTCGGGTCGACCGGCTTGCCGCCCACGGCCAGACCATTGAAGGTCAGCGTGCCGGCCACGGCGTCGAGCTTCACGGTCTCGCCGTCCTTGATGCGGCCCGCAAGCAGCTCTTCCGCCAGCGGATCCTGCACGTTCTTCTGGATCACGCGCTTCAGCGGGCGCGCGCCATAGGCCGGATCATAGCCCTTGTCGGCCAGCCAGTTCCGCGCCGCATCGGTCACCTCGATGGTGATCTTGCGGTCGGCCAGCAGCTTCCGCAGCCGGCCCAGCTGGATGTCGACGATGGCGCCCATGTGCTCGCGCTTCAGCCTGTGGAACAGGATGATCTCGTCGAGCCGATTCAGGAACTCGGGCCGGAAGTGACCCTTGACCACGGCCATGACCTGGTCGCGGACGGTGTCGACGTCCTGCGTCTCGCCCAGGTTCACGAGATACTCGCTGCCCAGGTTCGAGGTCATGATGATCAGCGTGTTCTTGAAGTCCACGGTGCGGCCCTGGCCGTCGGTCAGGCGTCCGTCGTCCAGCACCTGGAGCAGCACGTTGAACACGTCCGGATGCGCCTTCTCGATCTCGTCGAAGAGCACGACCTGGTAGGGCCTGCGGCGCACGGCCTCGGTGAGGGCACCACCCTCGTCGTAGCCGACATAGCCCGGAGGCGCGCCGATCAGCCGCGAGACGGAGTGCTTCTCCATGTATTCCGACATGTCGATGCGCACCATCGCGTGCTCGTCGTCGAAGAGGAACCCGGCCAGCGCCTTGGTCAGCTCGGTCTTGCCGACGCCCGTGGGCCCGAGGAACATGAAGGAGCCCATCGGCCGGTTCGGATCTTGCAGGCCGGCACGCGACCGACGCACCGCCGTCGCGACCGCGATCACCGCCTCCTCCTGGCCGACGACGCGCTTGCCCAGGTCCTTTTCCATGAGCAGGAGCTTCTCGCGCTCGCCTTCCAGCATCTTGTCGACCGGAACGCCGGTCCAGCGCGACACGACCTGTGCCACGTGGTTCTCGGTCACGGCCTCTTCCAGCATCTTGGATTCGCTGTGGGCTTCCGCCTCCTTCAGCTGCCGCTCGAGGCCCGGGATGGTCGAATAGGCCAGCTCGCCCGCCTTGGCGAAATCGCCCTTGCGCTGCGCCTGGTCCAGCTGGTTGCGGGCCTTCTCGAGCTCCTCCTTGACCTTGGAGGCCGAGGCGAGCTTCTCTTTCTCCTCCTGCCAGCGACGCGTGAATGTGGCTGACTTTTCCTCGAGTTCGGCCAGTTCCTTCTCGAGCTTCTCGAGCCGGTCCTTGGACGCCCGGTCGGTTTCCTTCTTCAGGGCCTCGCGCTCGATCTGGAGCTGCATGATCTTGCGGTCCATCTCGTCCAGCTCTTCCGGCTTGGAGTCGACCTGCATGCGCAGCCGCGATGCGGCCTCGTCCATCAGGTCGATGGCCTTGTCCGGCAGGAAGCGGTCGGTGATGTAGCGGTTGGACAGGGTCGCCGCCGCAACGATCGCCGAGTCGGTGATGCGCACGCCGTGGTGCAGCTCGTACTTCTCCTTGATGCCGCGCAGGATCGAGATCGAATCCTCGACCGTGGGCTCGGTCACGAAGACCGGCTGGAAGCGGCGGGCAAGGGCTGCGTCCTTCTCGACGTGCTTGCGGTACTCGTCCAGCGTCGTGGCGCCCACGCAGTGCAGTTCGCCCCGCGCCAGCGCGGGCTTGAGCAGGTTGGAGGCATCCATGGCGCCATCGGTCTTGCCGGCACCGACTAGCGTGTGCATCTCGTCGATGAAGAGGATGACGCCGCCTTCCGCCGCCGTCACTTCCGACAGCACGGCCTTCAGGCGTTCCTCGAACTCGCCGCGATACTTCGCACCCGCGATCAGCGCACCCATGTCGAGTGCCAGAAGCTTCTTGTCCTTCAGACTCTCCGGCACGTCGCCCTTGATGATGCGCAGGGCAAGGCCTTCGGCGATGGCCGTCTTGCCGACGCCGGGTTCGCCGATGAGAACGGGATTGTTCTTGGTGCGCCGCGACAGCACCTGGATGGTGCGGCGGATTTCCTCGTCGCGGCCGATGACCGGATCGAGCTTGCCCTCGCGCGCGGCCTCGGTGAGGTCGCGGGCATACTTCTTCAGGGCGTCATAGCCCTGTTCCGCCGAAGCCGTGTCGGCCGTGCGGCCCTTGCGGACGGCATTGATCGCCTCGTTCAGGCCCTGGGCGGTGACGCCCGCGGCCTTCAGGGCCTTGGAAGCCTCGCTCGGCTCGACCGCCAGCGCCTGCAGCAGGCGCTCGGCGGTAACATAGCTGTCGCCCGCCTTGTCGGCGATCTTCTGGGCGGCCTCGAAGACGCGCGCCAGCTCGGGCGACAGGTAGACCTGTCCCGCGCCGCCGCCGGAAACCTTGGGCATTTTCTTGAGCGCGGCCTCGACGTCGCGCAGCGCAATGCGCGAGTCGCCGCCCGCTGCCTTGATCAGGCCGGCGGCGAGACCTTCCTCGTCGTCCAGCAGCACTTTCAGCAGATGTTCGGGTGTAAAGCGCTGGTTGCCCTCGCGCAGGGCCAGCGACTGGGCCGACTGAATGAAACCGCGCGACCGTTCTGTGTATTTCTCGAAATCCATGTGTTCTTTCCTCTCCTCGGCACGCCCGCGGGAGCCCGGCTGGGCCTCCGGCAAGCGCCGTCATCGGTTGGCGGGGCGGCCGCCACCACGGACCCGGATCGGCATCCCTTGGCAGAGCCCCTTGCTCGGAACTCAATATGGGGAGCCGCTCGCGTGTCGACAAGATCGTCCCGCGGCAACTGTCGCCGGGTTCGAAAGACTTGCGCTGGATCAAGGACATGGGAACTTCCGCATGGCCAGAAGGACAAATGAGGACCGCGCCGCCGCCGATCAATCCCACCGGGCTCATCGCCTATGGCCCTGCCGAAGTGGCGCGCCGGATCGAGGACGCAGGAATTGCCAAGGCAATGCTTGGGGCTCCGCAGCTTGCTACCCTGTCGCTGCTCGCGGGTGCCTTCATCGGCCTCGGTGCCGCCGCCTATACCGCTGTCATGGCGGGCGTTGACCCGGCCTTCGGACCTTACCGTTTCCTCGGCGGCATCGTCTTCTCGCTGGGGCTGGTCCTCGTGATAGTCGCGGGCGCTGAACTCTTCACGGGAAACGCGCTCATCGTGATGGCTTGCGTCGACCGGCGCATCAGCCTGTTCAGCCTGTTGCGGAACTGGGCATTCACCCTGACAGGCAACGCGCTCGGCGCCCTGGCCATGGTTGGGCTGATGGTCGGGTCGGGATTGCTCAAGGGGGCCGTGGCGGATGTCGTCGTCCGCGTGGCCGAGGCAAAGACCAGCCTCGGCTGGCTTGAGGCGCTGAGCCGCGGAATTCTCTGCAACATGTTGGTCTGCCTGGCCGTCTGGCTCACCTTCGCCGCGCGCGACGTGACCGGCAAGATCCTCGCCATCCTGCTGCCCATCTCTGCATTCGTGCTGCTCGGTTTCGAGCATTCGATTGCCAATTTCTATCTGATCCCGGCCGGGTGGGTTGCCGGCGCAAAGATCGGCTGGTCGGGTTTTCTCGGGAACCTGATCCCAGTCACCATCGGCAACGTCATCGGCGGCGCCGGTGGCGTGGCGCTTGCCTATCGCATGGCCTATCGGCCTGCCGGATGACGGACCTCAGTCAGCCGCCGGCTCGGTCGCGGTTTCCACGGTCTGGCCTTCGTCTGCGGCTGCGGGCTTCTCGCGGCGCGTATAGGGCCGGCGCGGCTTGCGCTCGGCAGCGGGTACGCTGTCACCGGATGGCGTGTCGTCGGCGGAGGCTTCGGTCGCCGGAAGCGGCGCCGGACGGCGCAGGAAGCTCGGCGCCTCCCACTGGCCCTGATCAACTTCCGAGTCGGGTCTGGCCGCAGGCGCGGCCTCGCGCGGCTGGGCCTCCTGGCCGCGCGGCTGGAAGCCGCCATTGCCCTGCTGCTGGCCATCGCGGCGGTCCTGGAAGCGTTGGCGATTCCGGTCGCGATTGTCGCGGTTGCCGCGGTCGTCCCGCTGATCGCGCGGCGGCCGGAAACCCTGCTGGCCCTGACGCTCGGCCTCGCCCTCGCGCGGCTGCTCGGGCTGACCCTGATCGGCGGCGCGCGGCTGGGCCGCACCCTCGGCGCCGTCCTCGTCGCCCTCGTCGTCCTGCTCGTCCTCGGGACGGCGGTACTGCTGCTGCATTTGCTGGTTATAGGCCTGGGCCGCGGCCACGATGCGCAGGTAATGCTCGGCGAACTGGTAATAGCTTTCGGCCGTGACATTGTCGCCCGACACCTGGGCGTCGCGGCCAAGCTGAAGATACTTGTCGGCAATTGTCTGGGCCGTGCCCCGAACCTTCACGTCGGGACCATTGCTTTCATAGACGCGGCTGAGCGGATTTCCGCCGCCATTGCCGCCGCCTCCGCCGCCCCCGCCGCTGCGATGACGGTTGCGGTTACGCTGCTTGTTGTGGCCGGTTCTCATGTGGTGTCCTGATGACTGGGTATGACCCATCCCGTGATCCCGTCGCACGCGCGACGGCACCGGCTGGACGGACGCTCAAACTGTGAGCCTTTGCAAATAGAAACCCGTTGGTTGTTGTGAGTCGCTGCCATTGGCAAAACCCTCGGGAGGCTTGGCCATTCCCTTGTTTTGCCCCGGATTTCAGTGGGTTAGGCGGCTTTCTCTCGGCCGGCCATCCAATCCTCGCCCCGGCGCCATCACGAAGGGCAGACGAACTCTATGAGCCGTATCTAGCGGAGTGGGAGCGGTTTTCCAATGCTTTTGTTTGGGACCTGTTAACGGGCCTGATTCAGTCCCTCGAGAAACGCAGGCAGCGGACATGACCGGCAAGGTCGAGGTGGCGTCCGGCGCAGGCAAATCCCGCCGCCTTGAAGATCGCGACGACCGCATCCGCCTGGCCGGCGCCGATCTCCACCAGGATGTGGCCTCCGGGCTTCAGATGATGTGCGCTGCCAGTGGCAATGATGCGATAGGGCACAAGCCCGTCCACGCCGCCCGCCAGGGCCACGCGTGGATCGAAGTCGCGCACATCGGGGGCAAGAGCGCCGATCTCCGCGTCCGGAATGTAGGGCGGGTTTGACAGGATCAGGTCGAATGTGCCGGCCACGGGCGCGAACCAGGAACCCTGGTCAAAGGACAGCCGGTCCAGAACGTCATGTCGTCCGGCATTGTGCCGCGCCACGGCAATGGCATCGCCCGAGATGTCGACTGCGAGACCCGTGGCGTCCGCCCATTCGCACATCAGGGTCACGGCGATGATGCCCGACCCGGTGCCAAGGTCGAGGATCCGGGCGTGTCCCGGCATCACCGCAAGTGCGGCATCGATCAGCGTCTCGGTGTCGGGGCGCGGATCGAGCACCGCCGGCGTGACCGCGAAGCTCCGGCCATAGAATTCGCGTTCCCCAAGGATGCGCGACACGGGTTCGTGTGCCAGGCGCCGGCGGACAAGGGCCTCGAACCGCACGGCTTGGTCGGTCGTCAGCACGCGCTCCGGATGGGCAATGATCTCGGCGTGGCCGACGTGCGCCGCCGCCTGCAGCAGCAGCCGTGCATCCAGCGCCGCCGTGGGGCTGGTCGCCGCAAGCCGCTGCCGTGCCGCCTGCAGCGCGGCACCCAGCGTCTCAGGCTGCATGATCCTCGGCCGCCAGGAGCTCGGCCTGGTGGTTGGTCATCAGCGCCTGCACCAGTTCCTCCAGCGCCGGCCCCTCGATGATCTGGTCGAGCTTGTAGAGCGTGAGGTTGATGCGGTGGTCGGTCACCCGGCCTTGCGGAAAATTGTAGGTGCGGATGCGCTCGGAGCGGTCGCCCGAGCCGACCTGGCCTTTCCGCTGGGCCGAGCGCTCGCTGTCGATCCGCTGCCGCTCCAACTCGTAGAGCCTGGCGCGCAGGATCTTCATCGCCTTGTTCTTGTTCTTGAGTTGCGACTTCTCGTCCTGCTGCGCGACCGCAAGCCCGGTCGGCAGGTGGGTGATGCGCACGGCAGAGTCGGTGGTATTCACCGACTGGCCGCCGGGACCCGAGGCCCGGAATACGTCGATGCGCAGGTCCTTGTCCTCGATCTTGATGTCCACGTCTTCGGCCTCGGGGAGAACCGCCACCGTTGCCGCCGAGGTATGAATGCGGCCCTGGGTCTCGGTGGCGGGCACGCGCTGAACGCGATGCACGCCGGATTCGAACTTCATATGGGCGAAGGCCCCCGAGCCATAGATGTTGGAGATGATCTCCTTGTAGCCGCCGTGCTCGCCCTCGCTGGCGGAGATGACCTCCACCTTCCAGCCCTTCGAGACGGCATAGCGCTGATACATGCGGAACAGGTCGCCGGCGAAGATGGCGGCCTCGTCGCCGCCTGTCCCTGCGCGCACCTCCAGGATGACGTTGCGGTCATCGGCTGCGTCCTTGGGCAGCAGCAGGATGCGGATGTCGTGCTCCATCTGCGCGATGCGCGTTTCGAGCGCGGGCCGCTCGGCCGCGGCCATGTCCCCCATCTCGCCACCGCCGGCAATCATCTCCTCGATGTCGCGGCGTTCCTCGTAGGCCTTCTTCAGTCCCATCGCCGCACGCGCGGCTGGCTCCAGCTCGGCATACTCCTTCGACAACCTGACGAACACGTCGCCCGAGGCACCAGCCGACATGCCGTGCTCGACGGTGGCGAAGCGCTGGATGATTCGATCCAGTTTTTCGATGGCAATGGCAGTCATGGGCGGGGCTTGTAGCCGATGCCCGGCGCTTAGGCAAAGTGCCGTCAGGAGTGGCGCGCGGTGTCGAGCCAGATGGTCACCGGCCCGTCGTTGACGAGACTCACCTTCATGTCGGCGCCGAAGACGCCGGTCTCGACGGTCAGTCCCGCGGCCCGGAGCGCGGCGCAGAAGCATTGGTAGAGCCGTTCGCCGTCGGCGGCCGGGGCTGCACGCGAGAAGCCGGGGCGGTTGCCGCTTTCCATGCCGTCCGCAGCAAGGGTGAACTGGCTCACGGCAAGAATGGCGCCACCGACGGCGGGGAGGGCGAGGTTCATCTTGCCCGCAGCGTCGCGGAAGATGCGCAGTGCGGCGATCTTCGCGGCCAGCTTGCGGGCCTCGGCCTCGCTATCGCCGGCCATGGCGCAGACCAGGACGAGAAAGCCGCATCCGATGACGCCCACGCGCCTGCCGTCCACGGAGACCGAGGCTTCAGAAACCCGCTGAACCAGTGCGCGCAATCGGAAGGGTCAGCTGTTGCCGCCCAGGGTCTTCAGGTCGAGCGGACGGCCGACAAGGATCTCGCCCGGCGTGCCCAGGATGCCCTTTTCCTTGCCGTCGATGAGATAGGCCAGCAGGCCGCCGTCGCGGGCGATCACCACGAGGCCCTGGCGATTCGGCACCTTGTAGGTGTCGCCCTTGTTCAGCATCTGGGTCAGCACGACATTGCCGCGCGCGTCCTCGATGCGGATCCACACCGGGGCCCTGGCCTTGAGCGTGAGGCGGCTGTCTTCGTTGTTGGCGCCGAATTCGCGGCCATTGCCGGTCATCGCGATTCCATCGGCGGGGGCGACGCTGTCGATCGATCCGGTTTGTTCCTTCGAGGCGGGAACCGACTTGTTGATGAGTTCGCCGATTCCGTCGAGGCCGGTGCCCGCCAGATCGTCGGAATTGTACTCGGCGGCATCGGCGACCTGCTGGTCATCGGTCATCGGCTCTTCGGTGACCTTGATCTCGGCGGTCTCTCCTTCTGCCGGAGCGCTGGGCGGTTCGATCTGCGGAATTGCCGGTGCCTCGGCCACCTCGGCCGGAGGCTGGGCCGAGTCCTTCGGCATCACCATGTAGCTCACACCGGCAAAGAGCATGATGGCTCCGGCGATGGACGCCACCAGACCGCCGGCGCCGCCGGGCGTTCCGTTGAGCTTGAAGGCAAACCGGGGAATCTGCGGCAGCCGTCCGAACTTCAGGATCTTGGCGCTCGACAGCGGGGCCGGATTGGCCGGATGGTTCGCCCGTGGTGCAACCGCCGGCCGCGGCAGGAATTGCGCATAGTGCTGCACCAGCGGTTCGGGGTCGAAGCCGAGGTACTGCGCATAGGTGCCGATCATCTCGAGCGCCTCGACGCGCTCCGGCATGCGGGTCATGTCGCCGTATTCGATGGCCTCGATGTGATAGGGGTGAATGCCGGTTGCCTCGCCGGCCATGTCGAGGCTTTCGCCGCGCTGCTCGCGCTCGTTCTGGAGATACCAGCCGGCCTCCCCGAGCGGATCGAGGGTGCCGTCCGGCTTCTCCCGGACGTACTCGATTGTGCCCGGATGGGGGGCGTCCTGTGCGGAGGCAGTGTCACGCATGGTGCTACTCTCGGTTACGAGTCCGTTAACCGTCTGCTAAGGCAAACTTTCCCCTAAAATGACCCAGAATGGTGAACGGGTTGCTAACGCAAGCCCCGATTCAGAGCACGACACCGTTGCGCTGGGCGAATTCCATGAGCTCGGGGCGAATGGAATGCAGCGGGCTGCGCAGCAGCGGCTCCATATGGGCCCAGAGCTTGCCGCGGTCGAGCGACCGGACCATCGCCTTGACCGCGCCGATGGCCGAGGGAACCATCGAGATCGACGTCAATCCGATGCCGATCAGTCCCATGGCCTCCAGGGGTCGTCCGCCGAGTTCGCCGCAGAGGGTCACCGGCTTGCCGTGCTGGTTGGCCTTTTCGACGATCATCCGCATGGCCCCCAGCGCCGCCGGACTCAGCGGATCGTAGCGGCCGGCAAGCTTGGGGTTGCCGCGATCCGAGGCGAAGAGGAACTGGACCAGGTCATTGGAGCCGATCGAGGCGAAGTCGACCATCGGCAGCAGATGATCGAGCTGCCAGATCAGCGACGGGATCTCGATCATCACGCCAAGCTTCAGCGGTGCGGGCAGGCGGTGGCCGCGCTTCAGGAGATAGTCGGTCTCGATCTTCACCACCTCGACGGCGCGCTTGTACTCGTCGATGTCGGCGATCATCGGAAACATGATCTTCAGCGGCGCGCCATCCGCCGCAAGCATCAGCGCGCGCAGCTGCAGTCGCAGCAGTGCCGGCCGGTCGAGCGACATGCGGATCGAGCGCCAGCCCAGCGCCGGATTCTCCTCCTTGGGCTGGCGGAGATAGGGCAGGACCTTGTCGGCGCCGATGTCCAGCGTGCGGAAGGTGACCGGCTTGCCCTTGGCCTGCTCGATGATCGTCGCATAGTGCCGGATCTGCGAGGTCAGCCGGGGGAAGCGCTGCGCCAGCATGAATTGCAGTTCGGTGCGGTAGAGGCCGATGCCCTCGGCCCCAGAATCATGCAGGTGGGGCAGGTCGACGACCAGGCCGGCGTTGATGTTGAGCTCGATCTTCACTCCATCCTTGGAGACGGCCGGTATGTCACGAAGGGCCGCGTACTGCGCCTGCTTCTTGGCATAGAAGCGAACCTTCTCGGCATATGCCTTCTGGAGATCCGCCGAGGGTCGCACGAAGACCTCGCCCGTGACGCCATCGGCAATCATCGGGCTGCCCGTATCGATCAGGTCGATGAGTCCGGCCGCCTGGCCGACCGCGGGGATTCCCAGTGCGCGCGCGACGATCGCCACGTGACTGGTCTTGCCGCCCTCCTCGAGAATGACACCGCGGAGTTTCGAGCGGTCATAGTCGAGGAGTTCGGCCGGGCCCATGTTGCGGGCCACCACGATGGCGTTCTGCGGCAGATCGCTGCGCGAGGCCGTGGCCATGGCGCCGGTGAGAATGCGCAGCAGCCGGTTCGACAGGTCATCGAGATCGTGCATGCGCTCGCGCAGATAGGCGTCGGGCGTGCGCATCATCCGTGCGCGGTTGTCGTTCTGGACGCGTTCGACTGCGGCCTCGGCGGTAAGACCCGTGTCGATCGCCTCGCGCAGGCGGTTCACCCAGCCCTTGTCGTGGGCGAACATGCGGATGGTTTCGAGGACATCCGAGTATTCCGTGGCGCGCTGCGCGTCCGATCCATCCAGCAGCTCGTCGACATGGGTACGCAGCTGGTGGATGGCGTCCTCGAGACGGCGGCGTTCGGCCGGTACGTTCTCCGCGATCAGGTTCAGGATGACGACCCGCGGCTCGTGCAGGACGGCGTGCCCGAGAGCAACGCCTTCGGCCAGCGAATCGCCACGGATCACATGGCTGCGCACATGCGCGACGTCGGCCGCCACTTCACTTGCGACTTCGCGCAATCCCCCCGAGGCGATGACCTCCGCCAGAACCATGGCGGTCGTCTGCAGGGCTTCCTCTTCTTCCTCGGTGTAGTGCCGGCGGGTGCGGTTCTGCACCACGAGCACGCCGATGACCGTGCCGCCCCGCATGATCGGAACGCCGAGGAAGGCGTGGTAGATTTCCTCGCCGGTTTCGGGAAGGTACTTGAAGGCCGGATGATCCTGGGCTTCAGCCAGGTTGAGGCCGATCGCCTCCTTGGCGATGGTGCCGACGAGACCTTCGCCGGTCTTCAGCTTCGACTTGTGGACGGCTTCGCCCTTGAGGCCTTCGGTGGCGTAGAGTTCGAGCACGTCGCCAGGCCGCATCACGTAGAGCGAACAGACCTCGGCCACCATGTTGGCCGCGATCACGCTGACGATCTTGTCGAGCCGCTTCTGCGCCGAAGAGGGTTCCGCCATGACCTCGCGGAGCCGCTTGAGCAGGACACGCGGGCCGAGGACGGAACCAGCCATCAGCCCGTGTCCTCGCGCGTGGCCACGCGCACCGCTTTGGCGCGGCGCCGGCAATCATGGAAATGGCGGATGAACAGCCGCATGGGTTCAGTGCTTGGCGTCGAGGCCATAGGCCGTGTGCAGCGCGCGCACGGCGAGTTCGGTATAGGCCTCGTCGATCAGCACGCTCACCTTGATTTCCGACGTGGTGATGGCCTGGATGTTGATGCCCTTCTCGGCCAGAGACCGGAACATCTTGGCGGCCACGCCGGCATGGCTGCGCATGCCGATACCGACAACCGACACCTTTGCGACGTCGGCGGAGTGCTGGATGTCGGCAAAGCCGATCTTGTCGCGCACGCCGTTGAGCACCTCCAGCGTCTTGCGCAGGTCCTTGCGCGCAACCGTGAAGGTGATGTCCGCGGTCGATCCGTCGGCCGAGATGTTCTGCACGATCATGTCGACGCTGATGTCGGACTCTGCGAGCGGGCCGAACAGCGAGGCCGAAACGCCGGGCTGATCCTTCACCTTGCGGATGGCCACCTTGGCTTCGTCCCGGGAATAGGCGATTCCGCTCACAACATGCTGTTCCACGATACGTTCCTCATCGCAAACGAGTGTTCCGGGACCGGTCCCGTCGGGCTTGTTCTGGTTCGGCGAGTCTGGCGGCTCGAAGCTCGAGCGCACCTGCAATGGTACCTTGTAGACCATCGCCAGTTCAACTGACCGTGTCTGCAGCACCTTGGCGCCCAGCGAGGCCTGCTCCAGCATTTCCTCGTAGGAGATCCGCGACAGTTTCTGCGCCGACGACACGATGCGCGGATCGGCGGTATAGACGCCGTCGACGTCGGTGTAGATGTCGCAGGCCGCGTCCAGCGCGGCCGCGACCGCGACAGCCGAAGTGTCCGAGCCGCCGCGTCCCAGGGTGGTGATGCGGCGATCCGGCCCGAGGCCCTGGAAGCCGGCGATCACCGCCACCTGGCCCTGTTCCATGCGACGGCGCAGTTCGGCACCATCGATGGCGGCGATGCGGGCCGCGCCATGGACGCCATCGGTCTTGATGGGGATCTGCCAGCCGCCCCAGGACCGCGCCGGGATGCCCATGTCCTGCAGCACGATCGCCAGCAGTCCGGCGGTGACTTGTTCGCCGGAGGCGACGACGGCATCATATTCGCGGGCATCATGGACGGCTGCGGCCTCGCGGCACCAGCCGACCAGCCGGTCGGTCGTGCCGGCCATGGCCGAAACCACCACGGCCACATGGTTGCCCGCCTTGACCTCGCGCTCGACGTGGCGGGCCACGTTGCGGATGCGGTCGATGTCCGCAACCGACGTCCCGCCGAACTTCATCACCAGACGGCCCATCGGCCCAAACCTCTCAATGTCCCTGCCGCCCGAACCCTTCGCAAGGTCCGGCCAGTGGCCAATTCTGAACGATATTGAACCCCGGGCTGCGGCGCGGCGTACTCATAGATGACAGGCCTGGCATATGCAATAATGGCCACTGCAATTTTATGGATGCCCCGAATGTCTGCTGCCGCTGCCTCGCTCGATCCCGCCGAAGTCGAGAAATTCTCGCGCCTGGCCGCGGAATGGTGGAATCCGAAGGGCAAGTTCGGGGTGCTCCACGTCTTCAATCCGGTTCGTCTGCACTACATCAAGGAACAGGTCTGCGGACGCCTTGCCCGCGATCCGCTTGACCGCCGGCCCTTCGCGGGACTGCGCCTGCTCGACATCGGTTGCGGCGGAGGCCTGCTCAGTGAACCCATGGCGCGTCTGGGCGCCAGCGTGGTCGGCGTCGATCCGTCCGAGAAGAACATCGGCACGGCCAGCGTTCATGCCGGGGAGGTGGGCCTCGACATCGACTATCGTGTCGGCACCGCCGAGCACCTGGCAGCTGCGGGCGAGACCTTCGACGTGATCCTCAACATGGAGGTGATCGAGCATGTGGCCGATCCGGCAGCCTTCGCCCGGACCTGTACCGGCATGCTGCGCCCCGGGGGGCTCATGGTCGTGGCCACGCTCAACCGCACGCTGAAATCCTTCGGCATGGCGATCATCGGTGCCGAATATGTCCTGGGCTGGCTGCCGAAGGGCACGCATCAGTGGGAGAAGTTCATCACGCCCGACGAGTTGCGCGGATGGCTGTCGGCGGCAGGTGCGGCGGTGCGCGACGAGACCGGCGTGACCTACAGTCCGTTCTCGCGCAGCTGGCGGCGCAGCCGCGACATGGACGTGAACTACATGCTGGTGGCGGAGAAGCTGCCGGTTCCGGCGTGACGCGCGGCCACCATGTTCCTGGGAATTGATATCGGCACATCCGCCGTCAAGGCGCTGCTGATCGACGACGAGGAGAGCGCCATCGCCTCGGCCTCGGCGCAGGTCGAGACCTCCCGGCCGCGGCCGCTCTGGTCGGAGCAGGACCCGGATGGCTGGTGGCGGGCGACCGAGAGGGCGATTGCGGCCTTGCGTCGCGATGCGGGTAAAGCCTGGAGCGGCATTCGCGCCATCGGCCTGTCCGGGCAGATGCACGGGGCAGTCCTGCTTGATGCCGCGAATCGGCCGCTGCGGCCTGCGATCATCTGGAATGATGGCCGCTCGCATGGCGAGGCCGCCGCCCTCGAGCGCGACATGCCTGACATCGGCATGGTGGCTGGCGTTGTTCCGATGCCGGGCTTCACGGCACCCAAGCTGGTCTGGCTTGCCGCGCACGAGCCCGATGTCCTGGCGCGGACGGCGCATCTCCTGCTGCCCAAGGACTATGTACGCCTGCAGATGACCGGCATGCTTGCCACCGACGTGTGCGATGCCGCGGGAAGTCTGCTGCTCGCTTGCGGCCGGCGCGACTGGTCGGACGAGATCCTCGCGCATTGCGGTGTAAGCCGCCGTCAGCTTCCCACGCTGCTGGAAGGAAACCAGGTGTCGGGCCAGTTGCGCGGCGATGTCGCGCGCGCCTGGGGCCTGGCATCCGGACTGCCGGTCGCCGCGGGCGCCGGCGATGCGGCGGCCGGGGCCATTGGTGTTGGCGCGATCGGAGAGGGGGCAGCCTTCATTGCGCTTGGAACCTCGGCGCAATACTTCATCGCCCGCGAGAGCTACCGGCCTGCGCCGCAGCACCTGATCCACACGTTCTGCCACGGCCTGCCGCGCCGCTGGTTCCAGATGGCCGCCATCCTGAATGGTGCGAGCGCGATGGCCTGGGTGGTCGAGGCCACCGGCGGCGGCGATATCGGTGCTGTGCTCGACCAGGTGGCTGAGCGCTATGCAGGGCCATCGCCGGTCGTCTTTCTGCCCTATCTCACCGGGGAACGCACGCCGCACAATGATGCGCATGCCAAGGGCGTCTTCTTCGGGATGACGCCGGCAACCTCGCGGCTTGACCTGGTTCTGGCTGTGATCGATGGCGTCACCCTGTCGCTTGCCGACTGCCAGGGACTCCTTGCCGAGACCGGCGGCCTGCCCGACAGCGTGGCCGTGGTGGGCGGCGGCGCGCGCAGTTCTTTGTGGATGCGGATTCTCGCCAGCGCGCTGGGCCGCCAGATGGTGCTGTATGAAGGCAGCGACGTGGGGCCCGCACTGGGTGCGGCGCGTCTCGCGCGGCTGGCGCTGACCGGCGAAGCGCCGTCCGCCGTCTGCCGCCCTCCGCAGATTGCCGGCCGCTTCGAGCCGGACGCAGCACTGCACGAGGCCTATCAGAAGCGCCTTGAACGCTTCAGGGAACTCTATGCGGTTCTGCGCCCGGTCTTCGCCAGGGACTGAAGGGCATTTCTAGCCGTGCCGGACGCCCTTGCGCATCCGGCTGTCGCGACGTTCCGCCATTGCCAGTGCAATGTCGCAGTCCGACGGGAGGCTCAGGCCCCAGCGCAGGTCGTCGCGGCTCAGGCCAATGTCATTCAGAAGATAGTCGTCCAGATGCTGCAGTTTGTGGAGCTGTCGGCGGGTGAGCCAGTTGCGCAGCATCCGGCGAAGCGCCGGGAATGCGAAGGTGCTGTCCCGAAATCTGGCCTGATGAAACGTGTAGTCGCGCATGGCATCACCACTGATTGTATCTATTGTATCGAAATCGGAGCTTGATTGCTTCGATGATTGTGTTATACACGATTGATACAATCTGGCTCAAGGATTACTTTGTCACCATGACAAAATGGACCCCCGAATTGTCCGCGGACCGTCCCCGCTATCTCGCCATCGCCGAAGCCATGCGGGCCGACCTGCTGCGCGGCGTGCTAAAGCCGGGAGACCGCCTGCCAACCCATCGCGAGCTTGCCTACCGTCTTGGCGTGACGACCGGCACCGTGACGCGGGCCTATGCCGAGGCCGAGCGGCTCGGGATTCTGGTGGGCGAGGTGGGGCGCGGCACCTTCCTGAAACTTCCGGTGCACCAGCCGGCGCCCTTTGCCGCGACCGAGTCCGGCGTCTACGACATGTCGCAAGCCTCGCCGCCCCTCATTCACGAATACCAGGATCTCGATCGCGCGCTGTCGCAGATCATGTCCTCGGCCTCGCGCCTCGATCTGCTCGACTACACCCCGCCGGAGGGCCATGCCTTGCATCGCGCCATGGGGGCGAAGTGGCTGGCACGCAGCAACATCGAGGTGGGCGAGGAGCAGGTGATCGTGACCTCCGGCGCCCATCCCGGCCTGATCGCCACCCTGGCGTCGCTGTCGCAGCCGGGTGACGGCATCTTTGTCGAGGGTCTCAACTATCCGGCGGTGAAGCCCATTTGCCGGCTTCTGGGACTCAACATCGTTCCGCTCGAGGCCGACGAGCACGGGCTTGTGCCGGAGGCCCTCGAACGCGCCGCCCGTGCCGGAGAGGCCCGCATGCTCTACATCGTTCCGACGCTGCAGAGTCCGACGACAGCCACGCTGCCGCTGACACGCCGGCACGCCGTCGTCGACATTGCGCGGCGGTATGGATTGACCATCGTCGAGGATGACCTGTTCCGGCTGCTCGATCCGCGGCTGCAGCCGCCCACGCTCTTTGCGCTGGCACCCGAGCGCACCTACCATGTGACCAGCATTTCCAAGACCCTGTCGCCGGGACTGCGAGTGGGCTTCGTCGTCACTCCACCGGGGCGAGGCGAGCTGCTGATGCGGCACCAGACCGTGGCCAGCGGCCGCGCCGTGGGGCTTGCCGCGGAAGTGGCGCGTCACTGGATCGAAGGCGATGCGGCAGACCGGATCCTGGCCGCCATCATTGCCGAGAATGCGGCCCGGCGCGACATTGCCCGCGATGTCTTCCGGGGGCGGACCTTCAGCTGCAATCCCGGTGCGCCCTTCCTGTGGCTGAAGCTTCCCGACCACTGGCAACCGGGTGACTATGTCCGGGCGGCGCTCGATCTGGGCGTGAAGGTCAGTCCGGGACCGGTCTTTGCCATGGACCGGCGTGCCGACGACCAGGCCATCCGCATCTGCTTCGGTGGCCGGAGCGACCGGAGCAGCTTCCGTGCCGCCCTGGTCCGGCTCAATGCCCTGCTGGATGAGGTCCGCGACGACCGCTTCTCCTACGTCGCCTGAGATCGCGGGCGGCCGATCGGATTCTGGCACCGTTAACCATGCCTCCCTCTTGACGGGGCGACGGCGCCGACCTATGTGCAGACCCGGCTGTTGGCACTCGCTCTGCCTGAGTGCTAACACAATGCCTGCCTCGCTCTCGGGAGGCCGGCCAATGCTTCAAAAACGAAGTTAAAATCAGGAGTTATCTCATGAAGTTCCGTCCTCTGCACGACCGCGTCGTCGTCAAGCGGGTTGAGGAAGACACGAAGACCAAGGGTGGCATCATCATCCCCGACACGGCGCAGGAAAAGCCGATGCAGGGCGAAATCATCGCCGTTGGTCCCGGCGGCCGCGACGAAAGCGGCAAGCTGGTTCCGCTCGACGTGAAGAAGGGCGATCGCGTCCTGTTCGGCAAGTGGTCGGGTACCGAGGTCAAGATCGATGGCACCGAATACCTGATCATGAAGGAATCCGACATCATGGGCGTTCTGGACAAGTAAGTCCGCCCGTCCGCAACCAACCAACTCAGTTCAGTCAGTAAAAGGAAGACACACATGGCTGCTAAGGAAGTCCGCTTCGGCGGTGAAGCCCGCGAGCGCATGCTGCGCGGCGTCGACATTCTCGCAAACGCGGTGAAGGTCACCCTCGGCCCCAAGGGCCGCAACGTCGTCATCGACAAGAGCTTCGGCGCGCCGCGCACCACCAAGGACGGCGTCACCGTCGCCAAGGAGATCGAGCTCGAGGACAAGTTCGAGAACATGGGCGCCCAGATGGTGCGCGAAGTGGCCTCGAAGACCAACGACCTGGCGGGTGACGGCACCACCACCGCCACCGTGCTGGCCCAGGCCATCGTCCGCGAGGGCGCCAAGAACGTGGCTGCCGGCATGAACCCGATGGACCTGAAGCGCGGCATCGACATGGCCGTCGCGGTCGCCATCGAGGACATCAAGAAGCGGTCCAAGAAGGTCAAGGGTTCGGATGAGGTCGGCCAGGTCGGCACCATCTCGGCCAATGGCGAGAAGGCCATCGGCGACATGATCGCCCAGGCCATGCAGAAGGTGGGCAACGAGGGCGTGATCACGGTCGAGGAAGCCAAGACCGCCGAGACCGAACTCGACGTCGTCGAGGGCATGCAGTTCGACCGCGGCTATCTCTCGCCCTATTTCATCACCAACGCCGACAAGATGGTGGCCGAGCTCGAGGATCCCTACATCCTCCTGCACGAGAAGAAGCTGTCGTCGCTCCAGGCCATGCTCCCGGTTCTCGAGGCCGTGGTGCAGACCTCGAAGCCCCTGCTGATCATCGCCGAGGACATCGAGGGCGAGGCGCTGGCCACGCTCGTGGTGAACAAGCTGCGCGGCGGCCTCAAGGTCGCGGCCGTCAAGGCCCCGGGCTTCGGTGACCGCCGCAAGGCCATGCTCGAGGACATCGCCATCCTCACCGGTGGCCAGGTGATCTCGGAAGACCTCGGCATCAAGCTGGAGAACGTGACCCTCGACATGCTGGGCCGCGCCAAGCGCGTCCGCATCGAGAAGGAGAACACCACGATCGTCGACGGCGCCGGCAAGAAGGCCGACATCCAGGGCCGCTGCGCCCAGATCAAGGCGCAGATCGAGGAGACCACCTCGGACTACGACAAGGAGAAGCTCCAGGAGCGTCTCGCCAAGCTTGCGGGCGGCGTTGCCGTCATCAAGGTCGGCGGCTCGACGGAAGTGGAAGTCAAGGAGCGCAAGGACCGCGTGGACGACGCGCTGAACGCCACCCGCGCTGCGGTGGAAGAGGGCATCGTTCCGGGCGGCGGTGTCGCCCTGCTGCGCGCCAAGAAGGCGGTTGAGGGTCTGAAGTCGGACAATGCCGACGTCCAGGCCGGCATCAACATCGTCTCCAAGGCGCTCGAGGCTCCGGTGCGCCAGATCGTCGAGAACGCCGGTGTCGAAGGCTCGATCGTGGTCGGCAAGCTGCTCGAGAAGTCCGGCAACTACGGCTTCAACGCGCAGACCGAGGAATACGTCGACATGGTCACCGCCGGCATCATCGACCCGACCAAGGTCGTGCGCGTGGCGCTGCAGGATGCGGCTTCGGTCGCCTCGCTGCTGATCACCACCGAGGCCATGATCGCCGAGAGGCCCAAGGACAAGGCTCCGGCCATGCCCCCGGGCGGCGGCGGCATGGGCGGCATGGGCGGAATGGACTTCTAAGTCCGGCCCTCAGCGCTTCGCTGAAGACACGAAACCCCGGCGGAAACGCCGGGGTTTTCTCATGCCCGGATCACCACGGGCCCGCGCCGCGGAAAACCGGCCAGCTTCGCGTCTTCCGGCACCACGACCATGGCAAGGCGGTCCAGCGCGCAGACCTCGTGTGCCGAAACGGCGCCGATCTTCCTCACTGCGCCTGCCGGGCATGTCCAAGGGTGCGGACGAGGATGTACGCATCGCGCGGGAACGCGGGCTGCCGGTCTATTTCGACATTGCCGAGGTGCCGGACGCGGCCTGACGGCATCCATGCAGAGAAGTGGTCCTGCAGGGGGCCAGAGAGGCCCGTGGACGCCCCTGAGACTAGGGCTTGGCCTCGGCCACCTGCAACGGCGACGGGGCCTGCTGCATCATGGCGTAGATGCGCTGCTTCAGCTGCTTGAACCTGGACAGTTCCTTGCCGGCCAGCTGCTTGCCGCCGGTCGCCTTGATGCGCGTGGGATTGACGGGGCGTTCGTCGACGCGGACTTCATAATGGAGGTGAGGGCCGGTGGCGCGGCCGGTGGCCCCGACATAGCCGATGATCTGGCCCTGGTTGACCTTGGCGCCGCGGCGGATGCCGGCGGCCAGCTTGCTCATGTGGGCGTAGAGCGTCTCGTACTTGTTGTTGTGACGGAGCTCGACGGTGATGCCATAGGCACCGTGGCGGCCCGCAAGCTCCACCGTGCCGGCGCCGGCGGCCCGGATCGGCGTGCCCTGCGGAACGCCGAAGTCGACGCCCGTATGCATCTTGGAATAGCCCAGCAGCG
>JAXMCU010000006.1:62500-161982 GCA_046349195.1 Hyphomicrobiales bacterium
GCGTGACGGCGGCCGCACCTCCGCCCGCGATGATGGCCAGCGTCCATTTGAGCATGGGCGGCATGTCGGTCATCACTGCCGCCGAGATGGCGATGCCGGCCACCACGGCCGCGGGCGTCGCCAGCGTGTCGAGCAGGTTGTCGAGGCCTGGAATGTAGTAGGCGGCGACCTCAAGTCCGGCGGCGACGGCCAGCATGATCAGGGCCGGTGCCGTCGCCACCCACTGGAAACCATCGGAGAGCGGCAGGCCACCGCGCGCGGCGAGGCCGAGAATCAGCAGCGGCACGAAAATGCGGAAGCCGGTTGCCGCCGCCAGCCCCACACCCAGGGCCGCGGGCAGCAGCCAGTCCAGTACGGGCAGGCCTGCATCCATGCGGCAAGCTTAGAGGTCCATCCGGCGCCCTGCAATCCGTGAGAAACTGTACCTCCGATTTCGGCCAGAGGCTTCGCTCCATGCGCGAGCGCCCGGAGACGGTCCCGCTACTTTCCGCGCTTCGGCGCGAAGGCCTGGACCATCTGCTTGGCCTGGGTCACCTGCTCGGGCGTCATGGACTTGGCGATCTCGTCGAGATATCCGACCGCATTGTCGAAGCCAGGCTCTGCCGAGGCCAGTTCCAGCCACATGTAGGCGGCGATGGGATCGGCCTTGACGCCGCGACCCTTCCAATAGCCGATGCCAACTTCATATTGGGCCTGTGGCTCGCCCTGGTTGGCGGCCATCAGCAACCAGTTCATGCCGGCGGCCTCGTCCTGCTTGACCACGTCCTTGCCCTTCAGCAGCCACCAGCCGAGCTTGAGCTGCGCATCGGCGTTGCCCGCCTTTGCCGCCTCGCCCCACCAGTAGATGGCCTGGGCATTGTCCTGTTCCACGCCGTTGCGGTTCTCGCCCTTCTGGCCCCAGCTGCGCGGTCCATACATCTCGCCCAGCAGATAGGCGGCATCGGCATTGCCATCCTTGGCATAGGGCATGAGCAGGCTGAGCGCCTTGCCGTAGTCCTCGTTCTTGAAGGCCGCCATCCCGTCCTGATAGGCATCGGCCCAGGCCGTTCCCTGTGCCAGGCCAAGCAGCATGAGCCCGGCAAGTCCGGCGGCAAGACGTGATTTCATGGCAGGCTCCTTCTGCAAACCGTATCGATGGGCGTCTCCCTAGCCCGTTGCCCGCGTCATTGCAAACGGTTGGAACGGTTTGACTCCACGCCGGCCGGGCGTCAGCGCCGGCTCAGCAGATGGTCAAGCGAAAAGACGCCTGGTCCATACTTGATGAGGACCAGCAGGATGGTCGCCCAGGTGCCGTGAATCACATAGGCGCCGGGATAGACGAAGATCTCGATCACCAGCGTCATGATCAGAAGTCCCAGCGCCGAAAGGCGCGTGGCGAGACCGACGAAGAGAAGGATGGGCAGCGTGTTCTCGGCGACCTGGGCCATCAGCGCCGCCGTCTCGGGCGGCAGCAGCGGCACCTTGTAGTCGTTCTGGAACAGATAGAGCGTCGTGTCGTTGACATGGAAGATGTTCCAGCCGTGAACCTTGGTGCGGCCGGAATTCCAGAACACCAGCCCGATCGCCAACCGGCCCAGCAATGCGATGACGGAGTGCGGTATCCGGCCGAAGAGACCATCGAGGCTGTAGAGAAACCGTGTCACGTGGATACTCCCCGGATGATGCGATACGAGATGAGGCCCTGCAGGGCCGTGGCGAGATCGAAGGCGGAATGTTGATTGGCGACCACCTCGACGGCCTCGCCCAGTTTCATGCCGCGGGCCAGATGGGCGAGCAGGGCGAAGTCCGCGTCATCGACAAGACACACCAGAACCTCTGCATCCGGCCTGGCGACGAGGATGTTCTGGGGGACGTCGGCAGACGCATTACCCTGCCAGAGCGATCCGACGGGATGGCGAGAGGCCAGCAGACCCATCGACGGGAGGAAGGCGAGGCGCGCATCCCCCCAGCGTTCGGCCGGAATCGCAGCAAGCTCCGCCGGTGTCGCCGGCTCGACATCGGCGGCATGATAGGCCTGCCACCAGAGGCTCTCGAGCCTGGCAATGTCGGCCAGCTGGTCACGGTCCGGGATGGCCGCGCAGGCCGCGACATGGTCGGGAAAGGACTGTCCATAGTCGATGAGCACGGGCGAGTAGGGGCGATTGCCGTCGGCATAGCTGCCGGCGACCGCCGCAAAGCCGGCTTCGCCCAGCCGCCGCGCGGTGACGGGAAAGCGAACCTTCAACGCGTTGATCAGCGCCGCCGCGACGTTGTTCCGATAGATGCCGAGGCGCGGGTGGCTCGGATCCAGCGACCAATTGTCCAGCGCTGCCGTGAGATCGGCCTGCCGGATCATGCTGCTGCCTGGCAATGCGTGCGCATGATGGTCTCGGCTTGCTGCGATTCCGCGACGAGCTCGGCCAGCGGCGGCACATTGCTGTCACGTTCGATCAGCGTGGGGCGCGGACCGGTGCGTTCCACCGCCAGGGCGTAGAGCTGCCAGACATCCGCATCCACCGCGGCGCCGTGCGTATCGATCAGGACCGTTCCGCCGGCGTCCGTCACCGTGTCGTGGCCGGCGAGGTGGATCTCCTGCACCAGCGCGAGCGGATAGGCATCAAGATAGTCGCGCGCAGCAAGGCCGAGGTTCTTCGCCGAGATGAAGACATTGTTGATGTCGAGCAGCAGCCCGCAGCCCGTGCGTCGCGCGATTTCGGCGATGAATTCGGGCTCCTCCATCGTGCTGTCGCTGAAGCGCAGATAGCTCGACGGATTCTCGAGCAGCATCTGGCGGCCAAGCGCCAGCTGAGTCTCGTCGATGTGATCGCAGACACTCTGCAGCGTCTTGGCCGTATAGGGCAGGGGAAGCAGGTCGGCGAGATAGCCGCTGTCATGGGTGGACCAGGCCAGATGCTCGGAAAACAGGCCGGGCTCGTAGCGCTCGATCAGGGCCCTGAGCCGCGCGAGATGGGCGCTATCCAGCGGGCCCGGTCCGCCGATGGACAGGCCGACGCCGTGCAGCGACAGCGGATAGGCATCGCGGATGGCGGCCAGATAGCGATGCGGCGGCCCGCCGGCGCCCATGTAGTTCTCGGCATGGATCTCGAAGAAGCCGACATCGGGCCGGTCGGCGAGAACGGCGCGGTAGTGCTCGGACTTCAGCCCGATGCCGCCGCGCGCAGGAATGACAGGTGATGCGGACATGGCCTTCCCGGCATGTGGAGACATGAGGGGTGGCCCGGCGGGTCTGCCCCCTGGGCGCTCCGTCAGGCGGGACGCTTGATCGGCGTGAGCGAGCCCGGACCGAGCGGCGTCTCGGTCTTCAGGCAGCTTCCCTTGGGCACCAGCTTCCAGGAATTGCCCTGATAGTCGATGGCCGATGTCCCCGCGCACGTGGTCCCTTCGCCCGCGGCACAGTCATTCTGACCCTTCAGCGCCACGCCGTAGCATTTTTCCATGTCCGCGGCCCGGGCGTCGGTCGGGGCCAGGTTGGCCGCGATGGCGGCCGACATGGCGCCGGCAATGGCCAGCATGGTGTTGCGGCGGGTGGCGGTCATGGTGCGTCTCCTGTGCGTTTTGTAACTTGCGTAGCATTGCAGAACCGCCGGTCAAGAAGAAATCAACTGACCGTCACCTGGCGAGTTCCACGTCTTCACCAATCCGTGTAAGCAAGGTGACCGACCTGGGACAGGAGGTGCATGACGGTGCGGGTCATGAGACTGACGGCGGAACTGGTGGCACGCTGCCATCGCGAGGTGGCGGATGACGGCGCGAGAGATGCCTACGACCGGTATTCCGACGCGGACTACGACCGGGCGGTTGCGCGCCTGCTCGGCACCCGCCCCGATGGCCCGATCTGGATCTTCGCCTATGGGTCGCTCATCTGGAAGCGTGCCTTCGATGCCGCCGAGGTCCGCAGGGCCCTGGCACGGGGCTGGCACCGCGGCTTTTCCATGAAGATCGAGCGCTATCGCGCCACACCCGACCAGCCTGGCTACATGCTGTGCCTCGACCCCGGCGGGCAATGCGAAGGCGTGATCATGCGCCTCGACTCCGCATCGGCCGAGGCCACGCTTCGTGCCCTGCTCGACCGCGAGGTGGGCAGCGACGAGGCGCTCGATGCGGTTCGCTGGATCGAGGTGGACTGCGAGGGTGGGCCGGTGCGGGCCCTGACATTCTACGCCGGGCCGCATCGCCTCGACATCTATGATCCCGACCGCAGTCCCGAAGAGGTGGCGCATGGTCTTGCGCGGGCCTGCGGGCATTGGGGCTCGGGGGCGGAGTATCTCTACAACACGGTGCGGCATCTCGAGGAGATGGGAATTCACGATCCCGGGCTCTGGGATCTGCAGGATCGCGTCGCAGCCGAGATCGAGCGTCTGCTGGCGTTCTAGCCGCGCCGCGTCCGCGATCTGGCGAAGGACCAGCCGGGGCTGGCGCCCTGGACCATCATCATCTCGGCGATATTCTCGATGCTGAGCAGGCCGGTGACCCGGCCATCGCGCGACACGACGGCTTCCGCCCTGCTGCCCTGCCGCCGCATGGCCTCCAGGGTCTGCGCAAGCGGCTGGTCCTCGCCGATGACCAGACCGGGCCGCATTGCATCGGTCAGGCGTCCGTCGCGCCCGTCGCGGGCAAGGGCCGTGATCAGCGCGTCGCGGTCCAGCAGGCCCACGGGCCGTCCGTCGTCGTCGACCACGGGAAAGTCGCGCTGCGGCGTCTGCAGCAGGGCCTCCACGACCTGCGCCAGCGACTGATCGCGACCGAGCACACGCGGCGCGCGTTCCATCGCATCGGCAACCTTCAGGCCTCGCGCCATGGCGCGCAGGTTGGAGGCCTGTGCCTCCGAGCCGGCGGCGAGATAGACGAAGATGCCGACCAGCAGAAGGATTGGGCTGTAGAACAGTCCGAGCAGAACGAAGAGGAAGGCGAAGCCCTGGCCCACGCGCGCCGCGATGGCGGTGGCGCGCGTGGGCCCGAGGCCCATGGACAGGAGCGCCCGCAGTACGCGACCGCCATCCATTGGGAAGGCGGGAATCATGTTGAAGGCCACCAGCATGCCGTTGATGTAGGCGAGACGCTGCCCGAGGCTGGCCGACTCGAAGTCGAGGCTTGGCAGGCTCGCGAGCGAGACGCCCCCGACCGTCGCCAGCAGCAGAAGGATGACGACATTCACCGCCGGACCCGCAAGTGCGATCAGAAGCTCCTGGCCGGGAGCCTCGGGAATCCGCTCCATGTTGGCCATGCCGCCGATGGGCGAAAGGATCACCTCCGGCGTCTTCACGCCGAACCTTCGACCCATGAGGATGTGGCCGAACTCGTGCGCGGTGACGCAGGCGAAGATCAGCAGGATGAAGGCAAGCGAGGCGAGTGCCGCCGCGGGACCGCCGGACAGGTAGTCGGTGATCGCAATCCAGGCGAGGAACAGCAGGAAGGTCACGTGGAGCCGGACCGACGTCCCGGCGATGCGTCCGATTGTCAGTGACCATCCCATGATCGGCACAGGATAGCACCCTGGACCCTCTCTCGGAACCGGCTAGCGGCGGCCGAGAACCTCGGTCAGGCCGGCGGCGACGATCATCGCCGTGCCCATTGCCTCGCGCGGTCCGAAGGACTCGCCGGAATAGGCCGCAGCGGACATGGCGCCGAACAGCACTTCGGTCATCAGCAGGATGCCGATGCGCCCGGGGTCCATGCGCTGCGCCGCCCACAGCACCAGGAAAGTGGGCGGAATGAAGATGACCAGGGCCACGAGCAGCACCCAGGGTAGCGCGGGCATGAGATGGTCCAGCGCCGCCAGAGGCAGGTCGAGGTGGATGGCCAGCGCCAGCACGGGGATCGACGCCACGAGTCCGCCGGCGGCGAAGGCCAGGACCGACAGCGCGATGTTGGTCGTCGGCCGCGCGTAGCTGAGCAGCGTCCCCGCGGACCATAGAATTCCGCTGGCCAGGGCCAGCCAGTCGCCGGCATTGCGCGGCACGGGCAGGCCGCCGTCGCTGCCGAGGATCAGCCACAGTCCGGCAAGGCCAAGGACGACGGCGGCAAGGCGGCTCAGCGTGACGCGCTCGCGCAGGAAGATCCATCCGGCCAGGGTGCTCCAGACGGGTGTCAGGTAGAAGAGGAGGATCGCGTGGATGACGTCGGTCAGCACCAGGCTGACCGTGTAGATGGTGAAGGCGGTGCCGAGCATGAGGCCGGTCACGGCCTGCTGCGCGAGTCCGTTCCAGCGTTGCCGCGACAGCATCCACGGCAGCGTGGCGGCGACGGCGATGGCATTGAACAGGAGTGCCGCCCATGCGCCGCCCACGCCCAGCGCCTCGATCCAGCGCAGCGGCAGCCAGTAGAGGCCCCACATGGATCCGCAGGCTGTGACCGCGAGAGCCGGCAGCAGCATCGAGCGTGGAGATGGCGATGTGGGGCCCGTCATGCCGCCCTTATGAGAAATGCGATGGTTGGCCGCAAGACGGCGACGCGGGCCTCTCTGGCCTGCGGCTTCTCAATCCTGTGGCAATCCCCGGCTGACGGTCCTAGACTTGCATCAGGCGGCGCATCGGCAGGCACGCAATGGAGGCTTATCTTGAAACGATCAAGCGGACGATTCGTGGCGGGCATGCTCGCCGGGCTGATCGCCAGTTCGGCGCCGGCCCTTGCCCAGGAGGACGAGGCCAGGGCCGCCTTCAAGGCCATGGCGGATTTCCTCGCCCAGCAGAAAACCCTATCGGTCACATATGACTCGACTCTGGAGATCGTGACGGACGATATCCAGAAGGTGGGGCTTGCCAGCTCGGGTTCGCTCACCATGACGCGGCCCGACAAAGCCCGCATCACGCGCTCGGGCGGCCTAGCCAATGTGGAGCTGGTCACCGACGGATCGGAACTGTCGGTCTATGGCAAGAACCTCAATGTCTATGCCCGTCACCCGTTCAAGGGTACGCTGGACGAGCTGATCGACATGCTGCGCCTCGAGTTCGGCCTTGAACTGCCCGCGGCCGATCTGCTCTCGGCCAATGCCAATGACACGATGATGGCCAATGTCATTCAGGCGGAAGCGCTGGGCATCGGCGTCATCCGCGGCCAGGCCTGCGATCACCTGGCCTTCCGCACCGACGATGTCGACTGGCAGATCTGGATTGCCGAGGGCGACAGGCCATTTCCCTGCCGCTTCACCATCACCAGCAAGATGACGGTGCTGGCGCCATCCTACGACATCACGTTTTCGGACTGGAAGAGCGGCGCCGAGGTTGCGGCTGACGATTACACGCTGAAGCCCGCCGCGGATGCCAAGCAGGTCGAGTTCGGCGACCTGCAAGGCCTGGACGAGGTGCCGAAGAGCGAACGAGGCGCAAAATGAAGCGGATCAAATCCATGGCCCTGGCCGCCCTGGCGCTGACCTTCGTGATCGGCGACGTCGAGATCGCCGGTCATCAGGTGAACATCGGCTTCATCAAGTTCGTGGAAGATGCGCAGGCCGTCATCGGGCGGCCGGCAACGCCCGGCAGCGTGGCCGGCGTCGCCCGGCGCACCACGCGCCGCGTCATCCGCCGCGGCGCCTATGTCGGCGCCCTGCCGGCCGGCTGTGTTTATGGAAACTACTACGGCTACAGCCTCTATTCCTGCGGCGGCACCTACTACCAGCGCTCGGGCGGCGGCTATGTCGTGGTCTATTTCTGAGCCCTTGCCTTGCGGCTCTTGCGGTCCTGCGCGTCGCTAGGAGGATAGGCCGCGCCTCAGATCGTCTTCGTGTCGGGCGCGGTCTGGCCTGCCGACTGGAACGGATTGGGCCGGGGAGGTGACTTCGCCTTGGGCTTTGGCATAGGCAGCAGCCCCTCGCGTTGCGCCTTCTTGCGTGCGAGCTTCCGTGCCCGCCGAATGGCTTCGGCTTTCTCGCGGACCCGGCGCTCGGATGGCTTCTCATAGGCGACATGCGCCCGCATTTCGCGGAGCAGGCCTTCGCGCTGCATCTTCCGCTTCAGGAAGCGAAGCGCTTGTTCGACGTTGTTGTCGCGCACGAAGATCTTCATCGGCGGGTTGCCTCCGTCGCCGGCGCAGAGGGCTGTTTCTTGACGCGCATCAGCTGAAACCCATGCGCGGCGATGCCGGCCTCGATGGCCTGGCGCGACAGGCCGTGTGGTGGTTGCTGGTCGCGGCGCAGCACGCCCAGCGGCGTCCAGGGAGCAAAGCGTTCAGGAAGTCCGGCGCCGCGCGAATCGCCGCAATAGCACGACAGGTCCGGAGAATGCTTCGAGCGAAACATGTAGAGGGTATGCATTGTCATCCCTTCGCGGCAGGCGCCTCAGTTGGCCCGGAAAAACAAATGCGCCGGGCGAGGCCGGCGCATCGTCGCAGTCCAGGCCGCCGCCACCATTACATCCGTGGCGCGCGGCGGCTATGAGGACCGATATCGTGAATCAGTTGGCGACCGCGAGCTTGTCGGCCGACGACTTGCCATTGCGGCGATCCGTGACGATCTCGTAGGTCAGCTTCTGGCCCTCGTTGAGAGTGCCGAGCCCAGCGCGTTCAACCGCGCTGATGTGAACGAAAACGTCGGGTCCGCCAGAGATCGGCTCGATGAAGCCGAAGCCCTTCTGGCTGTTGAACCACTTTACCTTGCCTGTTTGCATGACTGTACCTTTCGAAAATGCAAGTGCACGATGCCTTCACCGCGCAACGCGATGCCGACCTCGATCGATGTTCTGGAAGAGAGGGAGAGAGCAGTGCACTTGTCAACGTGCGGAGCCAAGCCAACCGGCCGAAAACTCGATGGGGCTCATATAGGCACATTGCCGGCAATATACAAGGACAATCGTTCGGTGCCCGGCGAGACTTGCGAGATGGCCAGGTCACCCCTCGAGAGGGGCTGCCATCGGCTTGCCAGTCCTATTGGGCGTAGTCGGGGGGCGTCTTTTGCCAGGCGGTCCCGGTCACCGCGGCCTGAAAGCCACGCTTGTAGAGCTTGTTCATGTAGTCGCGATCGAATGTGCTCTTGCTGGTTTCGGTGAAATCCTCAGGGATCGACGCCACATTGAAGTCGACGCCGTCGCGCGTGGCCTGGGCATACATTCGGTAGACGTCGCCGATACCCTGATTCTTGATCAGTGTACTGATCGAACGGGTGGCGATGGCGAAGGTCTCGGTCTCGGTCTTGGCCGGCTGCGGCGCGAAACTGCCGTTGATGATGACGTAGAGCGCGCGGGTTCGCTTGATCTTCAGGACTTCGTCGACGCTCTTCAGGGAGTTCTCGGCGGACAGCAGGAAGGCCTGCGTCGTCGTGCCTCCGTCGACATGCAGTTCATCATAGGTCTTGCCGTCGGCCACCACCTTGATGAGCTGCGGCGGGAAGACGCCGGGGATCGCGGCGCTCGCCACGAGCACGTCGCGGAAGAGCTGGACCCGTGCGGGATTGTCGCTGGCGGCGATCGCCGTCATGTCCCAGACGACCGGTCTCTGGGCATCCAGATTGGTCGTGCCGATCAGAAGCTTGCGTCCGCGCGAGTTCTCGACGGCGATTCGGTCGAGCAGATCCTGCGTCACATAGGTCGCCACCAATGTCTTGAGCGGGCTGTTGTCGCTGAGGGAAGAGCCGAAGATGGCGCCCATCGGACCGTTCGAGCGCAGGATGTCCTTGGTGCTGATGGTGGTGTAGATCTTTGTCAGCTGCGCATCATATCCGGAGCCCAGGAAGGCAAAGGGCGCGCTCAGCGCACCGGTGCTGATGCCGGTGACGATCTCGAATTCCGGCCGCGTGCCGAGCTTGCTCCAGCCGACCAGCAGCCCGGCGCCGAAGGCGCCATCGCTGCCGCCGCCCGAAATGGCGAGATAGTCGGCATGCTTGAGGGACAGCCGGGGATCGGTCTTGCTGGCCTCCGCGATCTGCTGCATGCGGAGGGCGGTCACTTCGTTGAGCTTCTTCAGTTCGACGTCGCCCCAGTAGCGGATGCCACGGAACCCGACGGGTGTCGCATAGGTGTCCGCCGGAGCGTCGTCGAGCCGGGGCATGTTCGAGGCGCAGGCTGCCACCGCAAGTAGCAGCATGAGGATGGATGCGAGTTTTGCGAAGCGATTCAAGGATTTCATTGTGTTCCTATACACAATCCGGAGTGGGCGGCAACGGCCGCGGCCCACATCCGGCAGACGGCAAGAGGCACCTCGCATGACCGGCCCACATGACCATCACGCCCATGACGGACATTCGCACCGCGGCCGACATGCCCATGCGCCGTCCAGCTATGGCAGGGCCTTTGCCATCGGCATCGGCCTCAACATCGCCTTCGTGGCGGTCGAAGCCGCCTTCGGCTTCATCGGCAACTCGGTGGCGCTTCTGGCCGATGCCAGCCACAATCTCGGCGATGTGCTCGGATTGGTGGTGGCCTGGCTGGCGAGCGCGCTTGTCAAGCGCGCGCCAAGCGACCGCTTTACCTATGGCCTGCGGGGGTCTTCCATCCTCGCTGCGCTGTTCAACGCCGTTGTGCTGCTGGTGACGGCCGGCGCCCTCTCATGGGAGGCGGTCCAGCGCCTGGGCGCCTCCGAGCCGGTTGCCGGCAGGACCATGATGATCGTGGCCGCAATTGGCATCCTCATCAACGGTGCCACGGCTCTGATGTTTGCCGCGGGCCGGAAGGACGATCTCAACATCCGCGGCGCCTTCCTGCACATGGCGTCCGATGCGCTTGTCTCGGCCGGCGTGGTCGTAGCCGGCCTGGTGATCGTTCTGACAGGCTGGATCTGGGTGGATCCGATCGTCAGCTTGCTGATCAACGTGGTGATCATCGCCGGAACCTGGACCCTCCTTCGAGACTCCTTCGCCATGTCGCTGGCGGCGGTGCCGGCCCATGTCTCGACCGATCAGGTGAGGGCCTTTCTCTTGGCCCAGCCGGGCGTTGGCATCCTGCACGACCTGCACATCTGGCCGATGAGCACCACCGAAACCGCGCTGTCCTGTCATCTGGTCATGCCGGCGGGACATCCGGGAGACGCCTTCCTGCATGAGCTGGCGGTGGAACTGGCGCATCGGTTCAAGATCAGCCATCCCACGATCCAGATCGAGATCGAACCGCATCTGGCCTGTGCCCTCGAACCGACCGACGTGGTCTGAGGCCTGTGCGTCCGGACCTGGCCGCTTCCGCCAGTCAGCCCTTCAGCAGGCCGGTGCGCTTGGCGGCATGGGTCGCGAGATAGTCCATCAAGGCCGGAGACAGGCAATCATAGGGCGGCAGTCCCACCTTCTTCAGCCGGGACCGCACCGCGCCCATGCGCGAGGGATCAAAGCCCTGTTCGATGATCGAGGACACGAAGGCTGCGAATTCCGGCGGCGACCATCCCTTGTCCTTGGAGAGTTCGGTATGGATGAAATCCAGGCCGTAGAACCCATGCGCGGTGTTCTCGATGCGACCGAACATGTGGGTGCCGCAACTGCTGCAGGCGTGGCGCTGAATGGTGGCGTTGGGATCGACGACCCTGAGTTTCTCGCCATGTGCGGCGACCTTCACATTGTCCCTCGCGGTCACGGCGACGATGGAGAAGACCGCGCCCTCGGGCTTCCAGCATTTGCTGCAGCCGCAGGCGTGATTGTGGGCTGTCTGACCGGTGATCTGAACGACGACCGGATCGACGGCGCATTTGCAGCTGAGCGTGCCGCCGGCGAAGGCCTTCTTCGCCGCGCCGAACTTTCCCTTGTCGATCAGGGGGTGAAGCGAAATCGGCTTGGCCGCCTTGCGGGCCGCCGGTTGCGCGCTTTTCTTCTTCGCTGCCTTCTTCACCGCTGTCCTGGCCATTCCGCAGTCTCCTCCTGTTGTGCCTGCCCGGAGGCCTGCACCACAGAAAGGGCCCTGTGCCCGCAGTCTCCAAGTCGTTATATCTGATTAGTAATAACGGATGCTGGCGGTCATTGCAATTGTCGAGTGCGTCGGTCGAGCGCATGTGCTGGCACGACGGCTCACGGAGTCTTGAAGGGCGCCGCCAACAACGTGTAGTCGCGTGGCGCCCCAACGAACCTAGTATGCCGACAGACATTCCACATCGGAGTCGCCGCCTTGAATCGACGCCTGCTTCTGGCCCATGCCTCCCTGCTGCCCTGCGTTCTTGCCCATGGCGCGCGGCCGTCACAGGCTGAGGACTTCGAGATCACGAAGGATGAGTCCGAATGGAAGCGCCTGCTCACGCCCGAGCAATTCGCCGTCCTTCGCGAGGAGGCAACCGAACGGCCGTGGACCAGTGCGCTGCTCGACGAGCATCGCAAGGGCAACTTCGCCTGCGCCGCCTGCGACCTGCCGCTGTTCGGCGCCGAGACCAAGTTCGACAGCGGAACCGGCTGGCCAAGCTTCTTCGACGTTCTTCCGGGTGCGGTTGGTCGGAAGCAGGACGACACGCTGTTCACCACGCGTGTCGAGGTGCACTGCAGGCGCTGCGGCGGCCATCTGGGCCATGTCTTCGAGGACGGACCCGAGCCGACGGGGTTACGCTACTGCATCAACGGTGTGGCGCTCGTCTTCCATCCATCGGAAGGAAACTCCTGACATGAGACGTCTGATCACCGCATTTGCCTTTGTGATTCTGGGAATCGCGGTCCTTGCCTCCCTGCCGGCATCCGCAGCCCAACGGGCAACGGCCATTCTGGCGGGCGGCTGCTTCTGGTGCGTCGAGCATGATTTCCGCCAGCTTGCCGGCGTGACCCAGGTCGTCTCGGGCTATTCCGGCGGGAGTCGCGCCAATCCAACCTATGAAGACTATCACGATACGGACGCGGAAAATCCCGTGCCGCATGTGGAGGTGGTCGAAGTCACCTACGATCCGGCGACGCTGAGCTACGATGCGTTGCTGGACTACTACTTCCGGCACATCGACCCGACCGATGGCGGCGGGCAGTTTTGCGATCGAGGGCCCGCCTATCGGCCTGTCGTCTTTTTCGCCACGGATGCCGAGCGCGCGGCGGCCGATGCGAAGAAGACGGACGTGGCGCGGCAGATTGGCCAGCCGGTGCAGGTCGATATCCTGCCGGCCGCCGCCTTCTGGCCCGCGGAGGACTATCACCAGGACTATGCCGAGAAGAATCCCGTCCGCTACAAGTACTATCGGTGGAACTGCGGGCGCGATCAGCGGATCGAGGAGGTCTGGTCGGCCGCGAGCAACTGAGCGGCACGCGCATGACATCCGCACCAGCGAGGCGAGATCAGGCGAAGACCTCGGTCATGAAGGCCCGCGCCACGCCGATGTAGCGATCGATATCGCTCTCCGCATGGGCGAACGAGACCTGAGGTCCGGCGGAATAGATCGCCTCCCAGATGCCCCTGTTTGCCATGAAGACCCGCATGGCATCGCTGAAGGCAATGTCGACGGAATGATGGGCCTCCGCGTAGTTTCGGGGATGCCGCGAGGTCTTGCAGAATCCCGAGCGCGGGCCATAGCGGAAGGCGCACCATGGCAGTCCGATGTCCGATATGATCGCGTCGATGCCATCGGCGAGGCGGGCACCGAGCTTCGAGATGCGGCGATAGCCGTCCTCTGTCGCGATGTCCTCGAGCATGGCGCGTGCCGCTGCCAGGGTCAGGGCGCTGCCGTATGTCGTGCCGCCGATCGCCAGCCCGCGTCCCGGGCTGTCGGCCACGTCGCGATGCGTCTCCACGAAACGGGCGACAGCCGGGCTCATGCCATAGGCGCCAAGTGGCGTGGCACTGCCAAGACCTTTGCCCAGGGTGACGAAGTCGGGCGAGACTCCCTCGGCTCTCACGAAGCCGCCGAAGGCCAGTTGCCAGGTGTGGGTTTCATCGAGGCAGGCGAGGGCGCCATGCTTGCGCGCCAAGGCGCAGGCGGCCTGCAGGAAACCTGGGTCTGGCAGAACCAGGGAACAGTTGGTCAAGGCGGGCTCGGCCATGACGAGGGCCGCGTCTCCCGATCGCAGAGCCCTGTCGAGAGCTTCCAGATCGTTGAAGGGAATATTGACCGCATCCGCCGCTGCACCCGGTGAAAGGCCGAGCCCTTCGCTCCGTGCCGGTTCGTTCCGGCCCGGCGCTCCACCCGAAGTCATCGCGACGTCGATGTGACCGTGATACTTGCCGTCGAACATCACGACCTTCTCCCGGCCGGTCATGGCCCGGGCGATGCGGATCACTTCGGTATTGGCGCTGGAGGCGCTGATGGTGAACTGCCAGAACGGCATCCCGGTCCGCGCCGCAAGCTCTTCCGACACCGCGATTGCATCCTCGCAGGGAAGAAGGAACTGCATTCCGCGCGCCGCTTGCGCCGCGACCTTCCGCGTCACCGCGTTTTCGCCGAAGCCGATGGTGTTTGACAGATCCGCGAGGTTGAAGTCGATGTAGCGATTGCCGTCGGCATCGCGGAATTCACTGCCATGGCCGGCCGACACGAAGAGAGGCGGATGGCGGTGAAGGCCTGCCATCCAGGCCATCGGCACGCCATCCGGCATCGACTTGCCTGCGCGCGCTGCCAGGGCCCCGGAGCGCGGCGTTCGCGCCGCAAAGGCTGCCACTTCGCGATCCGTGATGGCCTTCAGCCGCGACAGGCTCCGCTGCTCCGTCATGTCTTCAATCTCCCTGCGATCCTCTTGCCATCCTGGCGTTCGCGAACTCCGACCCTCTCCGTCCTCACCCGCCCGCAGGCTTTCGATAGATGAAATAGCGGCCGGGCACGGCGTCGGCCGGCAGCGGCAGCGCTTCGAAGCCCGGAATCTCCAGATTGAGATCGGAGAGGAGGAAGCCGCCCGGACGGAGCGCCGGCGGGAGCAGCCGGGGCACGAGCGCGCGCATCATCTGATTGTGCTGCAGCGAGATGTCGCCCACGTCGGAATGCGCCATGGCGACCTGGCCCGCGAAGCGCTCCACATAAACGGGGAGCGTCTCCTCGATGTTGCCGCGCACGAGATAGGGATCGGGCGGCAGGCAACCGTCGATCGGCCGGACATCGCGCTCGAAGACATAGATGTCACGGCCAGGCAGGTTGCGCCGCAGGTGATCATAGGTACGACCCTTGCCGAGCCCTAGCTCAAAAATGGGCCCCGGCATCGCGGCGACCCGCTCCAGGACCCAGGCGAAGCAGGCATACTGGGATTTCAGCCGGAAATGGAATCGCTCCAGCATGCTCAGTTCGGGCTGCATGACGTATCCTCTAAACTGCGGATGACCGCCCTTAGACCGGTCCGCCGCCCTGGGCAATCCCGCTGGCTCCCGCCCGTCACGCCAGCGCCTTCAGTCGCGTGGCCGCCATCGCATATCCGCCGGAGCCGCCGTCGATGAAGTGCATGTGATCGCGCTGCAGGGGCGTCGGCACCAGACAGGTCATGATGGCGGACTCCTGGCGGTGCAGGCCGAAGCGGCAGATGCCGCCGCGCTCGGCCTCCTCGAGCAGCGCTTCGATCTGGCGCGCGCGCGCGAGGTCGACATCGACGGTCATCTTCAGTCCGTCGTCGAATTTCCGGAAGTCGGAATTCTGTGCGACGTCGCGCCGGTAGACGCCGGCATCGAACCGCCCGAGCGGCAGCTTGAGCCGGTCGAGCGCCGCCACCAGCCAGACCTGCGCCAAGATGCCCAGCTTGCGCAGCGGCCGCGCGGCCGCGCGCCCGGCGGCACGAGCTTCGAAGTCCAGGTTGCCGGGCTTGAACCGCGTTGCCGGACCCTCTTCGGGAAAGGGATGGCCGCCGCGCTCTTCCTGTCCCGTCAGGGCCACGACCCGGGCGACCAGCGCGTCGAAAGCCCGCGCGGTGGCCTTTGGACCGGGAATCGCGATGATGGAGAGGATTTCGCCATGCCGTGACGTCACCGGGTTCCAGCGGCAGGACAGGCCTGTCAGGTCCGGCCGCGTACCCCTTGCGGCGGGAGGTTGGACAAAGCGGCCGGCCTTCATTTGCGATTCCGCCCAGCTGGCGCCGCCACCGCTGAACATGGCATAGGCCACCTCCGGCGCGACGGCGAATCGCGCGACCCGGACGTCGTGGCCGTTGCGCCGGATCTCGGCGACGGGAACCACGGCGGCGCGGATGACGAGGCCGAGTTCCTCGGCCACCCAGGTCTGAACGGCCGCCAGCGCGGTCCGCGTTGCCGCTTCGGCCGAGGCGGGAATGGCAACCATGGCGCCATCGCCACCGAAGACGAAGGGAAAGGCGTGGTGGCCCTTCAGCGCATTGAGCACGGCCGAGATGACGCTCGCGCCCGCCATGTTGACCGCCTTGTAGCGCCCGGCGGCAATGGCCTTTGTCGAGCCGACGATGTCGGAGGTTGCGAGCAGCCAGTCTTGGGGCAGGGGGCGGTAGTTGGCGGGATCGGTCACGCCTTCGAAATCGGTGAAGGCGGGCAGGGTCTGATAAAAGTCGTCGGCAGCCTCGCTCATGGCGGCACTGATAGCATGGCGGGACGGCGTCGGCGACGGCGAAGCCGCCAATCATGACAATGTGAACGAAGTCCTTGGTTGAACCGCGCGGCCGACTGGTCTAACGCTCGCGCGGGCAGGACGCCCCGCAGACACCGAGCATGTTCCACGACACCTTCAAAGGACTACAGCGCGAGCTTGCGCGGGCCATCCTTCGCCCGCTCTTCGCCTTCCACTTCATAAGGCGTCGCGCCCTGGCGCTGCTGGCGGCTCACTACGACAAGGGCGAACTCACGCTCCGCTACCGGTTGCCGGATCACACGCTGCTCCTGGATCCTCGCGACGACGTGATCGCGGCACGGGTGCTGTTGCGCGGCGACTGGCAACGCCGCGACCTGATGCGCGTCGTCGCGCTGCTTAAGACCCGCGTTCCGGCCTCCGAAGGCAAGATCTTCGTCGATGTCGGCGCAAACATCGGGACAGAAACCGTCTATGCCATGTTGAGCGGATTCTTTTCCGGTGCGGTCTCGATCGAGCCGGAGCCGCGCAACTTCGCCTTTCTCTCAGAGAACATCGCCGCCAATGCGCTGCAGTCGCGGGTGCGGATCGTCAAATGCGCCGTCGCCGCGACGGTCGGACGCGGCGAACTGGCGCGCAGCCATTCCAACATGGGCGGCCACGCCATCGCCGCCGGAACTGGGTCGGACGACCGGATCAACGTCGAACTCCGGCCGCTCGATTCCATCCTGGCCGATGCGGGCATCGCCCCAGCTGAAGCCGGTCTCGTCTGGATCGACGTCAACGGCACCGAGGATGACGTGCTTGCCGGAATGCCGGCGCTGCTGAGTCAGCGCGTTCCGCTTGTTCTCGAGCATCTCCCCAGCTTCATTTCGGAAACGACGGCACGAAACATCCATCGCATCCTGTCCGCGCACTATCGATGCTTCTGCCGCGTGGATGACGTCGACCATGAACCCGCGGACATAAAGCGTTTCGATCCCCTGAAGGACACTGGCGACTTCCTCTTCTACTGAGATGCGGCCCCGTCGGCTCTCTCTCGACGCCATCCGCACCATGCCCTAGTTTCAACCGGTGGTTTCCACGTCATGATCACAGGCGGACATATCATGGAGAAGGGCGAACCGGGCGGCACCGCGCCGCCACTCGCCCACGCCGCTTCGATCCGAAGCATAGGGCCCGGCTGGCGCTTCGCGGAGATGGATCGGACAAGCGTTTGCTCGGCACCGTCGCGGGATCGGGACTTGCTGCGGCCAGGGCCAGTGCGCCCGGGAGCACGGACATGAGCGGAGCGGGGGACGGTCCCTTCGCGCCAATCGTCAAGTTCCTGAAGAAGCCGCCGCACCGCAAGCGCAAGGCCCTGCGCGATCTGGCGGAACGCAAGGGCGTGCTCGACCCCATCATGCGGGCGCGGGCGCATGCAGCCTTCGCCTTCTCACGGATCAGACGTGGCCGCCCGCACCATCTGGACACGCAGCTTGTCGTCTCCCTGACCTCCTATCCCCCGCGCTATGCCACCTTGCATCTGACGCTGAAGACGCTGCTGAGCCAGGATATCCGCCCGGATCTGGTCGTCCTCTATGTCTTCGAGGGCGATGTCGCCGCGCTTCCGGACGCGGTGCTCGGGCTGGTTGGACGGGATTTCGAAATTCGCCGCGTCGCCCACGACATCCGAAGCTACAAGAAGCTCATCCCGGCATTGCGCGACTTTCCCGAGGCGGTGATCGTGACCGCCGATGACGACGTGCGCTACCGCACATCCTGGCTGTCTGAACTCGTCTTGGCGTACGATCCCTCGCGCCGCGAGGTTCTTGGCCGGCGTGCCCATCGCATCCGATCAGACGAAGCAGGCGGGATCCTGCCCTACGCCCAGTGGGAACATCGCGTCGCGGCGGCGGCGGCTGGTCCCGATATCCTGCCGACCGGGGTTGGCGGCATACTCTATCCGCCCGGAACCTTCGGCGAGGAGGTCCATGACTCCGAGAGCTTTGCCGCACTTTGTCCGCTGGCTGACGATATCTGGTTCTACTTCATGGCGCGGCTGAATGGCGTCAGCTGCCGCAAGGTCGGGGATGGGCGCAAGGACTATTACTGGGAACCTTCGCAGCGCGTGGCCCTGGCGACAGGCAATGTCGAGGGCCTGGGCAATGATGCCGCCATGGCTCGCATGATCGCCCGGTTCGGCAACCCGCTCTCGGTGGGATTCGGCCACCGGGCGCCGGTGGACCCGACTCCGCTTTCCGGCTAAGCCTCGCCGCATGGAACATCGCGCCGTGCCATGAAGACCATCGACATGACCTATGCCGGCCGCACCGTGTCCCTGCCGGACCTGCCGGACTACCGGAAGTTCTATGCCAAGCTCGGCGCCGGAACCTGGGAGCCGCACACCTTCGATGTGCTGCGCCGGAACCTGGACCGCGGGATTGCCTACGTCGACATCGGGGCCTGGATCGGCGTGACGCCCTTCTGGGCCAGCGGCCTGGCCAGGAAGGTGCTGGCCATCGAGCCCGACCCGAAATGCATCGAGATTCTGCGGCAGCTGGCGCCGGCCCATGACAATGTCACGGTCATCCATGCCGCCCTGGCGAGCGAAGCCGACGTCACAATTCACGCCGTGGACGGATTCGGAAGTTCGGAGACGAGCATTCTCGACATCGGCGATGGCGACAGCGTGAAGGTCCAGGGGCTGGGGATGGACCGGATCATGCAGGAAGCGGGTCCAGGCCCGGTTTTCGTGAAGATCGACATCGAAGGCTATGAATTCGCCATGGCCTCGGAGATCGCCAGGCTGCAGGCCTATGATCTGGCCGGGCTGCAGCTGGCCGTCCATCCGCAGCTGCTGGAGAAGAGCCTTCGGGGACCAAGGCCTTGGCGCAGGCTTCTGACGGCCTGGAAGGTGTGGCGGCTCAGCCGCGTGCTCGGGGGCTTGTTTCCCGCGCCGCGGCTTACCAAGTATCCTTCCGTGTTTGACTATGTGGTAAAGGGCGTTCTGCTGAGAGACGTGCCTCGCGGGGCCGATTTCATCTTCGAACGGATACGGCCGCGCGGGCCAGGGGAACGCGAATGACAGCTTCTCGGAACGACACGTCGGGCGTGCTCATCGACTACGTTGCGGAATGGTTGATGCAGAAGGCGCTCAGCGGCGCCGATGTGGAGGATATCTTCAGCGGCTTCTGCGAGAGACTCGCGGCATCGGGCCTGCCGCTGGCCCGGGTGCACCTGTCCTTTTCCATGCTGCATCCGCTCTACCGGGCCGCCAGCTTCACCTGGCGCCGCGGCGTCGGCGCCAAGGGAGAGAAGCACCGTCATGTCCAGGCGAACATGACGGATGTGTTTCTCAAGAGTCCATACTTCTATCTTCTCTCCAACAACCTCAATCACATGCGGCGCCGCATCGACGGCGATGCGCCGGTCGATTTTCCGATCCTGGAGGATCTGCGCAAGGAAGGGCTGACCGACTATCTCGCCATCGTTCACAAGTTCGATCCCAATTCGCTGCAGGGCATGATGGGGTCCTGGTCGACCGACAGGCCCGAGGGTTTCAGCGAAGGGGCCATCGCCGGGCTGCTCAAGCTGCAGGGACAGCTTGCCGTGACCATCAAGATGTCGGTTCTGAGCCGGCTGGCCGACAATGTGCTGACGACCTATCTCGGCAACGAAGCCGGCCGTCGCGTGCTCAGCGGCCAGATCAAGCGCGGCGATGCAGAGACGATTCGCGCGGCGCTTGTCATGGTCGACATGCGAAACTCCTCGAATGTGGCCGAGCTGCACGGGCGGCAGGTCTTCATCGACACGCTCAACGAATTCTACGATGCGATCGCCGCGCCATTCAATCGCAACGGCGGCCAGATCCTGAGCTTCATGGGCGACGGGTTCCTGGCGATCTACCCTTGCGAAAAGAGCAAGCATCAGTCGCAGATCGCGGCCCGCGCCGCGCTCGCGGCGGTGCGGAACGGCGTGTCGCGCATGTCCGATCTCAATCGCGAGCGGCTGGCCAAGGGCCTGTGGCAGATCGACTATGGCATCGGCCTGCATGTCGGCAACGTGATCTTTGGCAACGTCGGCCTGGCCGACCGCTTGACCTTTTCGACCTTCGGCGCCGCGGTGAACGAGGTGCAGCGCCTCGAGTCCCTGAGCAAGAAGCAGTCGTCCAAGGTGATCGCCAGCGAAGCCTTCGTCGGATATTGCGGTGGCAAGTGGAAGCTGCTGGGCACCGAGAAGCTGCGCGGCTTCGAGCAGCCCATCAAGATCTTCGCGCCGGAGGCAGCGAAGGGCAAGGAGAAGACGCCGGGTTCGGCGACACGCACCGAGGAGGACGGCATGTCGGATGCCGAGTATCTGATGGTGCTGCACAGCAAGGGCGGCCAGGCCGGCCAGAAGCCGACCGAGCACTGACTTGCAATTGCCGGAGGCTTGTGGCCTTTAGCGGAGCCTTGCGATGGTCGTGACGGAGTGGTGATGGCGTTCGGTGACCTGCTGGTCGATGGCTTCGATGGCGATGACTTCTCTCCCTCCGGCGGACTCTACTACAAGGACGGGCTGGAGCAGAGCGCCGGCCGCATTGCCTTTCAGAAGGACGTTTCTCTCGACGGGCGCGGTGCGCTGCGGCTGTCGGTAACGCCGCTCGAGTCGGCGCCGGACCTGCTCAGGCCAAGCGACCGTGCGGAGGTATGGGAAAGACCCGAGCTGCGCGTGCCCTATCGGATGGGGATCTGGTATGGCTTCGCGGTGATGTTCGCCAAGCCCGTGCCGCAGGATGATCATCGCTATCTGATCGCGCAGTGGAAACGCGAGATCGACCACGGTCACCCGCTCGACTTCAGCCCGTTCCTCGCCATCCGCCTGAGCCGCGGCAAGCTCTTCGCGACGGTCGAGACCAACTATCACCGCCCGCCAGACCCGGTGCGCTACATCGCGGGCACGCCGCCGCGCGAGCTGGTTCCGGTCAAGCTTCGCCCGGAGACGAATCAGATGCGCGCCCTCGTGGCGAAGCCCGCGGGCTGGACCGATTCCGATGCCCGGTCTTTCCGTGCCCGCACCGACCGGATCAAGGTCATCGAGCGCGGCAATCCCATGCCCGATCCGGCCGAAGGCTGGATCGACTTTGTCGTCTATTCAAAGCCCGGTCCCGATGGGTCCGGGCACATCGAGATCTTCGCCAACGGCAAGTGGATCGTGACGGTGCTGGGCCAGATCGGCCACAATGACGATGGCCTGGGCGAGAACCAGTACTTCAAGTTCGGACCCTACCGGGCCTCCGGTCCGGCGTGCGAGTGGACCCTCTACTTTGACGATTTCCGCCGCTCGCCGCGCTGCAGCGAGGTTCTGCGCGGCGCCGACTGTCCCTTCTGACGGCCTGTCCGAGGCCCGCCTCCCTCCCGGAAAGCCTGTCACATTGGCAGCTTATCCCTGTTCACCGCCGACGCCCTCGGGGTCTGCGCAATGTTACAAACAGGGAAAGTCGGCCTCGCTTGCTTTCCTGATTGACAAAGTGACAAGAGAACACCGACGATCAACACCGAACGAAATCAGTGACCAAGCATGAAGCCAGAGACTGACCTTCTGCGTATCGAAGACCTGGGAATCGGCATAACGCTTCAAGTGGGACAACTTGAGGCTGTGAAGAGCGCGAGCCTTCGCGTGCTGCCCGGCAAGGTGACGGCGCTCGTGGGCGAGTCGGGATCCGGCAAGTCGGTGATCGCGCAGTCGATCCTCGGCATCCTTCCTCCTGTCGCCCGCGTGACCAAGGGCAAGATCCTGTTCAACGATCCCGAGAAGCCGGGTGCCAGCCTCGATCTCGTGCAGCTTGGCCGCGACAGCGAAGCCTACAGGTCCCTGCGCGGGCATCGCATCTCGATGATCTTTCAGGAACCGATGACGGCCCTGTCGCCGCTGCACACCATCGGCAACCAGATCCAGGAAGCCCTGCGCATCCATTCCGACCTGCCGGACGCGGAAGTGCGCCGGCAGACGGAAGAAATGCTGGGCATGGTGGGCTTTCCCGATCCCAAGCGCGCCTATGGCATGTATCCCTTCGAGCTCTCGGGTGGCCTGCGCCAGCGCGCGGTCATCGCCATGGCCCTGATCTGTCGCCCGGCCCTGGTGATCGCCGACGAGCCGACCACCGCCCTCGACGTGACGATCCAGGCCCAGATCCTGCAGCTGCTGCGGGAACTGCAGACCAAGCTCAACATGGCGATGCTGCTGATCACCCATGACCTGGGCGTCGTGGCCAACGTCGCCGATGAAGTGGTGATCATCTATCATGGCGAGATCATGGAGGCCGGGACGGTCTCGGACATCTTCCGCGATCCGCAGCATCCCTACCTGAAGGGCCTGCTGCGCGCCGTGCCGCATTTCGACATGGAGCCGGGCGAAAGGCTCAAGTCGCTGCGTGACGTCGTCGTCGACACGTCGAAGCTGATGCAGCAGAATCCACAGGAGAAGGCCAAGCGCGGATCGGTCCTGCTCGAGGCCAGGGGCCTGACGAAGGCCTTCACGACGCGCAAGTCGAGCTGGTTCAGCCGTCAGCAGGATCCGGCGCGCAAGGCCCTCGACGACGTGAGCCTGATCATCAGGCGCGGCGAGTGCCTTGGCCTGGTGGGCGAGAGCGGCTGCGGCAAGACGACCTTCAGCAAGGTGGTCATGCGCGCGGTGAAACCCGATGCCGGCAGCGTGACCTACGACGACGGCAATGGACCCATCGACATTCTCGCCGCCTCGGGAACCGACCTGCAGACGCTGCGCACCAAGATCCAGATGGTGTTCCAGGACCCGTTTTCGTCGCTGTCGCCGCGCATGACGGTGCAGAACATTCTGAGCGAGCCACTGGAGATCCACAGTCGCGGCGACGCCCAATGGCGGGCTGAGCGGGTCAAGACCCTCATGCAAGTGGTGGGCCTCGATCCGCGCTTTCTCAGCCGCTATCCCCACAGCTTCTCGGGCGGGCAGCGCCAGCGGGTGGGCATCGCGCGTGCTCTGGCGCTGGGGCCGGACCTGCTGATCTGCGACGAACCCGTTTCCGCCCTCGACGTGTCGGTGCAGGCCCAGATCCTCAACCTCCTCAAGGATCTGCAGGCACAGCTTGGACTGACCTATCTGTTCATCTCGCACAATCTCGCGGTCGTCGACTACATGGCCGACCGCATCGCGGTGATGTGCCGTGGCCGCATCGTCGAGATCGCGCCGCGCGAGGTTCTGTTCAAGTCACCGATCCACCCCTATACCCGTGCGCTTCTGGCGGCCGTGCCCTTCCCGGACCTTGACCGACCGCTGGACTATGGCACCCTGCAGCTTGGCACGGCCTCCGACACAAGCACATGGCCCGACATGTTTCGTGAAGCTGACAATCAGGCCCCGATGGTCGCCGCGCCTTGCGGCGACGATCACTTCGTCCTGGCACAGGCTTCGGCAAATGCACAGGAGCTCCGGTCATGGTGACGCGCCGGACCGCCCTCGGGCTGCTGGCATCCGCCGCCGCCATGCCGCGCGCGCTTGCCGACGATCTCGAGCCGCAGTTCTTTCGCGAGCAGCTTGCCAGCGGAGCGCTGCCGCCGCTCTCGCAGCGCCTCCCGAAGGTGCCCCGAGTCATCAATCTCGAAGCCATGGGGCGGCTTCCGGGCCGACACGGCGGCGACATCCGCACGTTGATCGGAGGCCAGAAGGATATCCGGCTGATGACGCTCTACGGCTACGCGCGCCTCGTGGGCTATGACGAGAAACTGCAGATGCAGGCGGATATCCTCGAACGTTACGACGTGGTCGAGGACCGGATCTTCACCTTCAAGATCCGCGAGGGTCACAAGTGGTCGGATGGTTCGCTGCTGACGTCGGAGGACTTCCGCTACACGTGGGAGGACGTGCTGCTGAATGACGACCTCTCGCCGGGAGGACTGTCCGCCTACCTCCTGTCGAACGGCAAGCCTCCGCTCTTCGAGGTGATCGATGAGCTGACGGTGCGATACAGCTGGGAAACGCCAAACCCGGACTTCCTGCCGCGCATTGCCGCAGCCCAGCCGCTGAACATGGCTCTTCCTGCCGCCTACCTGAAGCAGTTCCACAAGAAGTATCAGACCGAGGAAAAGCTGGCGGAGTTCGTCAAGAAGTACAAGGCCAAGAAGTGGTCGACCCTGCATACGCGCATGTCGCGCACCTATCGCCCGGAGAACCCCGAACTGCCGACGCTGGATCCCTGGCACAACATGACCGAGCCGCCGACCGAGCAGTTCATCTTCGAGCGCAATCCCTATTTTCATCGCGTCGATGAGGCGGGCCGCCAGCTGCCCTACTTCGACCGCTTCATACTGAACATCAGTTCGTCGTCGATCATACCGGCGAAGACCGGCGCCGGAGAATCTGATCTCCAGGCCAACGCCATCGACTTTACTGACTATGCCTTCCTCAAGGAGGCCGAGACGCGCTACCCGGTCAAGGTGCTGCTGTGGAAGAAGACGCAGGGGTCGCGGCTCGCGCTTCTGCCCAATCTCAACTACAAGGACCCGGCCTGGCAGACGCTGTTCCGCGATCCGCGCGTCCGCCGCGCCCTGTCCCTGGCCATCGACCGGCACGAGATCAACGAGGCCCTGTTCTTCGGCCTCGGAACCGAAAGTTCCGACATGCTCATGCCGGAAAGTCCGCTGTACCGGCCCGAGCTGGCCCAAGCCTGGATCAAGCACGATCCCGATCAGGCAAACGCCCTGCTCGATGCGGCGGGTCTGGCCAGCCGGGACAGCGACGAGATCCGGCTGCTCCCCGATGGCCGGCGGGCCGAAATCATCGTCGAGACGGCGGGAGAAAGCACGCTCGAGACCGACGTTCTCGAACTCATCACGGACTACTGGAACAAGATCGGCATCAAACTGTTCATCCGCACGTCGCAGCGCGACATCTTCCGCAGCCGGGCCATTGGCGGCGAAATCATGATGGCGATCTGGTCTGGTATGGACAACGGCATTGCCACCGCCGACATGAACCCCGCGCAGCTCGCGCCGACGTCGGACGATCAGCTGCAGTGGCCGGTTTGGGGAATGTTCACGATGTCGCACGGCGAGGGCGGCACCGCGCCCGAGGTCCCGGAAGCAGCCGAGTTGCTGAAGCTCTATGACAGCTGGCGCATGACCACGAACATGGACGAGCGGACCGCCATCTGGGCGAGGATGCTGTCCATCTACGCGGATCAGGTCTTCTCGATCGGCCTGGTCAACGCGACTCTGCAGCCGATCGTGCGGTCAAGCAGGATGGTCAACATGCCCGACAAGGGGCTCTACGGGTTCGAGCCGACGTCTTACTTCGGCGTCTACATGCCCGATACCTTCTGGCTGAAAAAGGACGCCTGACCGTGCTCAAATACATCTTGTGGCGCATTGCGGCGATGATACCGACGCTGCTGATCATCTCGGCGCTGATCTTCACCATCATCGAGCTTCCGCCGGGCGACTATTTCGAGAGCTACATCGCCGAGCTCAAGGCCATGGGTGAAAGCGTCAACACCGAGCAGATCGACGCGCTGCGCGCCCAGTATGGCTTCGACCAGCCGGTCGTGATCCGATACTTCAGCTGGGTCTGGGGCATGCTGCATGGCGATTTCGGATACTCCTTCGAATACCAGCTGCCGGTGAGCGACGTGGTCGGAGAGCGGCTCTGGCTGACCGTGCTGGTCTCCTTCGTCACCATCGTCTTCACCTGGCTGATTGCCTTTCCGATCGGCATCTATTCGGCGACTCACCAGTACAGCTGGGGCGACTACGGCCTGACCTTTCTCGGGCTTCTCGGTCTCGCCATTCCGAATTTCATGCTCGCGCTGATCCTCATGTATTTCGCCAATATCTGGTTCGGCGTCTCGATCGGGCATCTCATGGCGCGCGAGTATCTCACCGAGCCCATGAGCTGGGCCAAGGCCAAGTCCATCCTCAGCCACCTCTGGATCCCGGTGATCATCGTGGGCACGGCCGGGACTGCCGGCATGATCCGCAGGCTTCGTGCCAATCTTCTTGACGAGTTGCGCAAGCAGTACGTGACCACTGCACGTGCGAAGGGCCTGCCGCCGCTGCGGGCGCTGGTCAAGTATCCGCTCCGCATGTCGCTCAACTTCTTCATTTCAGACATCGGGTCGATCCTGCCGGCCATCATCTCCGGCGCCGAGATCACGGCCATCGTGCTGTCGCTCGAGACCACGGGCCCGATGCTGATCCGCGCCCTGCAGAGCCAGGACATGTATCTCGCAGGGTCGTTCCTCATGTTCCTCGCCTTCCTCACCGTGATCGGCGTGCTGATCTCGGACCTCGCGCTGGCAGCGCTGGATCCGCGCATCAGGCTTCAGGGGGCGAGCACGAAATGACATCGCCTCTTCCGGCGCCCGGCGCGCCGCTGCCGCACTACGTTTCGACCGCGCCATTCGATCCCTACACGATCACGGCGATGACGGATGAACAATCCAAGGTTCATCTCGCCTCGCAATGGAAGCTCATGTGGTGGAAGTTCAAGCGCCACCGCGTGGCCTATTATTGCGGTCTCTTCCTGGCGCTCATGTACGCGTCGATCCTGATCAGCGAGTTCCTGGCGCCTTACAATCTCCACACGCGCAACGTCGATGCCATCCACGCGCCGCCGCAGGGCATTCACCTGTTCCACGACGGCCGCTTCGTCGGGCCCTTCGTCTATGGCCGCGACCGGACTCTCGACATGAACACGATGAAGCGTGTCTATACCGACAACTCCAATGTCTATCCGGTGCGGTTCTTCTGCCGGGGCGACAGCTACCAGTTCTGGGGACTCTGGGAGTCAAATCTTCATCTCATGTGTCCGTCGGAGGGCGGAACCCTCTACCTCCTGGGCACCGACCGCCTTGGCCGCGACGTGCTTTCGCGGATCATCTATGGTGCCCGCATTTCGCTGACGATCGGTCTCATCGGCATCACCGTCAGCTTTGCCCTCGGAATCATCATTGGCGGCTTCGCCGGCTATCACGGCGGATGGTTCGACCTGGGCGTGCAGCGGATCATCGAGGTGCTTCAGTCGATCCCGAGCATTCCGCTGTGGATGGCCCTGGCGGCGATCATGCCGGTGTCGTGGAGTCCCATCGTCATCTACTTCGGCATCACCTTCATCCTCGGTCTGCTGGACTGGACCGGTCTGGCCCGCGCGGTGCGCTCGAAACTGCTGTCGCTGCGCGAGGAAGAATATGTGCTGGCGGCCCAGCTCATGGGCGCCAAGGACAGCCGCATCATCGGTCGGCATCTCATTCCGGGATTCATCTCCCACCTCATCGCTTCGGCCACCATTGCCATCCCGGGCATGATCCTCGGCGAGACGGCGCTGAGCTTCCTCGGCCTGGGCCTCAGGGCGCCGATCACCAGCTGGGGCATCCTGCTGACGGAAGCCAAGAACGTGAGCGTGGTCGCCCTTTATCCGTGGTTGCTTTTTCCCATGGTTCCGGTGATCCTTGTCATCATCGCCTTCAATTTCTTTGGTGACGGCCTTCGGGACGCTGCCGATCCCTATAACTAGGACGAGGCGCGACCATGCGTAAGAGTGGGGCTCCGGATTGTGGTTTGCTGGCAGGCACGGAGCGGCAGACATGACGCGCCGCTTCGACAATGCCAGGATCCTGATGTACAGCCATGACACGTTTGGTCTGGGCCATCTTCGCCGCTGCCGCGCGATCGCGCATTCGCTGGTCGAGCATGCCAGAGGTCTCAGCGTCCTGATCATCTCGGGCTCGACCATCGCCGGCGCCTTTGACTATCGCGCCCGCGTGGATTTCGTGAAGATCCCGAGTGTCATCAAGCTGCGCAACGGAGAATACACGTCGCTCGCTCGCCACATCGACCTTCAGGAAACCCTGATGATGCGGCAGTCGATCATCAGGCATACGGCGGAAACCTTCCAGCCCGACATCTTCATCGTCGACAAGGAGCCGCTGGGACTGCGCGGCGAGGTCGAGGACACGCTGGCCTATCTGAAGACCAAGAGCACGACGCTGGTACTTGGCCTGCGCGAGGTGATGGATGCCCCGGAACTCCTCGAGGCAGAATGGCGGGAACGCGATGTCCTGCGCAAGATCGGGCGTTTCTACGACGCAATCTGGGTCTATGGGCCGCGCGACTTCTACAATCCGCTGACCGACCTCGATGTGCCCGAAACAGTCAGCTCGAAACTCGACTATGTCGGATTCCTGCAGCGGGAACTGGGCGACGAGGAAATACCTGGTCATCGGCCGGAGGGCGACTACATCCTGGTCACGCCGGGCGGCGGCGGCGACGGCGCCGAGCTGATCCACAATGTGCTCCATGCCTATCAGCAGGACCCGGAACTCGTCAGCAGGGTGGTGATCGTGCTGGGGCCCTACATGCCGGCCCGCCAGCGCCGCAAGCTCATGCGCAAGGGAATGCGGAATCCCTATGTGCAGGTTCTGGAGTTCGACAATCAGATGGAGGATCTGGTTGCGGGCGCAAGGGCCGTCGTCGCCATGGGCGGCTACAACACCTTCTGCGAGATCCTGTCGTTCGACAAGCCGGCGCTCATCGTGCCGCGCACGATGCCGCGCCGCGAACAGTTGATCCGCGCCAGGCGTGCGGCGGAACTCGGCCTTGTCGACATGCTCATGCCGGAGGAGGCGCAGGATCCGCAGCGTCTCGCGGCGGCGCTCAAGTCGCTGCCGGGGCGGCCACGCCCGTCCCAGATCAATCCGGATCTGAGGCTCGATGGATTGCTGCAGATCTCCGATATCGTCGGCACATGGCTGGAACGGAGGTCGCACCAGCATCTGTCCGTTGTCGAACGCTAGGCTGAAGCAAGTACCGGTGAAGAAGACCATTGTCGTCCTCAAGGGCTATCCGCGGCTCTCGGAAACCTTCATTGCCCAGGAGCTGCTGGGTCTCGAGCGCGCCGGCATGACCCTGGAACTCGTGGCGCTCCGGCGCCCGACCGATGACCGGCGTCACCCGGTTCATGGCGAGATCCGCGCACCGGTGCACTATCTTCCCGAATATCTCCACGATGACTACCTCAGGGTGCTGCGCGCGTTTGTCGTCTGCCTTGGCTATAGGGGCCTGTGGCGGGCCATCGCCGCCACCTGGTGGGACCTCCGCCGCGACTTTACCCGCAACCGGATACGCCGGCTTGGTCAGGCCCTGGTGCTGGCGGCCGAACTGCCGCGGGATGCGGGCTGGCTGCATGCCCATTTCATTCACACGCCTGCGTCGGTCACCCGCTACGCGAGCCTGATCACCGGCATGGACTGGTCCTGCTCCGCCCATGCGAAGGACATCTGGACGACGCCGGATTGGGACCTCGAGGGCAAACTCGCCGCCGCGGCGGGGGTGGTGACTTGCACCGGGAGCGGCTTCGCGCATCTTCGCGCGCTGGCCCCGGACCCGCGGCGGGTTCATTTGAGCTATCATGGACTCGATCTTGACCGTTTCGGCACGTTCCATGGTCGCCGCTCCGGTCATGACGGACACGACGCCAGCGCGGCGGTGACGATCCTGAGTGTCGGCCGGGCCGTGCAGAAGAAGGGCTTCGACGTCCTTCTCGAGGCCCTCGCGATTCTCAGGCAGGGCGTCAGCTTCCGCTTCATCCATGTGGGTGGCGGAGAGGAGCTGGGAAAGCTGAAGGCCCTGGCCGAGCGCTTGTCGATCCAAGATCTGATCACATGGAAGGGACCGCTCGCCCAGGACAAGGTGCTGCTGCTCTATCGCGCGGCCGACATCTTTGCCCTGGCCTGCCGGATCGCGGCCGATGGCGATCGGGACGGGCTGCCCAACGTGCTGGTCGAGGCCTCGAGCCAGGGTCTGGTTTGCGTGTCGACGCAGGTCTCCGGCGTTCCCGAGCTGCTGACCGATGGCGAGAATGGCCTCGTCGTCGAACCTGACAATCCGCAAGCCCTTGCCGCGGCCCTGGCCAGGCTGGCGCGCGATCCGTCCTTGCGCCTGCGGTTGGGAAGGGCGGCCGAAAGCCGGGTGCGGCAGGACTTCGATCACAATGCCAGCATCCGCCAGCTGGTGGGTCTCTTCAGCACCGACTGGCAGGTCGGACCATGACCACGCCGCGCGTCTTCTTCTACGTCCAGCATCTGCTTGGCATCGGGCATCTTGCCCGGGCCAATCGCATTGCCCGGGCGCTGCTCGATTCCGGCTTCGAGGTGACGCTTGCCGTGGGCGGTCCACCGGTTGCCGCCTTCATGCCAACCGGTGCCCAGATCGTCCAGCTGCCGGTTGTGAAGGCCGGACAAGCGGGCTTCTCGTCGCTCGAGGATGACCTGGGACGGCCCGTGACGGAGGCCTACAAGGAGTGGCGTCGGCAGAGACTGCTTGACGCCTTCGCCAGCTGCAATCCCGACATCCTGATCGTCGAGGCCTTTCCCTTCGGCCGGCGGGCCATGCGCTTCGAACTTCTGCCGCTGCTTGATCTGGCGACCCGGATGCCGCACCGGCCGCTGATCGCCACGTCGGTGCGCGACATCCTGCAGAAGACCTCCAAGCCCGGCCGGGCCGAGGAGACATTGGCCCTTGTCGAAAGGTATTTCGATCTTGTTCTGGTTCATGGCGACCCCGCCTTCGCGCGGCTCGAAGAGACCTTTCCGCTTGCCGCCCGGATGACGCGCGAGATCTGCTATACGGGACTGGTCGCCGGTCCCGTGCCGGCAGAGCCCGCCGAATCCTTCGACATCGTCGTGTCCGCGGGCGGCGGAGCGGCGGGTTTCGCCATTGTCAGCGCCGCGCTTGGCATGGTGGCGCAGCCGGGATTCGCAGCGCGGTCCTGTGTGATCACCGGACCCAACCTGCCGCAGCGTGAAGAGTTGCTGAAGCGGGCGCGGTCGATTCCGAGGGTCTCGGTCTTCGACTTTCGGCCGGATTTCCCAAGCCTCCTGCGCGGCGCACGACTGTCGATCTCTCAGTCGGGGTACAACACCGTCTGCGATATCCTGCGGGCCGGGTGTCGGGCACTGCTCGTCCCCTTTGCCGAAGGCGGCGAGACGGAACAGGGCGACCGCGCTGCACGCCTCAAGGCGCTCGGGTTGGCCAGGTCTGTTCCCGAGGCGGGCATCACGCCGGATCGGCTGCGCGCCGAAGCCGATGACCTGCTGCGCGCACCGCCGCCACAGGTGGGGCAACTGGACCTCGAGGGCGCCCGTCGGACCGGGGATATCCTGCGCCAGCGTCTCGCCGACAAGGCGCGGGGCTGACCGCGCGGCCGATCCGGTGCTTGTAGCCAACCCGCCGGCGTTCATGTAGCTTCTTCAAACCCGGGGATGGGACAGGCTCGCGTGATTGAACAGGACGAGGTGAAGGCCGGCGCTGGTGAGGGTATCGGACCGGCAGCAGAGCGACTTGGACGTCGCGGCCGCAAGCCGTTCTTGCGGCTGATGCTGGCTTTGTCGGTTCGGCGTTAGCGAGGCAGGGTTTCCATGGAAAAGAGCCTTGCCCGCTATATCTGGAAATACACGCGCAACCAGCAGCTCTGGATTCTGGTCGTCGTGCTGGTGTCGATGTACACCTATTTCCTGTCCTTCGATCTTCCGAAGTTCATCGTCAACGGACCCATCCAGGGCCAGGGCTTCGAGACACCCGGCGCCACGCAAACCTATTTCAAGCTGACGCTGGGCCTGCCCTTCGTCGGCAAGGTCCAGGTGTTCCCCGGCATCGACCTGACCCGCATGGAATCGCTGGTCTACCTGAGCTGCGGGTTTCTCCTGCTGGTGATCATCAACGGCGCCTTCAAGTTCTACATCAATACCTACAAGGGCCGGCTCGGCGAGCGCATGCTGCGGCGCATCCGCTTCGAGCTTGTGGACCGCATCCTCCGCTTCCCCACCCAGCAATTCAAGCACGTGAAGCCGGCCGAACTGGCGACCATGGTCAAGGACGAGGTCGAGCCCCTCGGCGGCTTCATCGGAGACGCCTTCGTCCAGCCGGCACTGCTGGGCGGACAGGCGGCGACGGCGCTGATCTTCATCTTCGTCCAGAACTTCTGGCTTGGAGCGATCGCAGCCGGCGTCGTGGCCGTGCAGCTGATCATCATTCCAAAGATGCGCAAGCGGCTGCTCTACCTTGGCCGTCAGCGCCAATTGACGGCGCGCGCCCTGTCCGGGCGCATCAGCGAGATCTCGGAAGGCATCTCGACCATCCGCAGCCACGACACGTCGAATCTCGAACGCGCCGATATCTCGTCGCGGCTCGGTCACATCTTCAAGATCCGCTATGATCTCTACCAGTGGAAGTTCATGGTGAAGTTCCTGAACAACTTCCTGGCCCAGGTCACGCCCTTCCTCTTCTATCTGATCGGCGGCTATCAGGTGATCAAGGGAACGCTCGATGTGGGACAGCTGGTCGCCGTCATCGCGGCCTACAAGGATCTTCCGAGTCCGCTCAAGGACCTGATCGACTGGGACCAGGCCCGGCAGGACGTGCAGATCAAGTATACGCAGGTCTATGAACAGTTCGATGTCGAGAACATGCTGGACAGCCGGATCCAGGCCATCGAGTCGGGAGCGGTGCAGCCGCTGCAGCACGCACTCGAGGCCACAAATCTGTCGGTGACCGACGACAGCGGAGCCAAGCTGCTCGACCGCGTCTCGATTTCCGTGAAGCATGGCGAGACCCTGGCAATCGTGGGCAACACGGGCGGCGCAGGCGAGGCCCTGATGGAGGCGCTGGCACGCGTCGTGAGGCCGGCCGGGGGCAAGATCGTCATCGGCGAGCGCGACATGCATGATCTGCCCGAATCGGTGACCGGACGGCGCATGTCCTACGCCGGCTCCGATGCCTATCTTTTCCAGGGCACATTGCGCGACAATCTTCTCTACGGACTGAAGCACGCGCCGATGCGGCCGGCCGAGAACGACCCGGTCAGCATCACGCGCAAGAAATGGGAGCAGGACGAGGCGCGAAAGTCGGGCAATGCCCTCTTCGACATTCATGCCGACTGGATCGACTATGCCGCTGCCGGCGCCACCGGGCCGCAGGACATCGTCAGCGTGATGCTGCCGCTGCTGGATGCGGTGCAGCTGTCGAACGACCTGCTGGAGCTCGGTTTGAGGACGCATACGAATCCGGTTAGCCATCCGAGGATCGCAGATGGCATCGTGTCGGTGCGACGCGCATTCCGCCAGCGCCTTGCATCCGAAGACCTGGGTGATGTCGTGGTTCCCTTCAGTTCCGGAGCCTACAATCCCGAAGCCACGATCAGCGAAAACATCCTGTTCGGTTCGGCCACTGGACCGTTGCTGACCAATTCGGAACTCGCGAAGAACAAGTATTTCCTGTCGGTGCTGGCGTCCGCAGGCCTCACCGAGACCTTCTATGCAATGGGTGTCGAGATTGCGCAGAACGTGGTCGAGCTCTTCCGCGACCTGCCGCCCGACCACCCGTTCTTCCAGAACCTCGCCTTCATGTCGGCCGACGAACTGCCGTTCTATCAGGCGCTCCTCAAGCGGGTGCAGGGCAAGACCTTCGACGCCCTCAACGAGGAAGACCGAACGCGTATCCTGGCCCTGACGTTCCCCTATGTCGAGCCGCAACACCGCTTCGGCGTGCTGACCCCCGAGATCATGGCGCGCATCGTGGCGCTGCGGGAAGAGTTCCTGAAGAACCTGCCGGCCAGCCTGAAGGATAGCATCGAACCCTATGATCCGGACCGATATACCACGGCTGCGACCCTGCTCGACAATGTGCTCCTCGGCCGCATCGCGCACCAGCATTCGGACGAAGGCGAGCATATCCGCCGCCTCGTGCGCGAAGTCCTGGCCCAGCAGGGACTGCGCGAGGACGTGATCGACATGGGATTGACCTTCAATGCCGGCGTCGGCGGCAGAAGGCTGAACGCCGGACTTCGCCAGAAGATCAATCTCGTCCGCGCCATCCTCAAGCGTCCTGACTATCTGGTCCTCAACCGCCCCCTGTCGGCGCTGGATCAGCAGGAGCAGAAGGCGGTGGCGATCAATCTCCTCGAATGGTCGAAGAGCATCGGCTACAAGCCTGCTGTCGTTGCGGTTCTGTCCACGCCGTCACTCGCGCCGATGTTCGACCGCGTGATGCTTTTCGAAAGGGGAACGCCGGTCGCCGTGGGGACTTATGATCGGCTCCTGAAGGAAAATGAAGGCTTCAAGAAGTTGATGTCATGATGGACGATGGATCAATGATGGTGAGAGGACGGGTTCAATGGCTCTGAAGGAAGAAGTCGAGCAGCTGAAGTGCGTGCCCCTTTTTGCCGATGTGTCGCCGGCGAAGCTCAAACTGCTGGCCTTCACGTCCGATATGGTGAGCTATCCGGCGGGACGCGTGCTGTTCAATCAGGGCGATGCCGGCGACGCGGCCTATGTTTTGCTGTCGGGCGCGGTCGACGTGCTGATCAACGTCAACGGAGAGTCGCTGCGCGTCGACACGATCGGAGCGAATTCCATCGTGGGCGAGATCGCCATTCTCTGCGACGTGGTTCGGACCGCCACCATCAAGACGACCCAGCCGGTCACGGCGCTGCGCATCCGCAAGGAACACTTCCTGAAGCTTCTGGCTGAATTCCCCGAGATGACCATCCAGATCATGCGGGTTCTGGCCGAGCGTCTGAACCATACGACGTCGGCCCTGTCCGAGGCGCGCGGCCGGTTGCGGAAACTCGATCAGTCCGCCTGAGCGCACTGCAGGGCCTGTTGCGCCGTCAGCCATCGTCCGGGCGTATGCGCAAGCAGGCCTTCAAGGAAGTCCCAGGCGGCGGCGTCATGGACGAGATGGTGTGTCAGGACGCCGACCGGTCGCTTGACATCGAGGGCGCCGATCAGCTCGTCGATCAATTCCCCCGAGTCCCGCCCGCCGCGGCTTCCGCGCCAGTCGATGATGTCGACATGCGTGTTGGCGACTGGAACCGGACAGTCTGGGAAAGCCGGGCCGAAGGCGGAGAGCCCGGTGAATCCGATGTCGCGCAACTCCGGCAGAAGCGCCGGTGTAATCCGGTTCCACGGTGGCACCAGCATGGGAAGCAGGCGGTCGCCATAGAGGCCCCGCAGCCGCGCGAGGCCGCGGCGCAGATCGGATCGCACCTCGGCGATGGGACGGTGATCTCCCAGTTCCTGTTTCTTCTGATCAGATCCGGCGTGATTGCTGTGCGACCATCCGTGCACGACGGGCGAAACGAGCGGCAGATCGGCAAGGTCGTCGCGCAAGTCGGGACCCGTTGCAGCGGGAATGATGGCAAGGGCAAGGGGCACCTGGAATCTTTCGGTCATCCCGGTCAGGCGCTTGAGCGCGGTGCTGGGTGCTATGGCATCGTCATCGCGCAACCAGAACGCCGCACGCAGCCCTAGCCGATCCCGCCGCTCAAGCTCTCGCACCAGTGTTGCCCATTGCGTGTCAACCATGGCGGGGTCGCTGGATGGACTGCAACGCTTGCCTCAGAAGGCTCGAGGTGCCCGCCAGCGAGTGACGCCTGAGCACGCGTCGCCGTGCGTTTGCCGCCATCCGGCGTCGGCAGTCGCCATCGCGCAGGAGATTTCGAATTGCCGCCGCGAATGCGGCGACATCGCCCTCCGGGGTGAGCAAACCGGTCTCGCCGTCCTCGACCACCTCCGGAACGCCTGCCGTCCTTTGGGCAACGACCGGCAATCCAGCCGCTTGCGCCTCGAGATAGGCCAGACCATAGGCCTCGCCTCGGCCCGGCCAGACGAAGATGCCTCCGCCAGCAAGCAGATCCGGGATCCGCTCGGGCGGAAGCGCGCCAAGCCATTCCACGCGCTTGGCGAGCCATCCCTCGAACAAACCGTGGACCCGGTCGCGCGCCTCGCCATCACCGGCCACATGCAGCGTCCATGGCAGGTCGGCGAGGAGGGACAAGGCCCGTGCCAAGGCGTCATAGCTATCGAACTTGTCGCCTGGGCGCATCATGGCCACGGAAACGAGGCGCCCGGCCGCGTCTGGCGCGGGGGCGGCGCCGAAGGGAGCGCTGTCGATGAAGGGTGGCAGCATGGCAAGGCGCGCGTGCGGCAGCGCCTCGGTCAACCCGTCGCGGTCGCGGCGCGTGAAGCAGAGGTTGAGCTGCGCGCCAGCCACGGCATCAGCGACGCGGGCCTGTGCCTCGGCCCAGGAGCCGATGTTGCGGCGCTCCGAATAAGAGGCCTCGGCCGTGACGTAGGCGAGCCCGAAGCGTTCGGCGAGCCGCGGGCCCAAGAGGTCGGGTGACTTGTAATAGGGATGGTAGCAGAACCAGAGGTCTGGCGCGCCAAGCCCTGACCAGGCAGCGGCGATCCGTCCAATCTCCCGGTCGGCGGCCTCCAGCATGTCGGTCCAGGCAGCATCGGATGGCTGGCGCAGATAGGCGCGGAAGTGAGTGACGATCTCAACCTCATGTCCGCAATCCTGCAGGGCACGGAACAGCAACCGCCCCATCTGCCGGTCCCCTGATGGCGTGGAATGGTCGGGCGACTTCAGCGGTGCATAGAAGGCGATTCGCATGACGATCCGGACTGGATGCGGTGCGGCCGCCGACGGCATCCTTGCATGAGGGCAATTGACAGCACAACGCGGCGGCCGGTGCAACGCCGAAGCCGAAACCCGCAACCGGCGACGCCGGCGCCTGCCTGAGGTCGCAAGGACTACAATCCAGGATAGAGGTCTTGCTTCCCGATCATCCTATAGGAGGCGCGCTGCGAGGATGACTCCCGGAGCATGGCATGATATTCGTTGTGCAGTGCAGCGAATGCTGCGATGCAAATGGACAATGTGAATGGCGTCTCCCCGTCACAAAAAGCAGACCGCGGGTCAGGACCGGGAACCACGCAGCACCCGCGAACCCGTCCTGATCGATCTTGCCTTGCAGGGCGGCGGCTCGCATGGGGCCTTCACCTGGGGTGTCATCGACCGGCTTCTGGATGAGTCGTGGCTGCGGATCGAAGCCATTTCGGGAACCTCGGCTGGGGCCATGAATGCCGCGATCCTCTCGGACGGATGGCGCAAGGGCGGCGCCCCCGCTGCGCGGGAAGCACTCCTGGCCTATTGGCAGCGCGTGTCGGAGGCGGCCGCCTTCAGCCCGTTCCAGCGTACCCCGTTCGACCGGATGATGGGCAGGTGGTCGCTGGATCACTCGCCCGGCTACATCGCGATGGACCTCATGACGCGCCTGGCCTCGCCCTATGATCTCAATCCCCTGGGCTACAACCCGCTCAAGCCGATCCTCGAGGAGAGCATCGACTTCGCGGCCCTGCGCGAGTCACCCATCAAGCTGTTCATCACCGCGACCAATGTCCGTACCGGACGCGGGCGGATCTTCCGCAATCCCGAGATCACCGCCGACGTTCTTCTGGCCTCGGCCTGTCTTCCCACGATGTTCCAGGCCGTCGAGATCGACGGCGAGGCCTATTGGGATGGCGGCTATGCCGGCAACCCCACGATCACGCCGCTGGTGCGCGAGAGCGACGCCACCGACACGATCCTCGTGCAGATCAATCCGCGCGAGCGCGCCGAACTGCCGCGAAGCGCGGCCGACATTCTCAACCGTCTGAACGAGATTTCCTTCAACTCGCCGCTGATGAAGGAAATCCGCATGATTGCCCTGCTGCGCCAGGTGGCGGATCCGGGCACGGGCGAAGGCGCGCGCTGGGCCAGCATGCGCACCCATCGCATCATGACCGACATGCTGGCAGAGCTGGGGGCCTCGTCCAAGCTCAATGCCGAATGGGAATTCATCTGTCTCCTGCGCGATGAGGGCCGGCGCGCGGCGGCGGCCTTCATCGATGAGCATGGCGACGACATCGGCAGGCGCTCGACCGCCGACATCGACGTGCTCCTGGCGGAAAGCTGAGCCATGGGTCTGCTCGGTATCCTCGCCGGACTGGCGCTGCTGATTGCCCTGGCCTTTCGCGGCTGGAGCGTGCTGCTCCTGGCGCCGTTGGCGGCCCTGCTGGCTGCGGCTTTCAGCGGCCAGCCGCTGCTCGCGCACTGGACGCAGACCTTCATGGGCAGCGCCGCGGGATTCATCGCCCAGTTCTTTCCGCTGTTTTTGCTCGGCGCACTCTTCGGCAAGCTCATGGAAGACAGCGGCGCGGTTTCGGTGATTGCCGGCTGGATGGTCGAGAAGCTGGGGTCGGGCCGTGCAATTCTTGCGGTGGTGCTGGCCGGCGCGCTGGTGACCTATGGCGGCGTCAGTCTCTTCGTCGCATTTTTCGTGCTCGCGCCCATGGCACAGGAACTGTTCCGGTCGGCGGGAATCCCGCGGCGGCTGATGCCGGCCACAATCGTGCTCGGAACCTCGACCTTCACCATGTCGGCGCTGCCCGGCACGCCCTCGATCCAGAACGCCATCCCGATGCCGTTCTTCGGCACCACCCCCTTTGCCGCTCCTGGACTCGGCATCATCGCTTCCGCCATCATGCTGCTCTTCGGTCTCTGGTGGCTCACCCGGGAGGAACGGCGGGCCCGTGCTGCCGGCGAGGGGTTTGGCGACGGCGCGCCGGCGATGGCATCCGAACTCGCCGAGGACGAGCACCTGCGCGAGCGGGCCGCCGCCGCGCGCGAATTCGACACGGCCGAGATTGGCCATGGCATGGCCGCCAGCACGAGGCCGCCAATTCTGCTCGCAGCCTTGCCGCTGATCGTCGTGATCGCGGTGAACCTGACCATGTCCTTCTTCATTCTGCCGCGTCTCGACGCGGCGTTCCTGGCAGAACCGCAATGGGGCAGCACGAGTCTTGCCGCACTCGGCGGTGTCTGGGCCGTCATCGCGGCGCTTGCCGCGGCCATCGTCACGTCGCTTGCGATCAACTTCCGCAGACTGCCCGACATTCGCGCCACCATCGATGCCGGGGCCAATGCCTCGGTGCTTCCGGTCATGGCCGTGGCCAGCCTGGTCGGATTTGGTGCGGTGGTTGCGGCGATGCCCGCCTTTGGCCTGGTGCGCGACTGGGTCCTGGGAATCGGTGGCGGTCCCTTGGTTTCGCTGTCGGTTGCCACCAATGTCCTGGCGGCGCTGACCGGTTCCGCATCGGGCGGACTGACGATCGCGCTGGATGCCCTGGGTGCGACCTTCATGGCCCGCGCCGCAGAGACAGGCATCGAGCCTGCGCTGCTGCACCGCGTGGCCGTGATCAGTTCCGGAACGCTGGACAGTCTGCCACACAACGGCGCGGTCGTGACCCTTCTGGCCGTCTGCGGATCGAGCCACCGCGAGAGCTATCGCGATATCGTGATGGTTGGAATCATTGGAGCGGTTCTCGCCCTCGTGGCGGTCATTTTGCTGGGAACCCTGTTCGGATCTTTCTGAACGCCGCGATTCTGGATCATGCAACGGAGCGGTACCCGCCTCCGGGCCGGGTGCGGTCGCAGTTTTGATCACAAGTTAGCCTTGGACTTGCAAGCAAGTTTTGTCTTGTGAGACCTGCGCGGCGGAAACTATGATGCCGGAGGGACGGCTGGCGCTCGCCGGCCCGTTTGCGAGAGGCTGGAATGAAGAGTGGCTTGAGCCGTCGACGGAGCAGAATCATCGCGGTGTTCGCTCTCCTTCCCTTGCTCGCGGCATGCGAGCAGGAAGCTGAAGCCCCACCCGCAGCGCCGCGGCAGGTGCGTACGATCGTGATCGAGAAACGCGAGAACGCCGCGACTGTCAATCTGACGGGCCGGATCGAAGCGGAAGACGAAGTGCCGCTGGCGTTCCGCATTTCCGGCCGACTGCTCGAGAACAACGGAAAGTTGGGGGCAAGACTTCAGGCCGGAGATCTGGTCGCCCGTCTCGAGTCGCAGAACGAGGAGAACCAGCTGCGCGCCGCGACCGCGGCACTGTCGGCCGCCCAGGCCCAGTACAACCAGGCGCGGGGCCATTACGAACGCCAGCAGACACTGTTCCGCCAGGGCTGGGCAACGCGCGCCAACTATGAGCTTGCCGAGAAGGGAATGAAGACCGCCGCTTCGCAGGTCGAGGCTGCCGAGGCCAACATGAGCGCCGCCGAAGACCTGCTTGGGTTCACGGAACTCAGGGCCGACCAGGATGGCGTCTACACGACGGTCGGGCCAGGCGCGGGCGAGGTCGTGCAGGCCGGCCAGATGATCGTGCGGATCGCCCGTCAGGACGGCCGCGACGCGGTCTTCGACGTGCCCGCGCAGATCATCAGGTCCGCGCCGGCCAATCCTGACATCACCGTGTCGCTGGCCGACGATCCTTCCGTCAAGGTGCGCGGCCACGTCCGCGAAGTCGCGCCGCAGGCCGATCCCGTGACCCGGACCTTCGAGGTGAAGGTCAGTCTCGAGAAGCCGCCGGAGTCGATGCGGCTGGGCGCGACGGTCAACGGCATCATGCAGACCGCCGAAGCCCCGGTCATCGAGATACCGGCGGGGGCGCTCACGCGCAGCAATCAGCAGCCGGCGGTCTGGATCGTGGACCCCGCAGCGCTCACCGTGTCGCTGCGCCCGATCGAGATCCTGCGGCATGGCGAGTACTTCGTCGCGGTCTCGGATGGTTTGAATGCCGGTGACGTCGTGGTGACCGCCGGCGTGCAGGCGCTTCATCCGGGCCAGCAGGTTCGGCTTCTCGGAAGCCAGCAATGACGGGCTTCAACCTGTCCGAATGGGCGCTGAAGCATCGGTCGATCACCGTGTATCTGATGATCATCGCCGTGCTCGCCGGGCTTGGGTCCTATTTCCGCCTTGGCCGCAGCGAAGACCCGTCCTTCATCATCAAGACCATGGTGGTCCAGGCGGCCTGGCCGGGCGCAACGATGGAGGAGACCCTCAAGCAGGTCACCGAGCGCCTCGAGCGCACCTTGCAGGAAACCCCGCATCTCGACTTCCTGAGGAGCTTCACCCGCGCCGGAGTCGCGACGATCTTCGTCAATCTCGACGGCAAGACCAATGCGCAGGAGGTGGCCGACACCTGGTACCATGTTCGCAAGAGCGTGGGCGACATGCGGCATACCTTGCCGGCAGGCGTGATCGGCCCGGGGTTCAATGATGACTTCGGCGATACCTTCGGCATCATCTACGGCGTGACCGCCGACGGCTTCAGTCATCGCGAGCTGCGTGATCACGTCGAGGATCTCCGATCCAGGCTGCTTGGCGTCAAGGACGTCTCGAAGATCGAGCTGCTCGGCATCCAGGACGAGCAGATCTACATCGAGTTCTCGATGACGGATCTGGCCAATCTCGGCATCGACCGGGCCGCGCTGCTCGCGGCGCTGCAGGCCCAGAATGCCGTCCGTCCCGCAGGTCTGATCGAAACCGACGACGAGTCGATCTCGCTGCGCGTCTCCGGGTCGTTCGAATCCGAGCAGGATCTGGCCAATGTCAACTTCGCCGTCGGCGGCCGCATGCTGCGCCTCGCCGACATCGCCACCATCCGCCGCGGCTATGCCGACCCGCCACAGCCCTTGTTCCGCGTGAACGGGGAGCCGGCGATCGGCCTGGCAATCGCCATGCGCGACGGCGGCGACATCCTGGAGCTTGGCAAGAACATCAAGCAGGTGATCGCCGACGCCAAGGCGGAACTTCCGCTGGGAATCGAGCCCATCCTGGTGTCGGACCAGGCGGTCACGGTCGAAAGCGCGATCTCCGAGTTCATGTCGTCGCTCTGGCAGGCGGTTGGAATCATTCTGGTGGTCAGTTTCATCAGCCTTGGCGTCAGGCCGGGCCTCGTGATCGCCCTTGCCATACCGCTCACGCTGGCGATCGTCTTCGTGGTCATGGACCTCATCGACATCGACATGCAGCGCATATCGCTGGGCGCGCTGATCATTGCGCTTGCCCTTCTTGTCGACGACGCGATGACCACCACGGACGCCATGCTGAACCGGCTCGGGCAGGGGGACGACAAGGTTGCGGCGGCAACCTTTGCCTATCGGACTTATGCCTATGCCATGCTGGCCGGAACCTTTGTCACCATGGCCGGCTTCGTGCCCGTCGGCTTTGCCGCGAGTTCTGCCGGAGAATACACCTTTTCGCTCTTCGCCGTGGTGAGCATCGCACTGGTGGTCTCGTGGTTCGTGGCGGTGCTCTTCGCGCCCCTGCTTGGAATCGCCATTCTCAAGCCGCCAAAGGCGGGCAGCGGCGAGCCCGGCCTCGTCTTCCGCGCCTACCGGGCCTTCCTGTCGCTGGCCATTCGCCTCCGCTATCTGACCATTGCGCTCACGATTGGTCTCTTCGTCGCCGCGATCATGGCGATGCCGATGATCCCGCGCCAATTCTTCCCATCTTCCGACCGTCCCGAGCTCCTGGTCGATATCAGCTTGCCGCAGAATGCGTCGATCTATGCCAGCGAGACAGCCGCCGAGCGCTTCGACGCGCTGCTGAAGGGTGATCCGGATGTCGAGCGCTGGAGCACCTATGTCGGCCGCGGCGCGATCCGCTTCTACCTGCCCCTGAACGTCCAGCTTCCCAACAGCTTCTTCAGCCAGGCCGTGATCGTGGCGAAGGATGTTGCCGCGCGCGACCGCCTGCAGGTGAAGCTTCAGGACGCCCTGGCCAAGGAGATCCCTAACGCCATCACGCGCGTCTATCCGCTTGAACTTGGTCCGCCGGTCGGATGGCCGATCCAGTACCGGGTGAGCGGACCGGACATTTCACAGGTGCGCGAGATTGCCCTCAAGCTCGCGGCCATCGTGTCTGCCGATCCCAAGACGGAGAACGTGAATTTCGACTGGCTCGAGCCGGCCCGACAGTTGCGGATCCGGGTGGACCAGGACGAGGCGCGGCTGCTGGGACTGAGTTCGCAGACGGTCGCCCGAATTCTCGACACCGTGGTGTCGGGCGTTCCCGTGACGCAGATCCGGGACGATATCTATCTCGTCAATGTGGTGGCGAGGGCGACCGATGACCAGCGCGTCTCGATCGACACCCTCCGGACACTGCAGGTCCCCTTGCCAAATGGACGCACCGTGCCACTCGCGCAGTTTGCGAGCTTCGACTACGAGCAGGAATATCCGCTCGTCTGGCGCCGCGACCGGATGCCCAACCTCACGGTCCAGTCCGACATTCGCCCGGGCACGCTTCCGGAGGAAGTCGTCAGCGCCCTGTCGGGGCCGGTTGCTCAGCTGTCGCAGACCCTGCCGCACGGCTATGCCATCACCGTCGGCGGAACCGTGGAAGAGAGCGCCAAGTCCCAGGCCTCGGTTCTCGCGGTCGTGCCCGTCATGCTGTTCATCATGTTCACGGTGCTCATGTTCCAGCTTCAGGGCTTCCAGCGTCTGCTGATCGTGCTGAGCGTCGGGCCGCTGGGTCTTATCGGTGTCGTGGGCGCCTTGCTGCTCTCGGGCCGTCCTCTCGGTTTCGTGGCGATCCTGGGCATCCTGGCGCTGCTCGGCATGATCACCAAGAATGCCGTCATCCTGCTGGGACAGATCGACGCCGAACGCGAACAGGGCAAGGACGTCTGGAATGCCGCGGTGGATGCCAGCGCGGCGCGCTTCCGGCCGATCATGCTGACGGCGGTGTCGACGGTGCTCGGCATGATCCCGATCGCCTGGACCGTGTTCTGGGGCCCCATGGCCTTCGCCATCATGGGCGGACTTCTGGTGGCGACCGTCCTGACGCTGATCTTCCTGCCGACGCTCTATGTGACCTGGTTCTCCTGGTCCGAGAAGAAGACGGATCGGCAGGACAAGGCTGCGGCGGAAATTCCCGCGACGAAGTGACCGGATACCAGGAGGAGCGCAGCGCGATGTCTGCAGCGTCGGCTGAACGGGCCCGAAGCGGAGGCTCCTTTCTCATTCGCATGGCCGCCTACATGTCGTTCTGGATCGTTCTGGCGGGAACGGGCACAAAGGACCTTGTCGTGGGCGTTCCGACGGCGGCCGTTGCGGCATGGCTGAGCCTTTTGCTGTTGCCGCCCGGCCATCTCGCGGTTCGCCCCGCCAGGCTCGCTCAGCTGTTCCTCCGATTCATCTTGCAGAGCGTTGTCGCGGGCCTTGCGGTTGCCCGCATTGCGCTGAGTCCGGCCATGCCGCTGAAGCCCGGCATCGTGGCCTACAAGACGGGGCTCGCCCCGGGGACCCGGCGCTACGCCTTCATGACATTTGCCAGTCTCCTGCCAGGAACGCTTCCGCTCGGCACGGACGAGTCGGACGAGATTCCCGTGCACTGCCTCGACATCGACCAGGCCGTCGCGCTGCAGTTGGCACAGGAAGAGGACCGGCTGCGCTCGGTCTTTTCCGAGGGTGCCGTGCCATGACTAGCCTGTACTTCGCCGCGGCCTCCTTCATCCTGGTCATGGTTGCGCTCGGCCTGCTGCGCATCCTGGTGGGACCCTCGGCATCGGACCGGCTGATGGCGGCCCAACTCATCGGTTCGGGCGGTGTGGCCATTGTGCTTCTGCTTGCCGCGGCCATGAAGGCGCCATCGATCATCGACGTCGCACTCATGCTGGCGATCCTCGCGGTCTTCGCATCCGTCGGTTTCGTGAACTGGGGCAGGGACGGTGATGCACATGATGGTTGATGCCTTCACCATGGCCATGATCCTGGGCGGAGCCGTTCTGTTCATGGCCGGGACCCTCGGTCTCCTGCGCTTCCCCGACCGGCTCACGCGGCTACATGCCCTGACGAAGGTCGACAATCTCGGCCTCGGATTGATCGTGGCGGGGCTTCTGCCGCAATTCGGCTGGCTCGTCGGCGCGAAGCTTTTGTGCACCTGGCTGCTCGTTCAATTGTCGGGCGCCATCGTGACGCAGCTGATCGCCGGCGCCGACGGGGAAGGCGAGTCGGAACAATGATGGAGCTTGCCTTCGATGCCTTGCTGTCGCTGCTGCTGCTCTCTGTCGGAGCATGGAGCATCGTGGCGCGGCGAACGGGCACCGCCGTCATCGCCTTCATCGTGTATGGGCTTTTGCTCTCCTTGGCATGGCTCCGCATCGCGGCCGTCGACGTCGCCTTGACCGAAGCGGCGATCGGCAGCGGCGCCACCGGCATGCTGCTCATCATGGCCGCCTACAGGACGGGGACCGACTCCGCGTCTGAGCGGATCCAAGGGCCGGCCTTCAGGAGCGCGGTGGCCGTGCTCTCGATCCTGCTGGTTCTCGGGCTCGTCTCGCTGTCCTTTCTGCTTCCGGGCGAAGCGGCTTCGCTGGCCGGGCAGGTGATGGAACACTTGCCGGAGAGCGGGCTTGGAAACCCGGTTGCCGGCGTGCTGTTCGTGTACCGGGCCTTCGATACGCTTCTCGAGAAAATCGTGTTGCTGATGGCGCTCCTGGGAGTCTGGTCCCTTGCGAGGGACAGTGCCTGGGGCGGCGTTCCAGGGCTGAAGCCGTTCTGGCAGCGACACAGCGTGTTGTTGCTGCTGGCGCGCACGCTTCCACCGATCGGGCTGGTCTATGGGATCTACATGACCTGGGTCGGGGCCGATCTCCCGGGAGGCGCATTTCAGGGCGGAACGGTTCTGGCGGCCATGTGGGTGCTGGCCATGCTCGCCGGCGTCAGCCGCACACCCGCACTGTCGTCGATGGCCCTGCGTATGGCACTCGTCCTGGGTCCGGTCGCCTTCCTGGTCATCGGCTTGTGGGGTTTCCTCTCGCCGGGAACCTTCCTTGCCTATCCGGAGGGCTTCGCCAAGCCGCTCATTGTCGTGATGGAGTTCGCCTTGACGATCTCGATCGGCGGGATTCTCGGCTTGCTGATCGCTGGTCCGCCGGAAGGGGAGGGTTCGGCATGAGTGGCGCCATGCTGATCTGGATCACGGCATCATGTCTGATCGGATTTGCCGTCTATGGCCTTGTGGTCAGCCCGCATCCGTTGCGCAAGTTGCTGGCGCTCAATCTGCTCGGTTCGGGCGTGTTCCTGCTGTTCGGGGTCATCGCCAGGAGAGGCGCAGCGGCGGGGCTTGGTGGCGACCCCGTGCCTCAGGCCCTGGTGATCACCGGCATCGTCGTTGCCTTCTCTGCCACGGCGATCGCCATTGCCCTGCTGGTCCGCTTGCATGGGGAGGCAGGCAGCACGAGCCTGGCGGATGAGCCACCGGACGAGGAAGGCGCGCCGTGATGCACTTGCAGTCCCTGGCTGCGGCGAGCCCGACGCCGGAGGGCTATCTGCTGGTTCTCGCGATCATCATTCCGGCGGCCGCCATCATCGCGCTGACCGGTCTCGGAGGCCGTGGCGCCGCCCATATCGTGACAGCTGCCTTTGCCGCACAGCTCCTGATCGCGCTCCGCGTCTTCGCGGCCGTCTGGCATGGCGGCACGCCGATCACATATGTGGTTGGCGGCTGGCCGCCGCCGCTCGGCATCTCCCTGCGGGCAGACGGCACATCGGCGCTCATGATGCTGACAAGCGCGTCGATCTTCGCCGCCGCGGCCGCCTTTGCCTGGACCGACTATCGACCGCCGCGCCATGGGCGCGAGACGCGGGTGTCGCTGATCTTCTGGTCGGCGCTGCTGGCGATGGCCAGCGCGCTCAATACCCTCTTTGTCAGCACCGACCTGTTCAATCTCTATGTAGCCCTCGAGCTCCTGACCTTTTCCGCCATACCGGTGGTGGGGCTGAAGGGCAGCGCCGAAACCCTCAGGGCCGCACTGCGCTATCTCATTTTCGCAGTCCTCGGCTCGATGCTCTATCTGTTGGGGATCGTGCTGCTCTATGGCACCTATGGCACGCTTGAGATCGCCGCCCTTGCGGGCCGCGTCAGTCCCGGCACGGCCACGCTCGTCGCCGCTGGCCTGGTGACCGGGGGGCTCCTGGCGAAGACGGCGCTGTTTCCGTTCCATCTCTGGCTTCCGCCAGCCCATGCCGGCGCCCCGGCTGCCGGAAGCGCCATCCTCTCGGCGCTGGTCGTGAAGGGCAGCCTGTTCCTGCTCATGCGGCTCTGGTTCGACACGTTTCCCAACCTGCGCGAACCGGCGGCCATGCAGCTCCTCGCCACGCTCGGTTCCGCGGCCGTGATGGTCGGCAGCGTCATGGCCATGCGGCAGGCGCGGCTCAAGCTTCTCGTGGCCTACTCGACGGTGGCGCAGATCGGCTACATGTTCTTCGTCTTCACTCTGGTCCCGGCGAATGTGGGAGACGGCTGGACGGCGGCCGTTGCCTGGACCGGCGGCTGGCTCCAGATCGTTTCGCATGCCTTCGCCAAGGCCGCCATGTTCCTGGCGGCCGGCCTGGTGGCGGAGACGCTGGGACATGACCGGATCAGGGACCTCGGCGGACTTGGGAACCGGGCGCCGCTCGTCGTCCTGACCTTCGCGGCAAGCGGCATCTCACTGATGGGTTTGCCGCCGAGCGGCGGGTTCAGCGCCAAGTTCATGCTTCTGCAGGCGGCGGCTGCCGAAGGACAGTGGCTGTGGACCTGCGTCATCATCGGCGGGGGCCTGCTGGCCGGCGCCTATGTCTTTCGAACTCTTGCCCGCATGCTGGCCGCCGCACCGGCGACGGCCGAATTCACGGCCATCGGCCACGGGCGCCAGATGATCGCGCTCGCTCTCGCCGCGGTCGCGATCCTGCTCGGTGTCCTGCCGATTGAACCTCTGGCCCTTCTCCAGGTTGGGAGGCTGCCATGAAGGTCGTTCTCGTTGCCATGATCGCGCTGCCGCTGGCGATGCTGTCGCTTCTCGCACTGCGCCCGCTGCGCCCGCTCATCGTGCGGTCACTGGGCCTCGCGCCGCTTCCCGCGCTGATTCTGCTTCCGGCGGCGTGGGAGAGCCAGCAAAGATCCTACGGCATCTGGGGAAGCTGGACCCTGGTCCTTGACCAGCCCGGGGCCCTGATGCTTGGAGCCTCGGCCATCCTGTGGTGCATCGGCGGATTTGCGGCGTCGGCCTGGCTCAGGTCGCGTGCCGGTCAGACGCAGTTTGCCATGTGGTGGCTCCTGACGCTGTCGGGAAGCCTCGGCGTCTTCGTCGCGGGTGACCTGGTCAGCTTCTATCTGCTCTATGCCGCTGCAAGCCTGCCAGCCTATGGACTGATCGTCTTCGCCGGAGGTGAGGGCGAGATGCGGGCCGGCAAGCTCACGCTCGCTGCGGCGCTGCTCGGCGAGGCCTTCATCCTGGCGGCCTTCGTCATGCTCGCAAGCGACGCGGCGGGAGCCGGCCTGCAGATTCGCGAGAGCGTCGCGGCAGCGGTCACCGCGCCACATGTCGACGCGATCATCGCGCTCGTCATCCTGGGCTTCGGCTTCAAGATCGGATTGGTTCCACTGCATGGCTGGATGCCGCCGTCCTATTCCGCGGGCCCGCTGGTCGCGACCGCCGTGCTCAGCGGGGCGACATCGAAAGCCGGAATGGTGGGATTGATCCGCTTCCTGCCGCTCGATGTCGCCATGCCGGGGTGGGGTCTCCTGCTGCTGACCTTCGGCCTGATCTCGGCCTTCTTCGGCGCAATCATCGGTTTGACCCAGTCGAATCCGCGCAGCGTGCTGGCCTATTCGAGCATCAGCCAGCTCGGGCAGATGGCGGCGGCCCTCGGCGCGGGGTTGTCCGCTGGAAATGGGGCGGCGGCACTGATGGTGGCCTTCTATGCCGTCTATCACGTCCTGACCAAGGGTGGCCTGTTCTTCGCGCTTGGCATGGGATCGGAGAATCGTGCGGCGGCTGTCCCTCGCTGGAGTTTCCTGACTTTGGCCGGTCTGGCGCTGGGCTTCGCCGGTCTGCCGCTCACCGGCGGCGCCCTGGGAAAACTGGCGCTGAAGCCGCTCGTCGACGATGGGATCACCGGCCTTCTGCTTTCGCTCGCCGCCGTCGGAAGCACCGTTCTGATGCTGCATTTCCTGCGACTCTTTGGCAGGTCAATTGATGCGCATACGGAGGATCAGAACAGTGGCATGGCGCCGGCCTGGGTGGTGACGGCCATCATCGCGACGGTCCTTCCGTGGTGGCTATTCACCGCCGTGACGGGCATGCCCTTGTCGAGCGCGGTGGATCTCAAGGCTCTCGGAGAGCTGTTTTGGCCGATCGCGCTTGGCATGTTCGTGGCATGGAGTGTCTCCGCCATGGGCCTTCTCATCCCGAGGCTGCCTCCGGGCGATTTCCTCATGCCAAGCCTCGCGCATATTGCCCGTGGGGGCGATCGCCTCACCGCCGCAATCGCCTGGCTGGATCGCACGGCGCGACAGTGGCAGATTTCCTCGGTCCTGCTCCTTGCCGCCGTGCTCCTCATATCTTGCTTACTTTTCATTTGACGAGCGCAACATGTTCTCGAGCGTGTTGCCGCAACCGGCATATCCCGTCTTGCGGACCACTTGTGGCTGGGGTTAGTATGTCAGTCCGGCGATGGCCGGCAACTGACAGCCGAAAACTGGCTGCCCGGCAAGAAATGGGGGATCCACGTGGCCCAGTCATCGCAATCGTCCAAGCTCAGCCTGCTCGCTCTCACAGGCATGGTCGTCGGTTCCATGGTGGGAGCCGGCATCTTCAATCTGCCTGGCAGGTTCGGCGCCGCAACGGGGCCCTTTGGTGCAATCATTGCCTGGATCATCGCGGCGACCGGCATGTACATGCTGGCGCGCGTGTTCCAGGCCCTGGCCGAGCGCAAGCCTGACATCGACGCGGGCGTATTCGCCTATGCGAAGGCCGGCTTCGGCGACTACATGGGATTTCTGTCGGCCTTCGGTTACTGGCTTGGCAGTTGCCTCGGCAACGTCTTCTACTGGGTCCTGATCGGATCAACCCTAGGGGCCTTTTTCCCGGTCTTCGGCGGCGGCAATACCCTGATTGCAATCGTTGTCTCGCTGGCCGGCATCTGGACCTTCCATTTCATGATCCTGCGCGGCGTGGAACAGGCCGCCTTCATCAACTCCATTGTGACGGTGGCGAAGATCGTGCCCATCATCGTCACAATCCTGGCACTGATCTTCGTCTTCAACTATGCGCAGTTTTCCGAGAACTTCTTCGGCGGCGTCGACATGCCCGCGAAGCCACTGTGGAATCAGGTGCGCGACACCATGCTGATCACGGTCTTCGTCTTCCTGGGCATCGAGGGCGCCAGCGTCTACTCGCGCTTTGCCAAGACCCGTGCCGATGTCGGGCGCGCGACGATCCTCGGTTTCGTCGGCGTGACCGGCCTGATGGTGGCGATCACCCTGCTGCCCTATGCCTCCATGACCCAATCGGCGATCGCCGGCCTCCGGCAACCCTCGCTCGCGGGGGTGCTTGAATCGGTGGTCGGGCACTGGGGCGCGGTTTTCATCTCCGTGGGCGTGCTCGTGTCGGTCCTGGGGGCCTACCTGGCCTGGTCGCTGATCTGCGCGGAGGTCCTGTTTTCCGCCGCCAAGTCGGCGGACATGCCCCGGATGTTTGCCTCCCAGAACGGCAATCGCGTGCCTGCCAATGCCCTTTGGCTGACCAACATCGTGGTCTCGCTGTTTGTGATCTCGACCTACTGGTCGCAGGACGCGTTCAACTTCATGCTCGACATGACCAGCGTGACGTCGCTTCTGCCCTACCTGCTGGTCGCGGGCTATGGCGTGCTGCTGGCTCGGAGCGGCGAAGGTTACGAAAAGGTTCCGCAGGACCGCGGCCGCGACCAGATCATCTCGTGGATCGCGGTGGCCTATACCATCGTCATGTTCGTGGCGGCCGGATTGAAGTACGTGCTGCTCGTTGCCGTGCTGTTCGTGCCGGGGACGATCCTCTATCTCTGGGCCCGCAAGGAACAGAACGTCCGGCTCTTCTCCCCGCGCGACCTCATCATCTTCGCGATCACCGTGATCGCCGGACTTGTGGGATTCTACGGCCTGTTGTCCGGAACAATTACTCCCTGATACGAAAGGTATCCGACCATGACGAAGGAAGTGAAGTTTGGCGTCCACTCGGAAGTCGGCCAGTTGCGGAAGGTGCTGGTCTGTGCCCCTGGACGGGCCCATCAGCGCCTGACGCCCAGCAACTGCGACCAGCTGCTCTTCGATGACGTCCTCTGGGTCGAGACTGCCAAGCGCGATCACTTCGACTTCATGCAGAAGATGCGGGACCGCGGCGTGGATGTCGTCGAGATGCACAGCCTGCTGGCGGAGACGATGGCCATACCGGAGGCACGCAAGTGGATCCTCGACAATCAGGTCGTGCCTGACCAGGTGGGATTGGGTCTGATCGATGAAATCAAGAGCTACCTGAATGGGCTGTCGGACCGCGATCTCGCGGAGACACTGATCGGCGGCCTTTCGACGGAAGAGTTCCCGGAGAAGATTGGCGGCGAGGCCCTGAAGGTGATCAAGGATGCGGCGGGCGTCACGGAATATCTGCTGCCGCCGCTGCCGAATACGCTCTACACCCGTGACACCACCTGCTGGATCTATGGAGGCTGCACGCTCAATCCGCTCTATTGGCCGGCCCGCCACGAGGAACCGATCCTGACAACGGCCATCTACAAGTTCCATCCCGACTTCAAGGGCAAGGTCAAGGTGTGGTGGGGCGATCCGACCAAGGACCATGGTCTCGCGACGCTGGAGGGCGGCGATGTCATGCCCATCGGCAAGGGCAATGTCCTGATCGGCATGAGCGAGCGTACGTCCCGTCAGGCGATCAGCCAGCTGGCCGCGGCCCTGTTCAAGCAAGGGGCGGCTGAACGCGTGATCGTGGCGGCCATGCCGAAGCTGCGCGCCGCCATGCATCTGGACACGATCTTCACCTTCGCGGACCGCGACTGCGTGCTGCTCTATCCGGATATCGTCTACAACATCAATGCCTATTCCTACCGCCCGAGCAGCCATCCGAGCGGGGTGGAGCTGCGCAAGGACAACAAGCCCTTCGTCGATGTCATTGGCGAGGCGCTGGGCATCAAGAAGATGCGCGTCGTGGAGACCGGCGGCACCGCATACATGCGGGAACGCACGCAATGGGACAGCGGCGCGAACCTGGTCTGCGCATCGCCCGGCGTGGTCTATGCCTACGACCGGAATACCTACACGAACACCCTGCTGCGCAAGCAGGGGATCGAAGTGATCACCATCAGCGGTGCCGAACTGGGGCGCGGCCGCGGCGGCGGCCACTGCATGACCTGTCCCATCATTCGCGATCCCGTCGACTTCTAGGGTAGGGGAGCGGGGGCACGGGGAAGGGGGGACATGGGCAAGGCCGAGGACATTCAGCCACTGAATCTCTTCGAGGCGATCCTCCCTGTTGCAAGCCTCGTGGTGCTCGTCGGCCTGTCCTATTTTCTCTTCGGAGACGGTGGAGCTGGGGGGCCCAATCAGGTGGCGCTCGTGATGGCGACAATGATCGCCACCTTCATCGCCTGGCGCCGGGGCCATACGCTGCAGTCACTCAATGCGGCGGCGGTGCAGAGCGTGAGCACCGGAATTGGCGCCATCTTCATCCTTTTCGCCGTGGGCGCGCTGATCGGCACCTGGGCCATGAGCGGAACGCTGGTGGCCATGGTCTATTACGGCCTGCAGATTCTCAGCCCAAACTATTTCTATGTGACGACCGCGCTCGTCTGCGCGGTGATCGCGAGCAGCATCGGAAGTTCATGGACGACGGCGGGAACGATCGGCGTCGGCTTCATGGGCATCGCCACCAACATGGGCCTTGATCCGGCCATCACCGCCGCCGCCATCATCTCCGGCGCCTACTTCGGCGATACCACCTCGCCGCTGTCCGATTCCACCAATCTCGCCTCCGGCACGGTCGGCGTCGGACTTTATGAGCACATCCGGGAGACCGTGGTGAGTTCCGCCCTGGCGCTCGCGATCTCTCTGGTTGTCTTCTGGTGGCTGGGACGGCCGGGCGACTTCGACGCCACCGACAAGATCCTGGCGATCCGGCAGTTCTTCCCGATGTCGCTCTTCCTCTTTCTTCCTTTGGTGCTCGTCGCGGTTCTGGCCCTGCTAAAGTTTCCGCCATTTACGGCGATCTTCGCAGGAGCCCTGGCTGGCGGCGTCGTTGCCGCCATAGCCTTTCCGGATCGTGTCGTGGCCTACGCCGCGGCCGGGGATTTGCCTCGCTTCCTGGCCATCATCAAGGGTGTCTGGCTGGCCCTTGCGGAGGGTTACAAGACGGAGACAGGAAACCCGTCGATCGATCTTCTCGTGTCGCGGGGCGGAATGGTCAGCATGTTGAACACGATCTGGCTGGTGATCACGGCTCTTGCCTTCGGCGGCGTGGTCGAGAAGGCCGGTGTGCTGGATCGCCTGATCCAGCCCCTGGTCGACCGCATCAAGTCGACGTCGGCGCTGGTCTCCGCCATGATCGGCTCCGTGGCCGGCGCAAATGTCGTGACCGCGGACCAGTACATTGCGATCGTCCTGCCGGCGCGCATGTTCAAGTCGGCCTTCGCCGGTCTGGGCTTTTCCCCGGTTGTGCTGTCGCGCGCGGTTGGTGCAACAGCCACGCCGACCTCGGCGCTGGTGCCCTGGAACAGCTGCGGCGCCTACATGGCGGCCACGCTTGGCGTCGGCACGCTGCACTATGCGCCCTACGCGGTCTTCAATTTCGCGAGCCCGCTGATCGTCATCGTCTTTGCCTTCTTGAACTTCCGCATGCCGAGATCGGCGGCAAAGAGCGTTCAGGGGTAGATCTTCGCGCCCAGCGCCGGCCCGAACACGCTGAAAAAAGTCTGGACGGCGAGGGCCGTAAGCACCAGTCCCATGATGCGGCTGACGACATTGGTCCCGGTGTTGCCGATCCAGGACTGAATGGTCTCGGCAGACCGGAGCACGGCGTAGATCACCAGCATCACGACGGCAAGAACGACCCCGGTGACGGCCTGCTCCGCAACATTGTGCACGTTGTTGTCCGTCATCGCCACGATCGCGGCAATGGAGCCGCCCCCGGCAAGCATGGGCATGGCGAGAGGGAACACCGCGATGTCGCCGGACCCCGAGCCCGGTTCCGACGCGCCGGGCACCTCGCCAAAGACCATCCGGAGCCCAAGCAGCAACAGGACGAGGGCACCGGCGACGCGCAATGCCGGAAGCGTGACGCCGATCTTGTCCAGGAAGATCTGTCCGAAGGCCAGAAGGAAAAGAAGGATGACGGTCGCGATGATCGAGGCCCGGCGGGCGATGCGTCCCCGCTCGACGCTCGACATGCCCGTCGTGATCGCCAGGAACACCGGCAGGACCGCGAAGGGATTGATGGTCACGAGCAGAAGCACGAAGTCGCTGGAGATATCGGTCACGTTGGCTCATCCCTTGCTGGCCCCGATGCCTGTCGGCCGGGGCCGCACATCGGAGCCTCTTGCTCTAGCAGAGCCTCTCTGGGCTGACAAAACCCTGATCCGTCTGGTTTGGCGTTTTCCCGCCTTCGTGCTAGAAAACTGACCGTCAGTTGGGAGAAGATTCATGAAACTTGATGTTCGGAAATGCTGCTCGGTCATGGGGGCATCTGCCCTCGGCATCATGGTGCTGCTCTCCGTTCCGGGCCCGACCGCGGCACGGACCAACAACAACTGGTCGTCGGTCAATCGCAGTCAGCAGTGTTCGCGCGAGGCCGAGCGCTATGCCAACCGTCACGCGCGGCGCCGCACGGCCGCGACGGCCGCGGGCGGGGCGGCAGTGGGCGGTGTTGTCGGCGGCAGCGGCCGCAACGCCGGGCGGGGCGCCCTGATTGGCGGCGGCGCGGGTCTGTTCCAGGCCAATAGCCGCTGGCGGACCTACTACAACCGGGCCTATCGCCGCTGCATCAACCGCTAGGATCAGGCTGTCGTTCCGCGTGGCTGCGTGGATCTCGCGATGCCGAAACGGGTGGCTGAGCCATTGCGGATCTGTCAGCTGTGGACCATCGGCCTGCCGATCAAACTTGTGAACGCTCGATGAGGTCGCATCTGAACGTCGGCGTCCTGGGTTGTGGCCCCATCGCGCAGGCCGGACATTTTGAAAGCTGCACCAAGGCCGCGAACGCCAGACTCTACGCCATCTGCGATGTCGCCGATGATCTGCGCGAGCGCATGGCGTCCACGCATGCGCCGGACAAGGTCTTCTCCAGCTATGACGTGATGCTGGCGGATCCGGCGTTGGACGCTGTCATCGTCGCCACCTCCGATGCCTTTCACGTGCCGGCTTCCATCAAGGCACTGGAAGCGGGAAAGCATGTGCTGTGCGAGAAGCCCGTGGCCCTTTCGCTCGAAGAGGCCCTGGCCCTCCGGGATGCCGTGACCCGGTCTGGCAAGGTGTTCCAGATCGGCCACATGAAGCGCTACGACATTGGCCTTCAGGAGGCCAAGCGCTTCATCGACACGGAGATGGGAGAACTGGTGGCCCTGAAGGCCTGGTACTGCGACAGCACCCATCGCTATGCCATGACCGACGCCGTCCAGCCGCTGATCGTGAAATCGGCAAAGGCGATGAGGCCCAAGGATGATCCGAAGGCGGACCTTGTCCGCTATTTCATGCTCGCGCATGGCAGTCATCTCGTCGATACCGCGCGCTACTTTGCCGGACCGATCGAGGCCGTGAGTGCACGCCTCTCGCGGCACAAGGGCATGCACTGCTGGTTCGTGGATGTCGACTTCGCTTCAGGCGCGCTCGGTCATCTCGATCTGACCGTCGCCGTCCGGATGGACTGGCATGAGGGCTTCCAGATCTACGGCCAGAATGGGTCCGTTGTCGGGAAGACCTTCAATCCCTGGTACTTCAAGACGTCCGAAGTCGATATCTTCCGCGAGCGGGATGGGGCGTCCTATCGGCCCTTGGGTGCCGATGGCCACTTCTACCGCCGCCAGCTCGAAGGCTTCGCATCGGCCATCCTGTCGGCGGGTCCCCAGAATGGCGCCGACATCGAGGACGGCATTGCCTCCGTGCGCGCCATGCTGGCGATTGCCCAGTCGGTGCGAGAGGGCAGGAAGGTCCGTCTGGCGGATGTGTCGGGCGCGATCTGATGCGACTCGGGATCTTCGCAAAGACATTTCCAGGCGACACGCCGGAAGGGGTCATGGCCGCCGCCGCTGCCGCCGGCTATGACGGCGTGCAGTACAACATGGCCTGTTCCGGGCTGGAGCCGATGCCGGACGATCTGCCGCCTGCCGTGGCACAGGCCGTGTCGGAGGCCTCCCGCAGGACCGGGCAGCAGGTCTTTGCGCTCTCCGGGACCTACAACATGGCGCACCCGGACCTGATGTACCGCCAACGGGGCGTTCGGCGCTTCAGGCTGCTGGCGCAGTCTTGCGCGATGATGGGAGTCGACCTTGTCACCCTCTGCACCGGAACCCGCGATCCCGACGACCAATGGCGCCATCATCCCGACAACCAGTCGGAAGAGGCGTGGCGCGACATGTGCCGCTCCTTCGAGGCGCTGATTGCGATCGCGGAGGAATGCCGCATCCGGCTTGGCGTGGAACCCGAACTGGCGAATGTGGTGAATTCGGCCAGGGCCGCACGGCGGCTGATCAGCGAGATGGCGTCCGACCGCATCACCATCGTGCTTGACCCCGCCAATCTGTTCGAGGTGGCAACCGCGGAAGTCCGCCGCGATCTGATCAGCGGTGCCGTCGATCTGCTGGGCGATCATCTGGCCATGACGCATGCCAAGGACCGACTGCCGGATGGAGACTTCGCCACTGCAGGGCAGGGCGTGATCGACTTTGGACACTACTTCCGGAAACTGGCACAGGCGGGATTTGCGGGACCGGTCGTGACGCACGGGCTTTCCTCCACCGAAGCCGCGGGCGTGTCAACATTCCTGCGCCGATGCATCGCCGAGGCCAGGTCGTGAGCGGTTATCGCATCAAGCGCCACGCGCGCGGTGAAGTGTCGCTTGCCCTGCACGTTCAGGATGGCGATGGGCCTTGTGTGGTCTTCCAGCATGGACTCTGCGGCGACGCAAATCAGCCCGCGGAGGTTTTTCCAACAGGGCGGAATTTTCGTCACGCGGTGCTTGAATGTCGAGGTCATGGACAGAGTACGGCCGGAGATCTTCGCGATCTCTCGATCGCCACCTTCGCGGACGATCTGGCAGCAGTGATGGACATGGCCGGCCTTGGGCCCTGCATCGTTGGCGGCATATCGATGGGTGCCGCCATTGCGCTGAGACTGGCCTGCCTGCGGGCCGATCTTGTGGCCGCCCTGGTTCTGGCGCGCCCGGCCTGGGTCTGCGAAGCAGCGCCTGAGAACATGCGGCCCAATCTCGAGCTTGGCCAGAGGCTGCAGAAGGCGCCCGAACCGGACGAGCGGAACCATTTCATCCAGTCCGAGACCGGGCAGCGGCTGGCCCGCGAGGCGCCCGACAATCTCGCCTCGCTCGCGGGCTTCTTCGCGCGGCAGCCCCGCGACGTGACGGCGGCACTGCTCTGCGCGGTGTCGCGGGATGGGCCAGGTGTGAGCGATGGCCAGGTTGCCGCTATCTCGGTCCCCACCCTGGTCATCGGCCATGATCTGGACCTCATCCATCCGCTTGCGATGGCTCGCCGCCTTGCCGGCCTCGTGCCGGGCGCAAGCCTGGCCGAGATACCACCAAAGGCCATCGACAAGGCCGGCTATCAGGCGGCATTCCGGCGCGAACTCAGCAGCTTCATCACGGAAAATCTCCATGCCTAAGCCAAGTCCAGACTGGTTCGATCGTCTGCCGGGAAACCGTTGTCTGGCCGAATTCTCCATGTGGTCGGCGGATCTGTGCAACCTGTCCCGCGATGTCGAACGCATCGCGCCCCACGCCGACATGCTGCATGTCGACGTCGCCGATGGCGTGTTCGCGCCGCAGCTACTGTACTTCCCCGATCTCGTTGCGGCGGTCCGCAGATGTTCCGCGACGCCGATCCATGTCCATCTCATGATCGACGACGCCATTCTGCTCGATCAGGTCGCGCAGTTCGCCGAGGCCGGCGCCGATCTCATCAGCGTTCATGCCGAGAACCGGCGAGCGCCGGAAGCCATCGCGCTGATCCATGCGCGCGGACTCCTGGCCGGCGCGGTGTTGCGGGTCGAGAGCGCGCTGGACACGGTGGAAGCGCTGCTGCCTTCGTTGAGCGTGGTGACACTGCTCGGAACGGCAATCGGCGTGAAGGGGGTGGGCCTCGCCGACACGGCGCCGGCCCGGATCTCGGCCATGCGAAGAATCGTGGCCGGCAGCCGGAATGGTCGACGCCAGATCGTCGCGGCGGATGGTGGCATTCGCGATCATACGGTTCCGGTCCTCGCTGCAGCGGGTGCGCAGACCGTGGTGATGGGCTCGCTTGCCTTCGGCGCTCCGGATCTTGCGGCGCGCATTGCCTGGCTGCATGGCTTGACCGTCGGTTCGGGCGATGCTGGCTGACCGCGCGCTGGGCGTCGATGTGGGCGGAACGCGCATTCGTGCCGCGCTGGTCGACCGGTCAGGAGTTATCGCGCATCGCCGGTCGGTTGCCACGCCGGCCAACGATGGTGCAAGGGCAGTCGTCCAGGCCATCGCGGCGGTCTGCCGCGAGGTGATTGCCGATGCTGGAGCACGTGTGGCCCTGCCGGTCGGCCTCTGTGCGCCCGGACCTCTCGATGCAAAGCGTGGCATTGCCCTGTCCACGCCGACCATCCGCGGCTTCGTCGATTTCCCGCTCCGCCAGGCCTTGCAGGACGAGGTAGGATTGGACGTCACCATCGAGAATGATGGTCCGGCCGCGGCCTTGGGCGAATGGGTGCATGGCGCTGGACAGGGCACCCGCGACTTCGTCTATATCACGGTTTCCACCGGGATCGGGGGCGGTATCATCTCGGAGGGACGCCTGCTGCGCGGGCGGCTTGGCCTGGCGGGGCATGTGGGGCACATTCCCATTGCGACAGGAGGGCAGGCTCTCTGCTTTTGCGGCCAGCCGGGCTGCTGGGAGGCGGAGGCCTCCGGCTCCGCGCTGCAGCGGAAAGCCATCGCGTCGGGCTTTGCCACTCTCGAAGATGCCTTTGCGCGCGCCCGCCAGGGAGACCGCGCAGCCATCGAGTTCTCCGACGCCGCGGCCGGGCAGCTGGCCCTCGGCCTGGCGGCCATCGCCCATGTCCTCAGTCCGGAGCGGATCGTGATTGGCGGTGGCGTGTCCAACGCCTTCGACCTTCTGGCGCCCGCCCTGATAGCCAGGTTTCGGGCGCGCGTTCTGCCGCCCTTCCGGGACGTGGAGTTGATGCGGACCCGGCTCGGCGACAATGCCGGCCTGCTGGGTGCGGCGCATCTGGCCCTCGAGCCGTCACTGCGGGCCTGACCGCGCTGCCGGGGCGGCTATGCGGGCTTGCTCGCGGTGGACAGCTTGGCCTGCAGCACCACGACGACGAAGAGGAACAAGCCGCGCACGACCGACTGCCAGTAGGCGGAAAGCGAGATCCACCCCATGCCATTCTCGAAATTGAGGATGGTGAAGATGATGCCAAGCAGCAGCGCGCCGGCCAGCGTGCCGCCGATCGACCCCTTGCCTCCCGTGAGGAGTGTTCCGCCGACCACGACCGACGCGATGGCGAAGAGCTCCCAGCCGACGCCTTCGATCGGTTGTCCGGCTCCGAACTGCGAGGCCAGGATGACACCGGCCATTCCCGCCATGCCTCCGGAAATCACGTAGACGATGAAGATCGTGCGATCCACGGGCAATCCCATCAGGCGCGAGGCTTCGGTGCCGCCGCCCACGGCGAGAACGTGTCGCCCGAATGCCGTGTGGTTGACGACGATGGCACCGACCACATAGGCGAAGAGCGCGATGAAGGCAGGAGTCGGGAAGCTGAGGATGAAACCGAGGATCCCGCCGGCAAGTCCGGCATCATCCGCGTCCACCCACTCCGGCCGCATGAAGCTCAGCAGGTCACCCTGTCCGAGATTGGTGAAATAGGTGTCATAGGACACCGAAACGGATTGGTTGTTGGCAAGCAGCAGGGCCGTTCCGGACGCCGCGAGCATGGTCGCCAATGTGGCGATGAAGGGCAGGATCTTCAGCCGCGTGATGATCAGTCCGTTGAGAACCCCCGCGAGCAGTCCGGCGCAGAGGCCGCCAATCATCCCGGGAAACAGCCCGTAGGGACTCAGATGCGCGGCCACGACGCTGGACAGGGCTGCCACCGACCCGACGGAAAGGTCGATCCCGCCCGTCATGATGACGAAGCACATGCCAAGGGCCACGAGGGCGAACATCGAATTGTAGCGCAGCACGGTCTGAACATTGTAGGTGCCGAGGAACCCGTCATAGCGCCACGCGCCAAGCAGCGTGAGGATGACGAGCACGCCGACCACCGCCATGCTGGGAGAAATGCGCAATCCGCCCATCAGGCCTGCTCCTGCCGCTGCAGCCAGACGGCGAGGACGATCAGGGCCGCCTTGACGACGAGCGCTGCCGGATCTGGAACGCCATTGGCAAGCAAGGTGTAGCGCACCAGCTGGATGACCAGCGCACCCAGCAGCGTGCCGACGATGGTCGCCCGGCCGCCCGACAGCAGCGTACCGCCGACGACGACGGCGGCGATGGCATCCAGCTCCATGCCGAGGCCGATGAGATTGGCGTCGGCCGCGGAGTTCATGGCAATGACGATCAGGCCGGCGATGCCGCTGCACATGCCGGAGATCATGTAGACCAGGAACTTGATGCGGCTCACCGGCACACCCGAGAGCCGGGCTGCCGCTTCGTTGCCGCCCACCGCCAGAACCTGGCGACCAAAGACGGTCCGGTGCAGGACGAAGGCCGCCACGCTCACGATCGCCAGCATGATCCATACCTGGAAGGGCACGCCCAGAACCCGTCCGATGGCGATGGCCTGGAATTCGGGAACCTTGAAGACCTGGAGGTCGCCGTTGGTCGAGACCTGCGCGATGCCGCGGCCGGCGATGAAGAGAACCAGGGTGGCGATGATCGGCTGGATCGAGAACTTGGTGATCAGCCAGCCGTTGAACAGTCCGAAGATGCCCGCAATCAGGATGGGAATGACGATTCCCAGCGCGATGCCGACATAGAGATTGGGAATCGGAATCAGCTGCCCGGTGAAGAACATCGGCGACAGCGCGCCGGCGATGGCCATGAGCGAGCCGACCGAAAGATCGATGCCGCCGGTGGCGATGACGAGTGTCATGCCGACACCGACGATCACGATGGTGCACACCTGGGTCAGGTTGACCGCCAGCGTCTGCGACGTGGCGAAGTTCGGCGTGACCGCGAGGTTGAAGAGGACCAGCAGGATCAGCGCCAGACCCACGCCGTAGCGCTGGAAGAACGCGGCGCGATCGAAGGCCCGGCCTCGCTCGCCCTTCTGGTCAAGCGCGGCGGTCATGCGTCATGCCCATGCGCCATGGCGCGCATGACCTTGCTTTCGGTGATGTCGCTCCCGTCGAGCTCGGCGACGGTGCGGCCCTCGCGGAGCACGAAAACGCGGTTGGCGCCCTCGACGATCTCTTCGAGTTCGGACGATATCATCAGGACCCCCAGTCCCTCGTTGGCCAGCCGGCGGATGAGATTCTGAATCTCAGCCTTGGCGCCGACGTCGATGCCACGCGTTGGTTCATCGAGAATCAGAAGCTTGGGATTCATGCAGAGCCACCGGGCCAGGAGCACCTTCTGCTGGTTGCCGCCGGAAAGTTCGCGGATCTTCTGGTTGGGGCCGGCGCACTTGATGCCGATCTCCTTGATGAAGCGTTCCACGATCTCGCGTTGCCGCGCCTCGTCGAGCATTCCCGAGCGCGTGAGCGCGGGCATCAGGGCCAGCGTGAGGTTCTCTGCGACCGACATGCCCGGTACGATGCCCTGGCTCTTGCGGTCTTCCGAGCAATAGCCCATGCCGGCGGCGATGGCATCGGCCGGCCCCTTGTAGTCCGTCGGCTGTCCGCCGAATGCAATGGTTCCGGACTTCCGCTTGTCGGCGGCGAAGATGGCGCGGGCCGTTTCGGTGCGTCCTGAACCCAGCAGTCCGGCCAGACCCACGATCTCGCCGCGTCGGATGTCAAGGCTCGCGTCGAGAACGCGATGTCCGATCGCGACGTGGCTGGCGCTCAACAGATCGCCGCCGATATTGCCCGCGGCTCCCTCGAAGGCCGTGGCGCCCCTCTTCTTCACTTCGGCGAGATCGCGCCCCAGCATGCTTGCCACGAGCTGAAGCTTGGAGATTTCATGCATCGGCGCTACGGCAACGGTCTTTCCGTCACGCATGATGGTGACGCGGTCGCAGACTTCGTAGAGCTCGTCCAGCTTGTGGCTGACGAATATGACGGCCACACCGTCGGCCTTCAGCTGCCTGATGGTGCGCAGGAGAACCGCCACTTCGGCCTCGTCGAGCGACGAGGTCGGTTCGTCCATGATGACCAGCCTGGCCTGGAAGGAAACGGCGCGGGCAATGGCCACCATCTGCTGGATCGCCGTCGAAAAACGCTCGAGGGGTTCGCGCACGTCGACCTTCACGTCGAACCGCGCCAGCAGGGCTGCCGCCTCGGTGTTCATCTTGGCCCAGTCGAGCAATCCGAAGGCCCGCTTCGGCTCGCGCCCCAGAAATATGTTCTCGGCCACCGACCGATAGCCGATCAGGTTGATTTCCTGAAAGATGGTGCTGATCCCGGCGCGCTGGGCCTGTTGCGGCGAGCCAGCCGTCCAAGGACCGCCATTGAAGGAGATCGTTCCGGAATCCCGCGTGTAGGCGCCATTGATGATCTTGATCATCGTCGACTTGCCGGCGCCGTTCTGACCGACCAGTGCCATGATCTCCGCGGGCATGACGTCGAGGGAGGCCTCCGACAGCGCGGGCACGCCTCCGAAGCTCTTGGTGATCGCCGCCATGGACAGGAGGGGAGATGTCATGTCATCCGCCGTTGAGCAGGAAAAGGAGTGGGAGCCGGTGGGCTCCCACTGTCTGGTGTCGGGTGGCCGGAATGCCTCAGTAGGCTTCCGGCATGTAGGCCGCCGCATTGTCCTTTGTGAACACGCGGTCGACGTTGACGAGGCGCGGTTCCAGCTTTTCGCCGTTGCCGTACTTCTCGATGGCGGCGAAAGCGGCGGGGCCGAACTTCGGATTGCATTCCACCACCACCACCACCTTGCCGTCGATGAGGGCCTGGGTCGCATCCTTGGTGCCGTCGATGGAAGCGATGATCAGGTCCTTGCCCGGAACCTTGCCCGCGGCCTCCATGGCGGCGATGGCTCCCATGGTCATCTCGTCGTTGTGCGAGTAGAGAGCGGTCGCCTCCGGATGAGCCTGGTACAGCGTCTCGAAGACCTGCCGGCCCTTGTCGCGTGCAAAGTCGCCGGATTGCGAGGCGATGATCTGCATGCCCGGATGGTCCTTGATGTAGTCGGCGAAGCCCTTCATGCGGTCATTGGCCGGCGAGCTGCCCACCGTGCCCTGAAGCTCGATGATCTTGGCATTGCCGCCAACCGCCTTGGTGAGCGCCTCGGCGGCGAGCATGCCTTCCTTGACGAAGTCCGACCCGATGAAGGCCACATAGTCCTCGCCGCCCTTGGCGAGGGTCTGGTCGACGTTGCGGTCGATCAGCAAGAGCGGAATGCCGGCCTTCTTGGCCTCCATCACGGCGGGAATGAGCGGCTTCTCCTCGCGCGGCGCCAGAAGGATCACGTCGACGTTCTGCGCGATCATCGACCGCACATCCGCCACCTGCTTGGCGGCCGAGCCTGCAGCGTCGGTATAAACGAGCTGCCAGCCGCGCTTCTCGGCTTCGGCCTTCATGCTTGCGGTCTGCGCCAGGCGCCACGGATTGTTGCTCTCCGTCTGGGCGAAGCCGACCTTGTATTTGTCTTTCTTCTCCAGCTTCGGAAGATCGGCATAGGCCGGGCGGATTGCAAAGCCCGCAACGGCAAGGCCACCCATGAGCTGAAGTACTGTACGGCGATTTGTCGACATCTTGACTCTCCCATCTGGGCCACGCGTGACAACCACGCTAGGCGGGGCCCCGCGCCGCCTTTTTGCGATCTCGACGCTTCAAGGCCAGCTACGGGCAATCGTCGCTCCGGAACCGTGCCTGCGTCCAAGATGGGGCCACTGCGACCGCCACCTCTTAAATGTAACACAAATGCAAAAGTGCATGCGCGTCAAGCGGTCTGGCGTTGTGCGTCGCAGCAACCTCGGGGGGATCGAAGGCACAGGTCCGGTCGTCCTTCGTCATCCGCGTGCGTCATGGCAGATCGGACTTGTGGCGATCTGCCTTTGCCATTTCGCTCACGCATGCCAAGGTTGCCAACGCCGATGCACCGGAATGGTGGCACCGGTGATGGGAGGGCGCTTTTCAATGTCCAGCATTCACGCCGTCGACACCGGCTTCTTTCGGATTCCGCTGCCCGAAGTGCTGACTGATTCGATGCATGGCGTGATGCGCGACTTCGAGCTGGTGACGGTGATCCTGCGCGACGCGGATGGCGCGGAAGGCACGGGCTATACCTTCACCGTTGGCAGAAATGGCGGTGCCATTGCCAACATCATCGAAGCCGAGATGTCGGGCATCCTCCAGGGCCTCGACGCCGACCTGATCGAGACGATCTGGCAAAAGCTGTGGTGGGATTTGCACTATGGCGGGCGTGGTGGCCCTACCGTGCTCGCGCTCTCGGCCGTGGACATGGCGCTGTGGGACCTCAAGGCGAGAAAGCTGAATCAGCCGCTGTGGAAACTTCTGGGTGGTTATTCGGATCGCGTGCCCTGCTATGCCGGCGGCATTGATCTCGACTTGCCTCTGGCCAGTCTGCTGGCCCAGACTGATCGCAATCTGCAGCGCGGTTTCCGGGCAATCAAGATGAAGGTCGGGCGCAAGCGGCTCTCGGAGGATGTCGAGCGTGTCGCCGCCATGCGCAAGCATCTCGGGCCGGATTTCCCGCTCATGGCGGACGCCAACATGAAATGGAGTGTCGATGACGCCATTCGCGCGGCGCGGGCATTCGCACCCTTCGACCTGACATGGCTGGAAGAACCCATCTCGCCGGACGACGTCATGGGCCATGCCCGTGTGGTTCGCGAAGGCGGACTTCCCATCGCGGCGGGCGAGAACCTCAGGACCCTCTGGGATTTCCGGCATCTGATCGCATCCGGCGGCGTGACGTTTCCCGAACCCGATGTCACCAATTGCGGCGGCATCACGCATTTCATGAAGATCGCGCATCTGGCGGAGTCGTTCAATCTGCCGGTGACGTCACATGGCGCACATGACGTCACCGTGCAGCTGTTGGCGGCGGTTCCCAACCGGTCCTATCTCGAGGCTCATGGCTTCGGACTTGACCGCTACATCGCGGAGCCGCTGCGGATCGACGATGGCTTTGCCGTCGCGCCCTCGGCGCCGGGCCACGGCATCGCCTTCGACTGGGCGGCGCTGGCAAGGGTCAAGGCTTGAGAGGGGCCGATCTTGATGGAGTCCTATGACTACATCGTTGTCGGCGGCGGGTCTTCGGGTTGCGTCGCGGCGGCGCGTCTGGTTACCGAGGGACAGGCGAGGGTACTTCTTCTCGAGGCCGGCCATTCGCATCGCCATCCCCTTCTGGACATGCCCCCCGGCATCTTCAAGATGATCAACGGCTCGAAGTTCATGCGGTATCATCGCACGGTGCCGCAGGAGCATCTTGACGGCCGGGTTCACGACATTCCGCAGGGCAATGTCCTGGGCGGAGGCTCGAGCGTCAATGCCCAGGTCTACATGCGCGGTCGACCTTCGGACTATGACGCGTGGCATGACCTGCTGCGCGGCGACAACGACTATCCGGGCTGGGCCTGGAAGGATGTGCTGCCGCATTTCCGCAGAATGGAAGGCAATGAACGTCTGCTGGGCGAGCTTCATGGCAGCGACGGACCGCTGCTCGTCTCCGATCCCGGCCACATCGACGATGTCTCGCGCTGGTTCGTGCAAAGCCTTCAGGCGCTGGGGCTTCCCTTCAACCATGACTTCAACGGCCCCAGCCAGCGCGGTGCGGGCTTCTACCAATTCATGAATCGACGCGGCAAGCGGAGCAGCGCCGCCTATGCCTTCCTCGCGCCCCTGGCCGGGAACGACAGGCTCACGATCAGGCTCAATGCCAGTGTCCGCCGGATCGACATCGAGTCCGGCAGGGTCAAGGGCGTCACCTATCGTGATGCCGATGGCCGCGAACGAAGGGCGCTTGCCGAAGGGGAAGTCATCGTCTGCGCGGGCGCGCTGGTCACGCCTCAGCTTCTCATGCTGTCTGGGCTTGGCCCTGCAGATCACCTCAGGTCCCTGGGGATTTCATGCCTGGCAGACCTGCCAGGCGTCGGCGAAAATCTCATCGATCATCCAGAAGTGCCGATGATCGCCATTGCCAACGGCCGGTATGGCTACCACAAGCAGGGCGTGGGCTGGCGGATGCTTTGGAATGGCCTGCAATTCAAGCTGTTCGGCACTGGGACCATCACGTCGTCGGGCGTCGAGGCGGGTGCCTTCGTGAACCCCACCGACCCGGATGCCGAGCCCTCGATCCAGGCCTTCTGCGTGCCGATCGTCTATCTCGACCGCGACCTCCTGAACTTCGTGCAGGATACCTACGGCTTCACCATCACCACGGTCGTGACCAAGCCCAAATCACGCGGCACCGTGCACCTGCGTTCGGCCGATCCCGATGACATGCCGCTCGTCTCTCCCAACCTTCTCAAGCATCCCGACGACATGCGCACGATGATTGAGGGACAGCGCTATTTTCTCAGGGCGCTTGAAACGCCGCCATTGGCCGACCGCGTCAGCAGGATTGCGGTCCCCGACCCGCGGGACACCGGCGACGCGGCGCTGCAGGCTCATTGCAAGCGCTTCGTGAAGACCAACTATCATCCCAGCGGCACGTGCCGCATGGGTCCGCCGGGAGATCCGCTTGCGGTCCTGGATTCGCGCCTGCGGGTCATCGGGGTCGAAGGGCTTCGGGTCTGCGATCTCTCCGCCATGCCCAACATCAACGCCGGGAACACCAACGCGCCTGCGATGATGATGGGCAGCCGCTGTGCCGAACTGATCCTGCAACCCAATCGCCACCAGCCACGAGAGGAGGCATCGTCCCCATGACCATCGAGCGATTCAACTTCGGCCATGTGGACGGCAAGCCCGTCGACGGTGTCGTATTGCGCAACCGCAACGGCCTGGCCGCGGCGACCATCAGCTACGGTGCGCGCCTGACGCGCTTCCTGGCCCCAGGACGGGACGGAAGCCTGGCGGACATCGTCCTGGGCTTCGACGACATCGCGTCCTATGTCGCCACCAACACCTACTTCGGCGCCACCTGCGGACGCTACGGCAACCGGATCCGCAATGGACAGTTCGAACTCGATGGCCGTCGCTACCAGCTTGACCGCAACGAGGGTCCCAACCATCTGCATGGCGGTCGCAATGGCTTCGATCGCCAGATCTGGTCCAGCACAATCGACGAGGCCGACAACGCCGTGACCTACTCGCTGATCTCTCCCGATGGCGATCAGGGCTTTCCCGGTACGGTGCGGATCACGGCCACCTATCGGTTGACCGACGACGATGTCCTCGACATCCGGATGCAGGGAAGCACGGATGCGCCCACCCTGCTGAATGCCGTGCACCATACCTATTGGAACCTGGGGGGCCAGGGTTCGGGAGACGTCAGGCAGCAGGAACTCACGCTCTTCGCGGACTACTATACGCCCATCGACGAGGCCCTGATCACCACGGGCGAAATCCTTCGAGTCGCCGACACGCCGTTTGACTTCAGGACTTCGAAGCCCATCGGCGCCGAGATCGACAAGCTGCTGGATGTCGGCACGGGCAATCTGGTGGGCGGCGGCTACGATCACAACTGGTGTTTGAACGGGACGGGCAGGGCGCTGCATCCCTGCGCGAGGGTCGTCGATCCGCAATCCGGCCGGGCCTTCGACTTGCACACCAACGAGCCGGGCGTGCAGTTCTACACTGGTGGATATCTCGATGAGACGGTGATCGGGAAAGACCGCAAGCCCTACTGCCGGTTTGCCGGCTATACATTTGAAACCCAGAAGTTTCCGAACGCGCCAAACTTCGGTCACTTCCCGACGAGTGCCGTCTATCCCGGCGAAAGCTATGATCACCGCATGGTCTTTCGGTTTTTCACGATATGAACTCCACTGACCTCCAGCGTGCCGGAGACTGACATGAGCTTTGCGGGAAAGACCGTTATCATCACCGGCGCCGGCAAGGGCATTGGCCGCGCCACGGCGCAGCTGATGGCGGCACGCGGGGCAGCCGTGGTCGCGGTCTCGCGGACGCAGGCGGACCTCGACCGCCTCGCGGACGAGATCGGCTGCCGGACCATCGCGGTCGATCTGGCGTCAGCGGCAGACGCGCGGGATGCGGCGCTCCGGGCCCTGCCGGCCGACTATCTTGTCAATTGCGCCGGCATCAATGTTCTGGAGCCTTTCGTTGACGTGACGGTCGAGGCCTTCGATCTTGTTCATGCCGTCAACACGCGGGCGGCAATGATCGTCGCCCAGGAATTTGCGCGCAGCCGCATCGCGGCGGGCGGCGGCGGCGCCATCGTGAATGTCTCGAGCCTCTCGTCCTTCATCGGATTCGACGATCACGCATCCTATTGCGCGTCAAAGGGCGCGCTCGACGCGATGAGCCGGGTGATGACGAACGAACTGGGACGGCACAATATCCGGGTCAACTGCATCAATCCCATCGTCACCATGACAGAGCTGGCCGCCCGGGCCTGGAGCGATCCGGCAAAATCGGATCCGGTCCTGCGGCGGATCCCGACGGGCCGGTTCGCCGACCCGATCGACATAGCCGAGGTCATCGCCTTCCTGCTGAGCGACGCAGCCATCATGATGAATGGCCTGTCGATCTCGCTGGACGGCGGTTTCCTCGTGCGTTGACCCAAGGACTTGCGAACGGAAAGGATACGCAAAGTGGAAAACCTCTACCAGTCTGCGGTGGCCGAGCTGGGCGCCGTGTTTCAGCGATTGAATGATGCCGACGTCGACCGGGCCTGCCGCATGATTGCGGAGGCGAAGTCGGTCGTCGTCTTTGGCGGTGGCCGAGAAAAACTGCAGATCATGGGCTTCGCCATGCGCCTGTATCACATGGGCCGGGCCGTTGCAGTGGAGGGTGACATGACCACGCCGCCGGTCGGGAAGGGCGATCTCTTCATCGTCACGGTGGGACCGGGCGAGATCTCCACCGCCCTGGCGCTTCTCGGCGTCGCCAAGGCGGCAGGCGCCACGATACTCGTGATCACGGCCCAGCCGAAGGGGCGGGCTGCTGCCTTTGCCGATTTCGTCCTGTATCTGCCGGCCCAGACCATGGCCGATGACCAGGGCGAGAAGCGAAGCTCGGTCCTGCCCATGGGGTCGCTCTACGAGGGCGCGCTCTTCGTGCTCTTCGAAGTCATGATCCTGAAGCTGATCAGGATGCTCAAGATCACTCCCGAAGCGATGCGCGCCAATCACACCAATCTGGAGTAGCGTGCAACATTCTCAAGGGAGAACGATCTGGAGTTTGACGTCGGTCGGTTGCCCCGAGGCCGCGCGTTCGAAGGCCTTGATGCTGTCCTCGAAGCCGAAGACCCCGGTAATGAGGGGCTTGAGGTCGACCTTGCCGGACGCGATCAGGTTCAGCGCGCGGTCGAAGATATTGGCATAGCGGAAGACGGTCTCGATCCGCACCTCGCGCGAACAGGCCGCGGCCACGTCGAAGGCGACCGGATCGACGGGCAGGCCCACCAGCACGATGGTGCCGCCGGGCCGCACTAGGTTGAAGATGCCCTCATAGGCCTTGGGACTGCCGCTCGCCTCGAACACGACATCGGCTCCCCAGCCCTGCGTCTCGCGCTCGACCGTGGCGGCGAAGGGACCGGCCTTCAGATTGACGGGGATGACGCCCGGATATCGCCCGGCGATCTCCAGCTTTTCGGCGCTGAAATCCGAGATGTAGACGCGGCTGCATCCGCCGGCGAGGGCAGCAAGGGCAACCATGATGCCGATGGGGCCGGCGCCGATGACGGCCGCGACATCGCCGGGTGTGATGCGGGCCCGGCTGGCAGCCTGCATGCCGATGGCAAAGGGCTCGACCATCGCTCCCTCCGCGAAGGATACCGAATCCGGGAGCTTGTAGGTGAAGGCCGCGGGATGGACCACAAAGGGCGTGAGCACGCCATGCACCGGCGGCGTGGCCCAGAAGCGCACTGCGGGGTCCACGTTGTATTGGCCCAGTTTCGACGAGCGCGAGCTCAGATCCGGTATGCCCGGCTCCATGCAGACCCGGTCGCCCACCTTGAAGCCGGTCACGCCCGGACCGACTTCGGCGACGGTGCCCGAGGCCTCGTGCCCAAGGACCATGGGTTCCCTGACCACATAGGCGCCGATACGGCCATGCGTATAGTAGTGGACGTCGCTGCCGCAGACACCCACGGTGTGAATTGCCACCTTCAGGTCGCCCGGCCCGACATGGAGCGGAAGATCAATGTCGCGGATGGCGAGTTCGTGCTGGCGTTCGAGGACAAGTGCGCGCATCGGGTTCCGTCCAGTGTTTGGGTTGCGTGACGACGTCGTGGACAAGCCTACTCGTAGCAGAGGCGAGGCCGCAAATCGACCTCGGTCTCCTGCGGCTCGTGGCGTCAGACCCTGTCGGGAATTGACGCGGCGGCTGCCGGCAGTTGCTCCTTGCTGTCGCCACCTGGGACGGATTGCAACGAGGCCTTGAGTAGAGTTCTCGGTGGCACACGCGGGCGATCAACTTGGTGTGATTGGACCGAGGCGGAATTTGCATTCGTGAAGGGTGGTCCGGCGCCGGCCGGAAACGTATGTTGAACCCAGTCAGAACGTTTCGAAAAGTGTAGACGAGGACCGCAGTGCAAAGGGCCAGACTCCTATCGGTTGCGACCGCGGTCCCCCCTCACGTCATCGAGCAGCGGGACGCCGCGGCCTTTGCATCCGACGCCTTCGCCGGTCGGTTTCGCGACTATGACAGGATCGCGGGCGTCTTCATGACATCCGGGATCCTGCGGCGCCGCTCGGTGAAGCCGATCGAATGGTTCCTCCAGCCATTGGGATGGCCGGAGCGCAACGAGGCCTATGTGACCGAGGCGGGCAATCTCTTCCTCGCCGCAGCACGGAAGGCCCTGGATGCCGCGGGGCTTCCTGCCTCGGCGGTCGACACCGTGGTGACGGTGTCGTCCACCGGTCTGGCCACGCCCAGCCTCGAGGCCCGCATGGCCGGAGAGATGGGATTCAGCGCGGGCATCGAACGGGTTCCGGTCTTCGGCCTCGGTTGTGCGGGCGGCGTTTCGGGACTCTCGATTGCGGCACGCCTGGCACAATCCCGGCCAGGGTCCGTCGTGCTGCTCGTCGTCATTGAGACCTGCACCTTGTCCTTCAGATCCGATCGGCTGAGCAAGGCCAACATCGTGGCCACGGCGCTCTTTGGCGACGGGGCCGCGGCCTGCGTGCTGCGGGCCGACGCGGATGGCATTGCGGAGGTCGAATCCGGCAATCACCACACCTGGCCCGACACGTTGGACATCATGGGATGGTCGGTGGACAAGGAAGGTCTTGGCGTGATCTTCGACCGGTCGATCCCTCCCTTCGCGGAAAGCCATTTTGGACCCGCTGTGCAAGCGATGCTCGGCCGATCAGGACTGGCCACGTCCGACATCGATCGATTCGTCTGTCACCCGGGAGGCGCCAAGGTCGTGACTGCACTGGAACGGGCGCTGTCGTTGCCCCAGGGCGCCTTGGCCGATGAGCGCGACGTTCTCGCCGAGTATGGAAACATGTCCGCACCAACGGTGTTCTTCGTGCTCGAACGGGCCATCAAGACCGGCCTCGCGCGGCGCACCATGCTCACCGCCATGGGGCCGGGGTTCAGCGCCAGCAGTGCAACCCTGCTGGCCGCCGCATGACCTGGGCCACCATCCTTCTTGTCTGCGTGACGGCCGAGAGGCTGGCCGAACTCTGGTGGGCGCGGTCGAACACCAGACGCCTCCTGCAGCGCGGCGCCGTCGAACATGCCGCGGGCCACTATCCGCTCATCGTCGCGCTTCACGCCCTGTGGCTTGCGGGGCTCTGGCACTTCGGGCGATCCCAGCCGATCTCGATCCCGTGGCTGGTGGTCTTCCTGATCCTGCAGGCCGGCCGGGTCTGGGTTCTTGCAACGCTCGGCCGGCGCTGGACAACACGCATCATCGTTCTGGCAGGGGAACCGTTGATCAGGACGGGTCCCTATCGGCATGTCGCGCATCCGAACTATCTGGTGGTCGCGGGCGAGATTGCTGTTCTGCCGCTGTGTCTGCATCTGCCCTGGTATGCTCTGGTCTTTTCGCTGGCCAACGCCTGGGTGCTGAGTATTCGTCTCCGCGCCGAGAATGCGGCACTCTCGGGCTCGATGCATGAAGCGACTGGCTGATCCGCCATCGATTCGGGTTGCGCCGCGGACCTGGCTGGGTTTCGCCATGATGAGCGTGGGCATGTTCATGGCGATCCTGGACATCCAGGTCGTGGCCACGTCGCTCCCGTCGATCCAGGCAGCGCTCGCCATCGCGCCCGAGCGCATGAGCTGGATCCAGACAGCCTATCTGATCGCCGAGATCGTCGCCATTCCGCTGACCGGTACCCTGACCCGGCTTCTGGGCATGCGGCTGCTGTTCGTCGCCGCGATCTCGCTGTTCACGCTGGCCTCCGCCGGTTGCGGACTCAGCACCGGATTCGAGGCCCTGATCTTCTGGCGCGTGATCCAGGGATTTGCCGGGGGATCCCTGATCCCGGCAGTTTTCTCGGCTGTCTTCCTGCTCTTCCCGCCCGATCGCCAGGGTGTCGCGACGACCATTGCAGGCGTGCTCGCGGTTCTCGCTCCAACCCTTGGGCCTGTCGTCGGAGGATGGGTCACGGAAACGTGGTCATGGCAATGGCTTTTCTTCATCAACGTGATTCCCGGCGTAGTGTCGGCGGTCGTGGCCGGGTATTGCCTCCCGCGCGGCAGGATCGACTCTGGCGAGCTACGACGGCTGGATGTCGTCTCCCTGCTGACGCTTGCAATTGCGCTAGCAAGCCTTGAGATCGGATTGAAGGAAGCGCCCGACCGGGGCTGGCTCTCGGGCCCGGTCTGCGCCCTTTTTGCCTTGTCGGCAATGTCGGCTGCGGCCTTCATCGGCAGGTCCCTGCGCCGGGATCGCCCCATCGCAGATCTACACTTGTTCCGTGAACGGAATTTCGCGGCCGGCTGCGCCCTGAGCTTTCTCCTGGGGATGGGACTCTTCGGGTCCGTCTATCTGATGCCGGTGTTCCTGGCGTTTGTCCGTGGCCATGACGCCCTGCAGATCGGCAAGATCATGCTGGTGACCGGAATTGCCCAGCTGCTGCTCGCGCCCGTCGCCGTGCAGCTGGACCGGCGGGTCGATCCGCGGTTTCTGTCGGCGGCCGGTTTCCTGACCTTCGGCACCGGCCTTGCGCTCAGTGCCTTCCAGACGCCGCAGACCGACTTTGCCGAGATGTTCTGGCCACAGGTCATTCGCGGCGCGGCCATCATGTTCTGCCTGTTGCCGCCGACCAGACTCGCGCTGGGACAGCTCGACGAGCGCCATGTTCCCGATGGCAGCGGCCTCTTCAATCTCATGCGAAATCTGGGCGGCGCCATCGGAATTGCACTGATCGACACAGTGGTCTATGGCCGCGCGCCCGCTCACGGCGACGAGCTCCTGGCACAGCTTCAGTCCGGCAATGCGCAGACGGCGGCCTTCGTTGGAATCTCGCTGGACGATGTCGAGTCCGTCACGCAGGGATCCATCGATATCGAAGCCATCGGCCTGCTTCAGGCCAAGATCGAGAAGGCCGCCTTGGTGCTGTCGATGAACGAGGCCTGGGCCATGCTGGCTGCGGCGGCGATCCTCGGACTCTTCGTGGTGGCCGCCGCCCGCAAGGCCTGACCGGCTTGCGCGGATCTCGTCTCCTCAGGGCTTCAGCACCTCGGCCAGCAGCGGATTGGGAAAGCGCCGGGCGAGTGTGACGGCGAGGAAGGTCTCGTTGATGCCATCGAGCCGGGCTGCTTCGACCAGCGTGCCGGAAGACAGCTCGTCGCGAACGACGATGGGTGGGATGACCGCGAGGCCGGCATCCTCGCGCGCCAGGAGGCGCAGCATGGCCATGTCATCGGCTTCCGCCGCGATACGCGGTGACAGGCCCAGGCGGGAGACCATCGCGTCAAATGCGGCGCGCAGGGCGGTATCGGGCGTCGGCAGGATCAGGGGACATTCCGCCAACAGCTCGACCAGTGGCCGGTGCGGCTTGCCCACCCGGTCGACTGAGCCGATCAGGCTGACCGGTTGTTCGGCGAGTCGATGAACCAGCCAGGGACTGCTCGAATCGCGGGCCGGTTCCAGATTGGTCAGCACGACATCGGTCGCCAGCGCCTCCAGGCCGCGCAGCAGTTCCGATTGCGAGCCTGAGCGCAACACCACTTCCACATCAGCGCGGCCGATCAGTGGGCGGAGGAACTGAATCTGGAAGTTTCGCGAGAGCGTTGCAAGCGCGCCAACCCGCAGGGCCCGTCGGCCTCGCGTCGTTTCGCGCAGCGTGGCCGACAGGTCCGCGGCCGTCCGGAAGATGGCTTCCGCGTGGTCGAGTGCAATGCGGCCGGCTTCGGTCATGACGAGGCCGCGACCGCGCCGCTCGAAGAGATCATGGCCCAGGGCCAGTTCGAGGGACTTGAGCTGGGAGGACAAGGCCGATTGCGACAGGTTCAGCCGGCGCGCGGCACCGGTCAGCGTTCCCTCCGTGGCGACGGCATGAAACAGGCGAAGATGGTGGAGATTCAGGGCCATAATTCTATAAAACAGAACCTTCAATGCGATTATATGTAATTTTTTGGATGATTGGCAAGCGCTAAGGCTGGGCGCGTTCAACCTGGCCCCGGAGTGCGCCTCATGTCGCCGCTGTTCCCGCTCATTGCCCTTGCCCCGCTTCCGTTGCTTGCGGTGGCCACCCTTGCCATCTGGCGATCCGGCCGCCGGCCTCATCCGGTTCCACAGTTGGCGGAACTGGCCGCAGTTCTGGCCCTCTTGATGGCAGCCCTCGGCATGGTTCAGCAGATGATCTTCGGCCCCGCGACCGTCGCGGTCGGCAATGGTGCGCTCTTGTTGTCCCTGCGGTCGGATGCGCTCAGCGCCACCATGATGCTGCTCGTCGCCTTTGTCGGCTGGGTGGTGGTGCGCTATGCGCGGAGTTATCTCGATGGCGAGGCCCGCGAGGGAACATTCCACGGGCTGATGCTGGCGACACTCGCGGCGGTCATGGTCCTCGTCCAGGCCGGAAGCCTGCTGGCGCTGGTTGCTGCTTTCTTTGCCGTGGGCTTGGGACTTCGCCGGCTTCTGCTGTTCTTCCCGGAGCGGGCCGAGGCCAGGCGCGCTGCCGCGAAGTTCAGCCTCGTCTGGGGCGCGGGTGATCTTGCGCTTCTTTTTGCCGCCGTTGCGCTGTGGACAGCCTGGGGCACCGCCGATCTTGCTGCGCTGTCGGCCTCGGCAGGTCCCGATCTTCCGCTCGGCGCGAAGATCGCGGCCGCATGCCTGGTGCTCGCCGCGGCGCTCAAGACCGCGTCCTTCCCCTTGCATGGTTGGCTCACCGAAGTGATGGAAGCGCCAACGCCCGTCTCGGCCCTGCTTCACGCCGGCATCATCAACGCCGGAGGTTTCCTGCTGATCCGGCTTGCCGAGATCCTGCAATCAAGCCCCGGCGCCATGGCAGCCCTTGTCATGCTGGGCGGCTTCACCGCACTCTTCGCAGCATCGGTGATGCTGACGCAGTCGGCGGTCAAGACCGCCCTGGCCTGGTCCACGGTGGCCCAGATGGGTTTCATGCTGTTGCAATGCGGCCTGGGACTCTGGGCCCTGGCGCTTCTGCACATCGTCGCGCATTCGCTCTACAAGGCGCATGCCTTCCTCTCGTCGGGCGGCGCGGTGACCTCCGTGGCCCAGCTCCGTCGGCCCGGTCCGGTCGCGGTACCGGGGCTCGCGGCAGTCGCCAGGGCCTTTGTGATCGCCGTGGTTCTCTATCTCGGCGTTGCCTCGGCCTTCGCCTTGCTTGTCGGCCCGAAATCGGCCCAGGCCCTGGCACTCGGCGCCATCCTGATCTTTGGCGTGGCCTACCTCGTGGCCCAGGGTCTGGCAGACGCGGCGCCACGCGCCCTGACCAGGCGCACGGCTGTTGCCGCAAGCGCCGCGGCTGTCGGCTACTTCGGTTTTCATCTCGCCGCCGGAAAGATGTGGGGTCCGCATCTGCCGGCTCCGCCAGTGCCTGGCGCGCTTGAATGGGCGCTCATCGTGCTGGCGCTGCTGTCCTTCGGTCTGGTGGCTGTCGCACAGGCGCTGTTTCCGCTCTGGGCCCATCATCCGGCCGCGGCAGGACTGCGCGTGCACCTTGCCAACGGCCTCTATCTCAATGCTGTCCTTGACCGGCTGATCGGCGGCTATCGCGCTGCACGGGCCGGGTGACCACAAAAGGAGGAGACGCACATGCTTTCCATGATCACCGACATCGCGCCAGCCCGCATGTCAGCCTTGCTCAAGTCTGCCGAGTCGGCGGCTCGCGCCATTCCCCCAGCCTTTCCGCTCTCGGCCACGGTCGCGGTCAATCCCTTCCTCGGCCAGACCCGCGAGGATCTGGCGACAGCCAGTGCCCGCCTGGTGCGCGTGGCGGGTTCGTCCCTCGTGCAGCCTCGCAGCGCCTTTGCCGAGCAGGTGAAGTCAGGTGCCATTGCCGATGAGGATCTTGCCGAGGCCCTGTCGAGCGCGTCGTCGCCACTGAAGCCTGAAAGCCTTGCGGAGCTCAAGGCCTTGCTGACATGCGAGAGCGTCGCGCCGCGGGCCTTGCCGACCGTCGCTGACCTGGCAGCCCATGCAACCGGCATCGACTGGCCATCGCTTGTCGCGCGCAGTATCGGACTCTGGGCCGCGGGGCATTTCGATCGTGGCCAGGCGCTGTGGTCGCCGGCACCGGGGCGGGACGCCTTCTCGGCCTGGCGCGAATGGGCCAGTCATGATCTCACGCCGGAGATCGCGGGACTCGCGGGGTTCTGCAGTCACGTGACCCGGGCTCCAGACACGCCGGAGCGCGCCATCCTGCGCGCCGCCGACCGTCTCGGCATCACGGAAGCCGCGGCGGAAACCGCCATGCACCGTCTGTTCGCGGATCTCGGCGGCTGGGCGCAGCATGCGCGCTGGCTCCTGTGGGAAGCAGAATTGCATGGTGGAACGGATACGACGATCATCGATCTTCTGGCCATTCGCATGATCTGGGACGAGGCGCTGCTGGCCAGCGCCCCTGGCATTGCGGAAGACTGGAGCCGGTCGGTTGCGGCCCATGAGGCGCCGCTGTCGCCCACGCGTGACCAGGTGGTCGATGCCATCTTCCAGGAGGCCGCGGAACGTGCGCATCAGCGCATGCTCTCGAGCGTCCTGTCCGGTCCGGCGCCGGAAGTCGGTCGCCCTGCCTTGCAGGCGGCATTCTGTATCGACGTGCGCTCCGAAGTCTTCCGCCGCGCCCTCGAAGGTGCGGATCCCGGTATCGAGACCGTCGGCTTCGCCGGCTTCTTCGGGCTGCCGGTCGCACACCGCGACCATGGCACGGAGTTGTTGCAGGACCATTTGCCGGTGCTGCTCAGGCCGCGGCTGACGTCCTGCAGTCACGCGGGATCAGAGGGAGAGCGGCGGGCGCGGATCGCCGCACGCGCCACGCGGGCCTGGGGCCGGTTTCGCCAGGCCGCCGTCTCGTCCTTCGCGTTCGTGGAGGCTGCCGGGCCGATCTATGGCCTGAAGCTTGTCAAGGATTCGCTGCTCTCCCGGTCCAAGCGGCCGTCGGCGCAGTTCAAGCCGCGGTTCGAGACTGAACTGTCGGCCGAGGCCAAGGCGGCGACAGCTGCCGCGGTGCTCAAGGCCATGGGCCTGACCACCGGACTGGCGCGGCTGGTGCTGCTGATCGGTCACGGCGCAACCACGGCCAACAATCCGCATGCGAGCGCCTATCATTGCGGCGCCTGCGGCGGTCAGACCGGCGAAGTGTCGGCGCGGCTATTGGCGAGTCTGCTCAATGATCCGGACACGCGCGCCGCACTCCCGGCGCGCGGGATCACTCTGCCGGACGATACGGTTTTCGTCGCGGGCCTGCATGATACGACGACGGACGCGGTCACGCTCCATGTCGACTCGCCGGCGCCCGACCACGCGGCGGATCTGTCGCGGGCGCGTGGCTGGCTGGACCGTGCCGGCGCCAGCGCGCGTGCCGAACGCGCCCTGCGGCTGCCAGGTGCAACGGCCGCGAGCGTCGCGGCGCGTGCCTTCAACTGGGCTGAGCTCCGGCCCGAATGGGGTCTCGCCGGCTGCGCTGCCTTCATCGCGGCCCCGCGCAGCGTCACCGCGCAGGTCAATCTCAATGGCCGTGCCTTCCTGCACAGTTACGACTGGAGGACCGATGCTGGGTTCGAGACCCTCGAACTCATCCTCACCGCTCCCGTCGTTGTGGCAAGCTGGATCAGCCTGCAATACTACGGCTCTGCCGTTGCACCCGAGGTCTTCGGCTCGGGGACCAAGCTGATCCACAACGTGGTAGGCGGCATCGGCGTCCTGCAGGGCAATGGCGGGACGCTGCGCACGGGCCTGCCGCTGCAGGCAGTTCACGATGGCGATCGCCTGGTTCACGAGCCGCTGCGTCTGTCCGTCCTCGTCGAGGCGCCAGAACAGGCCATCTCCGGCATTCTTGCGCGGCACGACGGCCTCCGTGCACTCTTCGACAACGGCTGGATGCATCTCTTCGCGCTCGAGCAAGGGCGCGTTCGGGCTCGCTACCGGCCAGGTCGCGGTTGGGACACGGCCGAGACCGTGAGCGAGGCCGCCTGAGTTGCCAGCCAGCTTGGCCTGGCCATGAATGCGTGGACGAGCGGTGCCGACCGGTCAGGCCTCGCCGGCTCGCCCCCGAACTCTGCGCGTCGAGGCGCGCTCGACGAGATTGCCGGGCACGACCCGGAGGATGCCTCCGGCAGTTGGTCCCGACGTCATCATGGACTGCAGCACCTCCATCGCGTCGGCAACCATGCGCTTGTAGTCCTGGATGACGGTCGTCAGGCTGTAGGATGCCCAGGACGCCTCCGGGACATCGTCGAAACCGGCCACGAGGACATCGTCCGGAACCGAGAGGCCGAGTTCGTGTCGGAGCGCGTCCATCGCACCGAGCGCCATCAGGTCATTGCCGCAGAAGATGGCATCGGGCAGGGGGCCCTGCGCCCTGAGGCCGAGAATGGCCTCGTATCCGCCGTCATAGCGGTAGTCGCCATTGGCGGTGGCGATCCTGTCCATGCCATGGCGCCGGAGTCGCTCCTGATAGCCCCTGAGACGTTCGCAGCTCGCGTGGCTTCCAGCAGAACCGGAGATATAGCCGAAGGACCTGGCGCCCCTCTGCACGAAGAGATCCGCGATGAGCGCGGCACCGCCGGCACTGTCCGCGCAGACCGACGCGACCCATCGATTCTTCACCGGCGTGTTGAATGAGATCGCCGGAATGTTGATGCGGGCCAGCGACTGGGCCGCTTCCTCGGACAGCACGGGGAGCGCGCTGACCACGGCGTCGACCCGGAAGCTTGCCAGGCGCGGCAACACGCCGTCGAGCGAATGGTCGCTGTCGGTGTGGATGAGCAGGACCTGATGGCCGGTCTTCTGCAGTGATTTGGTGAACTCCTCGAAGGCGAGCGCATAGAAGGGATTGCTGGTTCCGCTGATCACGACGGCCACCAGGTGCGAGCGATGCTTGAGCAGGATCCGGGGAATGAAATTCGGGCTGTAGCCCAGTTTCTTGGCGGCCTTCAATACCTTCCTGCGGGTATCGTCCGAGACGCTCTTGCCTTCGGAGAAGGTGCGCGAGACAGTGGATTGCGAGACACCGGCGAGACGGGCGACGTCAGTGGACGAGGGATAGCGGCGACTCTGCTTCATGGTGTTTCGTTGACTGGTGCCCAGGGCAGGACTGGCGGCCCCTCATGCCGTGCCCCTAGATTGTCTTCAACATCCCTCCGTCGACAAAATAGGTCGAGCCCACCGAATAGCTGGACCGTGCCGAGCACAGGAAGACGAAGAAATCGGCAATTTCCTCGGTCGATGAGAATCGGCCGATGGGGGCGTTCTCCTTGGCCAGTCGATCGATGTAGCCCTGCCAGTCGCCACCCGTGTCGGCGGTCAGCTGCTTGGCCGTCTTGATCCAGTCGGGTGTCAGCACGAACCCCGGGTTGATCGCATTGACGCGGATGCCGTCCTTGATGAACTCCGTGGCCATGGTCTTTGAAAGCATGACGAGCGCGGCCTTGGTCACATTGTAGATCGGCTCGTACCAGAGCGGCTGTGCTGCGCAGATCGAGGCGTTGTTGAGGATCACGCCCCCGCCGCGCTGCTTCATCATGGGCACCAGACCGCGCGCCAGCCGTGTGGCCGCCATCACGTGGAGATCCCAGTAGTATTGCCACTTCGAGTCGAGCGCCTCCATGATCGTCTCGTTGCTGCCCGTGCCGGCATTGTTGAGGAGGATGTCGGCGCCGCCAAATTCGCGCTCTGCGGCCTTGATCACCTCCCCGCAGCCCTCGGCCGTTGCCACGTCGCAGGCAATGGTGGCGACCTTCGTTCGCGCGGCGGCCGCCACCTCGGCGCGGGCAGCATCGAGTCTGCTCTGGTCTCGTGCGACGAGAAGCACATGCGATCCTTCCGCCGCAAGTCCCTTGGCCACGGCCAGTCCGATGCCGATGCTTCCGCCGGTGATCACCGCAACCTTGTCCCGCAATCCCATGTCCATGACGGAGTCTCCTGGCTACTTGACGATCGGAATCTTCGACCGGTCGATGGTGATGGCGACGGCGAGAACAAGGACCGAGCCGAAGACGATGTTCTGCGCGAAGATGTTGATGCCCAGGAAGGTCATGCCGATGCGCACGACCGAGATGATGAGAGAGCCGACCAGCGTCCGCCAGATGCTGCCCACGCCGCCCGTGATGGCGGTGCCGCCGACGACGACGGCGGCGATCGAAGGGAGGAGCATTTCGGCCGCAAGCGTCGGCGATCCGCTGGACAGCCGCCCCGCAAGAATGACGCCGGCCAGCGCTGCAAATCCAGCCGAGAGCATGTAGGCAAAGATCTTCTGGCGGTCGACCTTCACCCCCGAGGCATAGGCGGCGGGTTCGCCCGCGCCGATCGCGGCGCTGTAGCGGCCAAAGCGGGTATGGGCCTGCAGAACATGGGCGACGATCAGCACGACGAGGCCGACCACGATCACGTTGGGAATGCCGAACAGGTCCCCGGTGATCCAGGTCTGATAGTCCCGTTCGGCGCCGCCCAGCGTGATGGAGCGTTCCTTTGAGGTGACGAGCGCCGCGCTGAACAGCACGCCGCCCATCGCCAGCGTGGCGATGAAGGACGGGATCCTGAGCTTCACGTGGGCGAAGCCCGACAGGAAGCCGGCAAGGATGCCGATGCCGACGGCCAGTGCGAAGGACGCATAGCCCAGTCTGGCGACGGTGAGCGCCACGATCACGCTGGCGAAGGACGCCATCGACTGGAGCGACAGATCGATGCCGCCGAGCATGATGACGAATGTGACGCCGGTGGCCAGTATGAAGAGGACCGCCGTGTCGCTCGCCAATTGCAACAGTGTCGCCGGTTCAAGAAACACGGGCTCCAGTGCGCCGACGACGGCGACGAGAATGACCAGCGTGGCCAGCGGCAACCACTGTCTCAGTCGGTCGGCATTGAATCCGGCGAAGAGCGCGTTCATCGTCCGCTACACCATGTGCCCGATGAGGTCGACCTGGCGCGGCTTGTGGCCGGGGCTCGCGTCGGCCTGGTGCGTGATCATGCCGTCACGCATGACAAGCAGCGTGTGGCTCAGTCCGATCGTCTCCTCGAGCGTGTCGGACGTGAGAATGACGGCCAGGCCTTCGGCCGTTACCGCGCGCGCCAGGTCGTAGACCTCCTCCTTCGCGCCCACGTCGAGTCCGCGGGTCGGGTGATCGAGAATGAGAATGCGGGCCTTGGCCTGCAGCCATTTCGCCAACACCACCTTCTGCTGATTGCCGCCCGAGAGGTTCAGGCACAGCGTGTTGATGGTCGGTGTCTTGATCTTCAGCCGTTCGACCCAGCCCTCGGAGATGCGGCGTTCCTCGCCGGCATTGATGAGACCGTAGCGCGTGAGCGTGGCGAGGTCGGCGAGTGTGATGTTCGCGGCCACCGGCAGGAACAGGACCAGTCCCTCGACCCGCCGCTCGCGAGGAATGTATCCGAGGCCGAGGTCGACGGCCTTGGCAGGAGTCGTCAGCCGCACCTCCTGCCCGGCAACGCGCAGCGTGCCGCTGTCGTGGGGCGCGAAGCCGGCGAGGGTTCGGGTCAGCTCCTCGCGGCCAGACCCGATCACGCCGGCTATTCCCAGGATCTCGCCGGCATGGAGCTTGAACGTCACATCCTTGTAGGCATGACCGAGCGACAGCCTGTCGGCCTCGAGAACCAGCTCTGGCCGGTAGGGCTTCTGCAGAGGCTCGCGGTAATACTCCGCCTGAAGGCTGCGCCCCACCATGAGGTGATGGAGCTTCGTGGTATCGGCCTCGGCGGCCTTGAGGTCGGCGACCACGGCGCCGTCCTTCATCACATAGATGCGATCCGACAATTCCAGGACCTCGTCCAGGCGATGCGAGACGAAGATGAAGGACGCCCGCGACTTCAGCGCCCGCACCCGGGCAAACAGGATGTCGATCTCGGCGCGTTCGAGGACGGACGTGGGCTCGTCGAGCAGGATGACCAGGTGGTCGCCGGCATGGTCCTCGAGCGTCAGGGCCTTGGCCAGTTCCACCATCTGCCGCGACGCGAAGCTGAGCGTGTCGGCACGGGCGCGGGGGTCGACGTCAACCTGCACCTTGGCCAGCTGCCGCGCCGACTCGGCATAGAGCTTCGTCCAGTCGACCAGGCCATAACGGGTGAATTGCGACTCGTTTCCCAGATAGATGTTCTCGCCAACCGTCATGTTCGTGAGCAGCGACTGCTCCTGAAAGACCATGCCGATGCCCTTGCTGTTGGCGTCGGCCGCGTTCTCGAAGCGCACCGGCTGGCCGCCAATGCGGATTTCCCCGGAGTCCGGCTGATAGACGCCACTGAGAATCTTCATGAGCGTCGACTTGCCGGCGCCGTTCTCGCCGATCAGCCCGATCACCTCGCCCCGCTTGATGTCGATCGAGACGCGCTTCAGCGCGTGAACGCCCGGAAACCGCTTGTCGACGTCGATGAGCGAGAGGGCGGTGTTGTTGGACGTGCTGCTCATTTGACGATCTTCATGAGCTTGCGGTCGATCGACAGTGCGACGGCCGCGATGATCATCAAGCCCTGGACGCCGATCTGGACACTGGGCGGCACGCCCATCAGCACCATGCCATTCGACAGCACGACGACGATCAGGACGCCGACCAGCGTCTGCAGCACGCTGCCCTGGCCGCCGGACAGGGCGGTACCGCCGACGACGACGGCCGTGATGGTGGTGAAGAGCCGGCCATTTCCGATCTGCGCGTTGCCGAGGCCCAGCTGCGCGGCCGCCAGGATGCCGCCCACGGCATAGAAGGCGCCGGCAATGGTGAAGGCCGCGATCCTGACCCTCGCGACGGAGATGCCCGAGAGGGCCGCCAGTTCCTCGCCGCCGCCGAGCGCATAGATGTGCCGTCCCAGCCGCGTGTAGTTCTGTATCACGAGTGCGATGACGAGGCAGACTAGGGCAACCCATACGCCCCAGGGAAAGCCCAGGAATCGTTCGATTGCCAGTCCGCGGATCAGGGGGTCGTTGATCCGCGTGGCCATGCCGCCCAGCAGGGCGTTGGCAATCCCGACGCCGATGAACCATGTGCCCAGTGTCGTCATGAATGATGGCACCTTCAGGCGCACGTGAATCATCCCGTTGATGAACCCGACCAGCGCGCCGACGACAATGACGCAGGCCACGGCCAGGAGCCCGTAGTCGTTGGCGTTTGCCCCGTTGAGGACAAGCATCGACAGGATCACGGCGGCGAGGGTCAGGACGCCTTCGACCGACAGATCGATCGAGCCCATCAGGATGATGAACGTGGCGCCGATGCCGAGGACCAGGGGAATCATGGCCGACTGGCTGATGCGAACCATGTTCCCGAAGCTGAGGAAGTTGGGATTGATCACGCTGATGATGGCGCAGAGCAGGATGAGCACGATGACCGGCGCCCATGATGCGGCGCGCCACCGCCGCGCGCCTGGCTTACCGGAATCCGCAGAGGAGGAGGTCGTTGCAGGGCTGGTCAGGATGCGAACCTTTTTCCGGGAGCGCTGCGATTCAGGTGACTCGCAGGCCAGGGCGAATGCTTGAGGGCGAGATGGGCAGCGAGGCGCGCGTCCGGTGATCCGCGCGCCTCGCCCGTCGGCTAGTTGTACTGGATCTGTCCGCTTACGCGGCCCCAGATGTCCTTCCAGTCCAGTGTCGGCTCCGACTTGATGTTGGAGTCGTAGTAGGACTGCGCGTTGTCGGCGGTGATGATGACGCCGGTGCCATAGAACTCGCGATGTTCCTTGGGCTCCTTGGCCGGGTCGAACACGCCGGTCTTCGCCGCATAGGCGATGGCGAGGCCCATGCCGCCCTGCCAGAAGGGATCCCAGGCGACGGTGCCGGCCATTTCGCCCTTGAGGATCGCCTCCACCGCAAGCTGGATGCCGTCGATGCCAGTCACGGGGACCTTTCCGGCCCGGCCATCGGCGCGCAGCGCTTCAATCGCGGCAAGGCCCATGCCGTCGTTGGCCGCCCAGATGCCGCCGATCTTGTCGCCGAACTGTGTAAGCCAGGCATTGGTCTTCTCGAGCGCCTCGGTGTCGGACCAGTTGGCGACCTGGAAATCGAGCAGTTCGATGCCGGGATTTTCCTTCAGTGCCTGTTCCAGTCCCGCCTTGCGTTCGATGGCGGGAACATTCGACTCGATGCCGCCAAGGGCGACGATGCCACCCTTGCCACCCATGGCCTTGAACAGCGCTTCCGCCATGGCCTTGCCATAGGGCACGCCGCTGAACGAGATGTGGGCGACATAGTTCGGATCGTAGTCCCAGGGATGAAGGTCGGCGGGCTTGTTCCACTGGGTGACAACATAGGCGCCGGCAGCCTTGCAGGCCTCCACAATCGGGCGCGCATCCGGGCTGTCGTTCGGATCGATGTTGATGGCGCAGTTGCCACCGGTCTTGGCCAGGATGGCCTTGATGTCGGCGATGCCCTTTTCGCTGTTGCCCTCGGTCACCAGCGTCACGTACTCGGCGCCCACCGACTTTGCGAAGGCGGCACCTCCCGCATTCCAGGTCGCGTGATAGGGATTGGACAGGGAGCGGATGGAATTGACGACGGTTGGCGTGTCGGCTGCGAAGCCGCGGCGAGAGATGATCGCCGGAAACACACCGGCTGCGCCCATGGCAGCTGCGCCCTTCAGAACCTGGCGGCGCTGCAGCGGGCGTCTCAGTCCACTTGTGATGATCTTGACCATTCGAGCGGGTCCTCCCAATGGCATCGCCACGCGCGTGGCATGCCTGTTTCTATTCTGTCGTGGTGTCCGGCAGAGCTTCTCTGCGAAGTCTTGTTCTTGTCGGGATCGGGAAAGTCGCTACGTGAGCCTCAGGCTTGAAGCGAGTTCTCGGCCCAAATCTTGTACGTTGACGGCCAATGGCGGCCGTGCATAGCTATGCACGACAGATGCCGGTTGTCAATCTCGCGCGAGTCAGCACGTAAGAATCCTGACCAGGATCGCCGTCGTGACCGGCGCTGCGCGCGGCATCGGCAAGGTGTAGGTCGCCGTCAACGCGGCCTGATGAGCGGCCGGTCGGCGACGTCGGGCCTTCCCGGCGCAGGGGTCAGCCTGAGAAATTCTGCGGCGTGGCCGTGTTCCTTGCGTGTGCCGACGGAGACGACATCGTCGTGCAGACCTTGAACGTCGACGGCGGCAGCTGGATGAGCTGACCGCCGTGGCGACGTTTCCCCGTCAGGCAGCAATCCTGACTCCCGTTCCGGCGTCTTTGGTGTAGAGTCGCAGGCGACCAGACTGCCGGCCCTTCGACATGACTTCACCCATTGCTGCTGTGATCTTCGATTGTGACGGCGTGCTGGTCGACAGCGAGATGCTGAGCGCCGGCGTGCTCATGGGCATGATGGCCGAGATTGGCCTGCCGATCACCCCCGAGGTCTTTCGCGGCGACTTTCTGGGGCGCAGCTTTGCCGCTGCGGCCCAGCGTGCAGAGCTGCGCTTCGGGCGACCGTTGCCGCCGGACTTCCAGATGCGGTATCGCGCGCGGCTCCTGGCCCGCATGAAAGAGGACCTGCGGCCGATGCAGGGGGTCAGGGAACTTCTCGCCCGGATGCGCGCATCCTACTGCCTGGCCACGAGCAGCAGTCCGGAGCGGCTCGCGCTATCGCTGTCGGTCACGGGCCTTGCTCCCTATTTTGCAAATCGCGCCTATACCGCGTCCGAGGTCCGGAACGGAAAGCCCGCGCCGGATCTCTTTTTGCATGCCGCCGAACAGCTTGGTGTCGCCGCGGAGCGTTGCCTGGTCATCGAAGACAGCGAAATGGGTGTGCGCGCCGCCCATGCGGCGGGCATGAGGGTCTGGCATTTCGCCGGCGGAGCTCACATCGCGGCGGGCTATCGTCTTCCCGAAGAGCTGGTTCCGGAGCGGCGCGTCGGTAGCATGGCCGAACTCACGGAGAGTTTTTCTGAACTTGGCCTTTGCTGAAATCGGCATTTGCCGATAGTTTTCCGCGCGGGAGATATCAGGCACATGGCGCGCAAGCCCGAATCCGAAAGCGACAGGTTGGACGATGCGGCCCGTGCCGGCTGGCTCTACTATATCGCCGGCAACACGCAGGACGAGATCGCGCGCAAGCTTGGCGTGTCCCGTCAGACAGCCCAGCGCCTTGTCTCGCTGGCCGTGAGCGAAAAACTCATCAAGGTGCGGCTTGATCATCCGATCGGCCGCTGCATCGAGCTGGCCGATCAATTGCGCCAGGCCTACGAGCTGCAGATGTGCGAGGTGGTGCCCGCCGATCCAGGCTCGAGTTCGGAGACCGTGGGTGTCGCGGAGGCAGCTGCGGCCGAGCTCGAACGCTATCTGGTCTCGCAACATCCGGTGATCGTGGCCATGGGCACGGGGCGAATGTTGCGCGCAATGGCCGAGCAGGTGCGCCCGATGGACTGCCCGCAGCATAAGGTGGTTTCTCTCGTCGGAAACATTGCGCCTGACGGCTCGGCCTCTCTCTTCGACGTGGTCAGCCGCATCGGCGATCGGGTCAAGGCCCCGCACTATCCCATGCCCCTCCCGGTGATCGCGACGACAGTTCATGAGAAGTCGCTGCTGCTCGACCAGAAGACGCTGCGCAATGTTATCGAACTCGCGCGCCAGGCCGACGTCACCTTCGTTGGCATCGGCACAGTGGACGACAGCGCCGCGCTATTGCGCGACGGGTTCGTGCGGCAGGATGAAGTCCGGGCGCTGGTGCGGGCCGGTGCTGTGGGTGAGATCACCGGTTGGGCCTTCAATTTCGATGGTCAGTTGATCGACGGCCTGACCAACGACCGCGTGCTCAGCGTGCCGCTCGACCAGCCGGCCCGCAAGAAGGTCGTTGGCGTGGCCATGGCGCTGCCCCGGCTGCGGGCAATCAAGGGCGCGCTCCGCGGAAAGCTTGTGAATGGCCTGATCACGAACGAGACAATTGCAGGGCTATTGCTAGAATAGCGAGCATTTGCTCATTTCCGATTCCGTCAGATAGTTCATGAGGATATGTTCATTTGTGCAATGCATTATTGCATTGCAGCGTTGATTCCGCATTGACTCTTGCCCAAAAAATGAACGAGTATATGCCCGCTAACGTGGCAAAAGCTCACAACTGCCAACTGGGAGGACTCACATGAAGCCGATCATTTCGGGCGTGCTTGGCACCCTGATGTTTACCGCCCTGGCGACCACCGCCTGGGCCGAGACCACGCTGACCATCGCCACCGTCAACAACGGCGACATGATCCGCATGCAGGGTCTGACTGATGATTTCACCAAGTCCAACCCGGACATCAAGCTGGAGTGGGTGACGCTCGAAGAGAACGTGTTGCGCGAAAAGGTCACGACCGACATCGCCACGAAGGGCGGTCAGTTCGATGTCCTCACCATCGGCACGTATGAAGTGCCGATCTGGGGCAAGAAGGGCTGGCTCGTCGAACTGAACGGCGTCGACGATCCGGACGATCTCCTGCCCGCCATCCGCGGCGGCCTGACAGTTGATGGAAAGCTCTATGCCTCGCCCTTCTACGGCGAAAGCTCGATGGTCATGTATCGCACCGACCTGATGGAGAAGGCCGGCCTCAAGATGCCGGATGCGCCCACCTGGGACTTCATCGCCGAAGCGGCCCGCAAGATGACCGACAAGGACAAGGAAATCTATGGCGTCTGCCTGCGCGGCAAGGCCGGATGGGGTGAGAACATGGCCTTCCTGACGGCCACGTCGAACTCCTTCGGCGCGCGCTGGTTCGACGAGAACTGGAAGCCGCAGTTCGATCAGCCCGAATGGAAGGCGACGCTCGACTTCTATCTCAACCTCATGAAGGACGCCGGTCCTCCGGGAGCCTCGTCGAACGGCTTCAACGAGAACCTCGCCCTGTTCAACGCGGGCAAGTGCGGCATGTGGATCGACGCGACCGTGGCGGCCTCCTTCGTCACCGGCAAGGACTCGACTGTTGCCGACAAGGTCGGCTTCGCCCTGGCGCCGGACAATGGCCTCGGCAAGCGCGGCAACTGGCTCTGGGCCTGGTCGCTGGCCATCCCGGCCGGCTCGGCCAAGGTCGACGCGGCGCAGAAGTTCGTGGGCTGGGCAACGTCCAAGCACTACACCGAGCTCGTCGCCTCGAAGGAAGGCTGGGCCAACGTTCCGCCGGGGACGCGGACCTCGCTCTACGCCAACCCGGAATATGCCAAGGTTCCCTTCGCCAAGATGACGCTCGACTCGATCAACTCGGCTGACCCGAACCACCCGACCGTCAAGCCGGTTCCCTATGTCGGCGTGCAGTTCGTGGCCATTCCGGAGTTTGCCGGCATCGCCACCACCGTGGGCCAGATCTTCTCGGCCGCACTGGCGGGCGAGAAGACGGCAGACGAGGCGCTGGCCGAGGCCCAGGACGTCACGACCCGTGAAATGACAAAGGCCGGCTACATCAAGTAACGGCTCCTCCCAAAGGCAACTTGGCTACCCGGCCGCAAGCCGGGTAGTCACTCTCCGCAGACTTTCGGCAACACACCTGTCGGGGCACGGCCATGGCAACGCAGCAGACTCGCGCACTGGGCAGGATCGCGGTTGCACCGTCTGTGATCGCGCTCTTCCTCTGGATGATCGTCCCGCTGGGCATGACCATCTGGTTTTCCTTTCTCCGCTACAATTTGCTGGATCCCAATCCCGCCTGTTCGCTGCTCACGCCGGGCCAGCTCTTCGACGAGGCCAACCGCTGCCTCGCCGGTACATCGAACTACTACTACTTTCTCACCGACCCGGCCTTCTTCAAGGCCATGCGCAATTCGCTCATCCTCGTGGGCTGGGTGCTGGTGATCAGCATCGGCCTCGGAACGCTGCTGGCGCTCCTGCTGGACCAGGCGATCTATGGCCGGAACATCGTGCGCCTCATGGTCATCGCGCCATTCTTCGTGATGCCCACCGTGAGCGCGCTAGTGTGGAAGAACATGATGATGGATCCGATCTCCGGCTTCATCGCCTGGATCACCAAATCCCTCGGCCTTGGCGCCATCGACTGGTTTGCCCACTATCCGATGACAGCCGTTGTCATCATGGTCGCCTGGCAATGGCTTCCCTTCGCCACGCTCATCATCCTGACCGCGCTGCAGTCCTTCGACGAAGAACAGAAGGAAGCGGCCCAGATGGATGGCACGCCGCCGCTGGCCTTTTTCTGGTACATGATCCTGCCGCACCTCGCGCGGCCGATCACCGTGGTGATCCTGATCGAGACGATCTTCCTGCTCAATGTCTTTGCCGAGATCTATGTCAGCGGCTCGGGTGGCCGGGCCGGGAACCTGCCGTTCCTCGTCTACCAGTACGGACTTCTCTCAAACGACATCGGCGGTGCCTCGGCCGGTGGAATCGTGGCGGTGGTCCTGGCCAATATCGTGGCCTTCTTCCTCATGCGCATGATCGGCAAGAACCTGGAGAGCTGAGACCATGGCCCGAGCCGTTCCCATTCAGCGTCGACTGGTCTTCACCGGTCTTGCCTGGAGCATTGCCTTCGTCATCTTCTTTCCGATCCTGTGGACCGTCCTGACCAGCTTCAAGACGGAAGGCGACGCCGCGGCGATCCCGCCGAAGTTTCTCTTCTTCGACTGGACCACCGAGAACTACGGCATCGTCCAGCAGCGCTCCGACTACATCAAGTTCGCCATGAACTCCGTGTTTCTTGCGCTCGGTTCGACCTTCTTCGCGCTGCTGCTCGCCATTCCCGCCGCCTGGGCCATGGCCTTCGCGCCGGGGAAACGTACCAAGGACCTTCTCATGTGGATGCTGTCCACGAAGATGATGCCGCCCGTCGGCGCGCTGATCCCGCTCTACCTGATCTTCCGCGACCTTGGCCTGCTCGATACGCGCGGCGGCATCATCACCGTGCTTATGCTCCTGAATCTGCCGATCATCATCTGGATGCTCTACACCTATTTCAAGGAGATTCCGGGCGAGATTCTGGAAGCCTCGCGCATGGATGGTGCATCCGTAGGCAAGGAACTGCTCTATGTGCTGGCGCCCATGGCGGTTCCGGGCATTGCCTCGACGGTCTTGCTCAATGTCATCCTGGCCTGGAACGAGGCCTTCTGGACGCTGAGCCTCACCACCAAGGACGCAGCCCCGCTGACCCAGTTCATCGCGTCCTACTCGTCGCCTGAGGGTTTGTTCTGGGCCAAGCTCTCCGCCGCCTCGACCATGGCCATCGCGCCCATCCTGGTGCTCGGATGGTTCGCCCAGAAGCAGCTCGTCCGCGGTCTCACATTCGGAGCAGTGAAATAAGATGGGCACCATCTCACTCAGGAACGTCCGCAAGACCTTCGGGGACGCGGTGATCATTCCGGGCGCCGACCTCGACATCCGCCATGGCGAGTTCGTCGTCTTCGTCGGACCCTCCGGCTGCGGCAAGTCCACGCTGCTCCGCCTGATCGCGGGTCTCGAGGACCTCACGTCCGGCGAGATCCATATCGACGGTCAGAATGTCTCGGATGTGCCGCCTTCGAAGCGCGGCCTCTCGATGGTGTTCCAGTCCTATGCGCTCTATCCCCACATGAGCGTGCGCAACAATATCGCCTTTGGCCTGAAGATGGCCGGGATGCCGAAGGACGAGATCGAGGCAAAGGTGGCCAGGGCCGCAGCGACGCTGAATCTGACCGAGTATCTGGATCGCAAGCCGCGCCAGCTGTCCGGCGGCCAGCGCCAGCGCGTGGCCATCGGCCGTGCCATCGTGCGCCAGCCCAAGGGATTCCTCTTCGATGAACCGCTCTCCAATCTGGATGCGGCGTTGCGGGTCAACATGCGCGTGGAGATCATGCAGCTTCACCAGGATCTGGGTGCAACGATGATCTACGTTACCCACGACCAGGTGGAGGCCATGACCATGGCCGACCGGATCGTGGTGCTCAACCGGGGCGTCATCGAACAGGTGGGATCGCCGCTCGAGCTCTACAATCGGCCCGACTCGGTGTTCGTCGCGGGCTTCATCGGGTCCCCGAAGATGAACCTCGTCACCGGCGCGGCCGCGACGAAGCTGGGCGGCGCCACCGTCGGCATCCGGCCCGAGCACATCTCCATCGTCGACAAGGGCGGCGACTGGAAAGGCACCATCCAGCTCGCCGAACACCTGGGGTCGGACTCCTTCCTGCATGTCGACGCGGGCGACATCGGCCGGCTCACGGTGCGGGCGGCGGGCGAATTCGCCGGAAAGCCGGGCGACAAGCTTCACCTGAAGCTCGACCCTGCGCGCATTCATCGCTTCGACGACAAGGGCAGGGCGATCAGATGATGCGGCTCGAGGGCAGGACTGCGATCGTGACCGGCGGTGCCCGCGGCATCGGAGCGGCAATTGCCGAAGGCTTTGTGCGCGAAGGCGCATGCGTGTGCGTGGCCGACATAGAGATCGGGGCCGCGGAAGAGACGGCGCGGCGGATCGGCAATGGGTCCTTCGCATTCCCGCTGAACGTGACCCGCCTGGACTCGATCAAGGCCTGCGTCGCCGAGACCAGCAGGCGTTTGGGTGGCATCGACATCCTGGTCAACAATGCCGCAATCTTCGACATGGCGCCCTGGGGCGAAATCACCGAAGCCAGCTACGAGAGGATCTTCGCTGTGAACGTGAAGGGCCTCATCTTCACCCTTCAGGAAGTCGCCGAATCCATGAAGGTGCGGGGCAAGGGCGGAAAGATCATCAACTTCGCCTCGCAGGCCGGTCGCCGCGGCGAACCCCTGGTGGCCGTCTACTGCGCATCGAAGGCAGCGGTCATCTCGATCACCCAGTCGGCCGGCCTGGCTCTGATCAAGCACGGGATCAACGTCAACGGCATCGCGCCGGGCGTGGTCGACACACCCATGTGGGATCACGTCGACGGACTTTTCGCGAAGTACGAGAATTTGCCCAAGGGCGAGAAGAAACGCCGGGTGGGCGAAGGGGTTCCATTCGGCCGGATGGGCCGCCCTGAGGACCATGTCGGCTGTGCCGTCTTCCTGGCCAGTGCGGAGAGCGACTATGTCGTCGCCCAGACCTACAATGTCGATGGTGGCCAATGGATGAGTTGAGGCGACCGATCCGCCGACTTTCGCTTGCCGCCCTTCCGGACCTCGCCGCCCGTATGGACGTACCTCGCTATAGGCGCGGCGATCTGTCCGCCGGCATCGTTCATATCGGCGTGGGCAACTTCCATCGCGCTCATTTCGGGGTCTATCTCGACGATCTCTTCAACCGGGGCGTCAGTCTCGACTGGGCCATCGTCGGTGCTGGCGTCATGCCCGGCGACGCGGCGATGCGGCAGGCCCTCGCGGGTCAGGATTATCTCACCACTATCGTCGAGCAGGAAAAGGACTTAAGCCGCGCCCGCGTCACTGGCCCCATGATCGACTTCGTGTCTCCAGCCGACACGGCCGGTCTGGTCGAGCGCATGGCCGATCCCGCAATCCGCATCGTCTCGCTCACGGTGACGGAAGGCGGCTACATGATCGATCCCGCGACCGGGCGCTTCGATCCCGGACACCCGGCGATCCTGCAGGATGCCCGTACGCCCGAGGCGCCCACCGGCGTCTTCGGACTGATCCTGCGCGGGCTGGTGCTGCGCCGGGCCAGGGGACTTGCGCCCTTCACGGTCCTCTCCTGTGACAATGTTCCTCACAATGGTGTGGTCACGCGGAATGCGGTCGCCGGGCTCGCGCGGCTGTCGGATCCGGCATTGGCCGACTGGATCCAGAACCATGTCGCGTTTCCCAACGGAATGGTCGACCGGATCACGCCCGCCACGTCCGACCGCGAGCGCGCGAGCCTTGCACGCGACTTCGGCATCGAGGATTCCTGGCCGGTGTTCTGCGAGGAGTTCCGGCAATGGGTTCTCGAGGACAGCTTCCCGGCCGGCCGGCCGGCCCTCGAGCAGGCTGGCGTGACTTTCGTCGGGGATGTGACGCCCTGGGAGAACATGAAGATCCGCATCCTCAATGGCGGACATGCGATCATCGCCTATGCCGGCGGTCTGCTCGATGTCCAATTCGTGCATGAAGCCATGGAACACCCGCTGGTCAGCGCCTTCCTCGACAAGGTCGAGGTCGAGGAGGTCATACCGACGGTTGCACCGGTGCCGGACACGGACCTGCATGACTACTACCGGCTCATCGTCCGTCGTTTTGCCAACCCGAAGATCGGCGACACCATCCGCAGGCTGTGCCTCGACGGCTCGAACCGTCAGCCCAAGTTCATCGTGCCGGTGCTGCGCGACCGGTTGAAGGCCGGCGCCGGACTGGACGGGCTTGCGCTCGAGTCAGCTCTCTGGTGCCGCTACTGCTTTGGCGTCACCGACTCCGGGCAGACGATCGCGCCCAATGATCCGAACTGGTCCCGCTTGCAGGAACTGGCGAAGTCAGCTCGCGACGCTCCCGACGCCTGGCTCGCCATGGAGGACATCTATGGCGACGTCGGGCAGGCACCAGCGTTTCGCACGGCCTTTGCCCGGGCGCTGACGTCGCTCTGGCGCGAAGGCGTGAGCGCGACACTTGAGGCCTATCTGAAGGACGGCCACTGCAAGCGCTAGATCTGGACGGATCGCGCCAGCGCTCCGGGCCTCGGCCTCAGGCGACGCGCGTGCCGATCTGAAGCGGTGTCGCGATGATCACGGCCGACACATCATGTCGTGGAGATGGATTGCGCGCGACGAGTGCCGGTCCCATCTCAACCCGCACGTCTTGCCGATTATTGCCGGCCGCATGGCTTCCAGCATGCTTCCGCAAGCACCCGGCACGCGGTGATGCAAAAGAAACCCCGCCAACTCATTGAGTTGACGGGGTTTTTGGTTGCGGGAGCCAGAACCCACAGACAGTTGACGATCCGTTGCATGATTTAGAATGGAAGTATTGCCCAGTGGGAGGATGGTTTATTGCAAGGTTGAGCCTTGCCCACGTCTCAGCGACCATGATTGAAAGTTCCCTGGAGGGGTGATGCCTCGGCGCCATCATCTCAGTGAGTACAGACTTGGCCGGATCGGTCGCCAACATTCGCTCCCGGCTCTTCCATTCCAGTCGTCCCTTCGACAAGCTAGCCAATGCCACTTCCAGGCGCTGCACTCGGACATGCCAATCTTACGCCCTGGACCGCGAGGGCGAGAGCAAGATGTCGACCGTGAAATTGGTGGCGCAACAGGCCGGGCAATTTGCACTTGCGGCCTGCCGTCAGCCGTCGGTTGACGTGATATCGGCCGTCTTGAGCTTCAAAACGGCCTGATTTGCCGCCGCTGCGCGCGCGTCTGCCTCTCCGGCCACCTGCACGGTCGGAACGGCAATCTTGATGCCGTTGGCGTCGAAGGCCTGCTTGATCAGCATCAGGGCGCGGCGCTTGATGACGAATTGCTCGCCCGGGCGCGTCATCAGCTTCATACGCAGCATGAGGCCGGAGTCACCGAAGGCATCGATGCCCTGCATCTTCAAAGGCTCGATCGTGCTGGCCTTGAACTCCGGATCCTGCGCCAGGTCGAGCCCGATCTTCTTCACGATCTTGCGGGCCTTGTCGACGTCGGAATCGTAGGTAATGCTGATGGTAATCTTTTCGATGGCCCAGTCGCGGCTCATGTTCTGGATGGCGCCCAGGTCGCTGAAGGGCACGGTATAGATCGATCCGCGTTGATGACGCAGCTTGACAGACCGCAGACTAAACGACTCGACAGTACCTTTGTAACTGCCGCTCTGGATGTACTCGCCGACCCGAAAGGCATCGTCAAGGAGATAGAAAACGCCACTGATGATGTCCTTGACGACGGTTTGGGCCCCGAAGCCGATGGCCACACCGAGAATGCCGGCACCCGCGATCAGGGGCCCGATTTCCACACCGAGCGAGGACAACGCCATCAGCAGGGCAACCACCGCGATGGTGATCATCAGGAAGTTCCGGGCGATGGGCAGCAGTGTTCGGATACGATCCTTGCGCCGTGCGGCCTCTGTGCCAGTTTCGCCGGACTGCGAGGCTTCCACGATCTTTGATTCGATGATGGTGCGGATGATGTGCCAGAGGAAGTCGGCAGTCAGCAGGATGACGATGGCGCTCAGTGCGCCACGCAGCACCCGGGTCAGCACCGTGTCCTGGGCCGTCATGGCGGTGAAGTCGATGCCCAGCTTGCCGGCAAGAAATACGATGGCTGCGATGATCAGGGCGGCGCGCAAGCCGCGCTCCACCACGGCGGCGAGGAGGCTAGGCACTGCACTGCCGCCAGGCGACGATCCCGGCGCCCGCAGGACATTGTTGACTGCCTTGCGCAGGGCCGAGACAGCATAGGGAATGCCGACGACAACGGCGAGAAGCCAGAACAGGCGCATGGCCGAATCGACCCACAGCAGCCACAGCAGCGCGAAATAGACTGTCAGCAGCCAGTTTCCCGCGGTCGTGCTGACTCGGGCGGGGCTCGCCGCCTCGGATCGCACATGCGGCTGGCGCCAGATGGCCTCAATGCCGATCAGCAGAAGAACGGCACCCAGCGCATAGGCCGTGAGCTGACGCGCAGGTTCGGACAGGCCGAGGGTCGCGAGCAGCGAGACCGTCACCCAGCCGAAGGCGTACCATCCGACAGCAACTCCCAGCCGCTTCGACCAGTAGACCGCATTGTCATCAGACACCGGCAAGACCCGGAAGCGTGACGGATTGGAAAATCCCCGGAGATTTGCGGGCGACATGATGAAGTCGAGCATCACGCGCGCTGATCGGTAGATCACCGCGACGAGAAGGTAAGCCAGCATGATCTGCCGCAGACGCGGCGGCCACTCGAAGACGAGGAATGCGCCGACACTGCCGAGGGCAAAGGCGGCCACCGAGCCCGCACCGTAGACAAGCCTCGCCAGCATGGTGAGCAGCCTGTCGTGTATCGTGTCGAGCATCGATCGATCGATCCAGGCTCTCAGCGCGGCAGTAGCCCACCAGAACAGCAACTGGGCCGCGAGGCCCGCCGCGACGAAGACAACGAACAAGAGCAGCACCCGGAGAAGGCCAAAGCCGGCAAGTTCGGACTCGATGTTTCCAGCTGCCTTTCCAAGTTCCTGCGGCAAGTCGGGAATCGCGCCGGAGATGGTCAGCAAGTGCTTCTTGATCCGGTCAAGATTGGCCTCGAAGGCCATCTTCTCCGAGGCCAGCGCGTCTTCGCCATTGGTCACGGGATGATCTGCGGTTGATCCGGCCTTGTGTTGCGCATCGATCCACTTCTGCACGTCGGGATCGGCCAGCAGGCTGAGCAGTTCCTCGACCTTCGGTGGCGGCTTCGTCGCCTCTGTCTGGGCTTGCGCTGCGCTAGGCGGCGAGCCGAGGAGCATGATCATTATGCAAGCAGTGGCGAAGCAATGCAGAATGCCACTCAGATTTCGACGACAGACTTTCAAAATTACGTACTCCCTATGCAGTGCTTTTACAGCATTGACCGGATCATGTCATTGAGGTGGGGTGCGAGCAGGGCGGCGATGGATTCCTCAGATTGACTGGGCACATGGGTGTCAACCTGCCGGGAAGCCGCAACAGACCCGAACCTGGGATGATCATTGCGCGTAAGCATGGCTGCTTCTGGATGCGGTCGGCGTGCTTGGCACGACACGCCAATGGATCCGTTCCCGCGGTCCGGTCATGGAGTCTCGCCCGACCGAGAGCGGTTCAAGAATGCAGTGGCCAGCATGGAGAACGACACAATGTAGGATTATGCGCATTCGGTGGGCTGTCACTGTCTGCGGCGGAGCCTGCTCTTCGGCGAGAATTGCGCGGTTTCGCAACCGAGAATTGCGACCCGCGCTGTGACAATGTGTGCACATGACGGAAGTTGCCGATGGAAAGCGAAGCTACCAACTCCGTAGTCGCCTTGAATCGGAACTTCATTTCGGATCTCAACTTCACGCGCAGAGCCCAGTTTGCTCATCTCAACGATGTTCCGCGAATGCGAACCACGTTCTACCGAACGGTTAAAAATGGAGTCGCTCGACTGTTCTAGTTCCACACCTTTATGATATTGCCGACAAGGACTATGATGTTTGTGGCTTGATCCCCATGAAGTGATTGAATGTGGATGGCAAGCTGAAATTGAATGAAGTGCCGAGTGCTCCCTCCGGCAACAGAGATTGGGGATCATGCTAGATACGGTTCTCAAATGGTTGGCTTGGTTCTCCCTCGGTGTTCCGGAGGTATGGATTCCCCGTGAGTCACCGCTGTTCGAGGCCGCGCGGGCAATCTGGACGATGTTTCTCATACTGGCATTGATGATGCTGATGAGCGTGGTCGTGAGAAGTCACTGGTTTAGGCGATTGTTCGGTATCAGATCCGACAAGTCTCACTAGGGCTGATGGGCGTGACACTAGCCGAAAGCACATGATGGGCCACACCAATGAACTGACGAGTTGCAGCCCAAGTCCAAGCGATGGTGGTGCATATCGCGCTACCTCTGGAACCCTGTGCTCACAAAATAAGCTGTTGAGGATGTGCCGCGGAGAGCTGGTGTCATTGGATGCCTCGCCGTCACAATGTACGACGCCAAGCGTATGTCTGGCAATCGTGAGTTCCTCCTCTGTCGCTTTGACGAGAACTGGCAAACTGTCGGGGCTTGAGATACATGGGACAGCAGCGGCATTCTTCGTGGCGTCAATGGTAATTCCCAACAGGCCGAGTTGTCGGCCAATGGCGCCGCGCGCCTTGACGGAATGCTCGCCAACGCTTCCCGTGAAGACGAGGCCGTCCAATCCGCCCATGGCGACCGCCAAAGACCCGGTGCTCATCGCGGATCGGTTGGCAAAGTGGTCCAGCGCGAATGCCGCGCGCGGATCGGCGGACGCTTCCAGATCGCGGACATCGTTGCTAATCCCGGAGAGTCCCTTCAGCCCGCATTCGCGATAGAGCAGGTCCTGCACCTCCATGACTAAGAAGCCTTCCTGCATCTGAAGATGGAGAACGACGCCGGGATCAATCTGACCCGACCGGGTTCCCATGGGAAGGCCGTCAAGCGCAGTGAAACCCATCGTGCATTCCACGCTTCGACCGTTCGCCAAAGCGCACGTGGACACTCCGCTCCCGAGATGCGCGATAACGATTCTGCCCCTTGCGAAGGTCATCCTGCTTCAGCCGTTGTGCAATGTATTCGTAGGAGAGCCCATGAAGTCCATAGCGCCTAACTTCTGCCGCGTGAAATCGGGCGGGTGTGGCATAGACGTCAGCCACGTCCGGATGTGAGCAATGGAATGCCGTATCAAAGCAGGCCATCTGAGGGACAGAGGCATTGCTCTCGAGTAGGATCCGGATTGGGGCGAGGTTGACCGGCTGATGCTGTGGCGCAAGCGGCGAAAGAGAGTCAAGTCCAGTCAGAATCTCAGGTGTCACGCGAATGGGCCCGCCAATGTCCCGTCCATCAACGGGATCCAATGTGCGGTTAATCAATATCGCGTCGTCCCTCTTCTTGGGGCAGACATCGCCATGGTCGCGATGCCGCTGATCTGCCCCTTGATGAGGCGAACCAGTTCTCCAGGTGTGCCTAGCCCAAAGAACTCAAACTTCATGCTGGACGAACCTGCGTTGATGACCGAGAGCGTGTCCTTTCAATTCCGCCCAAACGACCTAGTGCCCACCTAGAACGAGTGTTTGGATCGGTAGCAACAGTGCTTGCACGCGAAGAATAAGTGCATGAACAAGCGCAGTGGCATCGACGGCATGAAGCGCAAACCGTGTAAGCGGACCCAGATCTTCGTGCT
>JAXMCU010000007.1:0-161910 GCA_046349195.1 Hyphomicrobiales bacterium
GCTTCTGATTGAGCGCGTCGACATCGACACGAATGGGTTGAAGCTCAAGTTTTGCGACAAAGGCCTTTCTCGGTTGGTTGCCGAGGTCGGAGGGATGGCGGACAAGAAACGGAAAGCTGCTGCATGACCGATCAGGCCGTCACCGTCGCCGTGCCATTTGCGATCCGCAAGCGCGGCGGGCGGAAACTCGTCATCACGCCGGACGGTGTCACAGCAGCACCGGCGTTGAGAGTGAACGTCGACAGCGCTCTTCTCAAGGCCCTCGCCCGCGGCTTCCGCTGGCGCAAATTGCTGGAGGCCGGAGACTTCTTGACCATCGAGGAACTCGCCGACGCCGAGAGCATCAATCCGTCCTATGTCAGCCGGGTGTTACGCATGACCTTGCTGGCGCCGGACATTGTGGAGGCCATCCGCGCTGGGCGGCAGCCTGCGGGACTGACGATGGCTAGGGCCATGCAGCCATTTCCGGTGGAGTGGGAAATTCAGAAGCGTGGGATCTAAGCGCCGCCACTCCGTTACATGTCTACTTGACTTTCTTTCCGTGCTATTGTTCTGGAAAGACGATTAAGTATACGACTAAGCGCGTGGATCGGGCTGGGTGTATCGCCCTGTGACGGGATCGTAGTGGCGATGCCAGTTGTAGTGCAAGCCGGATTCGATCTGGAAGAGCTGCCCCGGGAACCGCATGTCGAGGGTCAATGAACCGGTAAGCGACTGGGCATCGTCCCAGCGCCGCCAGACCGCCTGCCATACGGATGTACGAGTACCATTTGTGACGATGATCGGCCGGGCGAGGTGATCGGCATGGACCATGTTGAGGGTGCTTGCGCAATAGGTCAGATGAAATCGCGCAATTGCGTGGACGATTCATCAGCTACCACGAACAGGCGGCAGCCAAAATTCCAGTTGACCTCTATGCTCAAGGAACCCACTCCGTCCTAGGTTCACCCCAGTATAGTGTTCCATTTGCAAAGTCTGGGTCGTCAGTGACTAGTTTCCTGCAAAATTGTATTGCAATAGCCATAGCTTGGAGTGAGTCCTCGCCATACAGCACATCGCGTGTATTGTAGTGACCGCCAACAATTTGAACGACACATTCAAACTCACTTCCATTGTACACTGGGGCGGCAATGGTAATCTTCACTTCTTGAAGGTCTTGTCCTTCTACTCTAGTCAGCGTCCGTTCAATCATTGTATCTCAGCGGTCCAGGAGGCCGCCCTCCCTTGCAGTTTGCGAATCGATCAGCTGCTGACGCCCAACACCGCGCACGAAGGGTCTTAGTTGGAAGCGAGCGACAAATGTTAGCGTCGCTCTCGTACTGCTTTTCACACTCGTTTTCTCCATCACTGTCTCCACCACCAAAATATCCGGCGGACTTTCTAAAGACCCACTGGCATCCTGACCACACTGCGGCGCCAGCGCCAATTGCTGCGCCCCGAACCCCAGCAGCGCAGAGCTGCGGGAAGCGACTGCAAAAGATTGCCGAGGCCTCAATCGCACCTTCTACCACCACAGGTACCGCCGGCAGAAACCATGCGAACCTCCCATCAGGATCGACGTGCACGAGCGGTGAGTTCATCGCATACGCATAAACACTAGGCCCGTCGACGAAGCGGAGCGGGTCAGGCTGGGTGTATCGCCCTGTGACCGGATCGTAGTGGCGATGCCAGTTGTAGTGCAATCCGGCCTCGATCTGGTAGAGCTGACCGGGGAAGCGCAAGTCGAGAGTGAGTGTGCCGGTGATCGACTGCGCATCGCCCCAGGGCCGCCAGACAGCCTGCCAGACGGGAGCGCGGCTTCCATCGGTCACCAGGATGGGTCTTGCCAGATGGTCGGCATGAACCATGTAGAGGCAGCCGCCCTGGGCCAGGCCGAGGGAAGAACGATTTTTGTGTTCTTATCACCTCAAAAGCTTTGCAGCATCGAATTCTCGCTCAAAGCGATAAGTACATTCATTGCAAATGAAGGCGTCCAGACCAGATCGTAGGCTGACAAGAGGTGGCGACTTGTTACAGAATGAACACTTTGGCGGTCCATCTTTGTCCGGAAGATTCGTGTTCTTGGAGTAGATCTCTTCGGCCGACTTCGCAATCATGCTACGCGAAGCCTGAATGAGCTCCTTATCTTTCAATTCTTCAGCCAATAAACCTATCGAATACGCGAAGGAGAGTGCTCTGATGTATTCACCCTTCATCATCAGATGTCCCCACACGCGGCTTCGAGCTTCATCTATTGAAAAGATCTTTTCAGTGCCCATGTCTGTAGCTCTCCTACTCTAGGAACCAACGCCGGTCATTCCCACCAACTCCGGGTACCGGAATTATTCCTATTCCCTGCTTGCAATACTTCCAAAGTTCATAGCAGCCAACGCTCGCTGAAGTCGGGCGGTTTTCAACGCACTTGTCATAGGCCTCATCGCATGAATGTACACTTCCGCACGATTGGAGTTCAGATCGGTCTCTCATTGGATTTGGTGACCAAGGTGTCGAGTGCCTAGTGATTGCTAGTCCATTGGGGTCAATTCTAGCTGCAGGATCGTTCCTTACATACGCATAAACACTTGGCCCATCGACGAAGCGAAGCGGATCGGGCTGGGTGTATCGCCCTGTGACGGGATCGTAGTGGCGATGCCAGTTGTAGTGCAATCCGGCCTCGATCTGGAAGAGCTGACCGGGGAAGCGCATGTCGAGAGTGAGTGTGCCGGCGATCGACTGCGCATCACCCCAGGGCCGCCAGACAGCCTGCCAGACGGGGGCGCGCGTGCAATCGGTGACGATGATTAACCGCAAGAGATGATCGGTTAGAGGTTGCCGTCTTGTGCCTTTGCGACTGATTAAGGCGTCGTGGTCATCTTCCTACGCTTGATGTAGTGGGCATAATCCATGAATTCAAACTCAGTCCGATTGGCAGCGCTTTCGATTTGCAATCCCAAAAAGCCTGGCGAACCACCTTCAGCAGGGACAATAAACTCTATCTCTGCGACTTTCATCAGTGTCTTAGGATCTTTTATATCTGGATAGAGTTGAGGGCTTCGGGTATCAAACAGTACAAAATCAAAAGTCGTCAGCGTTTGATCTTCGACCTGATATAGCTGCAGCCATTGGCCGGACCCTAGACTCAGCAGGAGGCTCAAATTCAATTCACGCCTTTGCACTAGGTCTGTTAGTGAACTTGTTAACAAACTGATTGCATTCTTCATGGCTCACCTATAGCAAACCTGGCTTCAAGACGGTTGGCGGGCACGATTGGCCAATTCCCGTATGAAGCACGTGTTCACCCGTAAAGGGACATTGATATACACAAATTGCGCCTCCGTCGGGACTTGGGAACTGTTGTATTAAATGACACTCTCCCTCCTTAAAGCATTGGGTCGGAAAATCCGAAGGCTTTGGCAGTTCGGAATGAGGTAGTTCGTTTGCAAGCAATCCCGAAGGATCAATTTTTACCATCGGACTATTCTTCGCATACGCGTAAACACTCGGCCCATCGACGAAGCGAAGGGGATCAGGCTGTGTGTACCTCCCTGTGACGGGATCGTACTGACGATGCCAGTTGTAGTGCAATCCGGCCTCGATCTGGAATAGCTGGCCTGGGAAGCGCATATCGAGAGTGAGCGTGCCGGCGATCGACTGAGCATCACCCCAGGGCCGCCAGACGGCCTGCCAGACGGGGGCGCGGCTTGCATTGGTCACCAGGATCGGCCTCGCCAGATGGTCGGCATGAACCATGTAGAGGCTGCCGCCCTGGGCCAGGCCGAGGGGGAGGTCGCCGAGCCAGATATAGTCCCTGAGCGTCGTGCCGGTAGACCCATCGGCCTCGGCAATCAGGTGGCCGTCGAGGTCGTAGATGTAATGGACTGTGCCGGCGGGCCCTCCGGCTGCCGAGGTCGCCCGCGAGACCAGCTGCTCCAGGGCATTGTAAACATAGGTGGCATAGCCCGTGCCGTTGCGGGTGAGCGCGACGGGCCGGTTTCGCACATTGTAGGTGAAGGCAAAGACCTCGCCCGGCCGGGTATCGGTCACGATGTTGCCGTTGCCGTCATAGGCATAGGTGCGGATCGTCGTGCCGTTCTCGGTCATGCCGGTGATCCGGTTCGACACGCTGGCATAGCTCTGCAGCCTCGTGGTGGTGACGCCGCGTGATGCCTTCTTGGCTAGATCGCCAAGGTCCGCCTATGTTCGCCTCTGTATCTCGTTCACAAACGCTAAAACATCTGCGCGTGTTACATCTGTGATCTTGGGACTATTTTTAGCCTGCTGAAGAAGTGCAATAACAGACTGCCTTTCATAGTCACTCACGTCTAAGAGTCTTGCCAATTCGAGGAGAGCCTCGTCATCACCAGCGCGCACTGCTTGCTCTAACCATCTTCGTGCCTCCCGCGTTCTACCCAACCACCTCAGAGTAATGGCGAGATTTATCATCGAACTTGTCTCTCCGAGTGCAATGGCCTTCAAATCCCATTCCATAGATTTCTTGACATCTCTGGACGTGCCGCAGCCATCAGCAAGCATTCGTGCAATGTTCGAACACGCACTTGCATCACCACTGTTTGCCAACTCCAAAAACAACTCAAAGGCGTCAGAAAATCGCTCTTGATCGTATAGCAGACTAGCATCTTCAAACTTTCCCATTGTTGAATCTACCTTTCAAGACTTTCGCTACGGAACCAAAGCATTTAGAGGTATCGTAGGAGGGGCGAAGATGGAGGGTATCATTCTTATACACCTGTAAAGAATATAGGCGCTGCCACCAAGCATGGCGACAGCGGTGGCTTCATCAGTACAGCTCTCACCGCACATTTTGTTTGACTCCGAACCGGGCCAATCCGCGGGCTTAGGCTTGGTTATCCACTTTCCTGTTTGGTGATCTCTGCATCTGATCTTCATTGAATCAGTGGGATGTTCTTTGCAGTGTTTGTAAGGGTTGGCCGTCTGTTTCCCAGACGATCCGCCTGTGGTGCCGCGCTCACCTCGACGGCCGGCGCCTCCTTCTTCATCCACAATCTGGATTGGGCTGTTCATCGCATACGCATAAACACTCGGCCCATCGACGAAGCGGAGCGGGTCAGGCTGGGTGTATCGCCCTGTGACCGGATCATAGTGGCGATGCCAGTTATAGTGCAGGCCAGCCTCGATCTGGAAGAGCTGACCGGGGAACCGCATGTCGAGGGTGAGTGTACCGGCGATCGACTGCGCGTCGCCCCAGGGCCGCCAGACAGCCTGCCAGACGGGCGCGCGGCTTCCGTCGGTCACCAGGATGGGCCTTGCCAGATGGTCGGCGTGAACCATGTAGAGGCTGCCGCCCTGGGCCAGGCCGAGGGGGAGATCACCGAGCCAGATGTAGTCCCGGAGCGTCGTGCCGGTAGACCCATCGGCCTCGGCAATCAGATGGCCGTCGAGGTCGTAGATATAGTGCACCGTGCCGGCAGGCCCTCCAGGTGCCGAGGTCACCCGCGAGACCAGCTGCTCCAGGGCATTGTAGACATAGGTGGCATAGCCCGTGCCGTTGCGGGTGAGCGCGACGGGCCGGTTTCGCACGTTATAGGTGAAGGCAAAGACCTCGCCCGGCCGGGTATCGGTCACGATGTTGCCGTTGCCGTCGTAGGCATAGGTGCGGATCGTCGTGCCGTTCTCGGTCATGCCGGTGATCCGGTTCGACACGCTGGCATAGCTCTGCAGCCTCGTTGTGGTGACGCCACCTGCGACGACAATGTCGGTCAGGCGGTTGCCAGTGCCGTCGAAGCTGTAGCTGGCCGTCCCCCAGGGGCCGGTTGCCGTGGTGAGACGGTTGGCTGCGGAATACCCCAGGGTCACGGAGTTGCCGGGGACGACGCTGTCGGCGATGCCCGTCAGGTTGATGCCGTCGCCATACGTGTAGGTGAGACCAGAGATGGTGGTTCCGCCGTTGACAACGTTACGAGCGGTCAGCCGCTCGTCGAGGTCGTAGGTCGCACTGGTCTGCAACCCGTTTCCATGAGTCATGCCGGTCATCAGCCCCGACATCGGGCTCCAGGTGATGCTGGAAGCTATCCCGAGGACGGGTGCGCCGCCATTGGCCTGGGTCGTCACCAGCGTGACCTGGCCCAGCGCATTCCGGGTATAGCTGACGATCCGGCCTGAGGGATAGGTGACCTGGGAGATGTAGCCGGCTGCGTCGTAGACATAGGCGGTGGTGTAGCTCTGACTGGCGATGGTCCGGGTTTCAGAGGTGATGCGCCCTTGCGCATCATAGACCCAGGCCATGCTGCCGGAGCCGTCAGTCTGGCTGGTGAGCCGCCCGATGCCCTTGTTGCCGCCCGTTGTGGCATCATAGGCATAGCTCACATTCTGTGACCCGTCGGCGGGATAGGTTGCAGTTTGTAGCCGGCCGGCCGCGTCATAGGTCATGTTGGCGACAATTCCGCGGCCATCGGTTTGCTGGGTGACGAGTCCGCGCTGATCTCGGACCAGGACAGTTGTGCCGGCATCGGGGCTTGCTTCCTGGATCACCTCGCCGAAGCCGTTCCGCACATAGGTCGTGGTGATGGTGCGAGGGTCCTTGTAGGCAGTCAGGTTGTTCTGCCGATCAAGCGTGTAGTTGACCTGGGCGCTCTCCTGGTCGGTCTCACGGATCAGGCGCTGCAGCGCGTCATAGGCATAGGCATAGAGGTTGCTGCGGGGGTCGGTGACCTGGGTAAGGAGATCGGTCCGGTCATAGTCGAAGTCCCATTGCTGGGAGGCTGCACCGATCATGCGCATCAAGCGGCCGAGCTCGTCAAAGAGTGTCGATTGCTGCTGGACGATGGTGCCACCTGAGGCCTTGGTCGTGGTCGAGGTCACATCGCCATTGGCATTGTGCGTGTACTCGATCTTCTCACCTGCGTTGTTGGTGATGGTGGTGAGGCGACGGGCATTATTCCAGGTGTAGAGCAAGTATGAGGAATCAGGTGCCGTGATCTTGGTGACCTGGCTTGCGGCATCATATTCGATGGCTGTTACAGATTGATTGGCACCGGGGTTGACGGTGACGGTGGTAAGACGGCCACGAATGTCATAGGCGAGCGTCGTCGCGATGCCATTCTCGTCGATCAGTGTCGTTGGCAGTCCCCGCGGGTTGCGGGAGCTGATCTGGGTGACGTGGCTTACTTCGTCGGTCACCTGGGCGAGGAGACCCATGGTGTCGTATTGATAAGTCACGGTGTCCGATGCGCCGGGAAGCGGACCATTGACCGACGTGAGGAGCTCAACGGGATCTGAAGCACCGGTGCGAGGTAGCAATTGGGCAGATACACCCGTGAAGTAGGCGCCCGTGCTTGACAGCCCTGGGGTCTGCGTTACGCGAAGCGCCACGCGGGCGGTTCTGGCAAGGGGCGGCACATCGACGCGGAACGACCGGTCGCCCCAAAACTCGTACGTCGTCTCGCTCGTAGATGCAAAGGGGCTAGAGAGGAGCGAGGTACCAGACCCATCCAGAAAATCGACTGTCGCACTGACACTCCGGCCTCTGACATTGGCGCGGTCGAACCATTTGAGCTCAAGGCTCCGGGCAGAGCCGTCGATCTCGCTGTTGCGGCTCGATGGGAGAGCCACATTTTGCGTGATCTGATCTGTACCTGTTGTGCCGTCGCGGAAGCAGTTTACGGTCGCACAAGGACTGGAGGTGAGTTGGGTGACAGTACCGGGCGAAACAGTCCAGCCCGTCGTAACTGTTGCAAGCGAATCGGGATTGATGAGCCGCACGTAAGGCGACGTTGCGGCGTCCCCGTCAGCGACAAGGGTTACCGCAATATCGTCGACAAAACCGTCATTGGGCGTGCCGCTGTTGCGGGCCATCATCATCTGAACGCGAATGGTGCGCGTTCCAGTCGGGATGGGGAACACGCGTTCCCGGTTGATCCAGGCCGCGGGCTTCTTGTAGGGAGACGGTGCTGAACCAAGAACTGTTCCACCTGAGTTGAGAAAGAGCAGGCGGACGACAGCCTCGTCGGTCTCACCCAGGGAGTTCTGGATCCAGGTGACCTTTGCGGCCCGCTGAAGGTTGTCAACTTCGGTGATCTGGCCTGCCGTCAGGGTGATATCCTGATAGGCGGTCGTCTGCGCGCTTGTTCCACCGGTGAAGCAGGGATTGGCAACAGAACACGGGTCCGTGGTCCTGGTTCCAAGCCCTCCCACCGCATTGGTCCAGCCAGTGGTGCCCGATGTTGCGTCCGGATTGGTAATCGTCAGGGCAACATCAGAGAGAGGTGTCGTGACCGGCCCAACGGCTGGAGGGGCCGGTGGTGTCCAGGATGTATAAGTGTAGGTCGTGGTCCGTGTTTGACCGTTGGTCGAATAGGGAACGGTTGTCGTCGTGGTGTCGGTTGTTGTCGCCGTCGCGAGCTTGCCGCCTGTTGTGTACGTGAATGCCGCGGTTGCACCGGGCCTCACAATCGATGCCGGTAACTGCCGGGCTGTGTCCCAGGTGGCGGTCGTGGTCACCGCTTCTGCAGTTCCCACCCCTTGCGTGGTGCTCGTGGGGAGGCCCCGGCTGTTATTGGTCCACTGCGTAACGCGTGACTCTGCATCCGTCGCCGAGGCCCGGAACCCGTTGGCATCATAGGTGTAGACGGTGTTCGAAGCGGCACAATTGGCTGTGGCGATCCCATCAACACGCAGCAACCGCTGAACTGAGCCGTTGACGATCTGATAGCTGTAGACGGTTGAGCGACCGAGCGGATTGGTGACGGTGACCTTCTTGTTTACGTCATCATAGGCAAAGGTGGTGAGATCGGCTCCGCCTTCATGCTGGCTGGTGAGCACGCGTCCGATTGAATCGTAGGTCCAAGCGCCATGCTGGATCGAACGCTCGTCCACGATGCCGGTCAGATGGAAGGCATAGCGGCTGTTCTGCCAGTACTGGTAGGTCAGGCGCGGATTGTCCGCGCTCGAGCCTGGCGTATTGTCGGGGTAGGTGACGGATTCGAGCCCATAGGCCCAGTTCGAGCTGATAGAATAGGCCGGAATGGGGCTGCCACCAGGCTCAGGCAGGACGCGAAGGATGTAGGTGAACTCCAGCCGGGTCTGATCGGGGAGGATTGCTGACTTGAGATAGCCTGCCAAGTTCTGATCAGGCATGTACTCAAAAGTGATCGACCGACCATGACTGTCGTAAACCCTTGTGTTGAGCGTGCCGGAGTATTCGAGGTACTGCGTGTAGCCGCCGGGATACCTGATCTGAACAAGAAGACCGGCATTGTTGAACTGGTAATCGGTTCCATCCGGCATGCGAAGCGATACGCCAGCGCTGGTGACGGTAATCGGCACATCGACGTCCGTGCGGACCACCCACGTGATCGTGCCAGCTCCTGCGGCCGGCGTTGGAATGACAAACTGCCACGCCCCACCGCTTGTCTTGCGATAGGAGTATTGAAGCCCATTGGGCAGCGCTATTTGGATCCTGTCGCCGGTGTTGGCGGCATAGGGTGTCGTCGCACCACCGGTCAGATCATAGCCCGCCCGACCATCGAAGTTTGTACGCCAACTCTTGCCCAGGCGGCTGTAACTAAAACCTCTGGACACTGTGCTGAACATCGAGGCAAAGCTTGAATACTGGCGCGAGAGGATGAGAGGATCTTCGCCGCCAGAGGACCAGTCGATGGTGTATTCGACCTTGCGGCCAGAGCCGATGACGACGGGATTGCCAGCGGTCTCATTGGCTTGCGGCTGATTGCGGGCATACTCACATGAGGTAGAGGGCCTGGCGATGTCCGCGCCAATGGCATCGGTCCACATCTCGTTGCCGAGCGGATCATAGTCGGATGAGGCGCCGGGAAGCTCGAGACTGGTCGTCGCACGGCAAATCGCTCCAGAACTTGATGTTGGGGAATAGTAACAGCGCGGACCCGGATAGCTGGAGTAGGCGCACTGCCAGAGAGCGATTGCCGCTGCAATGCCATCGCCAAATTTTGCCCCATAGAGCGTGCTGTAGCAGCTCGTGCCGATCGTATTGGGCGTCCAATAGCCATCTGCGGCATTGCCTCGTTGCGGACTCGTGCCGAGGGCGCAGAGTGCCAGGACCAGAATGACGAGGTGGGACTTGACGGCTTCAAACCATGCACGCTGAGCCATCGTGGACCTCCCGAATGGCAGCTGATCAAGGTCGTCGAAATCGCCGTGAGAATGTTTACCTTACGGCCGTGTAACGTAAAGTCAAGATCTTTATGCTGATCGCTGCAGTGGGCAGCAAGATGGTGGCCTTAAGCGCACACACTGCGCATGGCTGGATGACCTCGCGTGAACAGCATTCTTCCAACTATTTCGTCGTCATCGTCATGGGGTCGCGCTGTTTGCCCACACTTGTGGCATAGAAAGAACACCGATCTGGCCGACGCCCGCGTGGCTCCCCGCCTCTGACGCGTCATCGTAACAAGCGCAACAGATCGAAGCTGAGGACGCCTGGCCTACTCGCGTTGCCTGCAAATGCGTCGATACCGGCCCCCTTGTGATCGCAGAGGCTGCCCAGGTCGAGGAGGCGCGAGGATGCCCGCGCGCCGGTCGTCGCGTTAGGACGGCGTCAAGGGCGGAGAGCTATACTGGTTGCCATGCAGCCCGCCCTCGCCCTTTCGAACGGTCGGTGAGGCGACGAGATGGACCCTCCCCTGTCCTCGGCCTCACGGCCTTCTCCGCCGCCTGCTTCCTGGCCTTCGCCCTGTGGCCCCGGTCATCGCCGCGAGGCCAGCTCGAGGTCGTGCCCGCGGCCGACGACGATCCGCCCGCGCGCGTCTTTGGAAAGGCGGACGCCCCAACGCCCGAGCCGATCGCCACCACTGTTGTCGATAACGCGCCAGCGGCCCCTCGCGACACCCCACTCGTGAGGCTGACAGATATGCTCCGCCTCCGGCGCCACCGCGGGCGGTGCGACTGGCGGCAACAGCACTGGCGCTCGACCGGGGGCCTCGCGCCATGGCACTGCGCGACCTGCGGGCAGACTGGCTACGGTTCCGACGGCGAATGGCCGACGAGCTGCAAGCGGGCGCTGACGGCGGGGAGGCTGTAGCGCGCCGCACGGCGTGCATCTGCGTTGCACAAGTCGATGCGAGCGAGGCGCGGGCTTGCTGCTCCCCGCACCGAGGTGCAAACGCTGGGCAAATACTGCATTCGACCACTGACCTTTCGATCCGGGCCCCCTTCGCCCACGAAATGTTGAAGTCGAAATATGGCTAACAGCGCCTGGCAAAATTCAATCATTTCAGCAGCCTATAACCTCCGTACTAAACTCACGCAGTCAGGAGCTTTGGAGAGTATCGAGCTGAGAGAGAGCAATTTCGGCGGTTTCGCCGGACTCGCAGTCAGGAGCTACTGTCAATGAAGCCCGCAAACACTGGGGATTTCTGCCGTTACGATTCTGGGGAGAGAGAGTTTGGGGAGGAGCAACTGGCGGAAGGGGAGGGATTCGAACCCTCGATACGCTATTAACGTATGCACGCGTTCCAGGCGTGTGCCTTAAACCACTCGGCCACCCTTCCGTGAAGTGCGCGCACTATAGTCGGGAGGAGTCCATAATCAAGCTTTGTTGACTGGTTTCCGCCGATTTGCTTCCCATATGGCGGGCAGTGTGGAACGGAGGGACAATCCATGAATTTCTGGCGCAAGAAGACCGACCTGGTGACCGCGGACACGGCCCTGAAGGGGCGCGAGACGGCCATTCCGACGTCGGAGCGCCATCTGATCACGGGCAACCCACTCAAGGGTCCCTATCCCGCCGGCCATGAGACGGCGATCTTCGCCATGGGCTGCTACTGGGGCGCCGAGCGGAAGTTCTGGCAGCTGCCCGGCGTCTGGGCGACGGCGGTGGGCAATGCCGGAGGCTTCACGCCCAACCCGACCTATGAGGAAGTCTGCTCTGGCCAGACTGGCCATGCCGAGGCCGTGCTGGTGGTCTACGATCCCGAGAAGATCAGCTACAAGGACCTGCTCAAGGTTTTCTGGGAATCGCACGATCCCACCCAGGGCATGCGCCAGGGCAACGATGTCGGCACCCAGTACCGCTCCGCCATCTATTGCACCACGCCGGACCAGCGCGAAGCAGCCGAGGCGTCACGCCGGGCCTATGGCGCGGCGCTGAAGGCGCAAGGCCTGGGGGACATCACCACGACCATCGCCGATGCCGGCCCCTTCTATTTCGCGGAGGCCTATCACCAGCAGTATCTCGCGCGGAATCCGAATGGCTATTGCGGCCTTGGCGGGACGGGCGTGAGCTGTCCCATCGGCGTCGGCGCGAGCGCCTGATCAGACGTCGAGATTGGCCACGCTCAGCGCGTTCTCGCGGATGAAGTCGCGGCGCGGCTCCACCACATCGCCCATGAGCTTGGTGAAGAGGTCGTCGGCCTGGTCAAGCTCCGAGACCTTCACGCGCAGCAGGGAGCGCACGTTCGGATCGAGCGTGGTCTCCCACAGCTGCTCGGGATTCATTTCGCCGAGGCCCTTGTAGCGCTGCATCGAAATGCCCTTGCGGCCGGCCGCGAAGACGGCGTCGAGCAGGCTTGACGGGCCGTAGATCACGGTATCGGCGTCCTTGCGGCGCAGCTTGGCGGGCTTGGCATAGATCTCCTGCAGGTGATCGGCGCGGCGGTCGAGGCGCATCGCGTCCGATGAGGCGATCAGCTTGCCGTCGAGGGTCCAGCTTTCGGTCACCCCGCGCTTCTCGCGGGTGAAGGCGAGGCCGCCGTCGCCCATGGGCTGTCCCTTCCAGCCACGCTCGGTTTCCTCGGAGATCACGTCGAGCCGGCGCGCGATGTAGGCGGCGGCCTGCGCCGCGTTGGCGTCGTTGGACAGAACCTCGGGATTGAGCGCGCCGGCGATCGCCGCCTGCTCCACGATGTGGCGCGGGTAGCGCGAATGCAGCACGTCCAGCGCGGAGCGGATCGAGAGTGCGTCCTCGACGATGCCGCGCAGGTCCTGCCCGGCCCGTTCGGTGCCGTCGGCGAGGACCAGGGTCGTGCCCTCGAGACCGGTGTCGACGAGATAGTTCTCGAGCGCCTTCGCGTCCTTGAGATACTGTTCCGAGGAGCCGCGCTTCACCTTGTAGAGCGGCGGCTGGGCAATATAGAGGTGGCCGCGCTCGATCACTTCCGGCATCTGCCGGTAGAAGAAGGTGAGCAGCAGCGTGCGGATATGCGCGCCGTCGACGTCGGCGTCGGTCATGATGATGATCTTGTGATAGCGCAGCTTCTCGACGTTGAACTCCTCGCGCCCGATGCCGGTGCCGAGCGCCGTGATCAGCGTGCCAATCTCGGCCGAGGACAGCATCTTGTCGAAGCGGGCGCGTTCCACGTTGAGGATCTTGCCGCGCAGGGGCAACACGGCCTGGTTCTCGCGGTTGCGCGCCTGCTTGGCGGAGCCGCCGGCCGAGTCGCCCTCGACGATGAAGAGTTCTGACTGGGCCGGATCGCGGTTCTGGCACTCGGCCAGCTTGCCCGGCAGGCCGGCGATGTCGAGCGCGCCCTTGCGCCGCGTCAGCTCGCGGGCCTTGCGCGCGGCCTCGCGAGCGGCGGCGGCTTCCACCACCTTGCCCACGATGCTGCGGGCCTCGGACGGATGTTCCTCGAACCAGGCGCCAAGCTGGTCGTTGACCAGGCCCTCGACCACCGGCCGCACTTCCGATGACACGAGCTTGTCCTTTGTCTGCGACGAGAACTTGGGATCGGGAACCTTCACCGACAGCACGCAGGTGAGCGCCTCGCGCGCGTCGTCGCCAGTCAGTGCCACCTTCTCCTTCTTCGCGATGCCGCTCTCGTTCGCATAGGCGTTGACCACGCGGGTGAGCGCCGCGCGGAAGCCGGCCAGATGCGTGCCGCCATCGCGCTGCGGAATATTGTTGGTGAAGCACAGGACATTCTCGTGATAGCTGTCATTCCACCACAAGGCACAGTCAACCGTGATGCCGTCCTTCTCGCCGTGAATCATGATGGGGTCCGGCAGGACCGCCTGCTTGGTGCGGTCGAGATAGCGCACGAAGGCCGCGATGCCACCTTCATAGAAGAGTTCGACCTCCCTCGGTTCCACGCCGCGCCGGTCGGCCAGCAGGATGCGGACGCCGGAATTGAGGAAGGCCAGTTCGCGCAGACGATGCTCGAGCGTGGCGAAGTCGAACTCCGTCTTGGTGAAGGTCTCGGACGACGGCAGGAAGGTGACTTCGGTGCCCCGCCGGCCGGGCGCCTCGCCCACCACCACGAGGGCAGCATCGGCCACGCCGTTGCTGAACGAGATGAAGTGCTCGCGCCCGTTGCGGAAGATCACCAGCTTGAGCCAGACGGAGAGCGCGTTCACCACCGACACGCCCACGCCGTGCAGGCCGCCGGAGACCTTGTAGGAATTCTGGTCGAACTTGCCGCCGGCGTGGAGTTCCGTCATCACGATCTCGGCCGCCGAACGCTTTGGTTCGTGATCGTCGTCCATCTTGATGTCGGTCGGAATGCCGCGGCCATTGTCGGTGACCGTGCAGGACCCGTCGGCATTGAGGGTCACGGTCACGCGGTCGGCATGCCCGGCCAGCGCCTCGTCGATGGCGTTGTCGACGACCTCGTAGACCATGTGATGCAGGCCCGAGCCATCGTCGGTATCGCCAATGTACATGCCCGGCCGCTTGCGCACGGCATCGAGCCCCTTCAGAACCTTGATCGACTCGGCGCCATAGCCGCTGTGCTTTTCGTCGTCGCTCATCCGCTTCTCTTCACGTCCGAAACTGCGCCGTCCTCCACGTGGAAGACCAATTCGTCGCGGCCGAGGTCCGCGAACAATTCGACATCCGTTCCCGTCATCCAGGCCTGGCAGCCAAGGGCGGCCAGAGCCGTGAACAATCCGTGCCGCCGCTCCCGGTCGAGATGCGCCGCCACCTCGTCCAGCAGGAGCAGGGGCGGTATGCCGCTGACACCCGAGACCGCGCGCGCCTGCGCGAGGATCAGGCCGATCAGCAGCGCCTTCTGTTCCCCCGTCGAACACAACCCCGCCGGCATGGACTTCGGGCCATGGGTCACGGCCAGGTCGCTGCGATGCGGCCCCGACAGTGTACGCCCGGCACCCCGGTCTTGTCTGCGCGAATCGCACAGAAGTCTACGATATTCGTCCTCCGCGCGCACCGCCGGCATGGCCGAAACCAGGGCCTCCACCTCGCCTTCCAGGCTGATGTAACTCCACGGAAACTGGCTGGTTTCCCTGGCCTCGGCGATGTAGCGCCGGAGCTCCTCAAGTGCCGTGAGCCGGGCAGCGGCAATGGCGATGGCAGCCTCGGCCATGTGGGCTTCCAGGCTGTCCAACCAGGTGCCGTCGGCCCGCGGATCCTCGAGCAGGAGATTGCGGTCGCGCATGACCTTTTCGAAGACGCTGATCCGTGCGGCATGCTCGGGATCGAAGGCCGCCACCAGCCGGTCGAGGAACCGGCGGCGGTCCGAGGCCGGCCCGGCGAAGAGGCGGTCCATGGCCGGAGTCAGCCAGAGCACCCGAATGAACTGGGCCAGAGCTCCGGAGCCTTTCTGCACATGCCCGTCGATCAGGACCAGCCGGCCCTGGCCGGCCGCCTCGCCCTCGCCCTGCCCGCTCCATCCGGTTCCGAGCCGGATCGGGCCATGCAAGGTCTCGGCCTCGACCGAAATGGCCCATGTGCCGCTGCCGCCCTGCCGGGCCAGGTCCTCGAAGGCAGCACCCCGCAGGCCCCGGCCGGGCGCGAGCAGCGAAATGGCCTCGAGCAGGTTGGTCTTTCCGGCGCCATTCGGACCGGTCAGCACCACCATGCGGCCGCCAACCTCGAGCCTGAGGCCGGCATAGTTGCGGAAGTCGGTGAGGGTCAGACGCGTGAGGGCTAGCTTGCCGGTGTGGGTCACTGGGGCCAGGTCACACCCGCATCGGCATCAGCACGTAGAGCGCCTGGTCGTCGCCCGGGTCGCGCACGATGGTGGGCGAGCCGGCATCGGCGAAGCTGAAGACCACCGCCTCCGACTTGATCTGACCGGCGATGTCCATGAGATACCGCGAATTGAAGCCGATCTCGATCGGATCGGCGGCATAGCTGCAGGCCAGTTCTTCCTCGGCCGAGCCCGAGTCCGGGTTGTTGACCGAGAGCACCATCCGGTCGGTCGACAGATGCAGCTTCACCGCACGACCCTTTTCCATCGAGATGGTCGAGACCCGGTCGACCGCGCCAGCGAAGGTCCTGGCGTCGATTTCCAGGGCCTTGTCGTTGCTGCGCGGAATGACGCGCTCGTAGTCCGGAAAGGTTCCATCGATGAGCTTCGAGGTCAGCACCAGGTCACCCGCGGCGAAGCGGATCTTGGAGGCCGAGAGCGCAACCTCGACATCGCCCTCCGCGCCTTCCAGCAGCTTGACCACCTCAAGCACGGTCTTGCGCGGCACGATGACGCCCGGCATGCCCTTGGCACCGTCCGGCCGCGCGATCTGCGCCTGCGCCAGCCGGTGGCCATCGGTGGCGACTGCCCGCAGCAGGTTGCCCGACGCCACCTCGTGAAAGTAGATTCCGTTCAGATAATAGCGCGTCTCTTCTGTCGATATGGCGAAGCGGGTCCGCTCGATCAGGCCCTTGAGGTCGGCAGCCGATATGGAAAAGCGGTTGGGAAAGTCGCCCGCAGAAATGTCGGGAAAGTCCTCCGGCGGCAGGGCCTGAAGGTTGAAGCGCGACCGGCCGGCAAAGATCGCCATGCGGTTGCCGTCGCCCCCCTGATCGAGCTCGAGCTGGGCGCCATCCGGAAGCTTGCGGACGATGTCGTAGAGCATATGGGCCGGCACGGTCGCCGCACCTGGCTTCGCCACCATGGCGGGCACGCTCTCGACGATCTCGATGTCGAGGTCGGTGGCGGTCAGCTTCAGCGTGCCGCCGTCGGCCTGGAGCAGCACGTTGGACAGGATCGGGATGGTGTTGCGGCGCTCGACCACCGACTGCACATGGTTCAGCGCCCGCAGAAAGGCAGAGCGTTCAATCGTTACACGCATGACGGACATCCCGTTGGAATTCGACCCGGCACAGGGATGCCGGGCCGCAGACATTGGCGGGAAACAAGGCCGGATTCAAGCCTTGCCACGCGGCCTTTCGTTCAGCCTTGTTCCACCAGCCGGATCAGCATCGCAACCTCGCGGGCCAGCTTGTCGTCGGTCTTGATCTGGTCCTCGATCTTGCGCACCGCATGCAGCACCGTCGAGTGGTCCCGCCCGCCGAAGCGACGTCCGATTTCCGGCAGCGAGCGGGAGGTGAGCTTCTTGGCCAGATACATCCCGATCTGGCGCGGCACCACCACGGTGCGGGCCCGGCGCGGCGACAGGAGATCAGTGCGGGCCACGTTGAAGTGGCGGCCCACGATCTTCAGGATGTCCTCGATCTTGATGCGAGACTGGTCGGGGTTGGCCGACATGTCGCGCAGCACCATGGAGGCGAGGTCGAGCGTGACCGGCAGCTGGTTGAACTGCTGGTAGGCCATCACGCGGTTGAGCGCGCCTTCCAGTTCGCGGCCGCCGCCCGTCATGCGGTTGGCGATGAACTCCAGCACCTCGTCCGGAACCGTGACCGAGGGATCTCGGCGCAGCATCTGCTCGTAGCGCGCCAGCAGGATGCGGCGGCGCAGGTCGAGGTCCGGGAGCTCAATGTCGACCACCAGGCCGCCCATCAGGCGCGACCGCATGCGCTGGTCGACGGCATCGAGTTGCGCCGGCGGCACGTCGGCCGCGACGATCACCTGGCGCCGCGAGTCCACCAGCGAGTTGAAGGCGTGACAGAACTCCTGCTGCATCGTCTTGCCCTGCAGGAACTGGAAATCGTCGATGAGCAGCACGTCGACGGACTGGAACTGGTCCTTGAAGGAGATGGTATCCCGCTGCCGCAGCGCCATGACGAAGGAGTACATGAAGCGCTCTGCGGTCAGCAGCATCACCTTGCGTGCCGGATGGTTGTCGCGGATGCGGTGGGCGACGGCACTGAGCAGGTGCGTCTTGCCGAGGCCGGACTGCGCATGGATGAAGAGCGGATTGAAGCTCACCACCGACCCTGGCTGGGCATCGGCGACGCGACACGCCGCGGCATGGGCCAGCTGGTTGGACGCGCCCACGACGAAGGTATCGAAGGTCTGGTTCGGATCGAGGGCGACAGGCTTGTCCTGCATCACGACCTGCTGCAGGCCGGGAACCGGCGCCTGCACCTGGACCGCCGCTTCGGGCTTGCGCTCGGGGGCCTCGGCGGGCCGCGCCGCCGTGCCGTTGCTGCGCACGCGCACCTGCACGGTCTCGATCTGGCCAAGCTCGCTCTCGCCAATTTTCTGGAGCCGCGACACGTAATGCGTCTCGATCCAGGATTTGAGGAAGCGGGTCGGCACCGAAACCGTCAGCCGGCCCGCGTTCACGTCTTCCAGTTCCATGCGAGCAAACCAGCTCGAATAAAGGTCTTCTCCAAGCTCTGCGCGCAACCGTTGTGCCACACGGTCCCACCGCTGTTTCAGAGCGTCCGTCACTGCCGTCATCTTGTCCGCCGCTTTCGTCCTAACCCCTGCCCCAAGGGTCATGCCTGTCTTGTTCGCGCGTCACCCTGCTGACGCTACGCATCACTCCCCAATGGCACCGGATCTATCCGGCGGACCTACACTTACCGCTGAGATTTGTCATCGAACGCCCCTTCCTTTTTTCTGCGCCGGGCGGCGCTGTTTTTTGACACGTCCATTACATACACCCGTCATCGCAGAGTCAGGCCGGATCGATTGCATCCGGTCACGATCTGCACAATTCTGTTCTACTCGCGGATCCTGCTGTGGCCGTCCACCCAGGTTCGTCGCCTGTCCTGCGCTTCGTGCGGCCCATGGCCTGAAGCACAGGCTGAACCTACAAAACCACCCGCAAACCCCGCAACCCGATTCCTCCCTCATTCCGTACACGGATCATGCGCGCGACGGCGAAACTTGCGAGAATGGATCAGGGACCTCGCGTAAACCTCTGGAGTCACAGAAACTTTATGGGCGTGTTCATTTGGCAACAGGATTCAGGGAATCTCTCGAAGCGCCAATTCGAGCGGCTTGCGGGCCGGTGCCAAAACACCGCTTTTGCGCCGCAGATTCCGCATCCCCCTTCAAGATTCTGAAATCGTTAGAATTTTCCTGCGCGAGACAATCCGTGGCCTGACAAACAAAAGCGCCGGAGGTTGCCCCCCGGCGCAAAATTTTCAGCGGCTGAAGTAATTGTCAGCCCTTCAGCGTCTTCACCCGGGCCGCGAGACGCGACACTTTCCGCGACGCGGTGTTCTTATGCATGATGCCCTTCTGGGCGCCGCGCATGAGTTCAGGCTGGGCTGCCTTGAGCGCTGCGGCTGCCGCGGCCTGGTCGCCCGAGGCGATGGCTTCCTCGACCTTGCGCACGTAGGTGCGGATCCGGCTCACGCGGTTCTTGTTGATTTCCGTGCGGCGGGCGGCAACGCGGGTGGCCTTCTTCGCCGATTTCGTATTGGCCATTACTGTGGTCCTGCTTGTCTCGAGATCTGTTGAACCGGCCTCAAAAACTCATGGCCGCATGCCATATGGCATACGGCCTCGAGTCCGGCCCGTCGGGTTGGGGGGCTTATAGTCAGGAGAACCGACGACGTCAATTGCCTTGTATCCAGCGCCGAAAGGCCGGCCGGATCAGGGCCTTTCCCACTTGCCGCTCTTCTCGGACCGGAAAAAAGCGTCCAGAATCCGCATGTTCTGAATGGCATCCGCCACGCCCCAGACCGGCTTCTGCTTCTTGCGGATGACCCGCCCGAAGGCCTCGGCCTGGAGCTGGTACTGGTCGGAGACCGGGAGCTCGATCCACTCGCCGACATTCATGTCCATTCCCTGCACAAAGATGCGGTTCGGCCGGTCAGGCGGGGCGTTGAAGGGGATTTCGATCTCGATGCGGCCCTTGGTTCCGCCAATCTGAACCCGCTGGAACGGCGCAAGCTGGGTGGACACGGTGAAGGACAGGTGCCGGCCGCCGCCGAAATCGGCGAGTCCGCCGGCCGTCCGGTCGGTCTTGAACTTCGGATCGCGGTCGAAGGTGGCCGTCACTCGCCGGGGCTCGTCATTGAAGATGAAGCGCGACACGGTGACGGGATAGCAGCCGATGTCGAGGAGGCCTCCTCCGCCGATGTCGGACTTGTTGCGCACGTTCTTGGGATCGCGATTGAAATAGGAGAAGAAGACCTGGATGGCCCGTACATCCCCGATCCTGCCCTTCTTCACCATGTCGCGCACCGCGATCCACTGCGCGGCATGGCGGACCATGAAGGCTTCGGCGATGTGAACCGAATCCGGCGCCTTGCGCAGCTGCTGCGCTTCCTTGGCGGTGATGGCGATCGGCTTCTCGCACAGAACGTGCTTGCCGGCCCGCGCCGCCGCGAGGGTGAGCGGCACATGGAGATGATTGGGCAAGGGATTGTAGACCGCCTCGATTTCGGGATCGGCCAGCATCTCTTCATATGAGCCATAGGCCTTGGGAATGCCGAGCTTGCCAGCCCAGGCGCGAGCCGTGGCCAGCTTGCGCGAGGAGATGGCGACGATCTCCAGATCCTTGCTCTTCAGCATGCCCGGAATGACCTTGGCCACGCCAATGTTCGCCGTCGATATGATGCCCCACTTGACCGGTTTCATGCGCCGTCCTCCCAGATCTCAGGAGGCTACTCTTAGTTGGTCGTCGTGCCTGTTGGAAGCGCGTTCACGTGCCGCGGCGAAGTAGTCCCGCGTCAGGGCCCGCGGTGTTTCGGGATTGTTGGGACGCCCGGCAAGCGCGTAGCGCAGCCACAGCCCGTCGATCATCGCGGCAATCCCCTCGGCCAGGCTCTCGGCCTCGCGATCATCCACCAATTGCCTGAGGTCGTGCAGCAGGCTGCTGCGCAGGCGGCGGTGGTAGATGGTCAGGATGCGCTGCAGGCGCGGCGACTGCCGGGCGCTGCCATAGAGCGCCAGCCAGGCGCTGAAGACCTGCCCGTCGAACTGGGCATCGCCGAAACAGGCATCGATGATGGCCCTGACCCGGGCGTCCGGCGTTGCCGCCTCGGTGAGGCGGAGGACGGCATCGGCGCGCAGCTCGGCCAGAAGATGCCGCATGGTCGCGAAGAGCAGCTCATCCTTGTCGCGAAAGTAGTGATGCACGAGACCGGCAGAGATGCCGGCCCGCCGCGCGATCCGGGCGACGGTCGCCTGGCTGAAGCCGTCCTCATGGATCACGGCAATCGCGGCATCGATCAGCTGGCGGCGCCGGATCGGCGCCATGCCCAGTTTCGGCATCGGAAGTCCTCCTGGATCGAGGCTAGTTTTTTGTTGGTCGACTGTCCAATAAAAATCTTGCGACGCCCTGCAAAACTGCATTAGTGTCCCGGACAACCCGCAGGGCACCGCCAAAAGCCCTCCGGAGAACAGGGAGAACACAGAATGACGCCATTCAAGACAACGCTTGCGGCCGTCGTGGCGCTGGGCGCCTGCCTCGCGACTCCGGCCTTTGCCGGGGACGCCGAGAGCTGCAAGGCCGTCCGCTTCGCCGACGTGGGCTGGACCGACATCCAGGTGACGACCGGTGCCACCAGCGTGGTGCTCGAGGCGCTGGGATATGCGCCCGAGGTCAAGACGCTCTCGGTTCCGGTGACCTATGCCTCGCTCAAGAACAAGGACATCGACGTCTTCCTCGGCAACTGGATGCCGAGCATGACTGCCGACATCAAGCCCTATCTCGACGACAAGTCGGTCGAGCAGCTGGCCACCAACCTCGAGGGCGCGGGCTATGGTCTGGTGGTTCCGCAATACGTGGCCGATGCCGGCGTGAAGTCACTGGCCGATCTCGGCGCGAACGCGGATAAGTTCGGCGGCAAGATCTACGGCATCGAAGCGGGCAATGACGGCAACCGCATCATCCAGACCATGATCGATGACGCGAAGAACAATCTTTCCGGCTATACGCTGGTCGAGAGCTCGGAAGCGGGCATGCTGACCGAGGCCGAAAAGGCCATGAAGAACAACGAATGGATCGTCTTCCTGGCCTGGACGCCGCATCCGATCATGGGCGAGATGAAGATCCACTATCTGGATGGCATGGGCGACTCCGGCTTTGGCGCCGCCACGGTGGCAACCAACGTCCGCGCCGGCTACGCCAGCGAGTGCCCGAATGTCGGCAAGCTGCTGTCCAACCTCAAGTTCAATCTCGCCATGGAAGGCGCGATGATGGACCCGGTGCTGAAGGACGGTGCCGATCCGAAGGAGACCGCAAAGGCCTGGCTCAAGGCCAACCCCGACGCGGTGAAGCCCTGGCTCGAAGGCGTGACCACCTTCGACGGCGGCGATGCGGCCGCCGCAGTCTCGGCGGCGCTGAGCGGCTGAACGAGACCTGGTTTGCCCGGGCCGGCTTGACCGGCCCGGGTTTTCTGTCATCCCTTCTTCGAGGCAGCATCAAGACTGCGGAAGGGCAACATCCCTGGGGAGGGGCGAATGGATCCGGTTTCCGATTTTATCCGTGCCTGGAAGATACCCGTCGGCAAATGGGGCAAGGCGGTCATCGACTTCATCGTCGAATACTTCCAGTGGTTCTTCGATGCCATCAAATACTCCCTGAATTTCGTCGTCGAGAACCTCACGCAGATGCTGCTGTGGCTGCCGCCGGTGGTTCTTGCCGTCGCGCTCGCCCTCTGCGCCTATCAGCTGCAGAAATCCTGGAAGCTGGCGCTGGGCGTTCTGCTGGGGCTGCTCTTCATCATGAACCAGGGACTGTGGAAGGAAACCGTGCAGACCCTGGTGCTCGTCGTGGGCGCCACGGCGCTCTCGATGGCGATCGGCGTGCCGCTTGGCATCTGGGCCGCCCACAAGCCCAAGGTCTGGCATGTGCTGCAGCCGCTGCTCGACCTGATGCAGACCATGCCGACCTTCGTCTATCTGATTCCGATCCTCATTCTCTTCGGGCTTGGCGCGGCGCCGGCGCTCATCGTCACCATCATCTTCGCCATGCCGGCACCCGTGCGCATGACCTATCTCGGCATCACCTCCATTCCCAAGCCGATGATCGAGGCGGGCGAAAGCTTCGGCGCGACGAAGCGACAGCTCTTGTGGAAGGTGGAGCTTCCGGCTGCGATGCCCTCGATCATGGCCGGCCTCACCCAGTGCATCATGCTGTCGCTGTCCATGGTGGTCTTCGCGACGCTGATCGGCGCGCCGAGCCTCGGCAATCCGGTCAACAAGGCGCTGGCCAACCGCAACATTCCGCTGGGTATCGAGGCGGGCCTGGCCATCGTGATCCTGGCCATCATCCTTGACCGGGCACTGGCCGTGAAGGCGGGAGGCAAGAAATGACCACCGCCGTCGAATTCAAGAACGTCGACATCATCTTCGGCGACAGGACCACGGAAGCCCTGGCCATGGCCCGGGCCGGTGCCGACCGGGCCGACATCCTCAAGAAGACCGGAGCCGTGCTCGGCGCCACGGGTGCCAACCTTACGGTGAACGAGGGCGAGATCAGCGTTCTCATGGGGCTGTCCGGATCCGGCAAGTCCACCCTGCTCCGCGCCGTGAACGGGCTCAACAAGGTCACCGGCGGCGAGGTGCTGGTCAAGGACGGCAGCCGCATGGTGGATGTCGCCTCCTGCGACGAGACTACGCTGCGCCACATGCGGCAGAAGCAGGTGGCCATGGTGTTCCAGCAGTTCGCCCTGCTGCCCTGGCGCACGGTGCGGCAGAACGCCGGCCTTGGCCTTGAGCTTTCGGGCATGCCCGAGGCCGAGCGCAACGCCAAGGTCGACCAGCAGCTGAAGCTCGTCGGCCTCGACCAATGGGCGAACAAATATGTCCATGAGCTGTCCGGCGGCATGCAGCAGCGTGTGGGGCTGGCCCGCGCCTTCGCCACGGAAGCGCCCATCCTGCTGATGGACGAGCCCTTCTCGGCCCTGGATCCACTGATCCGCACCAAGTTGCAGGACGAGCTTCTGCAGCTGCAGAAGTCGATCAAGAAGACGATCATCTTCGTCAGCCACGATCTCGAGGAGGCGCTCAAGATCGGCAGCCGCATCACCATCATGGAAGGCGGCCGCATCGTCCAGTCGGGCGCGCCCGAGGACATCGTGCTGCGGCCGGCCAACGACTACGTGCGCGACTTCATCGCCAATGTGAACCCGCTGTCGGTGCTCACCGCCTGGAACGTGATGCGGCCGCTGCATGACCTCGAGACCGCCGGCGAAGGCTGGATCTGGCTCGACAAGCGCAAGACCACGCGCTTCAAGCTCGACAAGGACCAGAAGGTGATTGCTGCCGAGCGCGACAAGAAGAAGGCCACCTGGGTGTCCTGCGACGATGTCGAGAAGCCCGTACCGTCCGACACGCGGCCGGTTTACTGGGCGCGGCCCGGCACGACGCTGAAGACCGTGATGCTGGCCATCCACAACACCGACGTGGCGCCGGTCGCCATTTTCGACGACCGCGACCGCTTCATCGGTGCCATCGGCGTACGCAATGTGCTGCAGGCGGTGCTGAAACGGTCGGACTGAGCGGGGTTCGCGACGGCACTCAGTCCGGAATGTGCGGTTCGACCAGTCTCGCCAGCTGATCGAGCGACTGCTGCCAGCCCAGATAGCAGGCTTCGAGGGGGATCACGTCGGGGATGCCTTCCTGCACGATGCGGAGATCACTGCCGACCGAGACTGCCGCGATGGTCACGGTCACCAGCATTTCGCCCGGAAGATTCACGTCGTCGAACCGATCGGTATAGACAAGGCGCCGGTCGGGCACGATCTCGCGGAACATGCAGCGGAAGGCGTGGCCCTTGCCGGTGGTGAAATTGGTGAAGGACATGCCGTAGCCGCCGCCCTCGGTGGGATCGAAATCCCAGATCTTCGCAACAAATCCGTAGGGTGGAAGCCAGCGCGTCAGGGCCTCGGGCTGCGTGAAGGCGCGGAAGAGCTTTTCTGGCGTTGTTGCAAGCACGCGATGCAGCTGAACGGTGTTCGGCATGGCAACTCCTTCCCAGCAGTGAATACTAGACCCATTGCCGCGACCATGAAACGGTGTCGCGGCAGCTTGATTTCGCGGCGGGTCACCAGGACGTTCCCGCCGAAAGCCTCGGCACCCGGAGATGGTGCGCCAGAGACTGGCCGATGTCGGCGAAGCTGCTGCGCGCCCCGAGCGGTCCGGGAGAAATGCCGGGGGCGAAGGCCATGATCGGCACGCACTCGCGCGTGTGATCGGTCCCCGTCCAGGTCGGATCATTGCCGTGGTCGGCGGTGAGCACCAGAAGATCGCCGGCCCTCAGCTTCCCGAAGACGCGCGGCAGCAGGGTGTCGAAATACTCGAGCAGCCTGCCATAGCCAATCGCATCACGGCGGTGGCCGTAGTCCGTGTCGAAGTCGACGAAGTTGGTCATCATGAAGCCGCCATCTGGTAGACGGTCCATGGCTGCCAATGACGCGTCCATCAACCTGTCGAGGCCTGCGGCCTTGATTTCCTCGCCGGTGCCGGAATGGGCGAAGATGTCGCCGATCTTGCCGATCGAGATGACCTGGCGTCCAGCACTGGTCAGCACGTCAAGCAAGGTCGGCGACGGCGGCTTCACCGCATAGTCCTTGCGATGTCCGGTACGCTGGAAGGTCGTGGCCGTCTCGCCCAGGAAAGGTCTCGCGATGACCCGGCCGATGTTGAGCGGGAAGGTCAGCTCGCGCGCCACGCGGCAGACCTCGTAGAGGCGTTCGAGGCCGAAATGTTCCTCGTGCGCCGCGATCTGGATCACGCTGTCGACGCTGGTATAGACGATGGGCTTGCCAGTGCGGACGTGCTCCTCGCCGAAGTCCTCGATCACCTGCGTGCCGGAGGCATGGCACAGCGCGAGAAGGCCCGGCAGGCGGCAGCGCCGCACCAGTTCGTCCATGAAGTCCTGCGGAAAGGCCGGGATGGTGTGCGGGAAATAGCCCCAGTCGCGGTCCAGCGGCACGCCGGCAATTTCCCAGTGTCCGGTGATCGTGTCCTTGCCGCGCGAGACCTCGGTGGCGCAGCCCCAGCGCCCGACAATGTCGACAGGCCCGAAGGGATCGCGACCCGCGGCGAGCTTCGCAGCCTGGCCCAGCCCCAGGGACGCCATGTGCGGCACCGACAGCGGCATGCGCTCGGCGATGTGCAGCAGTGTATTGGCGCCAGCATCGCCGAAGGCCTCGGCATCAGGCGCGCCACCGATGCCGAAACTGTCGAGGATGAAGAGAATTGCCCTGGCCATCATTCAGCTTCCGATGCGGGCATGAATGGCGGGCGTCGGCTTGAAAGCGCCGCCGATGGCATAGGCCGCCTTCACCAGCGCGGCAGCCCGCAGCGCATGGGCCTCGTCGGCGGCGTGAATGATGCAGAGCGGCGTCTTCGCATCCGCTTGCTGGCCCTTGCCGAGCAGACCCTGCAGCCCCACGCGATGATCGATGCGGTCGCTGGCCACCCGGCGCCCGCCGCCCAGTTCGATCACCGCCAGGCCAAGGTCGCGGGTGCGGATGGCCGAGACCACGCCCTCCTCGTCGGCGAAGACCGGGCGGGTGACGGGTGCCACGGGCAAGTGTGTCTTGTAGTTCGCGATGAAGTCCCTGGGGCCGCCCAGCAGGTGCACCATGCGGTCGAAGCGCTCGGCTGCCGCTCCGGACTCGAGGCTGCGCCGCAGCCGGGCTTCCGCGCCGGTTGCGTCGTGGGCCAGGCCCGCACCGATGAGGAGTTCGGCACCAAGCGCGAGGGTGATGTCCAGAACACGCGGCTCGGCCCGTCCGGTCGCCAGCACCTCCGCGGCATGGGCCACTTCGATGGCATTGCCGGCATGGGGTGCGAGCGGCTCGTCCATGTCGGTGATCAGGGCCGTGGTCTTGAGACCGGCGCCATTGGCGACGGCCACGAGGCTTTCCGCCAGGGCGAGGGCTTCATCCATTGACGCCATGAAGGCGCCGGAGCCCATCTTCACGTCGAGCACGAGATGTTGCAATCCGGCGGCCAGCTTCTTCGACAGTATCGAGGCCGTGATCAATGGAATCGACTCGACAGTGGCCGTCACATCCCGGATTCCGTAGAGTCGCTTGTCGGCGGGCGCGAGATCGGCGGTCTGGCCTATTATGGCGCAGCCCGCCTCACGCGTGACCGACCTGAACTGATCAAGCCCTGGCTGGGTGGCATAGCCCGGTATCGAGTCGAGCTTGTCCAGCGTACCGCCGGTGTGACCAAGACCGCGACCGGAAATCATCGGCACATAAAGTCCGCAGGCTGCGAGCATCGGCGCCAGGAACAGCGACAGGCTGTCACCGATCCCTCCGGACGAATGCTTGTCGACCACCGGACCAGGGAGATCCCAGCGCAGGACGGTTCCCGAATCGCGCATGGCAAGCGTGAGGCCCACCGCTTCGTCGCGGCTCATGCCTTTGAAGAAGACAGCCATGGCAAAGGCCGCCACCTGACCTTCCGAGACGGACCCGTCCGTCAGGCCCGCGATGAAGGCCTGCACGTCCTCACGCGCCAGGGCCCTCCCATCGCGCTTGCGGCGGATGACCTCCTGCGGCAGCATCTCAGCCGTCCGCGAAGAAGCGCGTCAGAAGACGCGTCATGTGCTCGGCCGCCTTGGCACCCTCGCGCTTGGTCTCCTCGTGGCTGGGTGAGGCGCCTTCGATTCCCGCCGCCAGATTGGTGATGACGGACAGTCCGGCGACGCGAAGGCCGAAGCGGCGTCCCAGGATGGTCTCGGGCACCGTCGACATGCCGACCGCGGTGCCGCCGATGATCTGGAACATGCGGATCTCGGCCGGCGTCTCGAAGGACGGGCCCGAATACCAGCAGTAGACGCCCCGATGGAGGTGGATCTCCTCGTTTGCCGCCGCGGCCAGGAATCTGTCGCGCAGCTCTGGATCATAGGCATCGGTCATGGGCACGAAGTTCTCGTCGCCATGCTGTCCGATCAGCGGATTCATGCCGGAATAGTTGATGTGATCGGTGATGAGCATGATCGCGCCCGGCCGCATCTCGGGTTTCAGCGATCCGGCGGCATTGGTGAGGATGAGGGTCTCGATGCCGGCTCCTTTGAGAGCTTCGATGACCGGCCTCATGACTGCAGCATTGCCGCTCTCGTAAGGGTGGGCGCGGCCGGCAAGCACCGCCACCTCGCGGCCGCCAAGCGTGCCCACGACCAGCTTGCCGGCATGGCCGGAGATCTTCGGCACCGGAAATCCCGGCAACTCGCCATAGGGAATGACCAGCGGGGTCTTCACCGCATCGGCAACGGGACCCAGGCTCGACCCGAGGATGATGGCGCTTCTCGGCTTGCGGGACTGAAGGCGCCTGGCCAGTTCGTTCATCAGAGATTCTCCGGGCCGAATGAGAAGGGCAGCAGTTCGCCCAGCGTGAAGCTGCGGATGAGCCGGCCATCCTCGGTGCAGCAATGGATCCTGAGATCGTCGCGGGCGAATTCCCGCAGCTTCTGGCGGCAGCCGCCGCAGGGCGTGCACAGCTGCTCGCCGTTGCCCATTACGGCGACTTCGGTGACGCGGGTGCCGCCCGCCGCGACAAGGGCCGCGATGGCCGAGGGCTCGGCGCACCAGCCCTGCGGATAGGCTGCGTTCTCGACATTGCACCCGGCGAAGACACGCCCCTGCTCGTCGCGAACGGCAGCCCCGACGCGGAATTTCGAATAGGGCGCGTGGGCCCTGAGCCGGACCTGCTTCGCAGCCTCGATCAGATCCCGGGTCATCTCACCTGTCCTTCGTATAGGGAATGCCGCTCGCCTTCGGCGGAATCGACTTTCCGATGAAGCCGGCCAGCAGCACGACGGTCAGCACATAGGGCAGCATGTTGATGAACTGCACCGGAATCTGGACACCGCCCAGCTGAACGCCCTGCAGATAGTTTCCGGCGGCCTGCAGGAAACCGAAGAGAAGGCAGGCGAAGAGCGCCGGCCAGGCGCGCCAGTTGGCGAAGATCAGCGCCGCGAGCGCCATGAAGCCCGAGCCTGCGGTCATGTCGCGCACGAAGCTCGATGACAGGGACGTGGAAATGAAGGCTCCGGCAATGCCGCAGAGAACGCCGGCGATGACCACGGCCTTGTAGCGCAGCAGTGCAACCGAGATGCCGGCCGAGTCCACGGCGTGTGGGTTCTCGCCCACCGCGCGGAGGCGCAGGCCGAAGCGCGTGCGGGCCAGCGCCCAGGCCGTGAGCGGCACCAGCAGGAAGGTGGCGTAGGTGATGATCGAATGCGAGAAGAAGACCTTGACGAAGAAGCCCAGCACAGGAACGGTCGAGAGGGTCTCGTATCCGGGGATCGCGAGCGGCATGAAGCGCGCCTCGGGTGGCAGCGATGGCGTGCGTCCGCCTTCCTTGAACCAGGTATTGCCGAGAACCACCGCGAGTCCCGCCGCCAGCATGTTGATGGCGACGCCGGAAACGACCTGGTTGCCGCGCTGGTTGATCGAGGCATAGCCATGCACCAGCGCAAAGCCCACCGAAACCAGGATCGCCAGCAGCAGGCCAATCCAGGCCGATCCATAGACGGCGGAGGCGGAGGCGGCGATGAAGGCCGCCGCCAGCATCTTGCCCTCAAGCCCGATGTCGACGATGCCGGAGCGCTCCGACCACAGCCCTGCCAGGCAGGCGAGCACCAGCGGTACCGAGAGGCGAATGGTCGAGGCCAGGATTTCCGCGTAGAGATCCATCGCGTCAATCCCCCGGTTTGAAGAAGAGTGCCGCGAGCGCCGGCCGGAAGGCATATTCCAGCGCCCCCATGAAGAGGATCACCAGGCCCTGGATCACCACGATCATGTCGCGGTTGATGTCGGGCTTGGCGAAGGAAAGTTCGGATCCGCCCTGGTAGAGCAGGCCGAAGAGCAGGGCGGCCAGGACGATGCCGACCGGATGCGACCGGCCCATGAGCGCCACCGCGATACCGACGAAGCCGGCCCCGCCGACGAAGCCCAGGACCAGGCGATGCTGCACGCCCAGGATCTCGTTCACCGCCATGAGGCCGGCCAGTGCGCCCGAGATCGTCATGGTGATGATGATGATGCGGTCGGGCTTGATCCCGGCATAGACGGCGGCGTCGAGATTGGCGCCGACGGCGCGGATCTCGTAGCCGAGCTTGGTGCGCCACAGCAGGTACCAGACCGCGAAGGCCGCGATGATCGCCAGGAATATGGAGAAGTTGAGCGGGCTGGAGGCCAGCCGCACACCGAAGAACTCGCGCGCCACCTCGCGGGCGCTCATGATGTAGGCGCCGGTGATCTCGCGGCTTTCCACCGCCATCTTGCCCACCGGGCGGAACCAGTAGTTGATGAGATAGCCCACCAGGCTGGCCGCGATGAAGTTGAACATGATGGTGGTGATGACGATGTGGCTGCCGCGCTTGGCCTGGAGTACGCCCGGAATCCAGGCCCAGAAGGCGCCGACCGCCATGGAGGCCAGGATGGCCAGCGGGATCAGGATGGGCCATGGCAAGACATCGAGGCCCAGCCCGACAGCCGCGGCACCGACGCCCGCCATATAGGCCTGGCCCTCGCCGCCGATGTTGAAGAGGCCGGCATGGAAGGCCACCGCCACCGCGAGTCCGGTGAAGACGAAGTTGGTGGCGTAGTAGAGCGTGTAGCCCCAGCCCTTGAGCGAGCCCACGGCGCCCTCGAGCATGAGCCACATGGCCTCGAAGGGATTTTCGCCGATGATGATGACGACCAGCCCGGCAACCAGCAGCGCCACGATCAGGTTGAGCAGCGGAATGAGGCCGATGTCGACCCAGGCCGGAAGCTCGCCGCGGGCCCGGGTCATCAGGCGGCGTCCTGCGATACGCCGGCCATGAGCAGGCCGATCTCGCGCTCGTCGGCCTCGGGCCCGCGCTCGCCCATGATGCGGCCGGCGAACATCACGAGAATGCGGTCGGACAGCGAACGGATCTCGTCGAGTTCGACCGAGACCAGCAGGATGGCCTTGCCTTCGTCGCGCAATGCGATGAGGCGCTTGTGGATGAACTCGATGGCGCCGATATCGACGCCGCGTGTCGGCTGGCCGACGATGAGCAGGTCGGGATTGCTCTTGATCTCGCGGGCAATGATGATTTTCTGCTGGTTGCCGCCAGAGAACTTCGCGCTCTTGAGCAGCGGATCGGGCGGGCGCACGTCGAACTCCTCCATCTCGGTCTTTGCCCGCGCGATCACCTTGTCGCGGTCGAGCCGGAAGCCCCTGCCGAGACGCTCGTCGCGATGCCAGCCGAGAATGGCGCTTTCGCTGGCGTCGAAGGTGGTGATGAGGCCGCGGTGCTGGCGGTCCTCGGGAACATGGGCGATTCCCTCCTGCCGGACATGGCTGGGATCGCCGAGGATGCCGATGTCCTTGCCTTCGAAGATGACGCTGCCCGACGACGGCCTGGCGATGCCGGTGATCACGTCGAGAAGCTCGGACTGGCCATTGCCGGACACGCCGGCGATACCGACGATTTCTCCCGCTCGCACGCTGAAGGACACGTTGTCGACGCGGGCGATGCCCTTCCTGTCCTTCCAGGTCAGGTTCCGGACGTCGAGCACCGTCTCGCCCGGCTTCGCCCTGCCCTTCTCGACGCGCAGCAGCACCCGCCGCCCGACCATGAGTTCCGCCAGTTCCTCGACGCTGGTCTCGCGCGTCTCGCGGGTGGCCACCACCTCGCCGCGGCGCATCACCGAGACGCGGTCGGTGATGGCCATGATCTCGCGCAGCTTGTGGGTGATGAGGATCACCGTCTTGCCCTGATCGCGCAGCGTGCCCAGGATGCGGAAGAGGTGATCGGCCTCGTCAGGCGTGAGGACGCCCGTGGGTTCGTCCAGGATCAGGACGTCGGCGCCCTTGAAGAGGGCCTTCAGGATCTCGACGCGCTGCTGCAGACCAACCGGCAGCTCGCCCACGATGGCGTCGGGATCGACGTCGAGCTCATAGTCATGGGCCAGGCGGGTGAGTTCGGCGCGGGCCTTCGCCAGGGCCGGACCGATGAGGGCACCGCCCTCGGCGCCGAGCACCACGTTTTCGAGCACGGTAAAAGGATCGACCAGCATGAAATGCTGGTGCACCATGCCGATGCCCAGCGCGATGGCGTCGGACGATGATCTGATCCGTACCGGCTCTCCCCGCACCCGGATCTCGCCCGAGTCGGCCTGGTAGAAGCCGAAGAGGATGGACATGAGCGTGGACTTGCCCGCGCCGTTCTCGCCGATGACGCCATGGATCGAGCCCTGGCCGATCGTGAGGGTCACGTCCTTGTTGGCGTGAACCGGGCCGAAGCGCTTGTCGATGCCGATGAGTTCGATGGCGGGAGTCATATGCGGCCAGCCTTCGCGGACAACCTGACGCGACCTTCACGCCGATGGCGTGTCAGACGGGCCGGGATCCTGCGGCAGCGGTGTCGCCGATCCCGGTCGAAACCCTCTCCCCGCAATCGGGGAGAGGGCGCGATCCGAGGTTACTGCACCGGGCAGGTGTTGTCGGTCGTATAGTCGTGAACCTTGAGCTTGCCGGCGATGATGTCGGCCTTGGCGGCGTCGACCTTCGCCTGCATGTCGGCGGTCACCAGCGCCTTGTTGTTGTCGTCCATGGCATAGCCGACACCGTCTTCGGCCAGGCCAAGCTCCTTGACGCCGGGGCTGAAGGTTCCATCCTTGCCGGACTTCATCACGTTGTAGACGGCCACGTCGACACGCTTGAGCATCGAGGTCAGAACCTTGCCGGGATGCAGGTAGTTCTGGTTTGCGTCGACGCCGATCGACAGGGCGCCGCCATCGGCCGCGGCCTGCAGCACGCCGAGACCGGTCGCGCCGGCGGCGGCATAGACGACATCCGCGCCCTGGGCCATCTGGCCCTTGGTGATCTCGCCGCCCTTGACCGGATCGTTCCAGGCCGCACCGGTGTCGCCGGTCATGTTCTGGAAGATCGTGGCATCGGCCTTGGCCGCCTTCACGCCCTGGGCATAGCCACAGCCGAACTTGCGGATCAGCGGGATGTCCATGCCGCCGACGAAGCCCACCTTGCCGGACTTCGAGGCCATTCCGGCCAGCATGCCGACCAGGTAGGAGCCCTCATGCTCCTTGAACACGATCGACTGCACGTTGGGAAGGTCGACAACCATGTCGACGATGGCGAACTTCAGGTCGGGATACTCCTTGGCCACCTTCTCGACCGCCGCCGCCTGGGCGAAGCCCGCCGCGATGATGGGAGAATAGCCCTGGTCGGCGAAGTTGCGGATGGCCTGTTCGCGCTGGGCCTCGTTGGCGATCTCGAACTCGCCATAGGCGATGCCGGTTTCCGCCTTGAACTTCTCGGCGCCGTTGTACATGCTCTCGTTGAACGACTTGTCGAACTTGCCGCCGATGTCGAACACGATGGCAGGCTTGTCGTCTGCCGCGAAGGCGGCGGCGGCCGACATGGCGAGCATGGCAGCAGCCGCAAGCAGGTTACGTCTTTTCATTGCAATCTCCCTGATCGTTTCCCAGATAATCTAATCACAACGCAACCCGGGTTGCGATATCATTTTTTATCACCTGATCAATTCCCCTTGGGGGAGTCAAGCGGCGGATGGCTTGAAAAGCTGCGCGAGCCTTCACATATGACGTGGTGCCCGGGGGTGCCTTTCGAGGGCCCTCGCGCTTGTGGAGCTGCTTCCCGGAGGGCTTGGACCATGTCGCGCGTATCGCTCTTTTCATCCCCGTTTCTCGTCGGATTCGACGAGTTGGAACGTCTGCTCGACCGGGCTGCGAAGTCGTCCGGCGATGCCTATCCGCCCTACAACATCGAACGTCTTCCGCATGCCGAGGGCGAGGCCGAACGGCTGCGGATCACGCTGGCCGTCGCCGGCTTCGGCCGCGATGACCTGGACGTGACGGTGGAAGAGAACCAGCTGGTCATCAAGGGCCGGCAGACGGACGACGGGTCGAAGGACTACCTGCACCGCGGCATTGCCACCCGGCAGTTCACCCGGAGCTTCGTCCTGGCCGACGGCATGCATGTGACGGCGGCACGGCTCGACAGCGGGTTGCTGACCATCACCCTCGAACGCCCGGAACCCCGGCGCATCGTGCGCCGCATCGAGATTGGAGGCTAGACCATGAACACACAAGACACCAAGAAGACGCTGTCGCTCTCGGAAAGCGACCTGGCCATGCTGGGCGGCGGGGCTTTGGCCTACATCCGGGAGATCAAGGGCGCGGACGCCAAGAAGATGCTGGGAGATCAGGCCGCGATCCCGGCCAATGCCAAGCTCTTCTGCCTGTACAATGCAGATGGCACCCCGGTCTCGATCTCACCGAGCCGCGAGGCGGCGGTGGGCAGTGCCTTCGAGCACGAGCTCATGCCGATGAGCGTGCACTGACAACCCGACTCAGGCCGCGGTGGCGCTCGACGACGTCGCGGCCGGTTCGGTCAGGATGGCATAGAGGCTCTCGGCCGATTCGGTGCCCCGGAGCTTCTGCACCATCACCGGATCGCGCAGCAGGCGCGAAATCTTGGCCAGCGCCTTGAGGTGATCGGCACCGGCATGGTCGGGTGCGAGCAACACGAAGACGAGATCCACCGGCTGGCCATCGACCGACTCGAAGTCGACCGGCGCGGCCAGCCGCGCAAACAGGCCATAGACGCGGTTCAGGGTCGGCACCTTGCCATGCGGAATGGCGATCCCCTGGCCGATGCCGGTCGAGCCCAGCTTCTCACGGGTGAGCAGTGTTTCGAAGATCACGCGATGGTCGATCGCCACGCGCGAGGCCATGGCTTGCGCCAGCTCCATCAGGAGCTGCTTCTTGCTCTGCACCTTCACGTTGGCCAGAACCGACCGGTCGTCGATGATTTCGTCGAGATTCATTGTGCCACTCCCCGCACTGCGTCCGCCGGCCCTGGTTCAAGCTGCCGGCTTGGGATCGACCCAGCCGATGTTTCCGTCGGTACGACGGTAGACGACATTGAGACGGCCGTGCCCGCCATTGCGGAACAGCACGAATGGCACGTTGGAGATATCAAGCTGCATCACGGCTTCTCCGACCGACAATTCCGGCAACCTGGCCTCGGCCTCGGCCACCACGACCGGGTTGAGTCCAGCCGACTCGTCTTCCTCCTCCGGCGCCGGCGCAATCACATAGCTTGCCGCCGCGAGCTGCCGCACCGGCTCGCGCCGCGACTTGTGATGGTCTTTCAGCCGCCGCTTGTAGCGGCGCAGCTGCTGTTCGATGTGGCCGGCGGCCGCGTCGAAGCTTGGATGGGCCTCGGCCGAATCGCCCGTGGCCTGCAGTTTGAGTCCGGTGGCCAGGTGAAGGGTGCAGTCCGTATGGAAATTCGACCGCTGCTTCTCGATGGTGACATGCGCGTGGACCGTGCCTTCGAAGTACTTGGACTTCAGCTGAAGGAGCTTCTCTTCCACGTGATCCCTCAAGGCGTTACCGACATCGAGGTTCTTGCCCGTGATCTTGATCTGCATGGTCGTGGCAAAATCCTTGTTTCGCCGCCATTTGAAAAATGGGCGTGTTCGGTCCAAACGTCAACTGGCTAGCCGCGACCCGCGGTCGTGCCCTTGCGCTTCAACCGGTTGCGGCAGTGACCGGAGACTTGCTGTCTTGTCTCGAAGCGGCGCGGAACCTAGTCGGCGCTCCAGGGGAAGTCAACGCCTCAGCGGTGCTTTTCGCGCCATTCCCGTCGGCGTTGAACGGACGACAAAATACCCAATGATTCTCGGTATTTGGCGATCGTCCGGCGGGCGATGTCGATGCCCTCCGCCTTGAGCTTCTCCTTCAGGTCGTCGTCCGACAGGACAGCGCCACCCTCGGCCTCGACCAGCTCGCGGATTCGGTGGCGAACCGCCTCCGCCGAATGCGCTTCGTCCCCGTCTTCGGTGGCAGCGATGGCGCGGGTGAAGAAGAATTTCATCTCGAAGATGCCGCGGGGCGTGGCCATGTACTTGTTCGACGTCACGCGACTCACTGTGGATTCGTGGATGCCGATGGCATCGGCAACGGTGCGCAGATTGAGCGGCCGGAGAAACTGCACGCCGCTCACCAGGAAGGCATCCTGCTGCCGGACGATCTCGCGCGCCACCTTCAGGATAGTGTTGGCACGGTGATCGAGACTCTCGATCAGCCACTTGGCGTGCCTCTGGTATTCGGTCACCTTCGAGATGGTGAGCTTGTCCTCCTCGCGCGAGGAGAGCTTCGAGACCTCGGCGGCGTAGGTGTTGTTGACCAGAACGCGCGGCAGGGTCTCGGAATTCAGTTCCACCGCCCAGGCGCCATCGGGCGCGGCGCGCACGATGACATCGGCAATCACCGGCTGGACCGGTTCCGATCCGAAGACGTCGCCCGGCCGGGGCTTGAGCCTGCGGATCTCCGCGATCATCTCTTCCAGATCGTCCTCGTCCACCTCGCAGATGCGACGCAGCGCCTTGAAATTGCGGCTGGCGAGCAGCGGCAGATTGTCGAGAAGCCGCGCCATGGCCGGATCGTAGCGGTCGCGCTCCATGAGTTGCAGCATGAGGCACTCGCGCAGATCGCGGGCGAAGACGCCGGGCGGATCGAACTGCTGGAGCTGGACCAGGACGCGCTCGACATGGGCGACGTCGGTTCCCAGCATCTCGGCAATGCTCTGCGTGTCGGCCGTGAGGTAGCCGGCCTCGTTCAGCATGCCGATGAGGTGATCTCCGATCAGGCGGTCGGTCGGGTCGGCAATGGCGAGCGCCAGCTGTTCCTCGAGATGTTCGGTGAGCGTGACTTCCTTGGTGAGCGTGGCGGCAAATTCGAGGTCGTCGGCATCGAAGGATCCGCCACTGCCGGTGCGCAGCGACGACCAGTTGGAGTCCTGCGGGCCCAGGGCTGCGGCCGTCGACGCCGGCGCGGCAGCGCCAGTGTCCGTCTCCGCGTCATAGCCGGCGAAGCCCTCCGCGCCGTCTGGCGCCGACAATTCAGGGACAGCCTCCGAGACGGCACCCTCCGGGGCCGCCCTCACTTCCGAGCCGTCGTCGATTTCCAGCAGCGGATTATGCTGCATCTCGCTTTCGATGAAGGCAAGAAGGTCCACGTTGGACATGGGCAGCATCTTGATCGCCTGCTGCATGGCAGGCGTCATCACCAGGGATTGACCCTGGCGCATTTCCATGCGGGGACCTATCGCCATGGCACGACCCTTGCCAGCCTAGCCTTCACAGGCTGAAGTCGGAGCCCAGATAGTGGCGCCGGACTTCTGGATTGCGGACGATCTCATCGGGCGTACCCACCGTCAAGACCTGGCCCTCATGGATGATGAGGGCGGTGTCGATGAGTTCAAGTGTTTCCCGGACGTTGTGATCCGTAACAAGCACCCCGATTCCCCGAGCGGTGAGCTGTCGCACCAGCTTGCGAATATCACTGATCGCAATCGGGTCAATTCCGGCGAAGGGCTCGTCGAGGAGCATGAACTGGGGGCTGGCGGCAAGGGCGCGGGCGATTTCAACGCGCCGACGTTCTCCGCCAGAGAGCGCAATAGCCGGCGAATGCCGGAGATGTGTGATTGAAAACTCATCAAGCAACTCACGCAACATACTGTCGCGGCGGGCCTTGGAGCTTTCCGTCAGCTCGAGCACGGCGCGAATGTTTTCCTCCACCGTGAGACCGCGGAAGATCGAAGTCTCCTGGGGCAGATATCCGATTCCCAACCTGGCCCGCCGATACATGGGCAAGTGGGTGATATCAGCTCCATCGAGACGGATGGATCCGCTATCGGCGGCAATGAGGCCGGTAATCATGTAGAATACCGTCGTCTTGCCGGCGCCATTGGGGCCAAGCAGCCCCACGGCCTCACCGCGCCTGACCGAAAGCGAAACGCCGCGGACCACCGGCCGGCGCTTGTAGGACTTGCTCAAGCCCTCAACCACCAGGCCTTCAGGACCGGTCTCGGCCATTTCCGCCTTCTTGCGGGACCGGACCGGCTTCCGCGCCGCCTTCACTTGCACATCACGCGCCAAGAGACTTTCCACCCAATAGGTTTAATTTTGCTTTAAAGGTCACTTCGGGAGGAAGCTGCCCTTCACGCGGCCGCCCTTCATTTCCATCTTGTTGTTCTTCAGATCGGCGCGGAGTTCCGGGCCGGTGAGGATGGTCGAGCCCTGCACCAGCTTGACGTTGCCCAGCACCACCAGGATGTTCTTCTGCACGTCGATCGTCGCGGTATCGCCCGTGATCTGCTCTTTGGGGGTTGTGATGATCACATTGCCCTTGGCGTCGATCTCGGTCGCGTCTGTCTTGGAGGTTCCATCGGGCTGCTTGACGTCCGCGTACAGGACGACAAGCTCCTGGCTCTTGAGCGTGATATCGCCGCGCCGGGCATTGACGTTGCCCCGGAAGATGGCCTTCTTCTGCGCATCGATGACCTCCATCTGGTCGGCTTCGATGTCAGTGGCCTGGGGGGCTCCGCCCGTCGCGCCCTGTGCCCGTGCGCCGGTGCCCATGAGCGCCAGGGCGCAGGCGCAGGCCAGGAAAAGTCGCCTTGAATTCATGGGGTCTGGTCTCCCTTTACGACATCGGTTGCGCCGAAACGCGCCTTGACGCCATTCAAGAACAGAATCTTGGCGCCGTCATCGGTTATTTGCATGCCATGGGCGGCGATGGTGCCGCCGCCATTCATGTCGACCTCGACCGGACTATCGGAGGCCATGGTCTTGCTTTCGATCTTCACATGGGCGCGGTCCATGCGGGCCACAAAGCTCGAGGCCTCGCGAATCACCACCCCGCCCTTCAGGTCGACTTCCTTGCTGGTGTCGTCGTAGACGCCGGTCAGGGCATTGACCTCATAGACCTTGCCATCCGCCTTCCGGAACTTGGCGCCGATGTCGTCGAGATAGATGATGTTGGCCTTCACCGGATCCTGTCGGCCGTGCCGAGCCGTGATCTCGTAGGGCTGATTCTGCTGATCGAGACCCGTGACCGTCGACGTCCTGGCGGTGATTGTGTCGGGGTCCTCGATGACCGGCCTGGCGATCTTTTCCTTGGGTGCGAGGGCCGAGAAAAGTCCGGCCTGGAACAGGAAGAGCCCGATGGCAGCCAGGCCGATCGCCGCCGCCACCCAGCTGAACAGCCGCGCCGCGGTGGCCAGGCGGATGGCGCGCGTTGTCCGGTCGCTGGTCGCCGTGCCAGTCCTGTCAGTGGGCGAAGACATCTTCCTCTGACCAGCCCGCGAGATCCAGATCCGCCCTGACGGGAACGAAGTCGAAACAGGCCCGCGCCAGTCCAGTGCGGCCCTCGCGCGCCAGCATCTGGTCCAGCCGCGCCTTCACTTCATGAAGGTAGATCACGTCCTGGGCGGCATACTGCTTCTGCGCGTCGCTCAGCACATGGGCGCCCCAGTCGGAACTCTGCTGCTGCTTGTTGAGATCGATGCCCAGGAGTTCCTTGATGAGGTCCTTGAGGCCGTGGCGGTCGGTATAGGTCCGGGTCAGCTTCGAGGCGATCTTGGTGCAATAGAGCGGCTCCGTGGCAACGCCCAGATGATGTTTCAGGGCCGCGACGTCGAAGCGCGCATAGTGGAAGATCTTGGTGACCTCGGGATTGGCGAGCAGTGCCTTCAGATGCGGCGCCTCGTAGCTCGACCGGTCAAGCTGGACGAGATGGGCATTGCCATCGCCGGAGGAAAGCTGGACCAGGCAAAGCTTGTCGCGGCGCGGATTGAGGCCGAGCGTCTCGGTGTCGATCGCAACCGAAGGACCGAAGTCCAGTCCAGCGGGCAGGTCGCCCTTGTAAAGCTTGATCGCCATTAGGGTTCCTGACGCTACGACTGCCGAAAGATGGTGCCCAGAAGAGGACTCGAACCTCCACGCCTTGCAGCGCTAGTACCTGAAACTAGTGCGTCTACCAATTCCGCCATCTGGGCTTCGGGGCGTCTCATAGTGTGGCTTTCCCAGCCTGTCAACAAAACCTCCCGCCAGGCCCGGCGGCGCGCGACGGCGCCCCGCCATATCGGCTTTGCATCCGTCTGCCACGGACGCTAAAACCCCGCCAGTTGAAACGGCGGATGATGGCCACGTGACCCAGCAGAACTCGGACAAGCTCATCACACTCATCGGCGGGTCCGGCTTCGTCGGACGCCACATCGTGCGGTCGCTGGCCCGGCGCGGCTATCGCGTCAGGGTCGCCTGCCGCCGTCCGGATCTCGCCGGCCATGTGCAGCCGCTGGGCACGCCCGGCCAGATCATGCCGGTGCAGGCCAATGTACGGTTTCCGGCTTCGCTGGCCGCCGCCTGCGATGGGGCCCATGCGGTCGTCAATCTCACGGGCGTGCTCTATGCTGCCGGGGGTCAGAGCTTCGATGCGGTCCACGCTTTCGGCGCGGAAGCGTCGGCAAAGGCCGCCAGGTCCGCCCGCGCCAAGGTCTTCATCCAGATGTCCGCCCTTGGCGCCGACGGCGACAGCACCTCCGCCTATGCGCGCAGCAAGGCCGAAGGCGAAGCGCGGGCCAAGGCCGCCTTCCCCGGAACCATCGTGCTGCGGCCCTCCATCATCTTCGGGCCGGAGGACAGCTTCTTCAACCGTTTCGCCGCCCTGGCCAGGGTCTCGCCGGCCCTGCCGCTGATCGGTGGCGGCGAGACCCGCTTCGCGCCGGTCTTCGTGGGCGACGTCGCCGAAGCCGTGGCGCGGCTCATCGACAGGGGCGAGGCAGATGGCAAGACCTATGAACTGGGAGGTCCGGAGAACCTCAGCTTCCGCCAGCTGATGGACTTCACGCTCGACACCATCGGCCGGCGCCGGCTGCTGGTTCCGGTTCCCTGGACCGTGGCACGGGTTCAGGGGCTGATCCTGGGACTCCTGCCCAAGCCCCTGCTGACTGCCGACCAGGTTGAACTGCTCAAGTCCGACAATGTCGTCAGCGCGGCGGCTGAGCATGACCGGCGCACGCTGGCGGGGCTCGGCATTTCCGCCCGCAGCATCGAGGGCATCGTGCCGGGCTATCTCTACCGCTACCGCAAGGCCGGTCAGTTCACGGCGCCCAAGGGCATGCCGGAATAGATCAGGCCGAGCAGGACGAGGCCCAGCAGCACGCGATAGATTGCGAAGGGCAGGAAGCTCATGTAGCGCACCAGCTTCATGAGCACGGTGATGGTGCCGAGCGCGACGAAGAAGGTGAGCGCCGCGGTCAGCAGCATTTCGAAGCTGATCTTGCTGCCCTCCGCCACGGCATCGCCCAGCTTCAGCACGCCGGCGCCGGCAATGGCGGGAATGCCGAGCAGGAAGGCGAAGCGTGCCGCCTCCGGCCGTTCGAATCCGAGGGCGCGCGCCGCCGTCATGGTGATGCCCGAACGGCTCGTTCCGGGAATGATGGCCACGGCCTGAGCGAGGCCGATGATCAGCGCAGGCAGCAACGTCATGTCGGACATGCGCCGGATCGACAGGCCGAAGCGGTCGCAGAGATAGAGCAGGATGCCGAAGATGATGGCGTTCCACGCCACGATCTGCGGCATCTGCCGCACCGTGTCCATGAAGCCGATCTTGTCGAGCACGACGCCGAAGACAACGGCGGGAATCGTGCCGATGACGATGAGCATGGCCAGCTTGCCCCAGGGCGTGATGCGGCCGCGGAGCATGTCGAAGGCGCCGATGGTGAGATTGACGCAGTCGCGCCAGAAATAGACCACGACGGCCAGGAATGAGCCCATGTGGACCATGACGTCAGTGAGCACGCCCTGGTCCGGCCAGCCTGTCAGGACCGGCACGAGGAGCAGATGCCCGGACGAGGAGATCGGCAGGAATTCGGTGATGCCCTGAATCACGGCCAGGACAACAATCTGCAAAATCGTCATTTCAACGAGGTTCCCGCTAGATTCCGGTGCTCCAGAGCCCTGTTCGAATCGCTTGCTGTCGGAGCACCCGGGTTTTATATGCAGCGCGATTGCGGGGCAATCGCGGCGGGTGGTCCTGCCATTTGGCCTGAGAACCGAAAGCTTTCCGACAGACCATGCCGGCACTCATCCACTTCACGCTCGACCCGTTCAGCCGGCGCATGCGTCTTGCGCTTGCCGAATATGGCGTTGGCGTGGACTTCATCGAGGAGACGCCCTGGGAACCGAGCCACGATCTGTTCGAGCTCAATCCGGCGGGAACCGTGCCGGTCTATCTCGAGGACAGCCGGTCGCCGGTCTCGGGCATCGAGGCAATCGGGGAGTTCCTGGAAGAGACCAAGTCGGACCGCGTCAGGCTGATCCCGGGAGACGCCATCGGGCGTGCCGAGGTGCGGCGCATCGTGGGCTGGTTCGACGTGAAGTTCTACTCCGAGGTCTCGGAACCACTGGTGACCGAACGGGTCATCCGCCGGTATCTCCCGCGGGAAAGTGGCGGCGGCGGACCCGACATGAGCCGCGTGCGCCAGGCGGCGCTGCGGCTTCGCGAACATCTGGCCTATGTCGGACACCTCGCCGACCATCACACATGGCTGGCGGGCGAAGAGCTGTCGCTGGCCGACCTTGCAGCCGCCGCGCACATCTCGGTCGCGGACTATTTCGGCGACGTTCCGTGGACTGACCATCCCTCCGCCAAGAGCTGGTATCAGCGCATCAAGTCGCGCCCGTCCTTCCGCCCGCTGCTGGGCGACACGGTGCGCGGCATGGCGCCCGCGCCCGGCTATGCCGATCTCGACTTCTAGGCGTGTCCGGTCTCGCCGCTGATGTGAAGGAGCGGGCGCGGGCCGAAGGCTTCGACGATGTCCGCATTGCCAGGCTGCGCGATGATCCGCTGAGAGCGGAGCGACTCTTCCGGGCGCTTGCGCAAGGCCATCACGGCAGCATGGCCTGGATGGCCGCGACGGCTGACCGCCGGTCCAGCCCGACGCGGCTTTGGCCCGGGGCCCGCAGCGCCGTGGTGCTGGCGCAGAGCTACGCCCAGGATCTCGATCCGATTGCCCGCCTTGCCAACCGAACCGCCGGCAACATCTCGGTCTATGCGCTGAACCGCGACTATCACGACGTGGTCAAGGGCCGCCTCAAGAGGCTGGCGGGCTGGCTGGCGCAGCGGGCCGGCGCCGGCGTGAAGGTCTTTGTCGATACCGCGCCGCTGATGGAGAAGCCGCTGGCCGCCGACGCGGGCCTCGGCTGGCAGGGCCGTCACACCAATCTCCTGTCGCGCGACCTGGGATCCTGGTTCTTCATCGGCGTGATCCTGACGGACGCCGATCTGGCGCCTGACGATCCGGAGACGGATCATTGCGGGACCTGCCGCGCCTGCCTCGACATCTGTCCGACAGGAGCCTTTCCGGCGCCCTACCAGCTCGATGCGCGCCGCTGCATTTCCTACTTGACCATCGAGCACAAGGGGCACATCGCCCGCGACTTCCGCACAGCTATGGGCAACCGGATCTACGGCTGCGACGACTGCCTGGCCGTCTGTCCATGGAACAAGTTCGCACGGCTGGCATCCGAGGCACGGCTCAAGGCGCGCGACGATCTGGTGGCACCTGCTCTCGCGGATCTGCTGCGCCTCGACGACGCGGCCTTCCGCCACCTCTTCAGCGGCTCACCCGTCAAGCGCATCGGGCGCGACCGCTTCATCCGCAATGTCCTGATCGCCGCGGGCAACAGCGGCAACCCCGACCTCGTGCCCCTGGTCGAGCCGCTGCTGTCGGATGGCTCGCCGCTGGTCCGCGCCATGGCCGCCTGGGCGACATGGCGGCTTGCGCCGGCCGCGAGATTCGCCAAACTGCGCGAAAGGCATTGCGGATCGGAGCACGACCCAGACGTGCTCCGCGAATGGGACGGCGAATGACTCACCTCCTCTGTTTCGGTCTCGGTTTCACGGCCCGCGTGCTGGCGGAGCGGCTTGCCGCACAGGATTGGCGCATCAGCGCCACCAGCCGCAGCGCGGCCGGCGCGGCTGGCATTTCCGCCTTTGGATACCGGGGATTTGTCTTCGACGGGACCGCCCCTCTTCCCGAAGACGCCTTCGATGGCGTCACCCATGTCCTGAACTCGGCGCCGCCGGATGCATCCGGCGATCCGGTGCTGGCGCAGTGCCGGGACCAGCTCGCGCGCCGTGCAGCGCAGGTCCGCTGGGCCGCCTATCTCTCGACGACCGGTGTCTATGGCGATCACGCGGGTGGATGGGTCGACGAGGACACGCCGCTCACGCCCAACACCGAACGCGGCGAGCGGCGGGTGATCGCCGAGGCCCAGTGGCTGGACCTGTGGCGTGAAACCGGATTTCCCACGCATGTCTTCCGGCTTGCGGGAATCTACGGACCGGGGCGCAATGCCCTTGCCTCGGTGCTCGATGGCAGCGCCCGGCGGATCATCAAGCCCGGACAGGTCTTCAGCCGCATCCATGTTGCCGACATCGCCACGGTGCTCGAGGCCTCGATCGCGCATCCGCATCCGGGACGGATCTACAATGTCTGCGACGACGAGGCCTGCCCGCCGCAGGACGTCATCGCCCATGCCGCCGAGCTTCTCGGACGGCCGGTTCCACCCGACATTGCCTTCGAGGCCGCCGCACTCTCGCCCATGGCCCGCAGCTTCTACGCGGATTCGAAGCGGGTCTCGAACCGGCGCATCAAGTCGGAACTGGGCGTGGCCCTCGCCTATCCCACCTATCGCGAAGGCTTGGCCGCGCTGCTCCCTGGCCTCACAGGCTGACCCCGTCGGACCGTTGCGCCAGGGTCAAGACGGTCTCGCGGATGAGGCGCAGCTGGCCGGGCGTCGAGAGCCGGTGGTCGCCACCCTTGATGACGATCAAGGTGATGTCGGAGCCGCGCAGCGCCTCATAGACCTTCAGCGCATGGGTCAGCGGAACGTCAGGGTCGGCGTCGCCCTGCAGAATGCGAACCGGGCATTCGCAGTCGAGGCCCTGCCGCAGCAGAAGGTGCCTGCGGCCGTCCTCGATCAGCTGCGCCGTGATCGGATAGGCCGCACCATATTGCGACGGCTGATGCCAGACTCCCTTGGACGTGAGCTCGGCCCGGACCGCCGGTGGAAATCGATCCCACATCAGGTCGGCCGTCATGTCGGCGGCAGGAGCGATCAGGACGAGGCCCGCGATGCGGCGGGCCGCCCGCGGATCATGATGCTGAAGCCAGCGGCACAGCAGCAGGGCCAGCCATCCGCCCATGCTGGAGCCGACCACGATGCGCCGTCCCCTGGTGCGGCTGCGGAACATGTGCAACCCCTGCTCGAGCCATGCGGAAATCGTGCCCTCGGCGAAGAGGCCGCCCGATTGACCGTGACCGGAGTAATCGAACCGCAGAGAGGGGCAGCGGCTGTCGCGGGCTAGGCTGGCCAGGGTCTCGGCCTTGGAGCCGGTCATGTCTGACATGTAGCCGCCCAGCCAGAAGAAGCCGCAGCGCGCCATGTCGTCGCCGCCGCCATCCTCGTGGAAGGCCAGGCGGAGATCGCCAAAGGTCTCGTATTGCGGATCCGACATTGAAACACCCCTCGGAGCTTGCCAGATAACAGCAAAGAGGATCGCCGGAAAAGCCTCGATGATCCGTCTCAAAGAGGTCTGAGTTTGGTGTAAATACCTCAACATGAACGTTCAGAACGTCCCTAGCGAAACGGAGATTGCCGCGGTCCTTGGTCTCGACGGCCGCGGGCGCCGCCGCCGGCTGGCCCGCCGGGCGGCCTGGCTGATGGTCCTGGCGGCGCTCGCCGCTGGCGCCGCCGCGTGGTACCTCCAGGCCGGGTCTGGCGGCGCCGCAATCAGCTACCAGACGGTTCCCGCAGCACGGTCCGACCTGGTGGTCCGTGTCCTGGCGACGGGCACCATCGAACCGACCACGCAGGTTGACGTCTCGAGCGAAATGTCGGGCGTGATCCGTACGGTCAACGTCGACAACAACAGCCTTGTCCGCAAGGGCGAAGTGCTGGCCCAGCTCGACACGGTCAAGCTCGACGCACAGCTGACCCGGGTCAGGGCGGCGCTGGCCGCGGCCGAGGCCCGCCGCGCCGAGGCGATCGCCACCCGGGAGGAGCGAAGTCTGGCGCTCGAGCGGGCCTCGTCACTGCACAAGAAGGGCATCACGGCGATTCAGGATTTCGATGCCGCGCAGGCTGACTTCGCGCGCGCCGATGCCGCCGTGGCCGCAGCGGAGGCCGACATCAACGTGGCCAAGGCAGAGGTCGCGCTGGTGGAGACGGACATCGCCAAGACCAGCATCCTGTCACCCGTCGACGGCATCGTGCTGAAGCGCAGCGCGGAGCCCGGGCAGACGGTGGCGTCCTCGCTGCAGGCCCCCGTCCTCTTCACCCTGGCCGAGGATCTCGCCCGCATGCAGCTGGAGGCCGACATCGACGAGGCCGACATCGGCGCCGTCAAGACGGGCCAGCAGGCCACCTTCACCGTCGATGCCTATCCGGGACGGAGTTTTCCGGCCGCCATCCAGACCATCGAGTATTCGCCGACCACGACCGACAATGTGGTGACCTACAAGGCGATCCTGACGGTCGACAACAAGGACCTGCTGTTGCGGCCCGGCATGACCGCGACCGCGCAGATCGTGACCGAAGAGATCAAGGGCAGTCTCACGGTTCCCAACATGGCCTTGCGCTACCGGCCGCCCAGCGGCACGGACCGGCAGCCCTTCAGCATCACCAACATCTTCATTCCCCGCATGCCGCGCTTCGAGAAGTCGGCGAGCGGCGTGGACGCCGAGGGCCAGCGATCGCTGTGGGTCCTGGAGGGTGATGCGCCGCGCGAAGTCAAGGTGAAGACCGGCGCGAGCGACGGCAAGAACACCGTCATCCTGTCTGGCGGCCTCAAGGACGGCGATGCCGTGATCACCGGATCGCGCCAGGGTGGGTCGTGACCGCGATCCCGCTCATATCCTTCCGCGGCATCGAACGGCATTACGGCGAGGGCGGCGGCATGATCCGCGCGCTCGCCGGTGTCAACCTCGACATCGCCCGGGGCGAATTCATCGCCATCATGGGACCGTCCGGATCGGGCAAGTCCACGGCCATGAACATCATCGGCTGCCTCGACCGGCCAAGCCGGGGATCCTACCGATTCGGCGGCGTCGACGTCACCGGCCTCGACCAGGACCAGCGCGCCCTGCTCCGGCGCAACTACCTCGGCTTCGTGTTCCAGGGCTACAATCTTCTCGCCCGCACCACGGCCATCGAGAATGTGGAGCTTCCGCTCATCTACCGCGGCATGGGGCGGCGCGAGCGCCGCGAACTGGCGGTTCGCGCCCTGCACCGCGTGGGCCTGCGCGGCCGCGAACACCATACGCCGGCCGAGCTCTCGGGCGGCCAGCAGCAACGCGTGGCCATCGCGCGGGCCATCGTCACCGATCCCCTGGTCCTGCTGGCCGACGAGCCGACGGGCAATCTCGACACGGCGCGCAGCCGCGAGATCATGACGCTTCTCACGCAACTCAACGTCGAACAGGGGATCACCATCGTCATGGTCACGCACGAGGCGGACATGGCGGCCTTCGCCCGCCGCACCATCCGCTTCGTCGACGGACGGATCGAGGACGACAGCCTCCGCGAGGCCGCCTGATGCTGTGGGAGACCGTGAAGCTTGCGATGCAGTCGATCCGCCGCAACGTGATGCGGTCGGTCCTGACCCTGCTCGGGATCGTGATCGGCGTGGCCGCGGTGATCGCCATGGTGACGATCGGCTCCGGCACCTCGCAGAAGGTACAGGAGAACCTCGCCAAGCTGGGCAGCAACATGCTGATCCTGCGTCCCGGCCAAAGCACCTTCGGACCGGGAGGCACCACCGAGGCCCGCGCCTTCGACGAACGCACGGTGAACCTGCTGCGCGCCGGGCTGACCGGCGTCAGGGCGCTGGCGCCATCGGCCCAGAAGGCCACCAAGGTGGTGTTCGGCGCCCTCAACTACGACTCCACCGTCACCGGCACGGATTCGGACTACTTCACGGCCCAGGACTGGAGCTTTCGCGAAGGCCGGCCCTTCTCCGACAGCGAGACCAGGTCAGGGGCCTCGGTCTGCGTCGTCGGCTCGACCATCGTCAAGGAACTCTTCGGCTCGCTCGATCCATTGGGAAGCCGCCTGCGCGTCGGAAGCTTCGCCTGCGAGGTGATCGGCGTGCTCGACAGCAAGGGGCAGTCGGCCTTCGGGACCGACCAGGACAACACCGTCATCCTGCCTCTGCGCACCTATCACCGCCGCGTGGCCGGCAACACGCGCATCAACACCATCAGCATCTCGGTGGCAGAGCGCAGCGACATCCAGAGGGTTCAGGCGGACACCGAGGCCATCCTCCGGGACGCGCGGCGCATCGGCAATGGCGAGGATGACGACTTCACGGTGCGCGACATGACCCAGATCGCCAGCACCATGGCCATGACCTCGACGCTGCTCACGGGCCTGCTCGGCGCCGTCGCCGCCGTCTCGCTGCTGGTCGGCGGCATCGGCATCATGAACATCATGCTGGTGTCGGTCACCGAACGGACCCGCGAGATCGGCATCCGCCTGGCAATCGGCGCGCTGGAACGCCAGGTGCTCACGCAGTTCCTGGTCGAATCCATGGTGCTTGCGCTGTTCGGCGGCATCATCGGGATCATCACGGGGCTGGCGCTGGCCGGCGTGGCTGCGCTGGGCATGGACGTGCCCTTCGCGGCCGACATCCGCGTTGTCGCGCTGGCCTTTGCTGTCTCGGCCCTGATCGGGGTGATCTTCGGCTACTTTCCAGCCCGCCGCGCCGCGCGCCTCGATCCCATCGAGGCGCTCCGGCACGAATGATCAGCCCTGGCGCAGCCGATCGAGGAAGGGCTTGGTCGGATAGGAGTCGGCCGGCCAGTTCAGCTTGATCTGCAGGTCCTTGACCGCCGCGCGGGTGGCACGGCCGAGCTTTCCGTCCACATCGCCGACGTCGTAGCCCTTGCTCACGAGAATGTTCTGCAGCTCCTTGATCTCGTCGTAGCTCAGCGTCGCGACCGGCGCGCGGCCGGGACTGAGCTTGGGAGCACCATTGATCCGGGTGGCCAGGTATGCCGCCGTCGTTGAGTAGACGAGCGACTCGTTCCACAGCAGATAGGCGGCGGTGAAGTTCTCGTAAGCCAGGAAGGCCGGACCGTCCTTGCCCATGGGCAGCAGCAGCGATGCGGGGAAGTTGTCGGCCTTGATCTTGCCGTCACGGCCCTTCACGCCCCACTTCACCCATTGGCTGCGGGGATGCTGGATCGCGATGTCGGCCTGGTCCCAGGGCAGTTCCTTCGGCACGGTGACTTCCTCGAGCCAGGGCTGGTTCGGCTGCCAGCCGTGCTTGATCAGCAGGGCGGCGGAAGAGGCCATGGCGTCGGGAATGCTGCGCCGCAGGTTGCGGTGGCCGTCGCCATCGAAGTCGACGGCGATTTCATTGTATTCCTTGGGAAGGAACTGGGTGTGCCCGATCTCGCCGGCCCAGGCGCCCTTCATGTCTTCAAGCTCAAGATCGCCCTTGTCATAGAGGAACAGCGCGCCCAGCAGCTGTTCGCGGAACTTGTCGGGCCGCCGGCAATCCCAGGCCAGGGTGGCGAGCGACGGGATCGTCGGAAAATCGCCCATGACCTGGCCGAAGTCGGTCTCGAGCGCCCAGAACGAGATCAGCACGGGCGCCGGCACGCCATACTGCTTCTGAACGGCGTCGAAGGTGGGCTTGTACTTCTTCCACATGGCCTGGCCCGTGGTGATGCGCCGGTCCGAAACCATGCGTGCCTGGAACTCGAGGAAGCCCTGCGAGAAAATGCTCTGGGCACGGTCCTTCTTGATGATGTTCGGCTGGTACTCGACGCCATCGAGCGCCGACAGACCCCGCGGGCCGACACCCGCTGCGGCAGCCTGGGCCCGGAAGGTCTTGAGGAACCCGTTGAAGCCCTTGGCGGAGTTGCCGCAATCGGCGGCCTGGGCAAGGCCCGGCATGAGCATCAGTCCAGCCACCCCCAAGGCAGCGGCAGCGGTCTTCTTCATCTTTCGACTCCTCGTGCGTTGGGCCCGTCGTGGGCGCGGTTAGCGGCGGTCTTGGTCAAATTCATGGCCACGGTCTCAGCTGCGCTCGACCAGCCGCGGCTTCTGCGCTTCCGGGATAGCGCCGGTTTCCGCGAGGTCGAGGCTCTCGATGCGCAGCCCGCGCTTGGTCACCCGGTCGGCCGAGATGCCGAGCTTCTCGAGATCGGCATTGGCCATGCCGAAATGACGCTGCAGGTCGGCCACGCGCTCCTTGAGGCGGGTCACGTCCTCGAGCATGCGGGTCACCTCGCGCTGGATCAGCCCGGCCTGTTCGCGCATCCGGGCATCCTTGAAGATGGCCTGCATGGTCTGGATCAGCAGCATGAGGACGTTTGGCGAGGCGATGATGACGCGGGACCGGTGGGCGCGCTGGATGACATCCTCGAAGCGTTCGTAGAGTTCGGCATAGACCGCCTCGGACGGGACGAACATGATCGCCGACTCATGGGTCTCGCCGGCGATGAGGTACTTTCCGGAGATGTCCTTCACATGCTTCAGCACGTCGCCGCGCAGCTGGGTTTCCGCGGCCCGGACATCGGCCTCGCCCTTGGCCATCTTGAGCGCGTTGAAGGCCTCGAGCGGGAACTTCGCGTCGATGACCAGCTTGAGGTCGGACTCGGGCAGCCGGATGACGCAGTCCGGCCGGGTGTTGTTGCTGAGCGTGGCCTGGAACTCGAAGGCGCTGGCATGCAACCCGTCGCGGATGATGGCTTCCATCCGGCCCTGGCCATAGGCGCCGCGCGCCTGCTTGTTGGCGAGAATGTCCTTGAGACTCACCATCTCGCTCGACAGTGCGGTCAGGTTCTTCTGCGCCGAGTCGATGACGGCGAGGCGCTCGTTGAGCTGCGACAGCGACTGGCTGGTGCGCTGCGTCTGGTCCTGCAGGCTTGCACCGAGCCGGTGCGAGACCTGATCGAGGCGTTCGTCAAGGGTGCGGGCGAGATGCATCTGCGTGCCCTGGGCCTGCTCGGCGAAGCCGCGGAGCGCTCCCGACAGCTCGGCCAGCCGGTATTCGAGATCGGCCGTCCGGCGCATGGCATCCACCGTCTCTTCCCGGCGCCGCGACTGCGCCCGCCAGGCGAGCACCACGGCCGCCACCAGCAACACGAGCGCCAGCGCGCCGCCCGCCAGGATGGCCTCGAGAAGCGTGACGGACGTCTGTCCGACCTGAAGAAGAATCTGGTCAAGCTGCATGTCTGGGAGTCTAGCCTGATTCGGCAAAACAAGTGGCCCGCCCTCTCCTTGCGGAGAGAGCGGGCCCTTGAACCGCGCGGCTCGGGACGGCGACAGGAGTCGCTCGGTTCAATCCTCATGTTTTCGGGGATTCCGGCGGTCCACCTTGTGGCCCCGGCTCAGTCATTTCCCCCTACTCGCTAACCATGAAGGTGCCCACCGATCATGGCTCATTCGCGGGCAGACTGGGGCAATTTCAAGACAGCCAACGCAAAGAGCCGCCGCGGCCAAGCCGGGCGGCCCTGGATTTGCTGCAGACGCGTTTAGCGGTTGCGGCGGCCCGGCTGAATGCGGCCGGGCATCAGCGAGCGCTCGAGATGGTCATTGCGCTGCGTGAAGAACATCGACACGCCACGGCTCAGGCCGTCGGCGAAGTCGCGGAACGCGTTGAAGAGGATCATGATGGTTGCCCTTGAATTCGGTCTGGTCGGTCTTCTTGTCTGACCGCTCATATGGGCGAAGATTATGAATTTATTGTAGCTTCTGTCCGTTTCGCGCACCCGGTCAGCTATGCGGCTGGTGCATGGCAAAGACGGTCCGTCGCCCGCACCAGCGCGTCGGCAATGCCGGCTTCGGTCGCCGTGTGGCCGGCATCCGGCACCACGACGAACTCGGCCTCGGGCCAGGCCCGGTGCAGCGCCCAGGCCGTGGCCATGGGCGTCACCACGTCGTAGCGGCCCTGGATGATGACGCCCGGAATGGATCTGATTCGGTGGCAGTCCTGCAGGAGCTGCCCGTCGCGGTCGAAGAAGCCGCGGTTCATGAAGTAGTGGCACTCGATCCGCGCGAAGGCGAGCGCAAAGCGGTCGAGGCCGAATTCCGCAACCCGGGCCTCGTCGGGAACCAGCGACAGGGTCGAAGCCTCCCACTGGCTCCAGGCGCGGGCACAGTGCGCCTGCGCGGCGGCATCGGTGCCGGTGAGGCGGCGGTGGTAGGCGGCGATCATGTCGTGACGTTCCGGCGGCGGAATGGGCGCCACATAGGATTCCCAGGCATCGGGAAAGAGGGCGTCGGCGCCGCTCTGGTAGAACCAGTCGATCTCGCTGCGCCTGACGGTGAAGATGCCGCGCAGGATCAAGCCGGTCACCCGGTCGGGGTGGGTCTCGGCATAGGCGAGGGCCAGGGTGGACCCCCAGGACCCACCCACGACCTGCCAGCGTGAAATGCCGAGATGCTGGCGCAGACGCTCGATGTCGGCCACCAGGTCCCAGGTGGTGTTCTCGCGCAGTTCGGCGTGCGGCGTCGACTGACCGCAGCCGCGCTGATCGAAGAGCACGATGCGATAGCGCGCAGGATCATGCATCTGACGCAGAAAGGGCGAAATGCCGCCGCCCGGTCCGCCATGCAGGACGATCGCCGGCTGACCATCGGGATTGCCGCATTGCTCGTAGTAGATCTCGTGAAGGTCCGAGACCCTGAGCCTGCCGCGGTCAAAGGGCTGGATCGGCGGATGGAAGCTGCGGCGCTGCGCCATGTGAAGGGTCCGGACTCTCAACCTTGAATTTTGCCTTGCTTCCGACAATGGGATAAACCGGCTGTCGCAGCGGGCGGTCCGCGCATATCAATTAAAGTTCGACAGGGGAATTGCAAAATGTCGGGTTCCATGTGGCAGGAGTTCAAGTCTTTCGCCTTCAAGGGAAATGCCTTCGATCTCGCGATCGGTGTCATCATCGGCGCCGCCTTCGGCAAGATCGTCAGCTCGCTGGTCGACGACATCATCATGCCGCTCATCGGTCGCATCACGGGCGGCCTCGACTTCAACAATTACTTTGTCGGTCTCACGCCCAATGTGACGGCAACCACCCTGGCGGCGGCGCGCGAACAGGGCGCGGTGCTCGCTTACGGCAGCTTCATCACGGTCCTCATCAATTTCCTGATCATCGCCTTCGTGTTGTTTCAGATGGTGAAGATCTCCAACCAGCTGAAGAAGGCCGAGCCGCCGCCACCGCCGGCGGGGCCGACCAAGTCGGAGGAACTCCTGTCGGAGATCCGCGACGCGCTGGTCAAGAAGAAGTAGCGGCAGCGAACGAAACACACGGCTGACCCGGGTGCCGCTCACCCGGGCCGTTCCTTGGCATGAGACCGGAATGAACGAAGAACTGCTGAATTCCATCACCCGACAGGCGCGCGACGAGCCCGACAGTGGAATCGTCAAGGCGGCGATGTACGGCCTGGCGCGGCCGGGCATCATTCCGCTCTGGTCGGGCGAGGGAAACCTGCCGACGCCCGCGGCCTTCTCGCAGGCCGCCATCGACAGCCTGTTGAAGGGCGAGACCTTCTATACCTGGCAACGCGGCATTCCCGAACTGCGCCAGGCCCTGGCCGGCTATCACGCGCAGCAGTTCGGCCGGGCCTTCTCGCCGGAAAACTTCTTCGTGACCTCGGGCGGCATGCAGGCGATCCAGACCGTGATCCAGATGATCGCTGGCGAAGGCGACGAGATCATCCTGCCGACGCCGGCCTGGCCCAACTACGCGGGTCCGTTGCGGGTGCAGGGTTCGCGGCCGGTGGAAGTGCCGATGTCGTTCGGCAACGGACGCTGGCACCTCGATCTCGACCGCCTGTTCGACGCGATCACGCCGCGCACCCGGGCCATCTCGATCAACTCGCCGTCCAACCCGGTGGGCTGGACGGCGACACGCGAGGAGCTTCTGGCGGTGCGCGACATGTGCCGGAAGCGCGGGCTGTGGATTCTGGGCGACGAGGTCTATTCGCGGTTCTACTTCGGCAGCGATGGCGCGGGCCGGGCCCCGTCCTTTCTCGACATCTGCGAGGACGAGGAGCGGCTCCTGCTTTCCAATACCTTCTCCAAGAACTGGGCGATGACCGGCTGGCGCGTCGGCTGGCTGCAGGCGCCGCGGGCGCTGGGCCCGGCGATCGAGCGCATCATCCAGTACAACAGCAGCGGCACGCCCGCCTTCCTGCAGCGCGGCTGCGTGGCCGCCCTCGAGACGGGCGAGACATTCGTGGTCGAACAGGTGGCGCGGGCCAGGGCCAATCGCGATCTCGCCTGCCGCATGCTGGGGGAGATGCCGGGGATCCGCTTCGAGGTGCCGCCAGGCGCCTTCTACCTGTTCTTCGCCGTGGACGGGATGACGGACTCCACGGCGACCACCTTGCGCATCATCGACGAGGCCAATGTCGGATTCGCGCCGGGCGCAACCTTCGGGCCTGGCGGCGAGGGCTTCCTGCGCATGTGCTTCCTGCGCGATCCCGCGCTGCTCGAGGAGGCCCTGGGCCGCTTTGGGCGCTGGCTTGCAAGCGCTCGCTTTCACTGAGAAAATCGCGGGGCTTGCCTTCTCCGCGCCGCCAGTTTAGACACCCCCACGCTGCGCGCCCTTAGCTCAGCTGGATAGAGCACCAGACTACGAATCTGGGGGTCAGAGGTTCGAATCCTTTAGGGCGCGCCAATCCTCTAATACTCTCATTTCGTTGCATTTTGGCATGCGCCGGAGGCTGAGAGAATTTCTGCGGGCGAATGGCTGGAACTGGTCAAGAGCCGACAGCGACCCCAGCCAACGCGATGACCGCGCATGACGCGCAGGCGCCATGTCTCGTTCCTTGATTCCGACACACAGGAACAGCGCTGTTTCAGATTCGCTGCACGAATTGCCGGTCTAAAGCCCGCAACGATCAGACGTGCTTACGGTAGCCCACCGGATCAGGTTACCGGCACGATTCCCGGCGGCGCCCATTCCTGCTGCACGATCGCCTCGCCCGGCATGTAAGTGCGCAGAATGAGCAGGAAGGCGCCACTTTGCGTCGACGGGAGCCAGTTGGAGGCCTGATCCTCGCCAGGCGCACTGGACTGAATGTAGATCTTCAGTCCGCCGTTAGCCTCGCGTTTCAGCCCTGGTGTGCGGTCGCCAATCGCGTAGCGGTTGATCGGGTTTGGCGTAAGGTTGTAGGTCGGATCGTAAAGCGTGATGGACCAGAAGGCGTTGACCTTCGGAAGCTGCCCAGCTGCGAAATGCAGAACGTATTTCTTAGTACCGTCAAGTGGCGCACCATTCGCGTCATTGAAGGTGTTGAAGTAGACGGCCTCCGCGGGATCATTGGCAATGATCCCGCCCAGGCACTGCAACGAAGCCCGCAGCAGAAAGTCGTCCTGCAGGCCGGCGCGCCCGAATGCGGCGGGAGGGATGTTCCAGAAGTTGACGCGCTTGCCGAGCAGTCCTGACTTGTTGACGTCGTTCAGCAGCGCAAAGCCGTCCTTTGCGGCGCGGGCCAGGCCGCGCTTGGTGAACTCGTCCAACGCGTCAATGTCCCTGCCCGGCCCGATGCCAACCTTGGAGAAAAGCGTCGTCAGCTGCGCCAGGCGCGGCTCGACGGGGTCCTCGGTCATGGCGCGGATCATGGTCTTCCATTGTGCCAGCGGATCGGTCTTCGGGTCGAAGGGCGGCCAGACATCGCGGCTCTCCGGCAGCACGGCATTGGCTTGCCCCCAGAGGCTGAGCGGGACCAACTTGTATTGATCCTGGAGTGCGTTGACCGCCGCCTTGTCGGCCGGTCCGTCGATCAGTGTCCGGCCGAAGACCAGGACGCTGTTGGTGCGCGAGCGCGGCAGGGCAGTGAGGCCCGGCGGAAGGGTTCCCTCCCAGCCGGGGCCGACGATCGCGAAGCTTCCGGCCGCACCGCCAGTGGTTCGCTTCCCCACATAGGCAAAGTTGTCGCTGTCGAGGCTGGCGAGCTGGAAGGTGAAGTAGCGTTCCCCCATGTCGGGATGCGACAGGACAATCGGCTCCTTCGAGACATCGACCCAGGCAATCGAGTAGAGCGTGTCATTGTTTGGCGATCCCCCGTCCCGGTAGGTTGCGGTGGCGAGATCGCGCACGTTGTAGAAGTGATTGAGCGGCGCATAGGGCGTGATCGACCCTGCGGGCTTCGGCACCGTCACCCAGTTCCAGCGCAAGGTCGGCAAATAGATCCAGGGAAAGCCGAAGATATAGGCCTGCAGGCCGAGCGTGTAGGCATATGTCTCGCGCCAGTCAGTCTCCGCCGCGGCCGTGGGCGTTGCCGCTGCCGTGCCGGCCTGGGCGACCATCGTGTGGAGCGTCGGGGTGGAAGCGGCAAGGGCTGCCGGTGCCGCGATCAGGAACGACGAAAGCGATCTTCTCGATACCATTCGGTCATTGCTCCTTTGCACTATTTTGTACGAAGGCGAACCGAAGAGGCAAGAGACGAGATTTGGCGGTCAATGGATGACGGCACCGCGACAGGCGCGATGGTCGCAACCACCCGGCGCATATCCGAGCCCATCTGCGGCCGCGAAGGAAAATGAGTTTGCTCGTCATCTCGCCAAAGAACGATCCGGCCCGGAACCGAGCGGGCCGGATCGTTCTCCTGACAAATGTTGCCCTATTCAGCCGGCCACTTTCACGGGCGGGATCTTCCACGTGCCATCCAGGATGGACGGCGGGCTCTCGTCCGGCCAGTACATGCGCAGCATCAGGATGAAGTTGCCGGCTGGCGCGGGGAGCCAGTTCGACTCCTTGTCGGCGCCGGGCGACTCATGCTGGATGTAAAGATCGATCGACCCGTCGGCATTGGCCTTCAGATCCTGGCGCTGACTGATCGAGTAGCGGTTCAGCGGATTGTCGACGAAGAAGTACTGGCTGTCATACATGGTGATGGACCAGAAACCCTGCACCGGCGGCAGTTCGCCTTTCGCAAAGTTGACGACGTAATTCTTGGTCCCGTCATAGCTTTGTCCGGCGGCATCCTTCAGCGACGTCGGATAGATGGCGTCCTGCGGGCGATTGGCACCGAGGCCGATTGCGGTAATGAGGGCACGGATCAGGTAGTCGGTGCCATAGAGTCCCGTCCGCGTCGTGTAGCCCCAGCCATTGACATCCTTCATGTCCTTGTTGACCTTGAACTGGAGCATGATCCGGTCGTTGCTGACCTGGGGTATGCGGGCTGCAAAATCCGCCTTCAGCTTGGATGCGTCAAAATCCTGGCCAGGTACGAGACCGATCTTCGCATACCGCGCAATTTCGGGTGCATCGGCCGAAGATGGTGGATTGCGCTTCATCAGATCGGCCAGAAGCGTGAAGTATTCGACGGCCGTGAGACGATTGACCTGGTCCCGAACCGCCGTCTTCATGTCGATCGATGCATCAACCTTGCCTTCGGGCGGCGTGTAGGTCTTGCCATAGGCGCTCAGCGGGACAAGTCCGATCTGATCCTGCAGCGCATGCACTTCCTTGTAGTCCTCGGGCGTTCCCGTGCAGTAGATGCGGCTGATGAGCCAGACGATGCTGGTCGGCGACTTGAACTCCTTCATGCCGTCCGGAATTGCGCCGCTCCAGCCCGGACCGGTGATCACGTAAGTCTGCGCATCGGTGCCCGTTGTCCGCTTTCCCGGAACTTCAAAGACTTCCGTCCAGCCATCCAGCAGGGGAAACAGCGCATAGCGTCCCTTCAGATCCGGGAGGCTCAAGACCCAGGGCTCATCTCCCACATCAAAGAAAGATGTGGTATAGAGCGTGTCTGCATTCGGGGCCGTGACATCGCGGAACGACGCGTTCGGATACTCCCGCATCTTCACGAGCTGGCCCATGGGCGCTCTGGACGTCTCGGGTTTCGCGACGTTGGTCATCACCCGGCGGGTCATTTCCATGGTTACCAGCGGATATCCATAGATGTAGGCATCGCTGGCGAGCACGAAGTCCTCGCTGCCCTCCACAAGATCCATCACAGGGCCGTCGGCCAGTGCGAGCCTATTCTGCGTTGCTGCCAAAGCGACAGCGCTGATCGTGCCGATTCCCAGCGTGCGGCGGGTCATCTTCATTTGGATTTTCCTTCAATCTTGACAAGGCGGAAGCAAGCTATACCAAATCACTGCCCTGCGTGTTGGTTTAGAGGACAAAATGCTACAAGGAGCTGTCTCCACTCTATCCACGCAACGATTGGGTATGGTCGCCGAACTGCCGGGCATTCTCCGTGAAATGGGAGCCGACCCAGAAATTATCTTCGCAGAAGTTGGGATGACAATGGCGGAGGTATCCCCCGCGGCTCGGCTCCCTTTGCCCAGCATCGTACATGTTCTGACCAAAGCAATTCAGATCACGGGATGCGACCACATCGGCATCCTGTGTGGGTTGCGCTTCCGTCTCAAGCATCACGGCATTATTGGCGAGCTGATGCGAACTGCACCCACACTGTGGCAGGCGCTGGCCGACTATGTCACGTGGCAACCGCTCTACTCGAACTCCGCGATCGTCTATCTGCACCGAAGCGGGACGGATTTTGCCTTTGGCTTCGGCATCTATGCGGGTCCGACAAAGGGAACGCGTCCCATCTATGATTGCATCCTGGGCGTCGCCCTCAGAATGGCGCGGCTCCTCACCGGAAAGAAGGTATCCGCCGTCGAGTTCCTGCATGCGCATCGAGACCCGCGTGATGCGACGGTCTACAGCCGGCTCTTGGGTAGTCCCGTCCGGTTCAATCAAGCGCAAACGAGCATGATCCTCAGTGAAGCGACGCTGAAACTTCAGCTTCCGGGGGCGGATCCCGTTCTGCACAGGCAGATATTGAGCACCATGCGTGCAGATGGCCGTTGGTCGGGGCTGAGTTGGAGTGGCAGGACACGGCACGAACTGCGTCGTTCCCTTTTGTCAGGCGCTGCGCATATGGATCCCGTCGCGCAGGAACTGGGTCTAAGTACGCGCACCTTGCGGCGAAGACTTGCCGAAGAGGGGATCACCTTCGAGGCGATCCGCGACGATGTGCGCCGAACCGCGGCGAGCGAACTGCTCGAATTGACCGATCTCTCGATGACTGAGATTGCCCAGGCCCTGGCATTCGCCTCGCCGCAGGTCTTTGCCGAGTCCTTCGCACGCTGGATGGGGACAACCCCCTCCGCATGGAGATCAAGGCTGCGCGATGAGGAGCTTGACGAGAGGGTGATGCCGGTCTGAGCCTCACCGGTCGAGTGAACAGGCGCGCGCTCACAGCTTCGTGAAGCCGGCACCGATTGCGGCCGAGCCGGCGGCAAGCCTTCTGTCAGACGCCCTGTGGCGTTCATTGATTTACTCATTTTATCAATGCCTTAAAATGAACTTCAGAAGCGTCGACGGCGCCAGCCCGGCACGCCGTGCGGGCAGCCGATCAGCCACCGGGCTCTGTCCCGGCCCGCGCCGGCCGGACCAGACCTAAACGCTTACCTCATCGGTTTTCTTCAATTTCATCACGCATCTACATCAAGTCTAAAGCCGGGCCGGATAGCTTGCTCCCGTGATCGGGAATGGCAGATGTCGGCCAAGTTGAAGACCCATCGAACGCCAGCGACCCCCGCCATCCTCCAGGATGGGCGGCCGGACGAGGATTTGCGCGTGTCGCCTGACGGTCCGCCGGCAGAACCGCCGCCCGGCCATGCCGAGCGCGAGTATCAGAGCCTCTTCGAGAACGCGGTATGCGGAATCTATCTCGACCATCTCGACGGCACGCCGATCCGAGCCAATCGTGCGCTCTATGCCTTCAACGGCTACAACAGCGAGGCCGAGCACCTCGATGCGGTGAAGACACATGGTGGCAGCTGGTACGTGGATCCTGACCGGGCCAAGTACTTCCATCACCTGATGCAGACGCAGGGCTACGTGCGCGACCTCGTCTCGGAAGTCTATCGCCACCGGACCAAGGAGAAGGCCTGGATCACCGAGAACGCCTGGTATGTGCGCGACAAGCAGGGCAACCCACTCTACATCGAAGGCACGATCCAGGACGCCAACGAGCGCGTGCGGGCAACCGCGGAAATCGAGCGGCAGGCCAATACCGATGCGCTGACCGGCGCCGCCAGCCGCTTCTGCTTCATGAATGCGCTGCATGAGGCCGCATCCCATCCGGAGGGCATCCTGGCCCTGCTGACGGTGGACCTCGACAAGTTCAAGGCCGTCAATGATCTCTTCGGCCACAATGCCGGCGACCTGGTGCTGCGCACCGCCGTCCGGCGGCTGCGGCAGGCGACGTCGGGCTTCAAGACCACCATCGGGCGCCTGGGCGGAGACGAGTTCGCCGTGCTCATCCACGAACTGTCCAGCGAAGAGGCCGTCGTGGGAGTCGCCGAAGCCATCGTCGATGCCATGAATGCGCCCATCGGCATCGAAGGCCACAGCATCGTGGTCGGCGCCAGCGTCGGCGCGGCACTGTGTCCGACCCACACGAGCGGGCCGAAGGATCTGCTGACCAGCGCCGACCTGGCGCTCTACAACGTGAAGAAGCGCGGCCGCAACAACTACTGCATCTTCTCGCCGGAGATGAAGGCCGTCCAGGAGCAGCGGAAGGTTCTCGAAGGAGAACTGATGCAGGCGGTCCAGGACGACAGCCTCGAACTCTACTACCAGCCCATCACCAATGCCGAGACGAAGGTCATCACCGGCTATGAAGCCCTGATGCGGTGGAACCACCCGACGCGCGGACTTCTTTCGCCCGGCGAATTCATCGCCATGGCCGAGGAGGCGGGCCTGATGACCGTCCTCGGAAACTGGGCCATCCGCCGGGCCTGCAGGCAGGCGGCACTGCTTCCCGGGGACTGCCGCGTCGCCGTCAATGTCTCGCCCAGCCAGTTGCGTTCGGCCAGCATCGTCGAGGCGGTCCGGACATCGCTGGCCGAGGCCGGGCTTCAGCCGCATCGCCTGGTGCTCGAGGTCACCGAAACGGCCATTCTCGGGGGCGAGGCCATCGCAAGCCGCGTGATCCAGGATTTGCTGGCGCTCGGCGTCGCGCTGGCGCTGGACGACTTCGGCACCGGATACAGTTCCCTGAGCTACCTTCAGCGCTTCGCCTTCTCGGAGGTGAAGATCGACCGCTCCTTCGTGGCCGGCATCGACACGACACCGGTGAACATCGCCATCATCCGTGGCGTCATCAGGATCGCGCGCGACATCGGCATCGACGTCGTTGCGGAAGGAATCGAGACCGAGGCACAGGCCAATGCCCTCAAGGCGGAGGGCTGCGGCTATCTGCAGGGCTTTCTCTTTGCCAAGCCGATGCCCTTCGTCGATATCGTCTCGAACCTCGCGGTCGAGCGCCTGCGGCAGTCGCAGGACGCCCGGAGCGGCCAGTCAGCTACCTTGTCCCGCGTTCGCCGCCGGCAATTGCGATAACGGCGATGATCAGCAGGCCCGTGAGGATCAGGCGCACGCCCGCGCTTGCTCCGAAGGTGTTCAGCATCGTCACCAGCAGGTACATGAACAGCGCCGCGCCCCAGATACCCGGCACATTCGCCCGTCCGCCTGCCACCGACGTGCCCCCGATGACCACCACGGCGATGGAGGCCAGCAGGAACTCCTCGCCCATGTTCAGGGCCGCTCCGCCGGAAAATCCCGACAGGAGAATGCCGCAGACGCCGGCGAGGAAGGCACTGAGCACATAGGTCGCGTAGCGGGTTGCGTCGACACGGAGACCGGCGAGCCAGGCGGCTCGCGCGTTCTGACCCACCGCCAGCACCGTTCGTCCGTAGATGGTCCGGCGCAGCACCATGGCAAGCGCGAGACTGAGAAGCAGGACGAAGATTGCGGCCACCGGCACGCCCAGGATCCGGAGGGTCGCAAACTCGGCAAGCGGCGGCGGCGGCTTGATCCGGATGCCGCGGCCGAGAGAAATGGCAGTCGACAGCACGAGGAAACTCGATGACAGTGTGGCGATGATCGGCGGAATGCGCAGCAGTCGGATCAGGGCATAGTTGAAGCTGCCGACCGCAATGCTGGTCGCGAGCGCGGCGAGGATCCCCGGCAGCAGGCGCGCCGACTCCGTGTCCATCACCTTCATCGCCACCACACCCGACAGCGTGATGGTGGCGGGGATCGAGAGATCAACATTGCCCGGACCGATGCTGATGACCATCATCTGCCCAAGTCCGACGATGATGGTGAATGTGGCAAAGGACAGGGCCGCGGTAAGGATCTCGCCCGCCCCCTGGCCGCCAGTGAAGGAGATGGTGGCCAGCCAGACGCCAAACGCGGCCAGGAAGGACCAGACCCAGGCTTCGCCCAGCAGGGATTTCAGCTTGGCCGTCATGACTTGCGGTCCCCGTATGTGACCAGGGCCCGCAGCGCCAGCACGATAATCAGGATGGCGCCCTGCGCGCCAATCTGCCAGTCGGGCGAGATCTTGAGGAAGATCAGGAAGGAACCGGCCAGCGCCAGGGTCAGTGCGCCGACGACCGCGCCGAGCGGCGAAACGCGGCCGCCGATGAATTCGCCGCCACCCAGGATGACGCCGGCGATGGAGTAGAGCGTGTACCGATCCGCGACATGGGCGTCTGCCGACGTCGTCAGTCCGAGAAGGCAGAGACCGGAAAAGACACCGAAGAGACCGGCGAGGCCATACATGGTCATCTTGGTCTGCAGCATCGACCAGCCGGCGCGCGTCATGGCCTTCGGATTGCCGCCTGCGCCGCGCGCGATCACGCCGTAGGACGACTGCATCAGCGCAACCTGCACCACGACGCCGATCACGACCGCCGCGACGATCGGAAACGGCACGACCGGCAGCTGCACGCTCATCAGGGCCTTGAGCCAGTCCGGCGCCTTGCCGCCCGGCGACGGCAGGATGAGCACGGCAACTCCCATCCAGACGAAGGAAAGCCCGAGAGTCACCACGATCGACGGCAGATTGCGCATGTGGATCAGTGCTCCGACCGCGACATAGACCGCGATGCAGGCCAGAAGCGCCAGAACGCCGAGCGCCGGCTGCTCGAAGAGCAGCGTGGCGCCAATGCATCCGACGAGGCCCACGAATGGTCCGATGGACAGATCGAGATCATTGACGGTGATGATGAACATCTGCGCGATGGTCGCCAGGGCAATGGGCACCGCGTATTGCAGCATGAGGTTCAGCCCGAAATAGCTCATGGTGCGCGGCTGCACGTAGAAGGTCGCCGCCAGGACGATGGCCAGCGACAGGAACGGCAGGGCAGCCCGGAGGTGACGGCGCCCGATCACGCGACGTGCTCCGCGAAGGAGGCCTGCAACACGCGCTCCTCTGTGAGTTCGTCAGGACCGAGACTGGCCGCGATCGTTCCATTGCGGAACACATAGGCCCTGTGGCAATGAGACAGTTCCTCGATCTCGGTCGTGTACCAGACGAAGGTGCGCCCTTTTTCGGCCTCATCGCGGATCATGCCATAGACCTCGTGCTTGGTGCCGAAGTCGACGCCCCGCATGGGATCGTCCATCAGGATGATGCGAGCATCGGAAGCCAGGGCCCTGGCGAAGAGCGCCTTCTGCTGGTTGCCGCCCGACAGCGTGAGGATGTTGTTGTTGATGTCCGGTGTGCGGATGCCAATCGTCTCCTTCCAGCCTTGCGCCAGGCTGGACTCGCGCCCGAGGTCGATGAGGGCACCCGACCGCAGGGCCTTCAGGGAGCGGAGCGTGATGTTGCGGGCGATCGACCAGAGTGGGAATATGCCATCGGACTGACGGTCGCCCGCTATGAAGGCGACGCCGCCGTCGACCCTGGCCTGCCGGCCCTCGAAGAGCTGCAGCAGCATGCGGGTCTGGCCATGTCCGGCCAATCCTGCGAGGCCGACGATTTCGCCCTGGCCAGCCACGAGTTCTTCCGTACCCGCTGAGGTGAGGGGCCGCGCACGAATGACCTCGCGCTGCCGCGCCGCATCGCGGATCGCGGGACCGCCGGGGCCGGTACCCTGTTCGCTGCCCATGGCCGCGACAAGGGTTGCGCGGGTGAATGCAGCAGCCGGGCGTTCGGCAACCACCCGGCCGTCCTTCATGACGACGATCCGGTCGCAGGTTTGCAGGATATCGCTCAGGATGTGGGAGATGAGTACCACCGCCGTGCCGCGCGCCGTCTCCGACCTCACATAGGTCAGGAGCTGCCCTGCGGTCACCGCGTCGAGCGACGAAGTCGGCTCGTCGAGAATGACCAGCCGTGGCGACTCGCCGGTGACCGTGAAGGCGCGCGCGATCTCCGCCATCTGGCGTTGGCCGATGGGCAGGTCGGCGATTTCGGAGTCGACTTCGATCGCGTTGCCCGGGAAAATCTCGTCGAGCTTGTCGCGGATCAGCCGACGCGCCTTCCGCTTCCAGCCCGGGCCGGTCAAGCCGTGGTGCGCCACGCGCGTGTTCTCGGCCAGCGTCAAGTTGGGACAGAGCGAGAGTTCCTGGAAGACGCAGCGGATGCCGCGCAGCCGCGACTGGGCGGGAGACCAGGTGCCTGAGACAGGCACGCCGCCTATGGCGAGGCTGCCGCGGTCGGGCAGAAGCGTCCCGGTCAGGATGTTCATCAGCGTGGACTTGCCGGCGCCGTTGTGGCCGACAATTCCCAGGCACTCGCCGGCCTGGACCTTCACGTCCACGCCCGCCAATGCACGGACGGCGCCGAAAGACTTCTCGACGCCGTCCAGACTTATCGCAACGTCCGACAAGCGCTACTTGCCTGCGACGACCTTCGCGGCGTCCTCCGCCGTATACTCGACATTGGCAACGCCGCCCTTCTCCGTGGTAGCGAGATTGGCCTCGAGATTGTCCTGATCGATGCGCAGGAAGGGCACCGTCAGATCCTTCGGAACTTCCTTGCCGTCGAGGATCATCTGGGCCACCCAGAAGGCCAGCGTCGACACGCCGGGCGCGATCGAGACCGACATGGTCTCGTAGCCATTGGCGTCCTTCTGCTCCTTCCACCACTGAAGCTCATCCTGGCGATTGCCCATGATGATCAGCGGCGTGGGGCGTCCGGCGGCCGCGAAGGCCTGGGCGGCGCCATAGCCGTCACCGCCCTGGGTCACCACGGCCTTGATCTCGGGCAGCGACGGCAGGATGCCGGCTACCGCCTTCTGAGCCACTTCCTGGGCCCAGTCGCCATGGACGGAACCGACGATCTTGAACTGCGGATACTTGGCGACGGTCTCGTTGATGCCCTTGGAGATCTCGTCATCGACAAAGACGCCCGCAAGGCCGCGTATCTCGAGAAGGTTTCCGCCTTCCGGCATCTTCTTCGCGAGATATTCCACTTCGGACGCACCCATTGCCTTGAAGTCGACCGCGATGCGCCAGGCGCAAGGTTCGGTGACGATACCGTCGAAGGACACGACAATGATGCCGGCGTCGCAGGCCTGCTTGATGACGCCGTTCAGCGCATCCGGCGAGGCGGCGTTGACCACGATGGCATTGTAGCCCTGCAGGATCAGGTTCTGGATCTGCGCGGCCTGTTCGGTGACCTGGTTCTCGGACGTCGTGAAGGGATCGGCGGCCGCCACGATGCCATCGGCCACGGCCTGCTTGGTCACCTTGTCCCAGCTCTTCAGCATGGCCTGGCGCCAGGAGTTGCCAGCATAGTTGTTGGACAGCGCTATCTTCTTGTCCTTGGTATCGGCAAAGGACGAACCCGAGGCGAGAAGCGCGGCAAGCGCGACCGCGCACGCGAGCGATTTCTTGAGCATTGTCTGATCTCCCATTGGCGTGAGCCGGCCGTCTCTGCGACCGTCGCGACGCAATAGATCATACAATAGCGCGAGGGGCAATCTGCCGCTGCCACGATACGTCGCGGCAGTCTTCGCCGGTGCAGCATCGCAAGCGCAACAGACCCCACCAATTGCGTGCGATCGGATTCACCTCAGGCTTTGGTCAATACAACGTTCCACTCGACGGAGCGGAAGGGGTTGGGCATGCCGATCGCCGCGGCCTTCTCAGGATCGTCGACAGTCCTGAAATCGGCAATCAGGCTTTCCTTCACGCCGAAGACGGCGTCGTCCTTCAGCCAGGGACAATCGGGCGTGAAGATGTGCGTGATCAGCTTCTCGTAGCCAGGCGCCGTGACCATGAAGTGTAGATGCGCCGGACGATTGGGATTGCGGTCGAGCGCAGTCAGCAGGTCGCCGACCGGACCGTCATGCGGGATCGGGTAGAAGCGCGGATAGGCCGACCGGAAGGAGAAGCGGCCATCCTTGTCGGACGTGAAGATGCCGCGCAGGTTCATGTCGGGCTGTATGCCCTTCTGCTGCACGTCGTAGTAGCCGTCCTCGTTGGCCTGCCAGACTTCGAGCGTGGCGCCGGCGATGGGCCGGCCCCTGACATTGGTCACGCGGCCATGAACCCAGACCGGCTCGCCCTTGCCGTCGAGACAGATGTTCGCACCATTTTCATAGCGCGGGGCGTTCGGGATATAGAAGGGACCGAGCACGGTCGATTCGGTCTCGCCCGACATCTTCTCGTGGTTCAGCGTCTCGACCAGCATGGACACGCCGAGCACATCCGACAGGAGGATGTATTCCTGGCGCCAGTCGTTGCACATCTGCCCGGTGCGGGTGAGGAAGTTGATGCCATACATCCACTCGTCCATGGTCGGGCGCGCCTCCCTGACGAAGGCGTGGAGATGCTTGACCAGTGTATCGACCAGGAACTTGGCACGCTTGTTTGCCCTGGGGCCCGAGCGGCCCTGCACAACCTTCACGGAGTCCTTCACCGTGAAGTAGTAGACCATGTCGCGCTTCGGCTTGCGGCTGCGGGCCGTCTTCGCCGGCTTGCGCGAGGATTTCTTCGGCGCGGTCTTCCTGCTTGCTGCCCTGGCCATGGTCAGCGTCCCAGCACTGCGCGGAGGGCCCTGGAAAGATCCCCGGCGGGATCTGCCGTCAGCTTCATGGCGCGCCAGGCCACATGATGATCCGGGCGCACAAGGATGCAGCCCGAATCGCCCACCTCCCGCGCATTGGCCCAGTCTCCCGTGTGATCCTCGTAGTCGCGGCGCGGCCCGATCACGCAGGTGCGGAGGTCGAGTCCCAGTTCCTTGCCGATCTGTCCGGCGGCCGCCACCCAGGCCTCGCCACCGATGCCCGTCAGGATCGTGAAGCGGCCATGCCCGGTGATGTCCAGCGTCGAATGCTGCGCGCCCTTGGCATCGAAAACCCAGGCGTGGGGAAGGCGCGCGCCGGGCCAGGTGGTGGGCACGTAGTGAAGTTCCATGTCGATGCTGCTGCCCGGTGCCGTGCTGCCGTCGGCAAGTACGGCGGAGGACGCATAGCGCTGGTTCATTTCCACGCCGTGGCAGTCGAATTCGTACTTCTTGAAGGCAATGGCCTTGCGCAATGCCGCGCGCTGCCGTTCCGCTGCCTCGCCTGCATTGCAGCGCGCGTCCATGTTGCGCTGGATCTTGGCATGGTCGACGCCGCCATCCATGCCAAGCGCCTCGAAGATCGGCCCGAACTCGGCGATCGACTGGTTGGCGCGCGTGACGATCTGCTTGGCCACGGGGGCGCGCTCGTCATTGTAGCTGTCGAGGAGCCCCGGTCCCGCTTCTCCCTTCACCACCATCGCCATCTTCCAGGCCAGGTTGAAGGCATCCTGGATCGAGGTGTTGGAACCCAGCCCGTTGGAGGGCGGATGGCGGTGGGCGGCATCCCCCATGATGAAGACCCGCCCGTTCTGCATGCGGGTGGCATACATGTTGTTCACGGTCCAGGTATTGGCCGAGATCAGGTCGATGTCGATGTCGGGATCGCCGATGAGCTGACGTGCAACCGTGGTCGCGAAGGCCGCATCGACCTCGGGCGGCGGCTGGTTGATGTCGTAGCCCCAGACGATGAGCCACTCGTACCACGGGCGCACCATGCGCACGAGCCCCATGCCGATGCCGCCGACATCGGCGCCGGGCTGCATGATCCAGTAGAGGACCGATGGCCGGTGCGCGACATACTTCGACAGGTCCGCGCGGAAGAGGATGTTCATTGACCCGCCGACGCCCATCTTGCCCTCGAAGGGCAGGCCGGCCTGTTCGGCCACGAGCGAGTTTCCGCCGTCTGCGCCCACCAGGTATCTGGCGCGGACGGTGAAGTCCTTGCCGGTCAACCGGTCCCTGCAGGTGACGGTGACACCCTCCTTGTCCTGAACGTGCGAGAGATACTCGACCGACATGCGTGCCTGGGTTCCGCGCGAACAGGCCGTCTTGAACAGCAGCGGCTCCATGAAGGTCTGCGGCAGATCGTTCATGTGGCAGGGCGAGGACAGGTGATGCTCGGCGCGCGACAGGGGATGCTTGCCCCAGCTCTTCATGCGGCCCAGTTCCTCCCCGGCGAGACTGACGCAGAAGACGTTCTCGCCCATGAGATCCTGCTCGGTGGCGAACATGTAGGCCTCGTCCTCGACCTCGCGCCCGAGATCACGCAGCACCTCCATGCAACGCTGGTTGGTGATGTGGGCGCGCGGCGTGTTCGCCAACCAGCGGTAGCGGTTCACGATGAAGTTCTCGACACCGTAGGTCGACAGCAGCGCGGCCATGGCGCTGCCGGCCGGGCCGGTTCCGACAATCATGACATCGGTGGTTATGTCAGCCATGCGAGGTCTCCCTTGGTCTCAGACGGGCCTGCGCCCGTGATAGGCGTTGTCCAGCAGTTCGCGGATCGCGGCGCGATCGAGCGGCCGCGGGTTGGGGTATGGATTGGCGGCGGCGATGTCGGCGGCACGGTCGAGGCCGTCCTCCGGCATGCCGATGTGCTTCAGCGCGGTGGGCGCGCCAAGCCGGACCGCGAGATCGAAGAGGCCGCCCGCCGCGGTCGTCGCGCCCAGCGCCCGGGCGATGCGCCGCATCGCCTCCGGCGAACCGGTTGCGTTGTAGGCCGTGGCCTGCGGCAGCACCACGGCATGGGTCTCGGCATGCGGCAGGTTGAAGCTTCCGCCCAGCACGTGGCAGAGCTTGTGGTGCAGGGCCATGGACACGGATCCGAGCACTGCACCGCAGAGCCAGGCGCCATAGAGTGCCTCGTCATGCCCGCCTCTTCCCAGCGGCAGGGCGGCAGCGAGGGCACGAATGCCCTCCTCGGCCATGAGCGAGACGACGGGATTTCCGTCCACGGCATAGAGTCCTTCGACGGCATGCGCGATGGCATTCAGCCCGGAAGTGGCGGCAAAGCCATCGGGCAGCGTTGCCAGCAGGTCGGGATCGTAGATCACGGTTTCGGGCTGGATCTTCAGATCGCGCTTGGTGATCTTCGCGCCATCGGCGGTTTCGCCCAGGATGTTGGTCATCTCCGAACCGGCATAGCTGGTGGGAATGACGAGTTGCGGCAGGTCGGTGCGGAAGGCGATGGCCTTGCCAAGACCGGTCGAGGACCCACCCCCCAGCGCGACGGTGCCGTCGCAGCCTTCGCGCTGCAGGACAGCGAGTGCCGCCTCGGTGACGGACACCGGCGTGTGCATGGCCGCGCCGGCGAAGGCGACGCCGTTGGTCTTGCCGATCAGGGTCTCGACCACGGCCGCCTGATGCTGCGTCGTGATGACGAGCGGACGCTTCAGGCCGAGCCGCGCGGCCTCGGTGGCGGCATCCGCGATGCGGCCGCGGCCGAAGACGACACGGGTGGGAAGCGCGGCATAGATGAAGGGAGCGACGGTCATGGCCTAGTCCTTTTCCACCACCCGGTAGCCGGTCGGGAAGAGCGAAATGTTCCAGCGCTGCGCGATGTAGCCCCAAATGCCCTTGGGAGCCACCAGCATGATGACGATGGCGATGACGCCGAGGATCATGAGATAGATGCTGCCCAGATCGGCCAGGAATTCGCGCAGCAGGAAATAGACCAGTGTGCCGATGATCGGTCCCTCGATGGTTCCGATGCCGCCGATCACCACGATGAAGATCACGAAGGCGGTCCAGTCGTTCACGCTGAAGGCGGCATCGGGCGAGACACGGATCTTCTGCAGGGCAATGAGCGATCCGACCATGGCGGTCACGCCTGCCACGGCCACGTAGACGGCGTACTTGGTGCGCGTGATGCGGATGCCGAGGCTGGAGGAGGCGATTTCGCTGTCGCGGATGGCGGTGAGCGCCAGGCCGATGCGGGAGCGCAGCAGGCCATAGACCAGCGCCAGAGCGCCGAGGCCCAGGACCATGGCCAGCCAGTAGATCGAGGCCTCGCGCCAAAACTTCGTGTCGGCCAGCGCCTTCATCACCGGCGCCGGAATGCTGATGCCCGATCCGCCGCCGAGACTGGCGACCTGGGCCATGACCAGGCGGAACACCTCCGCCACCACCCAGGTACCGATGGCAAAATAGGCGCCCTGCAGCCGGAACACGAGCTTGCCGACTGGCAGCGCCAGGACGACGGCGGCAAGACCGGCCAGCGGCACGGCGAAGTAGGGATGGATGCCGAGAAACAGCGCAGCCGAGACCATGACGTAGACGCCAACGCCGACATAGGCCTGCTGGCCCACCGAGACCAGCCCGGCATAGCCAGCCAGCAGGTTCCACAGGCTGGCCAGCGCGATGTAGACCATGATCTCCCCGATCAGGCGCAGCGTGGCGGTCGATCCCCACCAGGGTGCCAGGACCAGGACGGCGCCCAGCACGATGGCGAGGACGGCGGCCACGCGGCTGGCGCGGGTGGAACGAACGATCGCGGCGGTCATCCGTCCATCCTCGGGAACAGGCCGCGTGGCCTCACCGCCAGGACAAGCAGGAAGACAAGATGGCCGGCCAGCACCTGCCAGCCCGGATTGAGCTGTGCGCCGATTCCCTGCGCCACGCCCAGGATGATGCCGCCGGCCAGCGTTCCCCAGAGGTTGCCGAGACCGCCGATGATCACGGCCTCGAAGCCGAAGATCAGGCGCCCCGGCCCCATGAAGGGATCGAAGTTCGCGCGCACGCCGAGAAACACGCCGGCGATCGCCACGACGCCAAGGCACAGCGCCATGGCCGAGGCATAGACCTTGCGCCGGTCGAGTCCCATCAGCAGCGCGGTCTCGGCATCGTCCGATGTGGCGCGGAAGGCGCGGCCAAGCGCGGTGTTGTAGAACAGGTACTGCAGACCGGCGATGACCGCGACGGCGACCACGAACTGCAATAGTGGCAGGTAGCCGATGTCGATTCCGGGCAGAAGCGGGAAGGAGGCGGTCTCGATGGTCCCGGCATTCAGCTTGCGGCTGTCGGCCGTGAAGATCTCGAGCAGCGCATTCTGCAGGATGACCGACAGGCCGAAGGTGACCAGAAGCGGCGGCAGAATGTCCTTGCCGAGGGTCTTGTTGAGGATGACGCGCTGCAGGGCATAGCCGAAGGCCATGGCGACCGGCACCACGATGACCAGCGAGAGAAGCGGGTGGATTCCGGTGGCCTGCACGAGCGACCAGGCGAGGAACGCGGCAGCCACGATCAGATCGCCATGGGCGATGTTCACCAGCCGCATGACGCCGAAGATCAGCGACAGGCCGGCGGCGAAGAGCGCATAGAGACCGCCGACCAGAACGCCCTGAATGATGATGTTGAGCCAGGCCATCCTACAGTCCGAAATAGGCGGCGGAGATCTGGTCCTTGGTAAAGGCACCGGGCGCGCCCTCCAGGGAGATGTGCCCCTCCTGCAGGCACAGGAAATGGTTCGAGGTCGCAAGCGCCCGGGTCACATCCTGTTCCACCAGAATGGCGGAGAGCCCGCTTCCCAGAATGCGCGGCAGCAGGGCGTAGATGTCCTTGATCACGATGGGCGCCAGTCCGAGGCTGAGTTCGTCAAGCAGGATGACATCGGGGTTCGACATCAGCGCGCGCCCGATCGCGACCATCTGCTGCTGCCCGCCGGACAGCGAGGTCGATGGCGCCTGGCGCTTCTCCTTGAGAATGGGGAACAGGCCATAGATCGCCTCCAGCGACCAGGGACCGGGCCGCGCGAGGTTGCCGCCCAGAACCAGATTCTCCTCGACCGAGAGCGAGGGGAAGAGCCTGCGTCCTTCCGGTACCATGGCGATGCCCCTGGCCACGATGTCATTGGCCTCGAGGCCGAGGATGTCCTCGCCGCGGAAACGGATGGTTCCGGACTTCCGCGCCACCAGTCCGCTGATGCACTTGAGCAGCGTGCTCTTGCCCGCTCCGTTGGCGCCGATGAGCGCCAGCATCTCGCCGGGCCCGAGCGTGAAGGACACGCCATGCAGGATCCTGGCGTCGCCGTACCAGGCCTCGAGATTGTCGACCGCGAGGATGGGCTCAGGCATGCGCGTCCTCGCCAAGATAGACGCTTTTCACATCCTGGCTGTTCATGACCGCGTCCGGCCTTCCGTCGGCGATGACCTTGCCGAAGTTGAGCACCACCAGCCGCTGCGCCACGGCAAGCAGGGCATGAACCACGTGCTCGATCCAGACGATGGTGACGCCGGAGGCATGGACGTCGCGGATCGCCGAGAGCAGCGACAGGCATTCGCGTTCGGTCAGTCCACCCGCGATCTCGTCGAGCAGCAGGAGCTCCGGTTCGGTGGCGAGTGCACGGGCCAGTTCCAGGCGCTTGCGCTCGAGCAGCGTGATCGATCCGGCGAGCTGGTTGGCCTTCGGTTTCATGCCGGTCAGGTCCATGACCTTCAGGGCGTGCGCCTCGGCATCCTGCCCGTGACGCCCGAAGGCGGCGCCCACCAGGATGTTCTCGAAGACCGTCATGCCGTTGAACGGATGTGGCACCTGGAAGGAGCGCGAGATGCCGGCCCGGCAGCGCGCGGCGGCATTGGCCGCGGTGATGTCCGCGCCCTTGAACGCGACCCGGCCGGAGTCAGGCTTCACGGTTCCGGCGATGAGATTGAAGAGCGTCGTCTTGCCCGCGCCATTCGGTCCGAGAATTCCGACGATCTCGCCCTGTTCGACCCCGAAGCTGACGCCATCGGTGACCACGAGCGCACCATAGCGCTTGTTCAGGGATTCAAGTGCGAGAAGGGACATCGGACTCCTGCTTCCCGCCCGGGAAGGAAAGACATCTGAACCCCGCCAGGCGTCGCTTGGCGGACCGCCGACCCGCGCCGCGCCCGCCCACCTTTGCCAGGAGCCGGTCGCGGCGCGGGCTATCGCGTTCAGCCCAGCAGGCGCAGCTTGCCGCCCACCGGAATCTCCGGGTGCTGGGGGTTGTTGGTGATCACCAGTTCGAAACCAGAACCCGTCTTGGTCCACTGTCCGCCGACGAGCGGCGTCTTGCAGACGTTCTTCACCGGATTGTTCGGCCCACCCTTCCAGGAAATCGGCCCGACGATCGTGTCGAGCTGGGTTTCGGTGAGAGCGGCAAGGACCGACTCCGGATCGTTCACGTCCTTGGTGCGCTTCACGACGTCGAAGGCGATCTCGAACAGGGCGTGGGCGAAGCCCAGCGGCTGGGTCCACTGCTTGCCGGTCGCGGCGGTATAGGCCTCGCAGAGATCCTTGGCCGACTGCCCGGTGAGGCTCGACTTGAAGGGGTGATGCGGCGACCACCAGATCTCGGTGGTCAGCCCGTCGCCACGATCGCCCAGCGCCTCGACTGACGACGGGAAGAGCAGCGCCTTGCCGACCGTGACAACCTTCGGATTGAAGCCCTGCTGGGCCGCCTGGCCCCAGAAGGTGGCGAAGTCGGGGGGAATCATCACGCCGGTGACGATCTCGACGCCGGCCTCCTTGAAGGCCGCGATCTGCGAGGAGAAGTCGTTGTTGAGCGGCTGGTAGCGGCCGGGATCGATGAGCTTGTATCCGGCCTTGGCCAGAGGCTCGGGAAGGCCCAGCTTCGGATCGCCCCAGGCATTGCCGTCGGCATCGTTCGGGAAAAGGCCGCCCACCACCTTGGCGACGCCGGCCGTGTCCCAGATGCTGAGGAAATTGGCAATCACGTCCTCCAAGCCCCAGAAGGCGTGGTAGGTCCACTTGAAGCCCGTCGCCGGGTCGCCGCCGCGGCCGAAGAAATAGGGCTGCCAGGGTGCATCGTCGGTCACGCAGGGGACGCCGTTCAGCTCGGCCTGGTCGGCGACGGGATTGGTCGTGTCGGGCGTGCCCTTGGCGAGCAGCAGCTTGACGCCGTCCTTCTCGATGAGCTCGGTCGCCACTTCGGCCGCGCGGTTGGGGTTCGACTGCGAGTCCTTCTGGATGATCTCGACCGGTACAGGCAGCTGGGCCATGATATCCTTCAGGCCGTCGACCACCCAGCCCGTGGCTTCGCCGAAGCCGGCGATCGGCCCGGTGACCGGTCCGACCTTTCCGATCTTGAAGACGTCGGCGGCATAGGCCCGGCGCAGGACGGCCGGAGCGGCGACGAGGCCGGCGCTCGCCTTCAGCAGGCTGCGGCGGTTGATCCGTGTAATGATTGCCATGTGTTCCTCCCAGATGAACGCGTTGAACTGCGGGGCCTCTTCCGGTGCCCTCGCCGAAAACCACTCTCGCGCAGGCCGAACGGCCTGCCGAAACGTCTTGTCCCAAATCCCCTGCCGACGACCAGCCCCTTCTGCCAGACAGGTTGTACGCACGCTGCGCGCACCCGATCATGTCGATTCAAGTCTTTCCGGTAGACTCCCCCGCCGTCAAGCGACTTGTTCCCGGAGTCCGCTCCAGGCGCAGCTCGGAGGTGCCGCATGCGAGGAAAGGTTGCGGGAGCATTCCCGGCATCCGCCTGATGACCGATCATGGCGCCGCCGCCTTCCTGAGATGCTGGAGAACGGCGGCCCTGAGCCGGGCCTTCTGTCCATCGTCCCAGGACCGGAAGCCCGCGTTCGACTTGAATCCCAGCCGGCCGCTGCGAACGAGGTCCGTCAGGTAGGGACTGGGGTGGTGGCTGTCCTCGAGATCGGCCAGCACCTGGTTGTGGATGTCGAGCGTCAGGTCGGTGCCCACGAGATCGGCATTCTCGAGCGGGCCCAGCACGGCCAGGCGGCGGCCAAAGCTGTTCTTGACCACGAGATCGACGGTCTCGGCGTCGCAGACCCCCTTTTCCACCAGGGAAATCGCCTCGCGCCACAGCGCGTGCTGAAGCCGGTTGCCGACGAATCCTGGCACGTCCTTCTTCACATGAACGGGAACCTTCCCGATCCGCGCGAGCAGCGCCATCATGCGGTCGATCACACTGGGCGCGGTGTCCTGCGTCTGGATGACCTCGACGAGCGGCACAAGATAGGGCGGATTCCACCAATGGGTCCCGAGCGCGCGCGTCTTGCCTGCTACTCGCGCCATGACCTTGTGGATCGGGATCACCGAGGTGTTCGAGGCGAGGATGGCGTCATCCCGCGCATGCACCTCGATCTCGGCGAAGAGACCCTGCTTGAGCTCGAGCCTTTCGGGCGCCGCCTCGATGACGATGTCGGCCGTGGCCACCGTGTCGCGGATGCCGGACTGGGTTGCGACGCGCGTTGCAGCCGCTGCGTCGCGCCCGAGGCTGGTCAGGGTGTCGGCGATGCGTGCCCGGACCGTCGCCAGTGCCTCGGCTGAGGGGTCGGTGATCGTGACCTCATGGCCGGCGTCGGCGAAGACCAGCGCCAGGCCATGACCCATCAGCCCCGCACCGATGATGGCGATCCGTTCCATCATCCCGCCGTGTAGCCGCCATCGGCATAGAGGACATGGCCGGTATAGAAATCGGAGGCGCGCGAGGCGAGGAAGAGCAGCGGGCCGGCCAGGTCCGAGGGTTCGCCGAGACGGCCCTTGGGAACGCGGGCGAGGAAGCCGCTGCGCGTCGTCCTGGCCTTGTCGTCGTCGCCGAACATCCACTCCGTGAGGGGCGAGCGGAAGACGGTGGGCGCGATGGCATTGACCGTGATGCCGGTGGGACCCAGCTCGCAGCCGAGCGCCTTCGTGATTCCGTCCACGGCCGACTTGGAGGCGCAATAGGCGGTGTATCCCGCCGGATGGCCCAGCAACCCGCGGGCCGAGGACATGAGGACGATCTTCCCGCCCTGCCCCTGCTTCAGCATCTGGATGGTCACGGCCCTTGCCATCAGCCAGCTCTGGGTCACGTTGGCGTCCATCACGTCGAGAAAGCGGGCGGGCGCCATCTCGTGAATCTTCGAGACATCGTTCTTGCCCGACGCCACCACCAGGATGTCGACGCGGCCGAAGCGTTCCACGGCCCTGGCGACGATCGCAGTGCAGTTGTCCTCGGTCGACGGGCGGAGATTCACCGTCTCGACCTCCGAGGCGCAGGACGCGGCGACCGCATCGAGTTCTGATTTCCTTCCGGCCGACAGTACCAGCCTGCAGCCGGCGCCGGCGAGGACGCGGGCAGCGAGGGCACCGAAGGCCCCCGATGCCCCGGTGACCACCGCAACCTTTCCCGCTACGTCGAAGAGCGACAGCGGGTTCTTCAGCCAGTCATCGCTCATGGCTTCGCGCCCGGAGGATAGGGAATGACCACCAGCATCTTGCAGACGTGGTTTCCGCGATTCACGATCTCGCGCCGCTCGTTGGGCCAGATGGTGCAGGAATCCATGGGTCCGAGCACCGTCTCCCTGCCGTCGACGATCACCGTCATCTCGCCCTCGAGCACGACATAGACCTTCTCGAAAGGCGTGGCGTCGGGCCCTGCTCCGCCACCGGGCAGGAACTGCGAATAGCCGACCCACTGGTTGGTGGGACCGCCCTCCTCGAAGCCCTGGAGGCGCAGCCCGACGACGCCGCGATGGTTCGGCGCCTCATAGGGCTTCGCATCCTGAAACCGCCTTGCATGCATCAGAACTTCTCCCCGGACTCGATGCGATACTGCTGCTTCGGATCCATGATGGCCACCAGCCGGATGATGCAGCCATCGCCGCGGTCCCAGTTCCAGGGGAAGAAGGCGAAGGTGCAGCGCCGGCCGGTGACGGCGTCGAGATCGCCGCCGACATTCTCGATGCCGAGGATGCCGTTCTTGAAGAGGATGTTGTGCACCGGCTCCCATTCGGGAAAATCATCCTTCCAGTCACGCCCGCCCGACCATTCGCGATACTCCTTCTCGAGGTGGGGCAGCAGCGGACCGTTGCGCTGCGGGCCGATGGCCGTTGCCAGCGGATGATCGTTGGCCTGGGTGTCATGGCCCACGACCTTGACCTGCTTGTCCACCATCCACTGCCCGGCAGAGGGCACGAAGCCCGGGCAATAGGCGAAGTAGTCGCCATCCTCATAGACCTTGTGCCAGCCGGTATTGATGATCAGCACATCATGTGGCCGGATGACCTTGCCGCAGGCCCTCTCGAGGTCATCGGCGGTGATCGACTCCCACTTCTTCTTGGGGAGTGAAACAACGATGCCAGAGCCGAAGAAATGCGGCAGCGGCACCTCGTCGATGAAGGGCGTGCCCTGCACCACATGCGCGGGCGCGTCGATATGGGTGGTGGAGTGCATCGAGGTGGTGATGCGCTGGGACAGCACGCCCGACTTCGCCATGTAGTGAATGCGCTCGATCTTCACGTCCTGAAAATAGGGCCAGTTCGGGCACTGGTAACCCCAGCGGTGCGACAGGTTCACGAATTGCAGGCCCATCGGGTTGTCGAGGTTGTCCTGGAACTCGATGCCGCGAACCTTGATTCCCATTGCGCACTCCCGTGTTTCTTGTTTGTCTTGTCATACGGTACGAATTCAGGTTATCTCGGTCAATATGCAAAATTTTGTACTGTATTGTGGTACATTCCATGGCTAGTTCTGCGCCGAGCCCGGTCCAGGTCATTGCCCGCGCCGCGGCGATCCTGCGCGTCTGCCGGGCCGAGTCGGGCGGGCTGAGCCTGGGGCAGATCGCCGAGCGCGTGGGGCTTCCGCGCTCGACGGTGCAGCGGATCGTGCAGGCGCTCGCCACGGAAGGCCTGCTGCTGGCGGGCAGCGAGACAAGATCCATCCGCATTGGCCCGCTCATCCAGTCGCTGGCCGAGGACTATCGCGCCGATGTTGTGGAGATCGCACACCCGCTTCTCAAGCGGCTGTCGGAGACGAGCGGCGAGACCGTCGATCTTGCCGTGCTGCATCGGGATCACCTGGTCTTCATCGACCAGATCGCGGGACCGCAACGGCTGCGCGCCGTGTCGTCGGTCGGCGAGAGCTTTCCACTTCATTGCACGGCCAACGGCAAGGCCGCGCTCGCGCTGCTCGATGACACGGAGATTGCCCGGCTGCTGATGCCCGGCATGGCGCGCCACACGCCTGCGACCATCACCAGTACGGAAGGATTCATGGCCGAAATCGCACGCATCCGCAGCAGCGGCATCGCGATCGATCGCGAGGAACACGCGACCGGCATATGTGCGATGGGGAAGGCGTTTCGCGATGCCGCCGCGACCGTCTACGCGGTGTCCATACCCATGCCGTCGGTCCGCTTCGATCCCTCGGACACCAGGATCAAGACGGCACTGACCGAGACCGTGAGGGCCATCGAAGACCGCGCCCTAGCGCTCCAGGCTTCGTCCCGGCGATAGCACCCGCCGGGCTGCGGCCCGTCAGTTCTGCGTGGGTGTCTGGCTTTCGCCGCCCGCGCCATGGGCTTCAAGCTTCGTGACATAGGCCTCGAAGGAGAGGCCCTTGACTGTTCCCGTCATCAAGACGGGGAACCACAGCATCTGACCCGTCGACAGCGTGCCCATCGGCGCGAAGGCCACGCCATAGACATCGTCGGGATCGCCGCGCTCGAAGGAACGCCCGGCGATGGGATGCCAGCGCACCTCGCACTTGCGCACGGCCCCGTTGAATCCGTATTTGCCGTTGAGTTCACCCTTGCCCAGATCCTGGAACGCGAGTTCGAAAACGTCACGGCCATCGAAGACACGCTGCACCGAGGTGCAGGGATTGTCGCCGGCCGCGCCCACGCGCAGGATCGCCGTGATCGGATCAGCCACGCCGGGCGACAGGGCCTTCTCGACCTTGGCCTGGACCTCTGCCTTCTTGTGCGCCGGCGGGTCCATGCTGATGGTTCCACCATCCTGCCAGATCACCGTGGTGCGGCGCTTGCGGTCATCCTTCTCGCGCGCCATCTTGAAGACGGCCGGCTGGAAATCCGCACCATCGATCCGGCCTTCGCCCTCGACGGTGGCGCTGTACTCGGAGAAGATCTTGCTCAGCCCCTTGCTCTTGATGGTGGCCTGCGAACTCACGGTGTCCTTCGAGACATCGAAGCTGAACCGGACGGACATCATGGTCATCGGCCCGACGTCGACGTTGTAGGACGCCGAGACGCCGCTGATCGGGTCCGCGTGGGCCAAGGGCGCCGCGAAGGCAAGGAAGAGGGCTAGCAGGGCTGGCTTACGCAACGGATCGGTCTTTCCTGATGGGGCTCAATCGCATGGGACTTAACCTTCAACATGCGGCAATTGTTTGATGTTGGCGTGACCAGCAACATGAACGGGCACGCCAGCCGCCTGGGGTCATGCCCGATCCCGCACCGCCAGGATAGGAAACTTCATATATGTCGTTAATTTTCAATCGGTTGAGCGCGATATCTCCCGCGGCTGTCAGCGCCCCACGCGGGCGATTCCGGACGTGCCGTCGTCGCGCAGCCAATGCACCTTCGTGCTCGAAATCCGGCTCAGCTTGAAGCAGAAGGTGCGGCCGTCATACCATTCCTGCCACTTTTGGCAGAGCCGGCCGCCAGAGACCCACCAGCGCCCACTATCCTTTGGTTTCAGATACTTGCCGAGACCCACCGCCTCGCCAGACCCGTCAACCTTGCCGCCCGCGCGATAGTAGAGCGGAAGTTCACCGCCAAGCGGGGTGGAGAGATAGATGCGCTTGCCCGTGACCAGTGACCTGATGCCGGCATTGTCCAGCACCTCGCCTTCAGCGCTTGCCGGAGCGGCCCCCGCAGCAAGCGTGACGACCAGCAGAACGGCCATCGAAAACCGGCACCCCCGCTGTCGCGTATCGGCCATAGCAGGCATCATGAACCCCCTTTCGTCGAACCAGACCAAAACTCCAGGTGATACGCCGGAACCCGGCGTTCGGTTCGCTGCCGGCCGGGTCCTCGCATTGCTGGCCAATTTCCTGCTCTTCGAAGTGGCCTGGTTCGCGGCCGTGGCGGGCGGCGCTGCCGGCTGGCCCGTGGTCGGCTCGCTGCCCGCAGTGGTCGTCGTTGCTCTTCACCTCGCCTTCAACCGGCAGCGACTGCGGCAGGAGTCGCTCATCATCGGAGGAGTGACCCTGCTGGGCATGGTGGTCGAAACCGCCTTCGTGGCAGCGGGGGTCATTTCCTATGCCGGCTCGACGCCCGGATCGCCACTGCCACCGGTCTGGATCATTGCCCTGTGGTTCGCCTTCGGCACGCTGCCGCAGGCGAGCCTGGCCTGGCTCAAGGGCCGTTCGACGGCGCAGGCGGTGCTGGGTGCCGTCTTCGGACCGCTGAGCTACATCGCGGGCGAGTCCCTTGGAGCTGCCGAACTGGCAGCACCACACGCGCTGTCGATCGTCCTGATCGGTGCGGGCTGGGCCGTGGCACTGCCGCTCATCTTCGTCATCGCGCGGCTTGTCAGCGAGAGTGGGCGGGACTAAGCACCATCCCGGCACGGCGGGGTGAGGGCGTGAGACTCGTCAGTTACAACATCCAATACGGCTTCGGCAGCGATGGCCGCTACGACCTCGGCCGCATTGCGCGGGCCGTCGATGGAGCTGACATCATCGCGCTGCAGGAGGTCGAACGGTTCTGGAACCGGAGCAACCTCGACGACCAGCCGGACCTGCTGATGCGACTGCTCCCCGGCTACCATGCTGTCTATGGCCCCGCCTTCGACATGGATGCAAGCCGCCGCGATGGCGGGCGCGTCGTCAACCGGCGCCGGCAGTTCGGCACGATGCTGCTCTCGAAGCTTCCGATCGACTGGTCGCGCCTTCACAGTCTTCCGATGCGGCGCATGGCCGATCCGCTCAACACGCGCAACGCGGCCCTGGAATGCCTGATCCGTACTCCGATCGGCCCGGTTCGTTTCGTGTCATTGCATCTGGCCCATGTCGGCGTCGCCGAACGCCTTGAACAGATCGACTATCTGCTGGGCCGGCACGACGGCGCAGTGCGCGAGGGCGGGCCCTGGAGCGGGCGGGACGACGAGCCCGACCGCGACTGGACGAACGGACAGCCGGAGCCGGAAAGCTCCGCGCGGGCGATCTGGCTCGGCGACTTCAACTGCGAGGCCGGAAGCCAGGAGCATGCCAGGATCTGCGATCAGACGCCCTATCATCCCGGCGCGCGCTATCACGGCGGCTTCTGCGACGCGACCGCGGTTGCGGGCGTGGAACGCGGAGGGCTTTACACGCATGTGAAGGTGATTGCCGGCGAACTCCGCAAGCGCCAGCTCGACCATTGCTTCGTCACCGGCGAGATCGCGGCGCGAGTCAGGTCGGTGCATGCGGCCACCGACCAGACCGGTTCCGATCACTTTCCGTTGTGGGTCGAGATCGACCTCGAGACCATACCGTGAGCCTCGTCGTCTTCCTGTCCGTGCTGGCAGCCGCAGCGATGCACGCCTCGTGGAACGCGCTGGTCAAGGTCCGGACCGACCGCTTCGCATCGATCACGATTACGTCGCTCGGCATGGCGCTCTTCGCCGCGCCGGCCATTCCCTTCGTCGATGTCCCATCCGCATCGGTCTGGCCGTGGATCGTAGCGTCTGTGATCATCCACATCGGCTACCGCCTGTTCCTCATCCTTGCCTATGACGCCGGCGATCTGGCCCAGACCTATCCGCTGGCGCGCGGTTCGGCGCCGCTGATGACCGCCATCGGCGCGATCTTTCTTGCCAACGAGATTCCAGGCCCCGTCGCCATCGCCGGGATCTGCCTCCTGTCGGCCGGAACGCTGGTCATGTCGCTGCGCGGCGGACTGCTGGGCCGGTTGAACGGACGCGCCGTCGGCTTCGCGCTGGCTACCTCGGTCTTCATCACCGGCTATACGCTGGTCGACGGCACGGGCGCCCGCCTGGCAAGCACGGCCTCGAGCTACGCCGCGTGGCTCTTCGTCTGCGACGGCCTGTGCTCGACCGTCATCGGATTCTACTATCGTGGCATCGCCCTCGTGGAGTCGATCAGGCGCGAGTGGATCACCGGGTTCATGGCGGGGTCTCTCAGTGCCGCATCCTACTGGATCGCCATGTGGGCCATGACGCGCGCGCCCATCGCCTCGGTGGCGGCCCTGCGCGAGACGTCCATCGTCTTCGCCATGCTGATCTCGGTCTTCGTCATCGGCGAGAAATTCACCCTCTGGCGCGCCGCGGCCGCTGCCTGCATCGTGGGCGGCGCAATCCTGCTGCGCCTCGCCTGATCCTTGCCCAAGACGGGGCAGCGGAGTAACCGAAACCCAGACACACCGATCAAGGACTTCGCGTCGTGCCCAAGCGCCCGAACATTCTCATCCTGATGGCCGACCAGGTCAACGGCACGCTGTTTCCGGATGGCCCGGCGGACTGGCTGCACGCGCCGAACCTGCGCCGGCTGGCGTCGCGATCCTTGCGCTTTGCCAATGCCTACACGGCCTCTCCGCTCTGCGCGCCCGGGCGCGCCAGCTTCATGACCGGGCAGCTGCCGTCGCGCACCGGCGTCTACGACAATGCCGCGGAGTTCACCTCCGATACGCCGACCTTCGCCCATCATCTGCGCCGCGCGGGCTACCAGGCCATCCTGTCGGGCAAGATGCATTTCGTCGGTCCCGACCAGCTGCATGGCTTCGAGCAGCGCCTGACGACCGACATCTATCCCGCCGATTTCGGCTGGACGCCGGACTACCGCAAGCCCGGCGAGCGCATCGACTGGTGGTACCACAATCTCGGATCCGTCACCGGCGCGGGCGTTGCCGAGATCACCAACCAGCTCGAGTATGACGATGAGGTTGCCCATAACGCGACGGCCCGGATCTACGACCTGTCGCGGGGCCTCGACGACCGGCCCTGGTGCCTGACGGTAAGTTTTACCCATCCGCATGATCCCTATGTCGCGCGGCGCCGGCACTGGAACCTCTACGACGACTGCGAACATCTGCTTCCTGCGGGCGAGCCCATTGCCTACGCGGCGCAGGATCCGCATTCGCAGCGCCTGATGGATGCCTGCGACTGGCGGGCCTTCGCCATCACCGACGACAACATCCGCCGGGCGCGGCAGGGCTACTTCGCCAACATCACCTACATCGACGAGAAGATCGGGGAGATCCTCGCGGCCCTGGAGGCAACCCGCCAGGAGGCGATCATTCTCTTCACCTCGGACCACGGCGACATGCTTGGCGAACGCGGATTGTGGTTCAAGATGAATTTCTTCGAAGGCTCGGCCCGCGTGCCGCTGATGATTTCCGCGCCCGGCATGAAGCCCGGGCTGATCGAGACGCCGGTCTCCACGATCGACATAACGCCCAGCCTGTGCGAGATGGCCGGCGTTTCGATGGCGGATGTGATGCCGTGGACGGATGGCGAGAGCCTGGTGCCACTGGCGCAGGGCAAGACCCGCACCGCGCCGGTGGCGATGGAGTATGCGGCGGAAGGCTCCTGGGCGCCGCTCGTGTGCCTGCGCCAGGGCGACTGGAAATACATCCGCTGCAAGCTCGATCCGGAGATGCTCTTCGATGTGTCGCGCGATCCCGGCGAGCGCATCAATCGCGTGGCCGATCCGGCGGCAGCGGCAACGCTCGCGGCCTTTCGCGCCATGGCCGACGCGCGCTGGAATCTCGATGCCTTCGACGCGGCGGTGCGCGCCAGCCAGGCGCGCCGCTGGGTGGTCTACGAGGCGCTGCGCAACGGCGCCTACTTCCCGTGGGACTTCCAGCCGCTGCAGAAGGCCAGCGAGCGCTACATGCGCAACCACATGGACCTCAACATCCTCGAAGAGAGCAAGCGGTTCCCGCGCGGGGAATGAGATCAGAACGCGGGCTTGCGCTTCTCGCGGAAGGCGGCAAGGCCTTCCTTGAGTTCCGCGCTGGCCGCCGCCATGCCGCCGGCCAGGGCCTCGAGGATGCGTGAAGTCTCCTCGCCCTCGGCGGCATTGACCAGCATCTTGGTGGCTTGCGTTGCGAAGGGCCCGCGCCTCGCCATGCGGTCCGCCATGTCGCGGGCGGCCGCAAGCGACTGGCCCTTCGGCATGACCAGATCGACCAGGCCCAGGGCCAGCGCATCCGGCGCGGCGAAGACCTCGCCGAGGAGCGCCATGCGCCGGACGGTCTGGGCGCCGAAGCGACGCAGGGCGCGCTGGGTTCCCGACCAGCCGGGGATGATGCCGAGTCCCGTTTCCGGCGAACCGAGTTTCACGTGCTCTTCGGCCACCCGGAAGTCGGCGGTGGCGGCAAGCTCGAGCCCGCCACCCAGCGTATGGCCGTTGAGCGCGGCGATCAGCGGCTGGCGCAGACGCGCCAGCGCGTCGAAGGCGCGGTGCCCGTGGCGGACCCAGGCCATCGCGAAGTCCTCCGCGGACCGCGCCGACCAGGCCTCGATATCGCCGCCCGCGCAAAAGCTGCGGTCGCCCTCGCCGGTGATGATCGCCACGCGCACGTCCTGCCACGACTCGATCAGTGCGGCGGCCCGTTCGAGGGCGGCAACCATCCTGTCATCCAGGGCATTGAGCTTGTCGGGCCGTGCCAGCGTGAGCAGCGCGACCTGGCCCTGCCGGTCGAGCCGGATGCGATCGTCGCCCGTGTCAGCCATCGAGGGTCAGCCCCATGATCGCGGGGCTGAACAGCCGCCGGTCCATTTCCTTGAGCCCGGGCGACACGATCAGCGGAAACTCGGACTGGTCCAGGATGTTCGACTGCAGTTCGACTCCGGGCGCGATCTCGGTGACCACGATGCCCTCCGGCGTAAGCTTCAGCACGCAACGCTCGGTAACATAGGTCACGTCCTGACCCTGCATCACGCCGCGGCGCCCCGAGAAGGAGACCTGCTCGACCTCGGTCACCAGCTTCCTTACCTTGCCTTCCTTCTCGATCCGGAGCCTGCCATCAACGACTTCCATGCGCGCGCCCGCGTTGAAGAAGCCGGAGAACACGATCTTCCGGGCGCGCGCCGTGATGTCGACGAATCCGCCCGCGCCCGCCGTCACGTGCGGCCTGACGCCCAGCTTCGAGACATTCACCGAACCGTGGCTGTCGATCTGCAGGAAGGACAGCAGCGAACAGTCGAAGCCCGCCGCCTGGAAGTAGGTGAACTGATAGGCGGAGGGCACGAAGGCCTCGGCGTTGGAGGAGCAGCCGAACTGGAAGTCGAGCAGCGGCACGCCACCCACGGCGCCCTGCTCGATGACCCAGGTCGCCCGACCGTGGAGGCCCTCCTCGATGAAGATGCGCGGCACGTTGGCGGAGACGCCGAAGCCGAGATTGACGGCCCAGCCGGGCCGGATCTCCTGCGCCACGCGCCGGGCGATGGCCTTGCCGGTTCCGAACTCCATCAGCGCGAAGCTGGAGATCGGCTTGAAGACCTCGCCGCTGATGGCCGGGTCATAGGGCGTCTGGGTGGTCTGCCACTGGTCCGGCGCCTCGACGATGTAGTCCACCAGAATGCCTGGCACGCGCACCTGATGCGGCTTGATCGTCTCGTTCTCGGCGACCTGCCGGACCTGGGCGATGACGATGCCGCCGTTGTTGTGGGCCGCCAGCGCCAGCTCCATGGCACCGAGATAGGCGCCTTCCTGCTCGAAGCTCAGGTTGCCGCGCTCGTCGCAGACGCTGCCGCGGATGATGGCGACACTGGGCACGATGGCCGGAAAGTAGAGCCACTCCGCGCCATCGAACTCGATCTTGCGCACGATGGGGTCTGCCGCCGCCCGGCTGTTCATGGCACAGCCCTCGCGGTCGGGATCGACGAAGGTATCGAGCCCAACCTTGGTGATGACCCCGGGCCGCTTGGCCGCCGCCTCGCGCATCATGTCGAACATGATGCCTGAGGGCACGTTGTAGGCGGCAACCTCGTTGGCCCCCAGCATCTGCCAGATCCGTGGCGGCTCCGATGTCGAAGGGCCGGAGGGGTAGGACCCGCCGATGATGCGCGCGACGAGGCCCGGCCTCGCGATGTGGTCGACGCCGCCGATGCCGAACATGTCGCCCGCCGCGATGGGATGCAGCATGGTCAGATTGCGCGGGTGACCCTCGCGGGCAAAACGCTCGCCCAAGGCCTTCAGCACCGCATCCGGACAGTTCAGCCCCGACGAGGAATTCACCGCCACGACGGCGCCGTCGGGGATGGCCTTCACGGCCGCGTCGGCAGACAGGATCTTCGGCATCAGTCTCACCTGTTGCCGCGGATCAGGTCCGCGGCCTTCTCAGCAATTGCGATTGTGGGGGCATTGGTATTGGACGAGACCACCTCGGGCATGATCGAGCTGTCGCAGACGCGCAAGCCTTCGATGCCGCGCACCCGCAGCAGCGGGTCGATCACCGCCATCTCGTCCTGTCCCATGCGGCAGGTGCCCACCGGGTGATAGGAGGAACGGGCATTCGCGCGCGCGCAATCCTCGTAGTCCTTGCGCGTCTTCACGCCGGGGCCCGGAAAGTGCTCGGCCGCAACGAACTTCCGCATGGCCCGCGTCTGGCCCACCTCCTGCGTGATCTTGATGCCGTCGATGTGGCGATCGAGATCGTAGGGCTCGGCGAACGAGTTGGGATCGATGACGGGCGGATCGGTGGGATTGGCGGACCGAAGCGTGACGGAGCCGCGCGAGCGCGGGCGCACGTGATAGGAATTGCAGGTGGCGCCATTGCCGCCCGGCACCGAATCGACACCCTCCTCCACGCCCGCGCCGGCCAGGAAATGGAATTGCAGGTCGGGAGTCTTCTCCGTCCGGTCTCCCCACCAGAAGGCGCCGGCCTCGACGATGTTCGATGCGACGGGACCGGTCTTGAACATCATGTATTGCAGCCCCGCGAGGAGCTTCCAGTGGCTCTTCTTGTACTTGTCATAAGAATGCGCGCCGTTGAGCACCCAGATCACGTCGGTCGAGAAGTGATCGTGGAAGTTCCGGCCCACGCCGGGCAGGTCGTGGACCACCTCGACGCCCAAGGATCTGAGGTGGGCCGCCGGACCGATGCCGGACAGCATGAGGATCTTGGGCGACCCGATGGCGCCAGCCGTGACGATCACCTCGCGCGACGCGTCGATGCGCTTGCGCTCCTGGCCGTCGGCGATCTCGACGGCCACGGCCCGCCCCTTCTCGATCACGATGCGGGTGACCATCACCCCGGTCCTGACCTCCAGGTTCTTGCGGGCGAGTGCCGGCCGCAGATAGCCCACCGCGGCGCTGCAGCGGCGGCCGTTCCGGATGGTGGTCTGGTAGAGCCCCGCGCCCTCCTGGCGGCCAGAGTTGAAGTCGGCATTGTAGGGCATGCCGAAGTCCATGCAGCCCTGCACATAGGCCTGCGACACGCGGTTGGGCGTGACGAGGTCGGTCACCGCCAGAGGACCATCGATGCCGTGATCAGGTCCACCCAGCCGCGTGTTGCCTTCCGACCTCAGGAAATAGGGCCGCAGATCGTTCCAGCTCCAGCCATCGCAGCCATGGACGCGGGCCCAGTTGTCATAGTCTTCCGGACAACCACGCGTATAGATCTCCGCGTTGATCGAGCTGCCGCCGCCGAGGACGCGGGCCTGCGGATAGACCGCCGTGCGGTTGTTGGCATGGCGCAGCGGTGCCGTCTCGTAGCCCCAGATCAAGGGACCCGCCGTCATCTTGAAGAAGCCGACCGGCATGTGAATGAAGGGATCGGTGTCGCGCGGGCCGGCCTCGAGCAGCAGGACCCGCGCCTCGGGAAGCTCGGACAGCCGCGCGGCCAGCACGCAGCCCGCCGATCCGCCTCCCACGATCACATAATCATACATTCGACGCTCCGCGGCCCTTGCCAGCCCTGCTTCGTCCCCTTATAAATAACCAGTTGGTTATTTCAAGAGGTCTCGTTTGGCCAAGCCCGCCACCACCCGTCTGCGCGACCCCGAAGCGACGCGCGGGCGCATTCTGGCGGCCGCCAAGGTGGAATTCGCGCGCAAGGGGCTGGGCGGCGCGCGCGTGGACGACATCGCCGACCGCGCCAAGACCAACAAGCGCATGCTGTATCACTATTTCGGCAACAAGGAGGATCTCTTCCGCATCACGCTGGAAGACGCCTATGCCGGGATCCGCGAGGCCGAGGCCAAGCTCTCGATCGAGCGTGACGACCCGATCACCGCGCTCAAACGTCTCGTCTCATTCACCTGGACCTACTACCTCGAGAATCCCGAGTTCATCACGCTGGTCAACAGCGAGAACCTGCACAAGGCGCGGCACATCAAGGGCTCGCAGCGCATGCGCGAGCTGAGCCGCCCGTTCGTCGGGCGCATGCGCGCCCTGCTCGAACGCGGCGCCGCGGAGGGCCTGTTCCGCAAGGATCTGGATCCGGTGCAGGTCAACATCACCGTGGCGGCGATCGGCTACTACTACCTCACCAACCGGTTCACCGGCACCATCGTCTTCGAGCGGGACCTGATGAGCCCGCAGGCCCTGGCCCAGCGTCTCGACTTCAACACCCGCACGATCCTGCGGCTGGTCTGCACGCCCGGCACGCTGGCAAGACTCGAGAAGGACTCATGACCCAGACCGCACTGGTAACCGGAGCCCGGCGGGGAATCGGCAAGGCCATCGCCCTGGCACTCGCCGACGCCGGCTTCGACGTGGCCGTGGCCGACATTGCCGCCTCCGCGGAGCTCGCGGCGGTTGCCAAGGAAATCACCGAGAAGGGCCGCCGGTCGTCCGCGATCGCCGGCGACATCGCGCGGATCGACACTCACGATGAACTTCTCTACGCGGCGGCGGCAGCCATCGGTCCGCTGACGACCCTCGTCAACAACGCGGGCGTGTCGGTTCTCACGCGCGGCGATCTCCTTGATGTATCGCCGGAAAGCTATGACCGATGCCAGGCGGTGAACACCCGCGGCACGTTCTTCCTGACCCAGGCCTTTGCCCGGCGGTTGCTGGCCACCAGGGCCGACGGTCACCGCAGCATCGTCACGATCTCCTCGGCCAATGCCACGGCACCGTCGATTGCCCGGGGCGAATACTGCGTGTCGAAGGCCGGCGCCTCGATGGTCTCGAAGCTCTTCGCCGCCCGTCTCTCGAACGATGGCATCGGTGTCTACGAAATCCAGCCTGGCTTCATCGAGACCGACATGACCGCGCCGTCCAAGGCACGCTATGACGCCCTGATCGAAGGCGGCCTGACGGTGATCAAGCGCTTCGGCCGTCCCGAGGAAGTGGCGCGCATCGCCGTGACCCTGGCCACCGGCCTCCTGCCCTACACGAGCGGGCAAATCATCCAGGCCGACGGCGGCCTGCTCAGCGTGAGGTACTGACCATGCGCATCAGGCTGCCAGACGAAAACGGCAAGATGGCCCCTTACGCGCTCGCGGGCGAACCGCTGCGTATCGTGCGGCCGAAGGCGCCCTTCAACCGCATCGCCTTCGCGGCCGCGCACGTGGTTGCGGACGCAGACAGCGATGCGGATCCATCCGGCCCGCCGGTGCTCGACTGGGAACGCACCCTGGCCTATCGCCGCTACCTGCTCGATCTCGGCTTCGGCATCGCCGAGGCGATGGACACGTCCCAGCGCGGCATGGGTCTCGACTGGCCCCGGGCGCTGGATCTCATCTCCCGGTCGCTGGAGGACGCCGGCCCGCGGGCAAGCCGCATCTACGCCGGCTGCGGCACCGATCACCTCGATCCCCGCGACGCGCGCAGCCTCGATGACGTGGTGCGCGCCTACCTCGAACAGCTGCACGCCATCCAGGCGCTCGGCGGCCGCGTCATCCTGATGGCAAGCCGGGCCCTGGTGAAGGTGGCACGGTCGCCCGACGACTACGTGAAGGTCTACGGGCGCGTGCTCGCGGAGGCGGATCACCCGTTGATCCTGCACTGGCTGGGCGAGATGTTTGACCCCGCGCTGAAGGGCTATTGGGGCAGCATGGACTTCAGCCCCGCGATGGAAACCTGCCTGGCGGCCATCGGCGCCAGCGCTCCGAAGGTGGATGGCATCAAGATCTCTCTGCTCGATGACCAGAAGGAGGTCGTCATGCGGCGCAGGCTTCCCGCCGCGGTCAAGATGTATACGGGTGACGACTTCAACTATCCCGCCTTGATCGCCGGCGACAGCCAGGGCTTCTCCCATGCCCTGCTCGGCATCTTCGACGCCATCGCGCCAGCGGCCTCGGCTGCGCTGTCGGCCCTGGCCAAGGGCAAGACGAAGCAGTACCACAAGCTGATGGATCCGACGGTGCCGCTGTCGCGGCTCATCTTCCGGGCGCCGACGCAGTACTACAAGACAGGCATCGTCTTCCTGGCCTGGCTCAATGGCCATCAGGACCATTTCGTCATGGTGAGCGGAGCCCAGGCCATGCGGTCGCTGCCCTATTTCACGGGCATCTTCCGCCTCGCGGACCAGGCGGGGCTGCTGCGCGATCCCGAACTTGCGATGAAGCGCATGAAGCAGCTTCTGGCGCTCCACGGCCACTGATGCGCGACCTGGCCAAGGACCTGGCGTCCTGCGCCATCAATACCGCGACGCTGGGTTTCCAGCTGCCGATCGAAGCGACGATCGACGCCGTGGCCGCGGCCGGGTTCGGCGGCCTCGCGCCATGGCGGCGCGAGGTGGAGGGCCACGACGCGAAGGCCATCGGACGACGCATTCGCGATGCCGGGTTGAAGGTTCCGGGCTACTGCCGCAGCACCTATCTTCCCGCGGGCGACCGCGCCGGCCTTCTGGCGAATGTCGAGATCAACCGCCGGGCCATCGACGATGCCGCGGATCTCGGTGCCGCAAGCTTCGTCATGGTGGTGGGCGGCCTGCCGCAGGGCTCGAAGGACCTGGCCGCCGCCCGGGCCCAGGTGGCCGAGGCAACGGCCCTGCTCCTCGACCATGGACGCCAGCGCGGTGTGCGGATCGCGCTCGAACCGCTGCATCCGGTCTATGCCGCGGAGCGGTCCTGCCTCACCCTGCTCTCGGAGGCGCTCGATGTCTGCGCCAGCATCGAAGGCCATTGCGACGAGCCCTGGCTCGGGGTCTGCCTGGACGTCTATCACATCTGGTGGGACCCGAGTCTTCTCCGCGACATCGCGCGGGCGGGCGCGGCCAAGCGGATCTTCGGCTTTCACGTCTGCGACTGGCTGGTGCCCACCACGGACGTGCTCAATGACCGCGGCATGATGGGCGACGGCATCATCGACATTCGTGGCATTCGCCGGGCGGTGGAGGCCGCAGGCTATGCAGGCCTCGTCGAGGTCGAGATCTTTTCGGAGCGAACATGGTGGAAAAAACCGGTGAACGAGATCCTGGAAACCTGCCGCAGCAGACTTGCAACGGCCACCTAGTCCCAGCGGCCGGCCATCCAGCCCGGATCGATGATGCGACCCGAGCGGCTGCCAAGCCGCGAGACCGCCGCCATCTCGGCGTCCGAAAGCTCGAAGGTCAGCGCCTTCAGATTGTCGCGCGCATTCGCGATTTTCGTGGTCATGGGAATCACCGCGACACCCTGCTGCATGGTCCAGCGCAGGACCACCGCCGACTCCGGCACCGCGCGGCGCCGGGCAATGTCGCGCACGGCATTGGCCGCGAGCGCCTTGCCGCGCGCCAGCGGCGAATAGGCCGAAAGGACGATGCCCAGCTCGCGGGCCGCGGCCAGCAGCGCCGACTGATCGAGCAAGGGATGGAACTCGACCTGATTGTTGACCAGGGCGCCTGCGGCCCGGAGCTGGGCCCTGCGCAACAGCCGCGGCGAGAAATTGGAGACGCCAATGCACCTGGTCATGCCGCGCTCACGGACAACCTGAAGGCGGTCCACCACGGCCTCGAGTTCGGCATCATGCGGCGGCCAGTGGATCAGCAGCAGATCCGCGGGCCCGCCGAGGTCATCCATGGAGCGCGCCACCGACGTGTCGAAGCGGTCGGCGCCCAGGTTGCCGGGATCGACCTTGGTCACGACGAAGATCTCGCCGCGGCGCAGGCCGCTGTCGCGCAGTGCGCGCCCGACGTCGCGCTCGTTGCCATACATCTGCGCGGTATCGATGTGGCGGATGCCGAGGTCCAGCGCCATCGTCACGGCGCGCCGCGCATCTTCGCCCCGCAGCGGATAGGTTCCGAAGCCGAAGAGCGGAATGTCGTTGGCCAGTCCCACAGCGAGCGTCAAGCGCGGCATCTCCTTTTCCAGTGGGCGCCAAGAGACAGATTGACCTTTACGGAACCAACTGGTTACTGCATGTTGCCGGCAAGTCAAGCAGCTCCCGCTCGCCGCGACGTGGAAAAGCCGATGCGCCTGGTGAGGACCACATGACGCAGATCTCCGCTCTCATCCCGGTGCCGCAACATCCGCTCGAGACCTACGACGCCATCCGTGAGACGGCGCGTCGTTTCGCCGAAGACCGCGTCCATCCGCTGGCGGCTGCGCTTGACGAGAACGAGGCCTATCCGTCCGACATCTACGCGGACATGGCCGGACTGGGACTCTTCGGCATCACCGTGCCGGAAGACATGGGCGGCGCGGGGCTCGACGCGCTGGCCTATGCGCTGGTGATGGAAGAGCTGGCGCGCGGCTACGCCTCGGTCGCCGACCAGTGCGGGCTTGTCGAACTGATCGGCACCCTTCTCTCGGTCCACGGGTCGGAACCGCAGCGCCGCGCCTATCTGGGCGATGTTCTCGCGATGCGAAAGCGGGTGGCCTACTGCATCACCGAGGCCGAGGCCGGCACGGATGTCTCGGGGATCAGGACGCTGGCGCGGCGGGACGGCTCGGGCTGGAAGCTCAGCGGGTCGAAGATCTGGATCCACAACGCGCCGGTGGCCGACCTGGGCTTCGTCCTCGCGCGCACCGACGTCGACGCCGGCCATCGCGGCATGTCCATCTTCATCGTCGATCTCGCGGCCAGGGGCGTCTCGCGCGGCAAGAAGGAGCACAAGATGGGTCAGCGGGCCTCGCAGGTCGGTGCGCTGCACTTCGACGACGTGGCGCTGCCGGGCGATGCGCTGCTGGGAGAGCTCAACCGCGGCTTCCACATCATGATGAGCGTGCTCGACAAGGGCCGCATCGGAATTGGCGCGCTGGCCGTCGGCATTGCCCGGGCCGGCCTCGCGGCCGCCATCGACTACGCGAAGACGCGCCGCCAGTTCGGACGGGCCATTGCCGACAACCAGGGTCTGCAATGGATGATGGCCGACATGCAGAAGGACATCACCGCCGCGCGCGCCCTGGTTCACCGCGCCGCCATGGTCATGGACCAGGGCCTGCCTGCGACGATGGACTGCTCGATCGCCAAGTGCTTTGCCGGCGACATGGCGGTTCAGCACACGGCAAATGCCGTGCAGATCTTCGGCGGATCCGGCTACATCCGCGGCTTCGAGGTCGAACGGCTGTACCGCGATGCCAAGATCACGCAGATCTACGAGGGCACCAACCAGATCCAGCGCAGCATAATCGCGCGCGAACTGCTGAAGGGCTGACCATGACCGCCTATGACGCCGCGATCGGCCTTTCTGTTTCCTGTTCCAAGACCGTTGCCGAAAGCGACGTCTATCTCTTTGCGGGCATCACAGGCGACCTGTCTCCCAACCATGTCGACGAGGCGGCGATGGCCAAGACGCCCTATGGCCACCGCATCGCCCATGGTGCCCTGCTGGTTGGCTACATGTCGCGCGCCTCCACGCTGATCTGCGAGAGGTGCGGGCCGCTGATGGACAGCCACCTGCCAGTCTCGCTCGGCTATGACCGCGTCCGCTTTCTCGAGGCCGTGGTGATCGGCGACACCATCACCGTCGACTACCGCATTGCCTCGGTCGATGCGGAAAGGAACCGGACCCTCGCCGATGTCGCATTGCGCAACCAGTCCGGCAAGCTCTGCGCCGTCGCCACCCACATCATGCGCTGGATCCCGCGATAGCGGCACTCCGGCGACGGTATCTTGCCAAGCGCCAATCGCCCGCCTATCAGTAACCAGTCGGTTATCAATGATGCGGATTTCGGAAACATGGCGGCACGGGCTGTAAGCTACGATCACATCATCGTCGGAGGCGGGTCGGCGGGCTGCGTCCTGGCGGCGCGGCTCTCGGAAGATCCGGCGCGGAAAATTCTGCTGATCGAGGCTGGCGGCAACGACAGCAACTTCCTGTTCCACTGGCCGGCCGGCTTCGCCAAGATGACCAAGGGCATCGCTTCCTGGGGCTGGTCGACGGTTCCCCAGAAACATCTCAAGAACCGGGTGCTCTGGTATACGCAGGCCAAGGTCATCGGTGGCGGCTCCTCGATCAACGCGCAGATCTACACGCGCGGCAACGCGCTCGACTACGACGGCTGGGCCCAGGCCGGCTGCGCCGGCTGGAGCTTCCGCGAGATCGTCGGCTACTTCCGCAAGGCCGAGGACAACGAAGTCTACGACAATGACTGGCATGGCAAGGGCGGTCCGCTGGGCGTGTCGCAGCCGCGCGGCGCGCTGCCCATCTGCGAGGCCTTCATTCGCGCCGCCGAGCAATACGGCATTCCGCGCAACGACGATCTCTCCGCGCCAGATCCCACCGGCTTCGGGTTCTATCAGCTTACCCAGCGCAACGTGCGGCGCTCCTCCGCGGCGGTGGCCTATCTGAAGCCCGCCATGAGCCGCCCGAACCTGACCGTTATGATGACGGAGATGGTCGGACGGATCGTGGTGCAGGGAGGTCGGGCGACCGGCGTCGAGATCAGGCGGGATGGCGGGACCGAGATCGTCAGCGGGGGCGAGATCATCGTCACCTCCGGCGCCATCGGCTCGCCGCGACTCCTGATGCTCTCCGGCATCGGGCCCGCCGATCATCTGAAGTCCGTTGGCGTGACGCCGGTGCACGATCTGCCGGGCGTCGGCAGCAACCTGCAGGATCATCTCGACCTCTGTGTCCTGTCCGAGTGCACCGGCGACCATTCCTACGACAAGTACGGCCAGCCGCTCTGGGCGGCCCTGGCGGGCCTGCGCTACATTCTCACGCGCAGCGGACCGGTCGCCTCCAGCCTTTTCGAAACCGGCGGATTCTGGAAGGCCGACCCGGATGCGCCGGCGCCCGACATCCAGTTTCACTTCGGCCTCGGCACCGGCATCGAGGCCGGCATCGCCAAGCTGAAGAACGGTGGCATCACGCTGAATGCCGCGCATGTGCGGCCGCGGTCACGCGGCTCGGTGCGGCTGGCGAGCGCCGATCCGGCCGCGGCGCCGCTGATCGATCCCAACTACTTCGCCGATCCCTACGACCGCGAGATGGCCATGCGGGCGTTGCGCATCGCGCGCGACATCCTGCGCCAGGACGCACTCAAGCCCTTCCTGCTGGCCGAGCGCCTGCCCGGCCCCGACAAGACTTCCGACGCGGAGGTCTTCGACTATGTCTGCGGCATGGCCAAGACGCAGCACCATCCGGCCTGCTCCTGCGCCATGGGCCAGGGCAAGCTCGCGGTCGTGGCGCCGGACCTGAAGATGCATGGGCTGGACGGCCTGCGCGTGGCCGATTCATCGGTCATGCCCTTCGTGGTGTCATCCAACACCAATGCCGCGACCATCATGATCGCCGAGAAATGCGCCGACATGATCAAGGCGGCGTGACGAAACCTGTGTGGGACCGGGAGGACGATGATGAAAGGAATCGCCAAGCGAAAATTTGGCAGGGTCGACCTCACGGTGACCGACATGGGTTTCGGCGCGGCACCGATCGGCAACTTCCTCAAGCCGATCGACGAGGACACGGCCAATGCCATGGTGCAATATGCCTGGGACGCGGGCATGCGCTATTTCGACACCGCGCCCTACTACGGTCATGGCCTGTCCGAGGCTCGTCTCGGCCACAGCCTGCGCTGGAAGCCGCGGCACGAGTTCGTCATCTCGACGAAGGTCGGCCGCGTGCTCAAGCCGGCCCGTCGTCGGGACATCGACTTCAAGCCATGGGTGGACGCGCTGCCCAACCTCTGCCAGTTCGACTACAGCTATGACGGCACCATGCGCTCCTTCGAGGATTCCCTGCAGCGCCTTGGCCTCGAGAGCATCGACATCCTGTTCATCCATGATTGCGACGTCTTCACCCATGGACCGGACCGGCAGAAGGTTCACTTCCGGCAGGCCATAGAGGGCTGCTACCCGGCGCTGCAGAAGCTCAAGGAGAGCGGCGCGGTCAAGGCCATTGGCGTCGGCGTCAACAACTGGGACGTGATGCTCGACTTCATGAAGGCCGGCGACTTCGACTGCCTCCTCATGGCCGGGCGCTACACGCTGCTGGAACAGGAACCGCTCGACGAACTGCTGCCGCTGTGCGAGAGGCGCGGCGCCGCCATCGTGATCGGCGGCGGCCTCAACAGCGGCATCCTCGCCACCGGCGCCGTGCCAGGCGCCAAGTACAACTACGCGCCGGCCCCCGCGGAAATCATGGACAAGGTGCGGAAGATCGAGACTGTCTGCAAGGAGTTCGGCGTGCCGCTGCCGGCCGCCGCACTGCAGTTCCTGCTGGCCCATCCTGCGGTGGCGAGCCACGTGCCCGGCACGCGGACGGTGGAGCAGATGCGGCAGAACATCGCCTGGATCAGCCATCCGATTCCGGCGGGCTTCTGGGCGGCGCTCAAGGACAGGTCCCTGCTGCGGCGCGACGCGCCCGTCCCGGCCTAGGCGAGACCATCGTCAGCCGCGATGGCCGGCGGGCTGCGCGGATGACATTTCGGGCCGGTACTGGATCTCGCGGATGAGCTTGCGGCGCATGGCCTCGGCGAAATCGGCGTAGGTCCTGGCCTCGATCACGAAGCTTCCGGGGCCCGCCTGGAGGCTGCCGCGGTAATAGTCCGCGAGGTCGGGCTCGGCGTTGGCGATGGCCAGGCCGTTCAGGACGATGCCGAAGGCCAGCGCCATGGCCCGGGCCTGCGGCAGCAGCACCACATACTCGCGCGCCGGAGTCTCGCGACCGTCGCCCGAGACATCGATGACGCGGCGCGTCGCCGCGATGCCGCTTCCGGTGATCGAACGCACCGCGGCGGCAACGCCCTCGCCCAGGCCTGTTGCGCCGTTCTGGTCACGCACGAAGGTCTCGACGATACCGGCGAAGCGTTCTGCCGAAGCGTCATCTTCGATCATGTGCCAGCCGGTTTCGGTCTTGGGCACGCCATGTTCGGCCCAGGCGATCAGATTGACGGCGATGCGGCCCTCGGTGCCGGCCCGAATGGCCTGACGCACCGCGGCGTCGCGAAAGCCGGCGGCGATGCCCTTCAGCTGGAGACCATATTCGATCTCATCCACGCTGCCCGACGCATCGATGGCGAGGACCAGCGCCAGGTCGGCGGTCTCGGCTGCGGCCGGCCGGACACAGGCCAGCAGCGACAGCAGCAGCGCAAGGAGAATCCTACCTTGACAAAATTTCACCCGCAAACTTCCCAGAATTCCGTATTGAAACGGACCAGTGGAATGATAGGCTCATTTCCGAGCGGCACGAAACCGGGGAATTTCCGCCATAAGACTGCAATCCGCCTCAAGAGGGAGACATCGGACAATGAGCGAGAAAGAACATAAACTCATCTCGAAACTGCGCGAACAGCTTGCCGACAAGGTCATGGACCGCCGCGAGTTCGTGCGCTACGCGACACTGCTCGGCCTGTCGGCACCCGCCGCCTACATGATGGCGGGCAAGATCACGGGCGAGGATTTCGTGCCCGAGGCCCGGGCCGACGACATGCCCAAGGGCGGCACCATCCGCATCGCCATGCGCATCCCGAAGCTCGACAACCCCGCGACATTTTCGTGGGTTTACGATTCGAACGTCGTCCGCCAGGTCTGCGGCTACCTGACCCGCACCGGCGCCGACAACGTCACACGCCCGCATCTCGCCTCGAAGTGGGAAGCCTCCGAGGACCTCAAGACCTGGACCTTCACGATTGCCGATGATGCCACCTGGCAGGACGGCAAGCCCTTCACGGCCGAAGACGCGGCCTGGAACATCAAGCACTGCCTGGATCCCAAGGTCGGATCGTCGGTCATCGGCCTGATGAAGGGCTACATGCTGAATGAAGTCGACACCGGCACGAAGGATGATGCAGGCAATGCCGTGATGACCACGGAGATCTGGTCGCCCGACGCGATCCAGGTCAAGGACGCCAAGACGCTGGTGCTGAACCTGAAGGAACCGCAGGTGGCGGTGCCCGAACATTTCTTCCACTATCCCTTCCTGATGCTGAATCCGGCCGAAGGCGGCAAGTTCGGCGTGGGTTCGATCGGCACGGGATCCTTCTCGCTGGCCGAACTCGAAGTGGGCCGCAAGGCGGTGCTGAAGCGCATCGCTGACCGACCTGGCTTCGTCGACGAGATTGTCTTCGTCGATCTGGGCGACAACCCGTCGGCCGTCGCGGCCGCGCTGGCCTCGAAGCAGGTCGATGGGATCTATCAGGGCAACATCGAGCAATTCGACATCTACAAGGCCATGGAGCACGTGGCCATCCACGACATCGTCACGGCCCAGACGGCCGTCGCCCGCATGCGCTCGGACTCCAAGCCCTTCGACAATCCGAAGGTGCGCAAGGCCATGCGCATGGCCACCGATCCGGCCAAGACCCTGCAGATCGCCCACAAGGGCGTCGGAGCTCCAGCCGAACATCATCATGTCAGCCCGGTGCATCCCGACTATTTCCAGATCGCGCCCATGCCCTACGATCCGGAAGGCGCCAAGAAGCTCCTGGCCGAGGCCGGCTTCCCCGATGGCATCGACGTGGAGATCGCCTGCAAGCCCGACCCGTCTTGGGAACAGGCCGCCGTCGAGGCCATGGCCGAACAGTGGAAGGCTGCCGGCATCCGGCCCAAGATCAACGTGATGCCCTCGAACAAGTACTGGGAAGTCTGGACCAAGGTGCCCTTCGGATTTACCGAATGGACCCATCGTCCGCTGGGCTTCATGGTGCTGGCGCTGGCCTATCGCACCGGCGTGCCGTGGAACGAGTCGGGCTATTCCAACAAGGAGTTCGACGAACTCCTGTCCAAGGCGGAAGGCACCGTGGACGTGAAGGCCCGCTCCGAGATCCTCGGCAAGATCGAGGTGATCATGCAGGAGGAGGGTCCCATCGTGCAGCCGCTGTGGCGCTCGGTCTATGCCGCCTACGACAAGCGCGTCCAGGGCTTCAAGGTACACCCGACGCTCTACATCTTCTGCGAGGAACTGGCGATCCAGCCGGCATAGACTGCCGGGTCTCCCGAAAGCGTGACCCCGGGCGGCGCAAGCCGTCCGGGGTCTTGATCTGATCCTAGATGGTCATGGCGAGCTTGCGCGCCTCGTAGATCGCCATGCTGGCCGTGCGCGCCTGAACCGTATCGCCGATGGCATGGACCGCGAAGGTCTCGTCCCCAAGTTCTCGCGACAGACGATCGTCGCGCTCGTTGGTCAGCGCCATCACCAGGGAGTCGAACTCACGGTCCTCGGTGTCGCCGGTATAGAGATTCATGATGCGGGCCGTGTTTCCCGTCCATGACACCAGCGCACTGGCCAGGATCACCTCGATGCCCAGCTTGGCAAAGCGCTCGCGGGTGGTGTCGCCGGTCAGGCTCACGTCAAGCTGCCCTGCCGCCTTTTCGGAAGCGGTGAGGATCGTGACCCGATGACGCTGCTGCGCCAGATGGATGGCCGTTCCGGTGGCCGGCCACCAGCCATTGATGTCGTCGAGCAGCAGCACGCTGGATCCCGGCACGACCTTGCCCTCGAGGATGTCGTGAGCGGTGTGGACGTTGTCCTGCTCGGCGCCGGGCAGTTTCTCGAGATGGGGAAAGGCCCGCTGGAATCCGGCACGCGCAGGGACGGAGCCGGTGCACAGGATGACCTCGTCGGCACCCGAGGCGCGGATGTCGGCCGCCGAAAGCTCCCGGCGCAGCTCGACCCTGACCTGCAGCTTGGTGAGCTGGGTCTGGTACCAGGTGAGAAAGGCGCCAATCTCGCCGCGTTCCGGCTGGCCGGCCGCAAGCCGGAACTGCCCGCCAAGCTCGCCCGATTTTTCCACCAGCCGCACGCGATGGCCGCGCTCCGCCGCGACCCGCGCGGCTTCGAGACCGGCGGGGCCGCCGCCGACGACCAGCACATCCTTGGGCTTCTCCGCACGGGCGATCCTGTCGCCGTCCCATTCGTGCTCGCGCGACACGGACGGATTGATGAGGCAGGACACATAGTAGTCGCGGAAGCGCCGGCCGATGCAGAGCTGGTTGCAGGAGATGCAGGGCCTGATGTCATCCGCACGACCGTCCCTGGCCTTGTTGGCGAGATGCGGATCGGCGATCTGGCCGCGCACGATGGATACGAGATCCGACTTGCCCTCGCTCAGCACGGCCTCGGCATTGGCCGGCGTCTTGACGCGGGCCTCCATGGTGATCTTCGCATGCCTCGCGACCTGCTTGAATGCGGCCGCGTCGTCGCGGCCGAGGAACATGCCGAAATGGAAGCTCGGCACGATCTTGGAGAACTGGTTGAGATAGCTGCCGGTGCCGCAGGAAAAATAGTCGATGAGACCGCGCTCATCGAGCCAGCTGACGATCTCCTGCTTGTCGGCCAGCGACAACCCGCCGGGGTAAGGCTCCGCGCCCGATATGGTCATTCCGATGATGAAGTCGTCGCCCGCCATCTTGCGGATGCGGCTGGCGATCTCCACGGTGAAGCGCAGCCGGTTCTCCAGCGAACCGCCCCATCTGTCGCCACGCTTGTTGGTGAGCGGCGACCAGAACTGGTCGATCAGGCAATTGTATCCCGCGAAGAGGTCGATGCCGTCGAAGCCCGCGTCGCGGTCGCGCCGCGCGGCCTCGACGAATGCGGCGATCAGTTCCTCGATTTCCGCCTCGGTCATGGCATGGCTGCCCCAGGGATCATGGAAGGAGGGCACGCCCGAGGGCGACCAGTAGGGCTCCCAGCTGTTGTCCTGATCGCCATGGCCGCCCACGTGATAGATCTGATGGATCATGACGGTGCCGTGGGAATGACATTCGTCGGTGATCCTGCGGAAATGCGGGATGACCTCGTCGCTCTCGTGCAGGAAGTTGCCGCGCGTGAGAATGCCGGTGCGATGCGCCGGCGATGGCTCGATCACGATCATGGCCGCTCCGCCCCTGGCTCGTTCGCGGTAGTAGCCGAAGTGCCGCGCGCCAGGGATGCCCTCGTGACTCATGTTCGCGGTATGGGCGCCGAAGACGATCCTGTTCTTCAGCGTCTTGTGGCGGAGCTTGAGGGGCGAGAAGAGCGTCGGGAATTGCTGTGTCATGTCGAGCCTCACTCGATGGGCGCTCCGCCCTCCTGCCTTCGCCGTGCGACGAAAGCCTGGAGGGCTTCGCTGATTGCGGGATCCAGGGAAGGTGCCTCGTAGCCGCGCAGGGCTTCCTGCCAGATTGCCGTGGCGCGCTCGGCGGCGCTCTTGCCGCCCGCCTCCATCCAGGCGCCATGGTTCTGGGTCGAGGAGATCAATGGCCGATAGAAGGCCGTCTCGAAGGTCGCGACGGTGCGGTCCGTTCCGAAGAAGTGGCCGCCGGGCCCCACCGCGGCAATCTCGTCGAGCGCGAAGGCGTCAGACCCGATCTGGACGGGCTCCATCAGCTGCATCATGGTCTGCACGATCTCGCAGTCGAGCACGAACTTCTCGTAGGACGTGCAGAGGCCACCTTCGACCCAGCCAGCCGCATGCATGAGGAGGTGGGCGCCTGCCGACATGGCCGCGAACACCGAGGCCGTCGACTCCAGCCCGGAGGCGAAGTCGGGACTGTTGGCGGCGCTGAAGTTGGACGACCGCATGGGCATGCGATAGCGACGCGCCATCTGCCCGCCGATCAGCGTGCAGCGGTGCATGTCGGCCATCCCATAGGCGGGAGCCCCGGTCTTCATGTCGACGTTCATCGCGGCGCAGCCATAGAGCACCGGGGCGCCCGGCCTCACCATCTGGCCCAGCGCCACGCCAAAGAGCACTTCGGCGCTGTTGAGCGCCATGGCGCTGGCAATGGTGGCAGGGGTCGATGCGCCGGCCATGACGAAGGGAGTCAGCAGGACGGGCTGGCCATGGCGCGCCATCTCCATGACCCCGATGGTCATCGGCACGTCGTATTGCAGCGGGGTGTTGGTGTTGATGATCGAAAACACGCCGGGCCGGCCAGCGAAACTCTCCAGGGTCTCGCCACGCGCGATGGCGCACATGGTGAGCACGTCGACGATGCGCTGTCTGCTCTGACAGAACACGTAGGGCACCTTGTCGGTCAGGGTCAGCATGGCGTGGGTGGCCAGCAGATGCCGGTCGCGCACCTCGATGTCGAGCGGCTCGACCGGCCAGCCATTCATCTGCACGGCGGAGAAGACCTGGGTCAGCTTCAGCAGCTCTTCCAGATCCGACAGGCGTCCCGTCCTGCGGCCCCGGACCAGGTCCGTGACGTTGGGCGGTCCCAGGACGGCGGCCGTGGTCATGCGGTCGTGCCCCAGAGTCACGGCACGCGCCGGATTGCGCGGCGTGAGGGTGATCCGCGACGGCACGGTCGACAGCGCCGCCTCGACGATCTCGCGCCCCAGCCGGACCGTTGCCGTGGTCTCGTCGACACGCGCGCCAGCCCGCGCCAGCAGGTCGCGCGCCTCCTTGACCTGGCAGCGTATGCCAGGACCCTCGAGAATGCCGAGCGCCGCCGCATGGATGGCCTCCACCTCGTCGTCGGAGATGAGCCTGAGCGGTACGAAGGGGTTGAGGAGCTGGCGCCAGGGCATCTGGACCAGGTCGCCGGCACGGCGCCGGCGCTGCCCTCCGGCCCTCATGGTCATGCGCCAGTGCTCCGCGCGGCAGGGACCGCGCCACGCGGGCCGTGGCTCCCATCGTGGCGACAGAGCATGCGCGCAGCGGATCGTCGCCATCCGGTCATCGGCCACCTTCCTGATTGCCTCTCCTTGATAGCCGCCGGACCAATCCCGCCGCAACGGAACAAAGCGCCGACGAGGCTTGCGGATAATTCAAGTTGCATGGCTGGTCCCGATTTCGCATGATCGGCGCAACGGGCCCGGAGAGGCCGGAATGGAGGGGCATGCTCAGACTCGCCTTGCGAAGACTGGCGTCCATGATCCTGATCATGTTCGTCATTTCGGTGCTGCTCTTCGTGTTCTTCGAAGGCGACAAGCTGAACCTCGCCATGCGCGTGCTTGGCCAGTATTCGACCATGGAGGGCCGGCTGCAATGGCTGCAGGACAATGGCTACAACAGGTCGATCTTCGTGCGCTATGTCTCGTGGCTCGGCGGCTTCCTGACCGGCAACTGGAACGAGTCGGCACAGTTCGCGACGCCCGTCTATGACTTCCTCCTGCCGCGTCTCGCCAATACCGCCATCCTCGGGCTGTGCGTCTTCGTCTGCACCGTGGTGATAGCCCTGATCCTCGGCGTCTTGTCGGGCATCGCGGAAGCCAGCCTGCGCGATCGCGCCATCACCATCCTCTCGGTGCTCACGACCTCGATACCGGAGTTCGCCTCTGCCACCTTCCTGGTAGCGGTCTTCGTCTACTGGCTGAACTGGCTGCCAGGGTCGTCGTCCTTCTCCAACGGCTTCGCCTGGAACGAGCTGGTCCTGCCGGTGGCGGCGCTGGTGCTCTACAATTTCGGATACTACACGCGCATGACGCGCGCCTCGATGGCCGAGGTGATGGGGTCGCAATACATCCGCACGGCAATCCTCAAGGGCCTGCCCTATCGCCGCGTCATCATGCGCCACGCCCTGCGCAACGCGCTGATCGCGCCCTTCACGGTCATGATCCTGCAGCTCAACTACCTTCTGTCGGGCGTGGTCGTCACCGAGGTGTTCTTCGCCTATGACGGCTACGGCAAGGCCCTCTATGACGCGGCCATGTTCGGCGATGTCTATCTGATCCTGGCGGGCGCGATGATTGCCGTCGTCGTGGCGGTCCTGTCCCAATTCATCTCCGACATCGGCTACACCTATCTCAACCCCCGGATCCGCTTCGCGTGAGCAAGGAACCATGACCGATCTCGCCCCAGCCACTCCGCGCAAGAGCCGCCTGCACCGCCTGGGGAGCGCCATCGCCCTGCTACGCGAGTCCCCGATCGGGATGCTGGGCGCCGTTCTGCTCCTCTTCTGGATCGGCGTGGCGGTCTTCGCCGATGTCATGCCCCTGCGCGACCCGCTGGCCCAATCCGCGCCCGACCTGCTCAAGCCGATGATGACGCCGGCGCCAGACGGCGGCTATTTCTGGCTCGGAACCGACGACAAGGGGCGCGACATCCTCTCGCGCCTCTTCTATGGCTCACGCCTGGTGCTGTTCTGGTCGGGCCTCGCCACCATCGTCGCCTATGTGGCGGGCATGCTCATGGGAGTGGCCGCGGGCTATCGCGGCGGCTGGTGGGACGAGGCGCTCTCCTTCATCGGCAATGTCTTCCTGGCCTTCCCGCAGATGGTGCTCTACATCGTGATCCTGTCGCAGCTCGGGCCGGAGTCGCCGGTGGGCATGTGGCTGTCGGACAAGGGCTTCAGCACCGTCTGGGTGAAGGGTCTCACCATCGTGCTGGCCGTCATGTTCGCCACCGCGCCGCAGGTCGCGCGCATCGTGCGCGGCATCGTGCTCGATCTCAAGACGCGCGACTATGTCGCGGCCGCCGAGGTGCGCGGGGAAAGCCCCCTCTACATCATGATCGTGGAACTGCTGCCCAATGCCCGCGGTCCGCTCATCGTCGATGCCTGCCTGCGGCTGGGCTATGTCACCATCGCCATCGCCGCACTGGGCTTCCTCGGCCTTGGCCTGCCGCCGCCGGATCCCGACTGGGGCAAGATGATATCCGAAGTACGCGGTTTCGGCGCAATGGCCGCCAATGCCATGATCTGGCCAGCCATCGCCATCTCGTCGCTGGTCCTGGGCCTGAACCTGCTGGCCGACGGCCTGCGCGAAATCTCGCTGAGGGACTGACGCCATGACCACGCCCGTCCTCGAATGCCGCAACGTCTCGATCTCCTACTACACCCGGGCCGGCGAAGTTCCCGCGGTCTATGACTTCAACCTCACCGTCAATCCGGGCGAGGCCGTCGGCATCGTCGGCGAATCGGGCTGCGGCAAGTCCACGGTGGCGCTGGCCATCATGCAGTACATGGGCCGCAACGGCGCGATAACGGGCGGCGAGATCCGCTTCATGGGCCGCGACATGCGCAGCATGAGCGCCGAGGAACTGCGCGACATCCGCGGATCGCGCATCTCGATGATCTATCAGGAGCCGATGGCGTCGCTCAATCCCTCGATGCTGGTGGGCGAACAGCTCAACGAAGTGACCATCACCCATGAGGGTCTCGACGCGGCCACCGCCTCGGTGCGGTCCATGGAGATGCTCGATGCGGTCCGGCTTCCCGATCCGCAACGGATCATGACCTCCTATCCGCACCAGCTGTCGGGCGGCCAGCAGCAGCGCGTGGTGATTGCCATGGCGCTCCTCTCCAATCCGCAGCTGCTCCTGCTCGACGAACCCACGACGGCACTCGACGTGACGGTCGAGGCCGGCGTGGTCGAACTGATCAAGGACATCGCCAAGCGCTTCGGCACGTCGATGATCTACATCTCGCACAATCTCGGCCTGATCCTCGAGACCTGCGACCGCATCTGCGTCATGTATTCCGGACAGTCGGTGGAAATCGGCTCGGTGAAGCAGGTCTTCGACGCGATGCGCCATCCCTATACCCGCGGCCTCTTCGCCTCGATTCCACTGCCCGGCACGGACCGCTTCAGCCACCCCCTCGTGCCAATTCGCGGCCAGTTGCCGCTGCCGCGGGAACGGCCAACCGGCTGCACCTTCGGACCGCGCTGCGACTTCTTCAGGGATGGAGTCTGCAGTCCGCCGCAGCACATGGATCCGGTCAAGGGCGATGCCGGCCACGAGGTGCGCTGCGCGCGTCACGACGAGATCGACTGGGCCGCCCACAGGCCCACGGGCATCACCAGCGAGCCGCTGACACCGGGCAAGCCGGTGCTGCAGGTCCGCGGCATGAAGAAGTACTACGAGATCGAAGACCATTCGCTGGCCGCGCTCATCTCGGGCGCCAACGTGCGCTATGTGAAGGCCAACGAGCGCCTCGACTTCGAGGCACGCGAGGCCGAGACCGTGGCCATCGTCGGCGAATCGGGCTGCGGCAAGTCGACCTTCGCGAAAGTGCTGATGGGACTGGAATCCGCCACCGAAGGAGAGGTCGTCATCAACGGCGTTGACGTGGCCAGGCTGCCGGTCAAGAAGCGCCCCACGGGACTGGTTTCGAGCCTGCAGATGGTCTTCCAGAATCCCTTCGAGACGCTGAACCCCAGCCATACCGTGGGCGCCCAGATCGGCCGTGTCCTGAAGAAATTCGGCGTGGCGAATACGCCCGAGGAGGTCGAGGCCAAGACCTTCGCGCTGCTCGACCTCGTCAAGCTGCCGCGCGAATTCGCCTCGCGCAAGCCGCGGCAGCTGTCGGGCGGACAGAAGCAGAGGATCGGCATCGCCCGCGCCTTCGGCGGCAACGCCTCGGTCGTGGTGGCCGACGAGCCGGTGTCGGCGCTCGATGTCTCGGTTCAGGCGGCGGTGACCGGCCTTCTCACCGACATCCAGCGGGCCAAGCGCACCACCATGGTGTTCATCAGCCACGACCTGTCGGTGGTGCGCTATCTCGCGGACCGGATCGTGGTCATGTATCTCGGCCGCATCATGGAGCAGGGCACGACCGATCAGGTCTTCGCGCCGCCCTATCATCCCTACACCGAGGCCCTGCTCTCCGCCGTTCCCATCGCGGACACGTCGATCGAGAAGAAGCATATCGTGCTCAAGGGCGAACTGCCGTCGCCGATGAACCCGCCGCCAGGCTGCCCCTTCCAGACGCGGTGTCCGCGAAAGCTCGGCGCCATCTGCGAGACCGAATTGCCGCCGGTCCAGGAACTGGCGCCAGGCCACAGCATCATGTGCCATCTCCCCGCCGCCGAGCTCCGCAAGATGGAGCCGGTCTTCAAGAAGGGCCGAAAGCCCGCCGGCAAGACAACCGCGCCGCGTTGACCTTGCACGCCGGTTCCGGCAAATGGCTGGGCCTCAGGCGGTGTGTCCGGAACATCAGATGAAAACCAAGCTTCGATCGACCAGCGGCGGCGCGTCCTATCTGGAACAGGGCGAGGGCGAGGCCGTGCTGCTGGTCCATGGGACTGGCGGCCATGCGGCGGGCTGGGCCGACCTGGCCGCGGCGCTGGCGAGCGGCTACCGGGTCATTGCCGCCGAGCTCAGTGGTGTCGCGGACGACGCCCGGGCGAGCGCCCTGCGCCGACTGCTGGATGATCTGTCGGTTGCGGCGGTCAATCTCGTGGCCGAATCCGATGGTGCCGCAGCCGCACTCGCCTTCGCCCTGTCGCAACCGCTGCGGGTTCGCCGACTGGCCCTGCTGGCGCCACCAAGGCAGATTGTGGCGCATCCGCAGCTCGGCGACCTGCGCTGCCCCTTCCTTGCCGCGGGCGAGACCGCGATCGCCGAGGCGCTGGCCCAACGCGCCGGCCGGGGCCGTGGAGCGACCGCACCAGGGACTCCGGCCGAGGTGGAGGCCCTGCTCCGCTCCTTCCTCGCCGAGCGTCTCTCCAGTTTCGATCCCCGCGAATTGCGTACGGCCTTCGGGACCTTCATGACCGGCGTCACCATCGTGACGACGGCCGGCGCCGACGGGCAGCCCCGCGGCTTCACGGCCAACAGCTTCACCTCGCTGTCGATCGAGCCGCCGCTGCTGCTGATCTGCATCGGCAAGGCGGCCGCCAGCCGCACGGTCTTCGAAGGCGCGCGCGGCTTTGCCGTGAACATCCTCTCCGAGGACCAGAAGGACACATCGGTGCTCTTCGCCTCGAAGCGCTCCGACAAGTTCCAGCAGACCGATTGGCGGGCCGGTCCCTTCGGCAATCCGCTGATCGAGGGCGCGGCCGCATGGTTCGACTGCGCCCGGCACCAGGTGATCGACGCCGGCGACCACATCATCCTCATCGGCCACATCGAGGCCTTCTCCTATTCCGACGCCAATCCGCTGGGCTATGCGCGCGGCGGCTACATCACGCTGGGACTGGAACAGGCGGCGGTGAATGCGGCGTCCTCCGCCAGCCGCACCATCGTGGGCGCCATCCTCGAAAGCGACAACCGCCTGGTGCTGGTCCCGGACGGCCGTCCCAATGGCCTGTCGCTTCCCGAAGTCGGCCGCACGGGCGCGAGCGGCAGCGCCTCGAAGCTGCACACGCTGCTGGCGCAGGACGGCATCGAAGCGACGCTCGGCTTTCTCTTTGCCGTCTTCGAGAACCCGGGGTCGGGCGAGCAGTGCATCTACTATCGCGGCGAAGCGCTGCTGCATGCCCGCGGCCGCCCGGTGCTCGCCAGCTTCGACGACATCCCGTGGAGCCGCCTGCCCGACGAGGCGACGCGCTCGATGCTGCGGCGCTATGCCGAAGAACGCAAGCTGGGCCGCTTCAAGGTCTATTCCGGCGATCACCGCCAGGGCACGGTCAAGGCCGTCGAATAGCCTTGCTGCAGCGCGGAAAACGCGCTCCGAATGTTTCTGATAGACGCCTATCAGGAATTGACATCCTTCCGGAAACTGACTGTGATGGCCGCATGGCCAGGGCAACCATCGAGGATGTGGCGGAAGCTGCAGGCGTCAGCGTGGCAACGGTCGACCGGGTGCTCAACGGTCGGGCCGCTGTGAGACCCAAGACGGTGGAACGGGTCGAAAAGGCGATCCGCATCCTGAACTACCAGTCCGACCGCTTGGCTGCGCGGCTGGCGCGCTCGAAGGAATATCGCTTCTGCTTCATCCTCCCCGAGGGCAGCAATGCCTTCATGACGGCCCTCGGTGATGCGGTGCGCGAGGAAGCGCTTCGCATGGCCCAGGAGAAGGTGGTGATCGACCTCCGCCACACCGATGTCTTCGCGGCCGAGGCGCTGTCGGCCACGCTGGAGACGATCAGCGATCTCTATGACGGCGTGGCGGTCGTGGCGCTGGATCATCCGCGGGTCCGGGAATCGATCAATGCGCTGTGCGAGCGTGGCGTCGCTGTGGCCACGCTGGTATCGGATGTTCCGGGCTCGCAGCGCACGCACTACGTCGGTATCGACAATTCCGCGGCAGGCCGCACCGCCGCAACGCTGATGGGGAACTACCTGAGGGGGCGAAAGGGCAAGGTGGGACTCATTGCCGGCTCGCTGTCGCTGCGCGACCACGTCGAGCGCCAGTTCGGCTTCGAGCAGGTGATGCTGCACGAGTATCCGGGCCTCACGCTGCTGCCGGTCCGCGAAGGCCGCGACGACCGGGAAATCGTCCAGCGCGTGGCGGCCCAACTCCTGGCCGATCATCCGGATCTCATCGGGCTCTACAACGTCGGCGCCGGAACCCGTGGCGTCGTGGCCGCGCTCGAGGCGACGGGGCGCCAGAAACAGGTCGTCTACATCGCCCACGAATTGACCGATGAATCGCGCCGGGCGCTGATCGACGGCACCATCGACATCGTCATCAACCAGGACGCGGGGCACGAGGTGCGGAGCGCCATCCGCGTGCTCATGTCCCGGGCCGACCGGTCGCCCATCGTCAAGGCGATGGAGCGCATCCGCATCGACGTCTACGTTCGCGACAACATTCCCTGAGGCAGCATCATGTATCTCGGTCTCGACTTCGGCACCTCTTCGGTCAAGGGCGTCCTCATCGACGGAACGCAGAAGATCATCGCCACGGCCAGCGCGCCGCTCAAGGTGTCGCGGCCGCACCCCGGCTGGTCGGAACAGAATCCGGAAGACTGGTGGAAGGCCTGCAACACGGTGGTCAAGTCGCTGGGCAAGATGAAGCCCAAGGCCATTGCCGCCGTCGAGGGAATCGGTCTTTCCGGTCAGCAGCACGGCGCCACGCTGCTCGACGCGGCCGGCAAGGCGCTGCGCCCCTGCATCCTGTGGAATGACGCGCGCTCCTTCAAGGAATGCGAGGAGATCATGGCGCGGGAACCCGGGGCCGTGCCGCTGGCCGGCAACATCCCGCTGGCGGGATATACTGCGCCGAAGCTGGTCTGGGTGAAGAAGAACGAGCCACGCATCTTCGCGAAAGTGGCGAAGGTGCTCCTGCCCAAGGACTACATCCGCTTTCGCATGACTGGCGAATACGCCTCGGACATGTCGGATTCCTCCGGGACATTCTGGCTCGACATCGCGAGGCGCGAATGGTCCGACATGCTGCTGGCGGCCAGCGACATGCGACGTGACCAGATGCCGAAGCTCTACGAGGGCACCGATGCCACCGGTCGGCTGACACCTGCCGTCGCCAAGGCCTGGAACATGCCGAAGCGCCCGGTCGTTGCGGGCGGAGGCGGCGACAATGCGGCGGCGGCCTGCGGCATCGGCGCGGTGACCGACAATTCCGCCCTCGTCTCGATCGGAACTTCGGGCGTGCTCTTCGTGTCCAACGACAAGTTCCGGCCCAACGCGGGTCGCATGGTTCATGCCTTCTGCCATGCCGTGCCGGACACCTGGCACCAGATGGGCGTCATCCTCTCGGCGGCCGCCAGCCTGGAGTGGCTGGCTGGCATCCTGGGTACTCCGGCGCCGAAGCTGATCGCGGCGCTGGGCAAGACCCTTTCCGCACCGTCGCCGGCGCTCTTCCTGCCCTACCTCTCGGGCGAACGCACCCCCGTTGGCGATGCGCAGGTGCGCGGCCTGATCATGGGCCTTGGCCACGAGTCCGACCACAAGATGCTCACCCATGCCGCGCTCGACGCCGTGGCCTTCGCCTTCCGCGACAGCCTGGAGGCGCTCAAGGACGCCGGCACGAAGGTGAAACGCGTGACCGCGGTCGGCGGTGGCTCGCGGTCGGACCTGTGGCTCGAGATCATCGCCACTGTGCTCGGCGTGCCCGTCGACCTGCCCGCGGCGGGCGACGTGGGCGGAGCCTTCGGGGCGGCGCGGCTCGGCCTCATCGCCGCCACCGGCGCCGACTTCCGCAAGGTGCTGACCGCGCCGAAGACCGCCCGCACCATCAAGCCCAATGCCAGGGCGCGCGAGGCCTATGAGGCGCAGTATCGCCGCTACACGCAAATCTATCCCGCCATCAAGGAGATCTACCGCTCATGAGCAAGTTCTATTCCCGGAAGGACCCGATCAGGTACGAGGGGCCCTCCTCCACAAATGAGCTCGCCTTCCGCTGGTACAACCCCGACCAGAAGGTGCTGGGCAAGACCATGCGCGAGCAGATGCGCTTCGCCGTGGCCTACTGGCACACGCTGTGCTGGCCGGGCACCGATCCCTTCGGCGGCGACACCTTCCAGCGCCAGTGGCACCACATGAGCGACGACATGGCCGCGGCGCGCATGAAGGCCGACATCATGTTTGACACGCTGGAACTCCTCGATGTCGACTTCTTCTGCTTCCACGATCTCGACATCGCGCCGGAGGGCAAGTCCCTGAAGGAGTTCAACGCCAACGTCACGGAGATCGCCAAGATCTTCGAGAAGAAGATGGCGGCAAAGAACAAGAAGCTGCTGTGGGGAACGGCGAACATGTTCTCCAACCGCCGCTTCATGGCGGGTGCCGCCACCAATCCCGACCCGGACGTCTTCGCCTATTGCGCCGCGCAGGTGAAGCACTGCCTCGACGTGACCAAGGATCTGGACGGCGCCAACTATGTGATGTGGGGCGGGCGCGAGGGCTACGAGACGCTGCTCAACACCAACATCGGCCACGAGCTGGAACAGGCCAAGCGGTTCCTGGCCATGGTCGTCGAGTACAAGCACAAGATCGGCTTCAAGGGACCGATCCTGATCGAGCCGAAGCCGCAGGAGCCGACCAAGCACCAATACGACTATGACGTGGCCACCTGCTATGCCACGATCGCGTCGCTCGGCCTGCAGAAGGACGTGAAGCTCAACATCGAACAGAACCACGCCATCCTCGCCGGCCACACCTTCGAGCACGAGATCGCGCTGGCCGCGGCCCTCGGCGTCTTCGGTGGCATCGACATCAACCGCGGCGACTACCAGTCGGGCTGGGACACCGACCAGTTCGCCATGAACATTCCCGAAATGGCGCTGGCCTTCCTCGAGATCCTCAAGGCGGGTGGCTTCACCACCGGCGGCCTGAACTTCGACGCGAAGATCCGCCGCCAGTCGATCGACCCCGACGACATCCTGCATGCCCACGTCGGCTCCATGGACGCCTGCGCCCGCGGCCTGCTGATGGCGGCGAAGATCATCGAGGACGGCAAGCTCAAGGGCATCGTCGACAAGCGCTACGGCAAGTGGAAGGAGCCGAAGAACCAGGCCATGCTGTCGGGCAAGGAAACGCTCGACTCCATCGCGGCGCGCGTGCTGTCCTCCGGCCTCGATCCGCAGCCCGCGTCGGGCCGGCAGGAACGCCTCGAAAATCTCGTCAATTCGTATATCTGAAGGTCAGGGAGGACCCAAGCACATGGCAACCAACATCAAGGGACCGGCAATCTTCCTCGCGCAGTTCGCGGGCGATGCGGCGCCGTTCAATTCCTGGGACTCGATCACCAAGTGGGCGGCGTCCCTGGGCTACAAGGGCGTCCAGATCCCGAGCTGGGACGGCCGCATGATGGACCTGAAGAAGGCCGCCGAGTCGAAGACCTATTGCGACGAGCTGAAGGGCGTGGCCAAGGCCAACGGCGTCGAGATCACCGAGCTCTCCACCCATCTCCAGGGCCAGCTGGTGGCGGTTCACCCGGCCTATGACGAGGCCTTCGACGCCTTTGCCCCCGCCAGCTTCCATGGCAAGCCCAAGGAGCGCCAGGCCTGGGCCGTGCAACAGGTCAAGCATGCGGCCAAGGCCTCGCGCAACCTCGGTCTCGACGCCCATGTCTCGTTCCCCGGCGCGCTGTGCTGGCCCTTCATGTATGGCTGGCCGCCGCGGCCCGCGGGCCTCATCGAAGAGGGTTTCGACGAGCTGGCGCGGCGCTGGAAGCCGCTGCTGGACGTCTTCGAGGAGAACGGCGTGGATGTCGGCTTCGAGCTGCACCCCGGCGAAGACGTCATGGATGGCGCCACCTTCGAAATGTTCCTCGAGCGCCTGAACAACCATCCGCGCTGCATGATCAACTACGACCCCTCGCACTTCGTGCTGCAGCAGCTCGACTATCTGTCCTTCATCGACATCTACAAGGACCGCATCTGCGCCTTCCACGTGAAGGATGCCGAGTTCAATCCCACCGGCAAGCAGGGCGTCTATTCCGGCTTCCAGCCCTGGATCAACCGCGCTGGCCGCTTCCGCTCGCTGGGTGACGGCCAGGTGGATTTCGCCGCGATCTTCTCGAAGATGGCGGCGAACAACTACGACTCATGGGCCGTGCTGGAGTGGGAATGCTGCATCAAGGATTCGGTGCAGGGTGCGATCGAGGGCGCGCCCTTCATCGAAAGCCATATCATCAAGGTGACCGAGAAGTCCTTCGACGACTTCGTCGCGGGATCGGCCGACAAGGCCAAGATCCATCGCATCCTTGGCATCAAGTAGGAGAGCCGCCATGGTTTCGGGAACCAGCGAAAAGAACACGGGCCGTGTGCGCCTCGGCATGGTGGGCGGCGGCCAGGGCGCCTTCATCGGCGCCGTGCATCGCCTTGCGGCGCGCATGGACGACCACTACGAGTTCGTGGCGGGCGCATTGTCGGCGGAAGCGAAAAAGGCCAGGGCCTCGGGCGAGGAACTGGGCCTCGCAGCCGAGCGCATCTACACGGACTTCAAGGAGATGGCCAAGGCCGAAGCCAAGCGCAAGGACGGCATCGAGGCCGTGGCCATCGTCACGCCGAACCACATGCATGTCCCGGCTGCGCTTGCCTTCATCGAGCAGGGCATTCATGTCATCTGCGACAAGCCCCTGGCCTTGTCGCTGAAGGAGGCGAAGGCGCTGCAGGCCGCGCTCAAGCGCAAGACCGACGTGATCTTCGCGCTGACCCACAACTACTCCGGCTATCCGATGATCCGCCAGGCCAAGGCCATGGTGGCCGCGGGAGAACTGGGCGAGATCCGCGTGGTGCAGGGCGAATATCCCCAGGACTGGCTCACGACCGCGCTGGAGAAGACAGGGCAGAAGCAGGCGGCCTGGCGCACCGATCCCAAGCGTTCGGGCGCCGGCGGCTGCATCGGCGACATCGGAACGCACACATACCAGCTGATGTGCGAGGTCTCCGGCCTGAAGGCCGAAGAACTCTCGGCCGACCTCACCTCCTTCGTGAAGGGACGCGTCCTCGACGACAATGCCAATGTCATGCTGCGCTTCAAGGGCGGCGCCAAGGGCATGCTCTGGGCCAGCCAGGTCGCACCCGGAAACGAGAACGGCCTGAAGATCCGCGTCTATGGCACCAAGGGCGGTCTCGAGTGGAAGCAGGAGGAGCCGAACCTCCTCTGGTACACGCCCTATGGCGAGCCGAAGCGGCTCATCACCCGCGGCGGGGCCGGATCCAATGCCGCGGCCGGACGCGTGACCCGGGTGCCGCCGGGGCACCCCGAGGGCTATCTCGAGGGCTTCGCCAATATCTATTCGGAAGTGGCAAAGGCCATCAAGGCAAAGCGCCTGGGTCGCAGGCCCGACAAGGACGTGGCCTTCCCCGGCATCGCCGATGGCGTGGACGGCATGGCCTTCATCGAGGCCTGCGTGAAGTCCTCGGCCAGGAACGGCAAGTGGACGAAGCTATGAACTGATGTCGGCGTGACTCCCGGGCGGTCTCCGTGGACCGCCCGGTCCTATTCGCCATCTTCGAGAATGCTGTGGCGCAGGCGCCGCACGCCCATCCATACGGCAATGACCACGATGGGGATCGACACCAGGCCCAGCAGCTTGGTGTTGAGGGCCGGCATGTAGGCACCCAGTCCCTCCAGAAGCTTGGTCACGATTCCGATCATGTAGTAGCTGATCGCCACCACCGAGAGGCCTTCGACGGTCTGCTGCAGGCGCAGCTGCTGGCGGCCGCGCTTGTCGACCGACGCGAGCAGCTTCTGGTTCTGTCCCTCCAGCGCGATGTCGACACGGGTGCGCAGCAGATTGCTGGCACGCTCGCTGCGCTGGGCCAGATTGCTGATGCGGTCGGAGACGGCGCGGCACGTGGCCATGGCCGGGCCGAAGCGCCGGTCGAGGAAAACGCCAATGCGCTGGAAGCTCGACACCTTCTCCTCGCCCAGTTCCTCAAGCCTCTTGTCGACCAGGGCGGCATAGGCGCGCGAGGCGGCAAAGCGGTAGCTCGACCGGCTCGAAATCTCCTCGACGTCGCGCGCAATGCCACTGAGCTGTCCCAGCAGCTCCGCATCCTGGTTGCTTTCCCGCGACGAGAGCATGTCGGCCGTGACCTTTGAGACGGCACGTTCCAGCACCACCAGCTCGCCCTGGATCTGGCGCGCCATGGGCAGGGCCATGAGCGCCATCATGCGATAGGTCTCGATCTCGTGCATGCGGCGGACCACCCGGCCGAGGCGGAGCGGCGCCAGGCCATGGTCCTGGATCAGGATGCGGGTGTAGCCATCGGGGCCGATGCGGAAATCCGTCCACACCGTGGCCTGGCCGGAACTGACACGCGAACCGGCGATATCCTCGTGGCCGAAGAGCTTGATGAGCGCGGGGACATCTGGTGTCGGATCGGACGCCCCTAGGATGTGGGTGTGAATGGCGACAAGGCGCTTGCCTGGCAAGGTATCGACCCAGCCCAGCGGCAGCAGGGCGATGGCTTCGCCGGTGCCGCCACCCTCGGCGACCACGCCGATCCGGTAGAATTCGCCGTGACGCTCGTACTTGAACTGCCCACCCTTGATGTCGGCCGAATGATGCGCGGCACCCTCGACCGGCGGCTTCACGCCGAGCGCGTCGCACAGCTGCCGCACGTTGGCCAGCGGGTCGGAATCTCCTTCTCCGATGGTGAAGGCCAGGTGCGTGACCCGGGCCGGTGCCTCGACAGGCAGTCCGGGACGCCCGTGCAGTTCGTCGTTCAGGACGTATCGCAGTTCGTGATCGCGCATGTGTGTTCCCCGGACCCACGCATATGGCCTGTCTGCCGAGGGGTCAATGTGGCCAAGTGACGAGCCTGCGGAGAACCCGCCGGACGCGGGCTTGCCAAGTCTGCCCGGCTGGACAAAGCTCCCGTCGGCACCCGGAGGTTCAGGACGATTCTCGATGGCCCACGCAGACTCAGGCGAGCTCTATGGCAACAAGCTCATCCGCATGCTCGAGATCGTCTGGGGCGATGGCTGGCTGTCCCCGGGTGGACCCGACGAGGTCGACCGGGTGGTGTCCGGGCTGGACCTTGCGGGCAAGTCCATCATGGACATCGGCAGCGGGGCGGGCGGTATCGACATCCAGCTGGTCCGCCAGCATGCTGCCGGCCACGTGACCGGGATCGACGTCGAGGACACGGTCATCGCAACGGCCCGGGCCAAGGTCGAGGCGGCTGGGCTTGCCGGCCGCATCGGCTTCGCCAAGGTTGCCCCCGGCCCCTTTCCCTTTCCACCCAGCTGCTTCGACCTGGTCTTCAGCAAGGATTCGATCGTGCATATCCCCGACAAGCATGCGCTGGCACGGGAGGTCTTCCGGGTTCTGAAGCCCGGCGGCTGGTTTGCCGCCTCCGACTGGCTGATCGGCCATGATGGCGAACCATCGGCGCCCATGAAGGCCTATATCGCGGCCGAGGGGCTGGACTTCGGCATGGCCTCGCCAGGGCGCTACCGGGCCGCGCTGGAAGCAGCGGGATTTTCCGACATCGCCATCACCAGCCGAAACGCCTGGTATCGCGACCAGGCCCGCAAGGAAGTGGAAGCCATGCGCGGGCCGCTGTATGCGAGGGCCTGTGCCGAACTTGGACAGGACTTCGTGGACCACAACATCGAGATCTGGGACCGCATGCTGGGCGTCCTCGAGAGCGGAGAACATTGCCCGACCCACATCCGCGCCAGGAGGCCTGCCGCATGACTGCCGAAACCGGTCTCGGACGCAAGGCCTCGAAGGAGGTGCGCAAGCAGCAATTGATCGAGGCGACGATCCAGGTTCTGGCCCAGAAAGGCTATGCCGCCCTCACGGTTGCGGATGTGGCGCGTGCCGCCGGACTGTCCACGGGCATCATCATCTTTCATTTCGTCAGCAAGGACGAACTGCTGGCCTCCGTCCTGCGTTCCCTGGCCGAGGAATATTATGCCAACTGGAAGCAGGCCGTGGCCGCAGCCGAGGACAACCCTGCCGCACGGCTTGCGGCCCTGGTGCTGGCCGACTTCAATCCCGAGGTCTATTCGCCCTACAAGCTTGCGGCCTGGATTGCATTCTGGGGCGAATCCCAGGGCCGGCCCGTCTATGAGCAGATCTGTGCCGGCTATGATGCCGAGCGCCTCAAGGCCGGCTGGGACTATTGCCGCGACCTGGTCAAGGCGGGCGGCTACAGCCTCGATCCCGAACTCACCATGAAGGCACTCGATGCGATGGGCGACGGATTGTGGCTGGGAGTTGCGCAATCGGGCAGCGGCCTCACCGGCCGGCTCACGCCCCAGGAGTGCATCAGGATCATGCAGACCTCGCTTGCCGCCTTCTTCCCCCGGCATTTCACGCCGCCCGCGGGCTGAGGGGCGCACCTCAGTTTCCCCCTTCCGCGCCGCCGCAGATTGTCTATAAGGGCGCCGGAATTCGCGCTCATTCGTAACGGAGGTCTCCATGCCCAAAGTCCGCGTCGCCATCAACGGCTTCGGCCGCATCGGCCGCAACATCGTCCGCGCCATCTACGAGTCCGGCCGCAAGGATATCGATGTCGTCGCGGTGAACGACCTGGGGCCGGTGGAAACCAACGCCCATCTGCTGCGCTACGACTCGGTGCATGGCCGCTTCCCGCATCCGGTGAAGGTCGACGGCGATTCAATCAACATCGGCACGGACAGGTTCAAGGTCACCGCGATCAAGGATCCGGCGCAACTCCCCTGGAAGGAGCTGGGCGTCGACATCGCGCTGGAATGCACCGGGATCTTCACCTCGAAGGAGAAAGCATCCGCGCACCTCGCCGCCGGCGCCAAGCGCGTCATCGTTTCGGCACCGGCCGACAACGCGGACCTGACGGTGGTCTATGGCGTGAACCACGACAAGCTGACCAAGGATCACATCGTGATCTCGAACGCGTCATGCACCACCAACTGCCTGGCGCCCGTCGCCAAGGTGCTGAACGATGCCGTCGGCATCGACCATGGTTTCATGACCACCATCCATGCCTATACCGGCGACCAGCCGACGCTGGACACGATGCACAAGGACCTCTACCGCGCCCGCGCGGCGGCCATGTCCATGATCCCGACCTCGACCGGCGCGGCGAAGGCCGTTGGGCTGGTGCTGCCCGAACTGAAGGGCAAGCTGGACGGCGTCGCCATCCGCGTGCCGACACCCAATGTCTCGGTCGTCGACTTCAAGTTCGTGGCCAAGCGCAAGACCACGCCGGAAGAGATCAACGGGGCGATCAAGGCGGCGGCTGAGGGGCCGCTCAAGGGCATTCTCGGCTATACGACCGAGCCCAATGTCTCCATCGACTTCAACCACAATGCCAATTCCTCGACCTTCCACATGGACCAGACGAAGGTCATGGAAGGCACGCTGGTGCGCGTCCTGTCATGGTACGACAACGAGTGGGGCTTCTCGAACCGGATGGCAGACACGTCGGTGGCGCTGGGCAAGCTGATCTAGCAAATGACCCGGCCGCTGATCGTCGCGCCCTCCATCCTCGCCGCCGATTTTGCGCGGCTGGGTGATGAGGTGCGCGCCATCGACGCGGCCGGGGCCGACTGGATCCACATCGATGTGATGGACGGACATTTCGTGCCCAACATCAGCTTCGGCACGCCCATCATGCAGTCGATCCGGGGGGTGACGAAGAAACCCTTCGACGTGCATCTGATGATCGCGCCGGTCGACCCCTATCTCGAAAGCTTTGCCCGGGCGGGTGCCGACATCATCACCGTGCATGCCGAGGCCGGCCCGCATCTCGACCGGACGCTGCAGGCCATCAAGGCCATGGGCAAGAAGGCCGGCGTCTCCCTCAATCCTGCAACCCCGGCCTCGGTTCTGACCCACGTGCTGGACCGGCTGGACCTGATCCTCGTCATGTCGGTCAACCCCGGCTTCGGCGGCCAGGCCTTCATCCCGGCGATGCTCGACAAGATCTCCGAGCTTCGCGAAATGGTGCGGGGACGCAACATCGACATCGAGGTGGACGGCGGCATCGGGCTCGACAATGCCGGCGCCATCGTGCGGGCCGGCGCCAATGCACTGGTCGCCGGCTCGAGCATCTTCAAGACGCCGGACTATGCCGCAACCATCGCGGCGTTGCGCCGGGCCGCCACCAGTGTCGCTGCCTGACGCAGCTTAGGGCCGCTTCTCCACCCACTCCACAAAGGCTTCGCACCACTTGCCAAGATGCGTCCGGGTTTCCGCGTCGGTGAGATTTCCCGCGGCGTCGAACTTCTGCTCGTTGTGGTTCACGAAGACCTCGGGCCGCGGCATGGTGATGGCCTGCAGCGCCTGCAGGTTCTGGCGGAGATGATACTGGGACCGTGCCGTGCCGACGAACTGCCCGGCCCCTGCCCCGACGAGCCCCACACGCTTCCAGCGGAACGGCGATCCGCCGCGCGACAGCCAGTCGGTCGCGTTCTTGAGCACGCCGGGAACCGAGAAATTGTATTCGGGACAGGCGATGACGATGCCATCTGCCGCGCGGATCCTGGCATCCAGATCCTTCACGGTCTGCGGCTTGCCGGTCGCGGCTTCGTCGTCCTCGTCGAACAGCGGGATGCCGTGCAGGGTGGCAATGTCGAAACTGACATGGGCCGGCACCATGTCGCGCAGCGCACGGAGCAATCCGGTATTGGTCGAGGCACGGCGCAATGCGCCGCTGATGCCGAGGATTTTCGTCATGCCGCTCCCTTGATCGCCTTGAAGGCCGCCAGCGCCGCATCGCGGGCCCTGGCGTGGTCGACCAGAGGATGCGGGTAGTTGCGGCCGAGTTCAACCCCCGCCTCTGCCAGTATCTGCGCCGGGGCGTCCCAGGGACGGTGAACGAACGCGGTGGGCAGCGGCGCCAGCTCCGGCACCCAGCGCCGCACATAGGCTCCGTCCGGATCGAACTTCTCGCCCTGCAGCACGGGATTGAAGATGCGGAAATAGGGCGCCGCGTCGGCGCCGCAGCCTGCGACCCACTGCCAGCTCGCGGCATTGCTGCCGATGTCGGCATCCACCAGCGTGTCCCAGAACCAGCGTTCGCCCTCCTGCCACGGAACGAGGAGATCCTTGATGAGGAAGGAAGCCGCGATCATGCGGACGCGGTTGTGCATGATGCCGGTGGCCCAGAGTTCGCGCAGGCCGGCATCGACGATGGGATAGCCGGTCTGGCCTGCTTGCCAGGCCCGCAGCATTCCGGGTTCGGAACGCCAGGGAAAGGCCGCGAACTCGGGCCGGAACGGCGTCTCGGGCAGATCGGGACGGAAGCAGAGAAGATGATAGGAGAACTCGCGCCAGAGGATCTCCTTCAGGAATTTCTCGGCGGACCGGTCGAGCTTGCCGTTCGCCTGCGCCTGCGCGGCCCGCACCGCGTGCCAGCATTGGGCCGGGCTGACCTCGCCGAAATGCAGATGCGGCGAGAGCCTTGAAGTCACGTCGCGGTCGGGACGGTCTCGGGCATCGGCATAGTCTGCCAATCCCGTCTCGATGAAGGCCTCGAGGCGTCGCCGCGCACCTTCTTCTCCGGGCTCCCAGGCATCCTCGAAGCCCTTCGCCCAATTCGGCCGGCGCGGCAGAAGGCCCCAGTCGCTCAGTTCGTCGCTGCGCAGCCGCGCATCGGCTGGCGTGATGGTCGGCACGGGCCGCGGGGGCCGTGGCTCACCAGTGGCAAGGCAGGCGCGCGAGAAGGGCGTATAGACCTTGAAGGTCTCCCCCGAGCCGTTGCGGATCGCTTCGGGCTCGTGCAGGAGGTAGCCGCCGTAGCGGTGGCAGGACACACCCGCGGCATCGCAGACCGATTTCACCCGCCGTTCGACGGCGGCGGACCAAGGCGCGTAGTCGCGCGTGAAGTGAAGGCTGGTGGCGCCCGCTTCCCGCAGAACCTCGGCGAGCACGGCATCGGCGCGCCCGCGCCGCAGCACCAGCGGAACCCGGCTGGAGAGGTGCTCCAGGCTGCGATGCAGCCACCAGCGCGAGGCACCGCCCATGCGCCACTCCCCCGGCGTTTCATCGTCAAGAATGTAGAGAAAGACAACGGGACCTGCGGAGGCAGCCGCAGTCAGGGCGGCGTGATCGGCGAGGCGCAGATCCTGCCGCAGCCAGAGGAGAGAGAGATTGGCCATGGTCACTCCTACGCCGCAGGCCGGGGTCGGATCAACTTGACGTCACAAGGACGTGATTGACGCTTCGGTCGCTGTCTGACGTGGCGTCTTCAAGCGTATCTTCCAGCGTTACGTATTTCACAGGAGGACACGATGATGACATCCCGACGCCGTCTGTTGCTCGGTTCGGCGGCCACGGCTGCGGTGGCCGTACTGCCGTCCGCCGCGGGGGCCGCCGCCGCACCGCTGGGTATCGCGCCCGCAAGCACGCATCGCTACAAGGTGGGCGACTTCGAGTTCACGGCCGTGCTCGACGCCACCAAGACCGCGGAGAAGCCGGAGACGATCTTCGGCACCAACCAGCAGCCCGCGGATGTCGCTGCCCTTCTGCAGGCGAACTTCCTGCCGACCGATGCGCTGGTGAACATGTTCACCCCGGTCGTGGTGAATACCGGCAAGGAACTGGTGCTGTTCGACGCGGGACTTGGCGCCGCGGGCGGCGGGCAGCTGCCGCAGCGCCTGGCCTCGGCCGGCATCCAGCCGGAGCAGATCGACGTGGTCGTCATCACCCATTGCCACCCCGATCACATCGGCGGTGCCGCCATGGACGGCAAGCCCGTCTTCGCCAATGCGCGCTACGTCATCGGCGAGACGGAATACGCCTTCTGGTCGGCCCCCGAGCGCATGGGCGGACCAACCGAGATGGTGGCGAAGCTGGTCGCGTCCAACGTAACCCCGTTCAAGGACAAGATGAGTTTCGTGAAGGACCAGGACGAGGTCGTGAGCGGCATACGTGCCATCGCCGCGCCCGGCCACACGCCGGGCCACACGGCCTACCACATCGAGAGCAACGGCAAGCGCATCCTTCTCGGCGCCGATTTCTGCAACCACCAGGTGCTGTCGCTGCAGCGTCCCGACTGGGAGGTGAAGTTCGATGCCGACAAGGCCACCGCCGCGGCAACGCGGAAAAAGATGCTGGACATGATCGCCACCGACCGCATTCCCTTCACCAGCTATCACATGCCCTTCCCGTCGGTGGGCTATGTCGAACGGACCGCGGATGGCGGTTACCGCTACGTCCCGGCGACCTATCAGTTGACGCTCTAGGCCTTTATCCGCGGCTGGCTGGCACGCTTCTCGAGCAGGCGCGTCAGCCAGTCGGGATCCATCTCGGGAACCGAGGACAGAAGCAGCTCCGTGTAGGCCGGATGGGGAGGGTTGAGGACCTTGGTTTTCGGTCCCTGCTGCACCACCTTGCCCTGATGCATCACCACGATCTCGTCGGAGATCGCGCGCACGGTGGCGATATCATGGGTGATGAAGAGGTAGGAGACGTTGGTTTCCTTCTGCAGGCGCATGAGCAGCGTCAGGATCTCTTCCTGCACGATCTGGTCAAGCGCCGAGGTGACCTCGTCGCAGATGATGATCTCGGGTTCCGCCGCCAGCGCCCGCGCGATCGAGATGCGCTGCTTCTGGCCACCTGAAAGTTCGCCCGGCAGGCGGTCGATGTAGTTCTCCGAAAGCTCGATGGCCTCGAGCAGACGGACCACCCTGCGGTCGCGTTCCGCGCCGCTGACGCCAAGATAGAATTCGATCGGACGGCCAATGATGTCGCGGATGGTGTGGCGTGGGTTGAGCGACGTATCCGCCGACTGATAGATCATCTGGATGCGGCGCAGCGTGTCCTTGTCGCGGTCCTTGAGCGCGCGCGGCAGGGGCTTGCCATTGAAGTAGACCTCGCCCTTGCTCGGCGGCAGGAGTCCGGTGATGGCCCTGGCCAGCGTCGACTTGCCCGATCCCGACTCGCCCACCACGGCAACGGTGCGGCCGCGTGGCAGCTGCACCGTGACATTGTCCAGCACCTTCATGCCGGCGCCATAGCTGGCATCCACCTCATGGACGCGCAGCACGATGTCGTCGCTGATCGATTCCGGCTTGGCCAGCTTGCGCACCGCCCAGAGCGTCTTGGTGTAGTCCTGTTTCGGCTCCTTCAGCATCTCCCGCGTGGGCGCTTCCTCGACTTCCTTGCCGTGACGCAGCACCATGATGCGATGGGCCATCTGCGCCACCACGGCCAGGTCGTGGGTGATGTAGATGGCGGCGGTGTTGAACTGGTCGACGATGTCGCGCATGGCGGCCAGCACCTCGACCTGGGTGGTGACGTCCAGCGCCGTGGTCGGCTCGTCGAAGATGATCAGGTCGGGCCGGCAGGACATGGCCATGGCCGTCATGGCGCGCTGCAGCTGGCCGCCGGAAACCTGATGGGGATAGCGGTCGCCGATGGTGTCGGGCCTGGGCAGCTGCAGCCGCTTGTAGAGATCGCGCGCGTCGGCCTCGGCCTCCTCGCGAGACTTGATGCCATGGCGGACGGCGGTCTCGACCGTCTGCTCGATCAGCCGGTGCGCCGGGTTGAAACTGGCAGCAGCACTTTGTGCCACATAGGCGATGCGCGAGCCGCGCAGTTCGCGCTTGGCCTCGTCGCTGGCGGACCGCAGGTCCATACCATCGAAGACGATGCTGCCGTCCACGATGCGGCACCCGGGACGGGCAAAGCCCATGGCGGCCAGGCCGATGGTTGACTTTCCGGCGCCGGATTCGCCGATGAGCCCCAGCACCTCGCCGCGGCGCAGCGTGAGGTCCACGCCCTTGACGATCGGATGCCAGACGTCGTCGCTGCTGCCTTCGATCTTGAGGCCCTTGATCTCGAGCAGGACCTCGCCCTTGACGCGTTTCTTGTCGGTGTTCATTCGCGCAGTCCGCTTGTCTTGTGCAGGAACCAGTCGACCACGAAGTTCACGCCGACGGTGAGAATGGCGATGCAGGCCGCCGGGATCAGCGGCTGGGCCCGGCCGAAGGTGATGAGGGTCTTGCTTTCCGCCACCATGGAGCCCCAGTCCGCCGTCGGCGGCTGGATGCCCACGCCCAGGAAGGACAGCGCCGAGATGGTCAGGAACACGAAGCAGAAGCGCAGGCCGAACTCGGTGATCATCGGCGGCAGGATGTTGGGCAGGACTTCCTTGAAGATGATCCAGGCCATGCCTTCGCCGCGCAGCTTGGCGGATTCGACATAATCCATGACGACCACGTTCAAGGCCGTGGCCCGCGCGAGGCGGAAGACGCGGGTCGAGTCCAGCAGGGCCAGGATGAGCACGAGCAGCGTGATGCTCTTGCCGAAGACGGCGAGCAGCATCAGCGCGAAGATCAGCACGGGAATGGCAAGTATCGCATCGACGAAGCGCGAGATGGTCTGGTCCAGCCAGCCGCGCTTGAGCGCGGTGAGCACGCCCAGCGTGCCGCCGATGAGGAAGGACAGGAGCGTGGTTGCCAATGCGATGCCGATGGTGTTGCGGGCGCCGTAGATGACGCGCGAGTAGACGTCGCGCCCGATCTGATCGGTGCCGAACCAGAATTCGGCCGACGGCGGCATGTACTGCTTGCCGACGATCTCGGCCTCGCCGTAGGGCGCGATCCAGGGCGCGAACAGCGCGGCGATGGCATAGACCAGGATGATGAACATGCCGAGCCACGCGGTGAAGGGCGCCGTCTTGAGCGTGCGCCAGGCGTTCTCGGTGAAGCTGCGCCGGGCGCGGATGACGCGGATGTCTGCGGGCTGGCTGGTCATTTGGGATGCAACAGGCGCGGATTGGTGATGATCGAGACGATGTCGGCCGACAGGTTGAGCAGGATGTAGGTGGCGGCGAAGATCAGGGCGCAGGCCTGGACGACCGGCATGTCGCGGCTCGAGACCGAGTCCACCATCAGCTGGCCGATGCCGGGATAGACATAGACGACCTCGACGACGACCACGCCCACCACCAGATAGGCCAGGTTGAAGGCGATGACCGTGGCGATGGGCGCCCAGGCATTGGGCAGCGCGTGCTTGAGGATGACTTCGCGGTTCGGAATGCCCTTGAGCTGGGCCATCTCGATGTAGGGACTGGCAAGAAGATTGATGATGGCAGCCCGGGTCATGCGCATCATGTGCGCCACGATGACGAGCGTCAGCGTGATCGCCGGCAGAGCAGCGCGATACAGATGTTCGACAAAGCTGGTCGAGTCGCTCACCGTCGAGGTCGGATAGAACCAGCGCAGCTTCACCGCGAAAATGAACATCAGGATGTAGGCGATGAAGAACTCGGGTGCGGCGATGGTGGTCAGCGTGACCGCGTTCACCACGCGATCATAGAGGCTGTTGCGATGAAGCGCCGCCATCACGCCCAGGAACAGGGACAGCGGAACGGCAAAGATGGCCGTGAGAATGGCCAGAAAGAAGGTATTGTAGAGGCGCGGCCCGATCAACTCCGAGACGCTGCGCTTGATCGTGCCGCCAAGGCCAGCATAGGAGTATCCGAAATCGCCGTGCAGGACTCCGCCAATCCACTGCACGTAGCGCACGGTGGCCGGCCGGTCGAGGCCGATCTCACGGTTGAAGGCCGCGACCGTTTCGGGCGTTGCGCCCTGCCCCAGAATGGCCTCGGCAAAGCCGCCGGGCAGCAATTCGAGCGAACTGAAGATGACGATGGACACGATGAAAAGCGTGAGCAGGCCCAGGCCCAAACGCTGCAGCACCGTCCGCAAGACCGGATGCATCTACTCCCCCGATTAGGCCTCTCTTTGTGCCCTTGGTGGTTAGACTAGCAGAACACCGTGTTGGCGCTAGACAAAAAAACTCTCCATCTGGCACAAAAAAGCCGGGGCGCTTTCGCGCCCCGGCGGACAATTCGGATGTGACGACCGGCCTTACGAGGTGAACCACCAGCGCTCGGCGATCTTCATGCCGTCCATCGGCCAGTTGGCCGCCGTCTCGCCATGGGCCAGGTTGGCGGCATGCGCATCGACGAAGTTGTTGAACACGAGGTTCACCAGCCCGCCGTCGTCATGCACCAGCTGCTGCATCTCGGCATACATGGCGGCGCGCTTGGTCTCGTCGGTCTCGGCCCGCGCCGCCACAAGCAGTTCGTTGAAGCGCGGGTTCTTCCAGAACGTGTCGTTCCACGCAGCATCTGCCGCATAGGCCGTGGTGAACATCCAGTCGCAGGTCGGGCGCCCGGCCCAGTAGGACGCGACGAAGGGCTTCTTGAGCCAGACATTGTCCCAGTAGCCGTCATCCGGCTCGCGGATCACGTTCACGTTGATGTTGCAGGCCTTGGCCTTCTCCTGCCAGAGCAGCGCGGCATCGACGGCGCCGGTGAAGGCGGCATCCGACACCGAAATGTCGAAGGACAAGTTCTCGAGGCCCGCCTTCTTCAGCAGGCTCTTGGCCATGTCGGGGTCATAGGCATGCTTCGGTTGCGGATCGACGGCGAACTTGACCGTTGGCGCGATGGGATTGTCGTTGCCCACCGCTCCATAGCCGCTGAAGACCTTGGCCAGGATTTCCTCGCGGTCGAGCGAATACTTGATCGCATTGCGCACGTCCGGATTGTCGAAGGGCTTGGCCGTCACGTTCATCACATAGATGTAGTGACCGTAACCCGTCTTCTCGAAGATCACGACGTTCGGGTTCTGCTTGAGCAGGTCGATGGTCTTCAGATCGGCGCGATGCAGATATTGGGTCTCGCCGGTGTTGAGCGCATTGGTGCGCGCCGTCACGTCCTTCATGGCCAGGAACTCGACCCGGTCGAACCAGCCCTTGTCGGACTTGAAGTAGTTGGGGTTCTTGTTGAGGGTGCAGCTCACGCCGGGCTCGAACTTGTCCAACGTATAGGGGCCGGTGCGGATACCCGACTCCCAGTCGGCCGTGCCGTCGTCCTTCCGCGGCAGGATCGGAATGTGATAGTCCGAGGCGATGTAGGGGAAGTCGGCATTGCCGCTGACGAGTTCGAAGACCACGGTCTCCGCGCCATCGGCCTTGATCGAGGTCACGGGATCGAGAAGGGATTTGGCGGCCGACTTGGAGTCAGCCCCGCGGTGGTGCACGAACGACGCCACCACGTCGTCAGCCGTCACCGGCTTTCCATTGTGGAACGTAACGCCCTTGCGCAGCTTGAAGACCCATTTCTTGGCGCCGTCCGCCGGTTCGAAGCTCTCGGCGAGGTCCGGCACGACGTTGCCGGCCGCGTCGATCTCCGTGAGGCTGTTGGCGAGCGTGCCCCACAGCGCGGTGCCGGTGAACTGGTCGTAGTAGAGGCCAGGATCCATGGAGTCGGTGGTCGAGCCGTGGGCAAGCCCCAGCTTGAAGGTGCCGCCCTTCTTCGGCTCGGCGCGCGCCGCGGTGGTGAACATGGCATTCGCCGCCGTGAGCGTCAGGCCCGATGCCAGGGCCAGTTGCGTGAACTCGCGACGGGACATCTTGCCACGCCCGGCCAGTTTCGCGGCCTGCTGAAGCTTGTGCTGAATCTCAGACATCTGCATCCTCTCCTTGCATTTCCACCGATGGCCTCACAGCCCATGAGGTCAAATTTTACTCATCCCGCACTTGGAAACTCGGTCCACATGCATGATGCGCCCGACACCAACTTGGTATCAAAACGTTATGACGAGCCTGTCACGAGACGAAGGCCCCGTCAATTCCTTGGCGGGGCCTTCCAGATACAAATTTAAGTAAGACGAAGTGGAGCTTCCGTTACGCCATCCACCAGCGCTCCCACATGTAGCCGCCGTCATCGTCGAAGTCGGAATTGAAGGTGCCGTGGCCAACCTTCGTGGAGAGCGCGCCCACGAAATTGTTGAACATCAGCACGATCTGGCCGCCGTCGTCGTGAACCAGCTGCTGGCACTCGGCATACATGGCCGCGCGCTTGGCATCGTCGGTCTCGGCACGGGCCGCCACCAGCAGTTCGTTGAACCGCGGGTTCTTCCAGCGCGTGTCGTTCCAGGCGGCATCGGCGGCCAGCGACACGGACAGGAACATGTCGGCCACCGGACGTCCACCCCAGTAGCAGAGGCACCAGGGCTTCTTGAGCCAGACATTGTCCCAGTAGCTGTCGTTCGGCTCGCGCACGACATTGATCTCGATGCCGGCGGCCTTGGCCTGTTCGGCCATCAGCAGCGCCGCGTCGACGCCACCGGCGAAGGCCGCGTCAGATGCCGAGAAATCGACCTTGAGATTCTCCAGGCCAGCCTTCTTCAGCAGGCTCTTGGCCTTGTCCGGATCATAGGTGTACACCGGCTCCGGATTGATCGCATATTTCATCGACTTCGAGATCGGATTGTCGTTGCCGGGCGATCCGTAGCCATAGAGGATCTTGTCGACCAGTTCCTGGCGGTTGATCGCCCACTTGATCGCCTGGCGAACCTCGAGCTTGTCGAAGGGCGCCGTGTCGACATGCATGGGCGCCGTGTAGTGCGCGAATCCCGACACATTGTAGAGTTCGGTATCCGGGGCATTCTTCAGCAGATCGATGGTCTTGAGATCGGCGCGGTTGATGTATTGAACGTCGCCGGACAGATAGGCGTTGGTGCGCGCCGCTACGTCGACGATCGACAGCATCTCGACGGAATCGAACCAGGTGTCCTTGAAATAGTTGGGGTTGCGCTCGGCGAGGATGCGCACGCCCGGCTCGAAGGACTTCACCACATAGGGGCCGGCGCCGATGGCCTTTTCCCACTGGATCTTGCCGCCCTCGGACGGATACATGCCGAGGTGGTAGTCGGTGAGCAGGAAAGGCAGGTCGGCATTGCCGCCGCTGAGCTCGAAGATCACCGTATCGGGTCCGTCGGCCTTGACGCCGGTGACAGCCGCAAGCACGGCCTTGGCCGGCGACTTGGAGTCGGGGCCGATGTGATAGTTGATGGTGGCCACCACGTCGTCCGCTGTCAGCGTCTTGCCATTGTGGAAGGTGATGCCCTTGCGGATCTTGAAGATCCACTTCTTGGCGCCATCCGCCGGCTCGAAGCTTTCAGCGACATGCGGCTGCGCGGTGTTGGTGGCATCGACCTGCACCAGCGGGGCGGCGAACAGCGACTTTCCGAAGTGGAAGGTGAAGCCGTTGCTCCAGGTTGCCGGGTCGAGCGAGTCCGTGGTCTGGCCATGGCCGACGGCGCAGCGGAAGGCGCCGCCCTTCTTCGGCTCGGCGCGGGCGGCGGTGGCGAACATCAGGTTCGCGGCGCCGACGGTGAAGCCCGACGCGAGCGCGAAGGACATGAAGTCGCGGCGCGACAGCTTGCCCAGGCCCACGGCCTTCTGCGCGGCCTTCAATTTGAGTTCAAGTTCAGACATGCGTTGATCTCCCTGATAGGCGAATTGTGAATGTTGTTCAGAATTTGAGAACTCTCTGATCGCGGGACCGATCTCTCGTGCCGGTCAACACGGGTGCCGGCGAACCATCTACTCCCCTAGGTCGTTCTTGTTCTTACGGACGGTTTGGCCCAATCCTGGCAAAAACCTGTCATGGCCCATGTGTTCCGTCAACCTGACTCTAACAGCCAAGCGGTGAATAGAACTAACGCGAGAGGCGGGTCATGTTAATTTTGCGACACATTCGCCGGGTCGGTTGGTAAGGGGAAGTCGTCCGGCCGAAACCTGTAGCTAGTTGAACAAAACTCACACGTGACAGTGATCTCACCGTTCTCGACCATGTCCCCGCGGTCCTCCGGCGGAAAGCGGCCCAGCATCTCGGCAACCGCGGCCCGGGAGCATGTGCAGTGCCGTTCTAGCGCGACGGGGGGATACACGGTGACGCCGTCTTCGTGATAGAGGCGGTACAGCAGGTTCTCGGCCGTCAGCTGCGGGTCCAGCATTTCGTGGGCCTCTGCCGTCTGCAGCAGCAGCCTGGCCTTGACCCAGTCATCATGTTCGGCCGGCTGTGCCTCCGGGCCTTCCGGATTGTCGCCGGAACTGACAGGCAGCGGACTCTGCCCGCCCGTGCGTGGCAAATGCTGGACCATGATGGCGCCGGCGCGCCAGGTTTCCGCTGCCTGGCCGCGCGCCAGGAGCGGGCCGGCGGCCAGCCGCAGGCTGGTGGGAATCTGTTCCGACTGGGCGAAATAGGTCTGGGCGGCGGCAGTCAGGTCGCCGCCGTCGAGCGGGACGATGCCCTGATACCGCTCCATGTCCGGCCCCTGGTCGACGGTCATCGCCAGATGGCCCTTGCCGAGAAGCTCGCCCTGGCGGGGCTGGACCAGCGCGGCAACCCTTTCACGGCTGAAGCGGGCATAGCCGCGGATCCGTCCGGGCGCGAGGAAATCGGCCACCATCATGTCAACCGGACCATCGGTGCGCGTCTGGAGGATGAACTTGCCGTCGAACTTCAGGCTGGCGCCCAGCATGGCCGTCAGCGCCACCGCCTCGGCCAGAAGTGCCGAGACCGGCGGCGGATAGTCGTGGCGGTGCAGGATGTCGTCCACCACCGATCCCAGCCGCACGACGCGGCCACGGACCCCGAGGGGTTTCACCTCGAAGGGCAGGACCAGATCATCGGCCATCTGCGTTCAGACAGTAGCGCAGGATGCTCTTCTGGATATGGAGCCGGTTCTCGGCCTCATCCAGGATCAGGGACGACGGACCATCCATGATCTCGTCGGTCACCTCCTCGCCGCGATGGGCGGGAAGGCAATGCATGAACTTGGCGCCGGGAGCGGCCGCCGACATCAGCCTCCGGTTCACCTGATAGGGCTGGAGCAGGTTGTGGCGACGCTCGCCGTCGCTGTCATGCATGGAGACCCAGGTGTCGGTGATGACGCAGCCCGCGCCGGACACGGCGTCCTCGGGCGAATTGGTGACGGTCACGTCGGCGCCCACCTCTGCCGCCCAGGCCAGGACGTCGGGAGCTGGACGGAGCGCATCGGGGCAGCCGATCCTGAGCTTTCCGCCAAGCCGTCCAATGGCGTGGATCCAGGACGCCGCGACATTGTTGCCGTCGCCCACCCAGGCCACGGTCTGGTCCTTGAGCGGGCCGGCATGTTCCTCGAGCGTCATGACATCCGCCATGACCTGGCAGGGATGCGACAGATCGGTCAGGCCATTGATGACGGGTACGGTCGCGGCGGCCGCCAGGTCGGTGAGATTGTCGTGGCGCGCCGCCCGGATCATGATGGCGTCGCAGTAGCGCGACAGGACGCGCGCCGTGTCGGCGACGGTTTCGCCGCGGCCCAGCTGCATGTCATTCGACGAGAGCACGAGGGTCTCGCCCCCGAGCTGGCGCATGCCGACCTCGAAGGAGACGCGGGTGCGGGTGGAGGGGCGGCTGAAGATCAGCACCAGCAGACGGTCCTTGAGCGGGGCATCCAGGTCGCCGCGGCCCTTGGGCCAGCCCTTGCGCGCATCCTTCATCGCCCGCGCCTGGGCGATCACGCCGTTGAGCATGGCCGCATCGAAGTCGCAGATATCGAGGAAATGCCGCGGCGGCGCCGTCAGGTTCGCCATGATCTCAGGCCGCCTTCGCCTTCAGCGACCGGCAGGCACGGTCGAGACGTGCGACCGCCTCGGCGACATCGTCCTCGGTCACCACCAGCGGCGGTAGCAGGCGCACCACATTGTCGCCCGCGCCAATGGTCAGCAGGTGCTGGTCCAGTGCCGCCTTCTGGAATTCGGTGTTCGGCACCTTGCACTTGATGCCCACCATCAGGCCGCTGCCGCGGACATCGGCGATCACGTCAGGATAGGCGTCCTTGAGCTGGGCCAGCTTCTGCTTGAGGCTGAGCGCCCGCTGCTGGACGTTGTCGAGGAAACCAGGCGCCAGCACCACGTCGAGCACGGCGTTGCCGACCGCGGTGGCCAGCGGATTGCCGCCGAAGGTGGAGCCATGGGTCCCGGCGGTCATGCCGGCGGCCGCCGCCTCGGTGGCGAGGCAGGCACCGATGGGAAAGCCGCCGCCGATACCCTTGGCGATGGCCATGATGTCGGGCGTGATCCCGGCCCACTCATGGGCGAAGAGCCGGCCGGTCCGGCCGATGCCGCACTGGACCTCGTCGAGGATGAGAAGCAGGCCGTGGGCATCGCAGAGTTCCCTGAGGCCGCGCAGGCATTGCGGCGGTACGGGGCGGATGCCGCCCTCGCCCTGCACCGGCTCGATGAGAATGCCGGCCGTCTCGGGGCCAATGGCGGCCTTCAGCGCCTCGTGATCGCCGAAGGGGACCTGATCGAAGCCATCGACCTTCGGGCCGAAGCCTTCGAGATACTTGGCCTGGCCGCCGGCCGCGATGGTCGCCAGGGTCCGGCCATGGAAGGCGCCCTCGAAGGTGATGATGCGATAGCGCTCGGGATGACCGATGTGCGACTGATACTTCCGCGTCATCTTGATGGCGCATTCGAGGGCCTCGGCACCGGAATTGGTGAAGAACACCGTGTCGGCGAAGGTTGCCTCGGTCAGCCGCCGCGCCAGCCGCTCCTGCCCGGGCATCTGGTAGATGTTGGACGTATGCCAGATCTTCTGGGCCTGGCTGGTGAGCGCCTCGACCAGATGCGGATGGCAATGGCCGCAACTCGTCACCGCGACACCGGCGCCGAAGTCGAGGTATTCCTGGCCATCTGCGGTATAGACGCGCGTTCCCTGGCCCCGTTCGAAGGCGACGGGCGCTCTGGCATAGGTGGGCAGGACTGGCGGGATCATGGCTGCAGACCTTGGCTCAAATGCATAGGGCGCCCGGCCGCGCGGCGGACGCCCATCACTGAGGACAGCTTATAAGTCCATGATCGCCAAGGGTCAATCGCAGGCGCGATGCGATCGACGGAGGCGGTTATGAGGTGAGTCAAAACAGCGCATTTACCGGCGATTCTCTGCACTGATAAGGTTTCGTTAACCATACGGCCCGCCGATTACTTGGGGAAAACGCGGGCGGGATTCGGGCAAAAGATTGAAGTCGAGTCACCGCGTATTGTAGTGTCGCGTCACTGAGCTACGAGATGTAGCAAATCTAGTCCAACAACAGGGGCATGACGCCGGATTTTCGGATCCGGCGAACGAAGAGGGATTCCCGTGAGCTTAACTCTCGACGAAAATCATGGGGGGGCAAAATTGTCCTGGACCGACGAACGCGTGGAGCTTCTCAAGAAGCTCTGGAGCGAGGGCCTGAGCGCCAGCCAGATTGCCGCGCGGCTCGGCATGGGCGTCACCCGCAACGCGGTGATCGGCAAGGTTCACCGCCTCAACCTGTCGGGCCGGGCCCAGCAGCCCCGCACGTCGGCACCGCGCGCGCCGCGCAAGCAGCGCGAGCCAAGCCTGCCTGGCCGGAGCAACGGCATGCCGTCCATGCCCACGGCTGGCGGCAATGCGCTGAAGCCGATGATGCGGGCCGAGATCCAGCCACGCCAGGTGGCGCTTCCCGAGCCTCAGCCTGTCCGTCTCGTCGACCTGTCGAAGGGCGGGCGCATCACCATCCTGCATCTCACCGACAAGACCTGCAAATGGCCCATCGGCGACCCGGGCGCGGATGACTTCTGCTTCTGCGGCCATAATCCGCGCGATGGCTCGCCCTACTGCGAATACCATGCCCGGCTCGCCTACCAGCCGCTGCAGGACCGCCGCAACCGCAAGGTCTCCTTCGGCTGACGTCCTGAGTCAGTGCCGGCCGAAGCGCTCGTCGAAGGCATAGCCCATGCCGCGCACGGTGCGGATGGGGTCGGCCTCGCGGCCGCGACTGAGCGATTTGCGCAGGCGGCCGACGTGGACATCCACGGTCCGCTCGTCGACATAGACGTCATGGCCCCAGACCGTGTCCAGCAGCTGCGCGCGGGAATAGACCCGCCCCGGATTCTGCATCAGGTGCTCGAGCAGCCGGAATTCGGTGGGCGAGAGATTGATGTCGCGGGCTGAGCGGATCACCCGCCTTGTGCGGCGGTCGAGCGTGATGTCGCCGGCCTCGATCTGATCGGCCACGGCATCGGGATTGACCCGGCGCAGGATGGTCCGGATGCGCGCGAGCAGCTCGGGGACCGAGAAGGGTTTGACCAGGTAGTCGTCGGCTCCGGTCGCGAGGCCGCGGACCCGCTCGGCCTCTTCGCTGCGCGCCGTGAGCATGATGATGGGAATGTCGCGCGTCTCCGGCCTCGACCGCAGCATCCGGCAGACCTCGATGCCGCTGATGCCCGGCAGCATCCAGTCAAGCAGGATCAGGTCCGGCCGCTCCTCGCCGATGAGCCGCTGCACATCCTCGCCCTGCGCGGTGTGGCGCGCGCGATAGCCTTCCGATTCCAGATTGTAGCTGAGGAGGATCTGGATGGGTTCCTCGTCTTCGACGACCAGGATCGATGCACTCATGGTTTCAGTCGTCCGCGTTCGGGTTCTGGACCGAGAGCATGCTGGTGGCATCGCGCTTCGGCCGCGACTCCACAAGCGTCTTGCCGTGGACTTGATAGTAGATGTTCTCGGCGATGTTGGTGGCATGGTCGCCGATGCGTTCCATGTTCTTGGCGCCGAAGAGCAGGTGCGTGCACAGGCTGATGTTGCGCGGATCCTCCATCATGTAGGTCAGGAGCTCGCGGAAGATCGAATTGTAGAGCGAGTCGAGATCCTCGTCCGACCGCCAGACCTCCATCGCCTTCTGCGCGTCCGCGCGGGCATAGGCATCGAGAATGTCCTTCAGCTCCGCCTGGGCAAGCCTCCCCATGCGGGTGACGCCGGTCATGAGCTTGCGCGGCAGGGCCTCGGAAATCGCGTGGGCGCGCTTGGCCGTGTTCTTGGCCAGGTCGCCGATGCGCTCGAGATCAGAGGCGACGCGGATGGCGACCATGATCTCGCGCAGGTCGCGGGCCATGGGCTGGCGCCTGGCGATGGTGAGGATCGCCTTCTCCTCGATCTGGCGTTCGAGCATGTCGATGCGCTCGTCGTTCTGGATCACGCGGTCGGCCAGGCCGGTGTCGCGCCGCGACAGCGCGTCGATGGCATCGTCGAGCTGCTCCTCGGCCAGCCCGCCCATCTGGGCCAGGAGCAACCGCAACGCCGCCAGGTCTTCGTCGTAGGATTTCACGATGTGGTCGGACATGGGAGTCTCCGTCTGGGTCAGCCGAAGCGGCCGGTGATGTAGTCCTGGGTCCGCTTGTCCTGCGGCGATGTGAACATCTCGTCGGTGTCGCCGAACTCGACCAGGATGCCGAGATGGAAGAAGGCGGTGAGCTGCGACACGCGGGCCGCCTGCTGCATCGAGTGGGTGACGATGACGATGCAGTAGTTCTGCTTCAGCTCGTCGATCAGTTCCTCGATCCGGGCCGTGGCGATGGGGTCGAGCGCCGAACAGGGCTCGTCCATGAGGATCACTTCCGGATTGACCGCAATTGCCCGGGCGATGCAGAGGCGCTGCTGCTGGCCGCCGGAAAGACCGGTGCCGGGATGGCCGAGACGGTCCTTCACCTCGTCCCAGAGGCTCGCGCGCCTCAGGCTTCGCTCCACGATCTCGTCGAGTTCCGCCTTGGATCCGGCGACGCCATGAATGCGCGGGCCATAGGCGACATTCTCGTAGATCGACTTGGGGAACGGATTGGGCTTCTGGAACACCATGCCGATGCGGGCCCGCAGCTGCACCACGTCAAGGCTGCGGTCATAGATGCTGCTGCCGTCCAGCGTGATGTCGCCCGTCATGCGGCACGAGGGTATGGTGTCGTTCATGCGGTTGATGGCCCGCAGGAAGGTGGACTTGCCGCAGCCCGAAGGCCCGATGAAGGCCGAGACCGCCCGGTCCGGAATGGTGATCGAAAGGTTCTTGATGGCGTGCTTCTCGCCATAATAGATGTTGACGTCCCTGGCCTCGATGCGGGCCGGACGCTCCGTCATGATGCGGGGGCTCGCCGGCGTGATCAGGGATTGTGGCATCATGTCCATGTCAGGCGTTCTCCTTCACCAGCGGCGTTCGAAGCGGCGGCGCAGATAGATTGCGATTGCGTTGAGGCAGAAGAGCACGGCGAGCAGCACCATGATGGCGGCCGCCGTCTTCGACTGGAAGGCGATCTCGGGCAGGTCGGACCACAGGAAGATCTGCACCGGAAGCACGGTCGCGGCATCGCGGAAGCCGCCCGGGATGTCGACGATGAAGGCGACCATGCCGATCATCAGCAGCGGGGCCGTCTCGCCGAAGGCACGGGCGAGACCCAGGATCACGCCGGTCAGGATGCCGGGAAGCGCCAGCGGCAGCACGTGGTGGAACACGGCCTGCTGATGGGAGGCGCCAACGCCCAGCGCCGCCTCCTTGATGGATGGCGGCACCGCCCTGAGCGCGGCCCGCGCCGCGATGATGATGGTGGGCAGCACCAGCAGCGCCAGGACCAGGCCGCCGACCAGCGGTGCCGAGCGCGGCAGACCGAAGAAATTGAGGAACATGGCGAGGCCCAGCAGGCCGAAGATGATCGAGGGTACCGCCGCCAGGTTGTTGATGTTGATCTCGATGAGATCGGTGAAGCGGTTCTTGCGGGCGAATTCCTCGAGATAGACCGCTGCCGCAATGCCCAGGGGAATGGCGAGGGACAGGGTGACGATCACCGTCAGGATCGACCCGATCAGCGCGCCGCGCAGTCCGGCGAGTTCAGGCTCGCGGGAATCGCCCGAGGTGAAGAAGCGCCAGGCGAAGGTCTTCTCGACCAGACCTTCGGACTTCAGCTGCGTGAGCCAGAGGATTTCCTGATCGCTCACGCGGCGGTCGGCCTCCGGCCTGGCGATGGTCACAAGGTCCCATCTGCCGGGATCGAGCGGCCCCAGGGTGGCAGGCTTGACCAGCGCCTCGGCCAGCACGGCGCCGCTCTCGACGGTCGTGACGCGCAGGGCGCCGCCGTCACCACGGATGATCTGGCCCGGTGCCAGACCAGACACATCACCCGTGACGCGGTATGCGTCGCCCTCCTCCGCAACCTGCAGTGCCGCCTTGCCGGGCGTGATCGCGACATCGGTCTGGCGGCCCTTGAAGAAGAGATCGGCGTCATCCGACAGGAGAGCCGAGAAGTTGAAGGTCTTGCCGATCAGCGCCGGATCGGCCACCACCATCCGGCGCAGATCGTCGGCCGCACCCTGCGACAGGATGCCGTTGAGCTTGCGCCTCTCGCTCCGTCCGCTGACCGTCGGGAACCTGGCGCGCAGGGCCTCGCGGACGATGGCCTCGTAGTCGCCGGCCGCGGGCTTGGCAGAATCCACCTTGTCCGCGGCAACCGTCACCTCCAGTTCGACCTTGTGCTCGGTAAAGGCGGGCAGGCCCTTCACCACGATGTCGGCAAGCAGGAAGACGATGAACAGCGCCGTCACTGCAAGCGCCGCCGCACCGTAGATGCGGAATCGGCGTTCGGCGGCGTAACGCCTGGCGATCAGGTTCTTGCGGACCTCAGTCATACTGCTCCCGATACTTCTGCACGATACGCAGCGCGATGTAGTTGAGCACGAGCGTGAAGAGAAACAGCACGAAGCCCAGGGCGAAGGCCGACAGGGTCTTGGGCGAGTCGAATTCCTGGTCGCCCACCAGAAGCGTGGCAATCTGGACCGTGATGGTGGTAACCGCCGAGAGCGGGTTGACCGTGAGGTTGGCGGCAAGACCCGCCGCCATCACCACGATCATGGTCTCGCCGATGGCGCGCGAGATGGCCAGCATGACCGCCGAGACGATGCCGGGAAGCGCGGCCGGCAGGACCACCTTCTTGATGGTTTCCGACTTGGTCGCCCCCATGGCGTAGGATCCGTCACGCAACGACTGCGGAACCGAATTGATGATGTCGTCGGAGAGCGACGAGATCAGCGGCACGATCATCATGCCCATGACCAGTCCAGCCGCCAGCGCCGATTCCGATGCGACCGTCAGGCCAAGCGCCTCGCCGCTGCCGCGGATCAGGGGCGCCACGGTGAGGGCCGCGAAGAAGCCCAGAACAACGGTGGGAATGCCGGCGAGCATTTCGAGCAGCGGCTTCAGCAGGCCGCGCATGCGGGCCGAGGCATACTCCGCCATGTAGATGGCCGACAACAGGCCGAGCGGCGCCGCGACGAGAATTGCGATCGCGGTGATCAGAAGGGTTCCGACGAGCAGCGGAAGGATGCCGAAGGTCGGCGGCGTCGCGGTGGGCGACCACTGCGCCGAGAACAGGAACTCCAGCGGCGATACATGGCGGAAGAAGATGATGGTCTCGAACAGGACCGAGAAAACGATGCCGATGGTTGTCAGCACCGCGACACCCGAACAGATGACCAGCAAGGCCAGGACCATCCGCTCGAACAGGTTGCGCGCCCGGAAGACGCTCGAGATGCGGGGATAGAGCGCGGCGCCGGCAGCCGTGCCGGCGATGGCCGCCACCGCTGGAACGGCCAGCGACTGCGTCCCGAGGACCACGGCGGCAAGCACCGATCCGGCCAGCGCGCCGCCGATGACGGCGCTGGCCAGAAGAAGCCCGTGGTAGGCCGGAAGCGAATGCAGCACGGGCCCGTCCGCCAGTTTCAGGCCGGCCGCGCGGCTCCGACCCAGAAGGAAGGCGCCTATTGCCAGCAGGCTGGCGGCAAGAAGGGTCCAAACGAGCATCGACGCCATTCCCACTCAAGAAATCCGTGTCAGCCGGCATTGCTGCCGGCTGGCGTGCCGGAGGGCCGTTTCATCCGCGGTCCCTCCGGCAAATGTCACTACTTCACGTCGGCGGCCGTCAGCACGACCATGCCATCGACGGTCGCCTTGACCTTCTCGGCCTGGTCGCCCGGCAGGGTCACCAGGCCCTTCTCGGCCAGATAGCCTTCTTCGCCCATGGCCTTCTCGGAGACGAACTCCGCCACGAACTCCTTCATGCCGGGGATCGTCTCGGCATGCTGCTTCTTCATGTAGATGAAGAGCGGGCGTGCGACCTTGTAGCTGCCATCGGCAATGGTCTCATAGGTGGCCTTCACGCCCTCGACCGCGACGTCCTTGATGGTGGCGGCATTCTGCTCCAGGAAGGAGAAGCCGAAGATGCCCAGCGCGTTCGGGTTGGCCTGCAGCTTCTGCACGATGAGGTTGTCATTCTCGCCGGCCTCGATGAAGGCGCCGTCCTGGCGCATCGACTTCCAGACCTTCTCGAAGGCCTTCGCGTCGGATTTCTTCAGTTCGGCGAGGCTGTCGAACTTCTCGGCGCCCTTCTCCATGACCAGTTCGGCGAAGCTGTCGCGCGTGCCCGAGGTCGGCGGCGGGCCGAGCACCTCGATCTTCACGTTGGGAAGCGAAGGATCGATGTCGCTCCAGGTCTTGTAGGGATTCGGCACCAGCTTGCCATCCTTGTCGGGCACCTCGGCGGCCAGCGCCTGGAAGATCTGCTGCTTGGTCAGGGCAAGGTCCGGCGCATCCTTCGACTGGGCCAGGGAAAGGCCGTCAAAGCCGATCTTGATCTCGACGATGTCAGTGACGCCGTTCTTGGCGCAATCATCGAACTCGCTCTTCTTGATGGCACGCGAGGCATTGCTGAAGTCCGGCGTATCCGGGCCGACACCGGCGCAGAACAGCTTGAAGCCGCCACCCGTTCCGGTCGACTCGACCACCGGAGTCTTCATGCCCGAGGTCTTGCCGAACTGCTCGGCAACGGCGGTGGCGAAGGGATAGACGGTGGAGGATCCGACGATGCGGATCTGGTCACGGTCGGCCAGGGCGGGGCTGGCGGCCAGCGCCAGAAGGCTTGCGGCGGCGAGAATGCGTTTCATGTCTGTCGTCTCCTGTCTGAACTGACGAGGCGGACCATAAGTCTGCGTGACGACAGGTATGTAACAGCCACATTACGCGATTATGACGATTCAAATTATTGAAATATCTATGTTTTATAGCGCCGGCAACCGAATGGTGAATGTGCTCCCCTGGCCTGGTTCGGAGGCGATCAGCAGCCGTCCGCGGTGGCGGTTCAGGATGTGCTTGACGATGGCGAGGCCCAGCCCCGTGCCGCCGCGCGACCGGCTCTCGACGACGTTGACGCGATAGAACCGCTCGGTCAGCCGCGGCAGATGCTCGGCGGCGATGCCCGGACCGTGGTCGCGGACCGTCAGTTCCACGTGTCCGTTCGCGCGCCGGCCTTCGAGTTCGATACGCTTGCCCTGGCTCGCGTATTTCAGCGCGTTCTCGGCCAGATTCTGGACGACCTGGAGCAGCTCCTCGCTGTCGCCCAGAACCCGCAACGGTTCCGGCACGTCCAGTACGATGGCGCAATCGGCATCACGGGCGAGGCTCTCCAGATTGTCGCGCACCATGCTGGCGATCTGGGCCAGGTCGGCCTCGCCGGTCGGCCGCACATGCTCGTTGATCTCGATGCGCGACAGCGACAGCAGGTCGTCGATCAGGCGCCGCATGCGGTCCGCCTGCTGGCGCATCAGGCCCAGGAACCTCAGGCGCGCGGCCGCATCATCGCGGGCCGCGCCCTGCATGGTCTCGATGAAGCCCGAAAGCGACGCCAGCGGGGTGCGAAGTTCGTGGCTCGCATTAGCGACGAAATCGGCGCGCATGCGTTCGATCTGCTGCTCGCGGGTAAGGTCGCGGAAGACGAGAAGGGCCGCATCGCCGAGCGGCGCCACGTGAACCTCGAAGCGGCGCGCAACGGGAACGCGGATCTCGAACTCCACGTGGCGGGCCTCGGCTCCGGCGATGGCGGCATTGACCGCCTCGAGCAGGGCCGGCGCACGGATGGTGGCGGAGAGATGGTGGCCGACGGGATCGGCGTCGAGCGCGTGTCGGACACGGGCATTGGCCGCTGCCACCTTGCCGCCCGCCTCGACGATCAGGACCGGATCGGGCAATGCCATGACCAGCCGTTCGACCCGGTCGTCGTCCCCAGCAGGCATCGCCGCGTCCGACGGAGCATCGTCGCGGACCATGCCAGGCTTACCGAAGGGCCAGATTGTCGGCGGCAATAGACGGCTCACAAGCATTGGTGCAGGATCGCATCTGCATATGACAGATTTGCATCCAGGAACAAAGCCGTGACCTCGCTTCCCGTCGATCAGGGCATGCTCGCCTTCTACAAGGAGCTGTCGAAGCTCTCGCCACCCGAATCCGCGAGCTGGCCCCTGCCGCGCCAGCGCGAGTCCTGGGACAAGGTCTGTGCCGCCTTCCGCGCCCCCCGTCCGGAACGGCTCATGGTCGAGGACCTCGACGTCGAGGGCATCCATGTGCGGGTCTACAGGCCGCCGGGCGAGAGCCCCAAGCCCGGCGTGATCTATTTCCACGGCGGTGGCTGGGTGCTGGGATCCTGCGAAACCCATGACGACATGTGCGCCGAGCTGGCGGACCAGGCCGATGTTGTCGTGGTCATGGTGGACTACCGCCTGGCGCCCGAGCATCCACATCCGGCGCAGCTCGCCGACTCGCACGCCGTGCTCGACTGGATGCGCAGCGCCGGGAGAGCGCTGGGCATCGATCCCACGCACATCATCGGCGCGGGCGACAGCGCCGGCGGCCAGATGACGGCGGGCCTGGCGCAAAGCCTGCGCGACCGCGGGCTGCCACAGCTGCGCGGCATGGTCCTCATCTATCCGGTACTCGGCGCCGATACGGCGACGCCGTCCTATGTCCGCAACGCGCATGCGCCCTGCCTGACGCGCGACGAGATGATCTACTACCTGGAGAGCTTTCTCGGCCCGCGCGGTGGACCGAACTGGACCGATCCCCTCGCCGTTCCGAACCTCGCGACCGACCTCACCGCGCTGCCGCCCGCATACATCACCGTGGCGGCGCATGACCCGCTGTGCGACGACGGTCGGATCTTCCGTGACAAGCTGGCGGCTGCCGGGATTCCCGTTGCGTTGCGCGAAGAACCGGCGCTGGCGCATTCCTACATGCGCGCGCGCCATGTGAGTGCCCCCGCGATGGCGGGATTCAAGGCGATCGCGGCAGCGGTGCGGAGCCTGGCCCACGAGGGCAAGCTGCCGTGACGCAAGAGGGCTCCGCGAGCGGAGCCCTTCTCACGCCGGAATGACGGCGGAAGCCGATCAGCGCACGATGACCGTGGCCCCGATCTTCACGTGCGCGTAGAGTTCGGTCACGTCCTGATTGAGCATGCGGATGCAGCCCGACGAGGCGGCCTTGCCAATCGAATCCGGGGCGTTGGTGCCATGGATCCGGTAGATCGACGAACCGAGATAGATGGCGCGGGCGCCCAGCGGGTTGTCGGGGCCGCCAGCCATGAAATTCGGCAGCTCGGGGTGGCGAGCGCGCATGGTGGCGGGCGGCGACCAGGATGGCCACTTGGACTTGGCCGACACCTGGTGAGTCCCCTTCCATTCAAAGCCGCGCTTGGCGGTGGCCACGGGGTACATGACGGCCTTGCCACCCCCAAGAACGAAATAGAGCCTGTTCTCCTTGGTGCTGACGATGATCGATCCGGCCTCGGCCTGGGTGTTGAAGCTGACGACCTTGCCACGCTTGAAGCCCGGCTCGACGGCACCGTCCTGTGCCGGGGCAGAGGCCGGCACGATGGCGGTCCGGGTCTGGTTCGCCGCGGCCGAACCGGCGACGGCAGGAGTGGACAGGAGGCCGGCGGCAAGGATGGCGGCGGCGATGGAGATATGGCGGATCATGTGAACGTTTCCCTCTCTTTTGTCATTGGGATGACCGGTTTTCGCTGTCTCTGGCTGAACCGAAGCTGAGCCGTCGTCTGAGCTGCCGTTCATCTTTGCAAGCTGTGGCGCCCCTTGTAGTGTTGCCTCGCCCGAACACTGTGCTGGCCATCACAAATTGGACGAGACTGTAAAAAAAATTTCAGAGCTGGAGGATCCTGGCATCAGGAGTTTCATGATTGCCGGGGCCCGCTTCTATCCGGACGACGCGGTTCACTTCACCATGGCCGAGCAGCGGGCCTTCTATGACCGGTATTGCGCGCACTTCCGCAAGCCGCGCCCGGAGAGCGTGACCGCAGAGGACAAGCCGATCGGGGGCGTGCCGTGCCGGTTCTACCGCAAGGCGGGGACGGCCGACGGGCCGGTGCTGGTCTATTTCCATGGCGGAGGATTCGTGCTCGGCGGACTGGACAGCCATGACGACGTCTGCGCCGAAATCTGCGATGGCGCGGGCCTGGCGGTCGTGGCCGTCGACTATCGTCTTGCGCCCGAACACCCCTTTCCGGCCGCCTTCGAGGATGGCTGGTCGGTGCTTTCGGCGCTGGGACGGATGCACGACCGGGTCGTGGTGGCGGGCGACAGCGCCGGGGGAAATCTTGCCGCCGCGCTGGCGCTCCGGGCGCGCGACGACGGCGGACCGGCGCTGGCAGGCCAGGTTCTCATCTATCCCGGGCTGGGCGGAGACGTCACCCGCGGATCCTATGTCACGCAGGCCCAGGCCCCGGGCCTGTCGACTGCGGATGTCCTTTACTATCGCAAGGTCTACGGGGGCGGCGGCAACAAGTATGCACAGCCCCTGCAGGAAAGGGACTACCGCGGACTGCCGTCCGCCTTCCTGGTGGCGGCGGCGCTCGACCCCCTGCATGACGACTGTTTCGACTATGCGCGCCAGCTGGGCGCGGCGGGTGTCGCCGCGGACGTCCGCGACGAACCCCTCCTTGTCCATGCCTTCATCCGGGCCCGCCACATGAGCGAACCCGCCCGTGCGTCCTTCGACGCCATCATTGCCGCTTGCGGCTCACTGGCCCATCGCGGCAAACTGCCCTGACATTCCCCGAGGACTTCATGACCATCACGACGATTGCCGACTTCCCGCGCAAGACCAAGGAAGTCGAGAACTTCTGGATCCCGCTCTCCGACGGAACCCGGCTTGCCGCCCGCATGTTCATCCCCAGGGATGCGGAGAAGAACCCCGTGCCTGCGGTCCTCGAATATCTTCCCTACCGCAAGCGCGACGGGACCCACGAGCGCGACGCGCTGACGCATCCCTACTTCGCCGGTCACGGCTATGCCGCCATTCGCGTCGACATGCGCGGCAATGGCGACAGCGACGGCCTGATGACGGACGAATACAGCAAGCAGGAGCAGGACGACGCCCTTGAGGTGATCGCCTGGATCGCGCGGCAGTCCTGGTGCACCGGCAAGGTCGGCATGTTCGGCATCTCCTGGGGCGGCTTCAACGCGCTGCAGGTGGCAGCCCGCAAGCCCCCGGCGCTGAAGGCCATCGTCACCATCTGCTCCACCGACGACCGCTACGAGGACGACGTCCACTACAAGGGCGGCACCGTCATCAACGAAATGCTGGGCTGGGCTGCCACCATGCTGGCCTATTCGTCGCGCCCGCCCGATCCCAAGCTGGTGGGCAACAGATGGCGCAAGATGTGGATGGAGCGGCTGAAGAACGAGCCCTTTCTGGTTATTCCCTGGCTGTCGCATCCGCACCGCGACGACTACTGGAAGCATGGTTCGGTCTGCGAGGACTTCGGCGCCGTCGAGGCCCCTGCGCTGATCGTGGGCGGCTGGAACGATGCCTACTCCAACGCCGTGCCTCGGCTGATGAAGGGGCTCCGCACCACGCGCAAGGCCATCATCGGGCCGTGGGTTCACAAGTATCCGCATTTCGCGGTGCCGGAACCGCGCATCGGCTTCCTGCAGGAGATGCTGCGCTGGTGGGACCAGTGGCTGAAGGGCGAGGCCACGGGCGTCGCCCGCGATCCCGACTTCCGCTACTACGTGATGGAGCCGTGGAAGCCGGGCACGTTCCCCGAGCGCATCAACGGGCGCTGGCTGTCGGACAGTTTCTGGGGCTTCGGCAACGTCGACACCAAGAAATGGTTCCTGAACGCCAGCGGCATCGGCCCGACGGCGGGACCAGAGACGCCTCTCACCATCTGCTCGAAACAGACAGCGGGTGCCGACGGCGGCGAATACTGCATCATCTGGCTGGGCCCCGAATTCCCCGGCGATCAGCGCCGTGACGATGCACAGTCAATCACCTTCGACACGCCCGCCCTGATCACCGACATGGACATCGTGGGCCAGCCGGCCATCGAGCTGTCCTTCTCCGTGGACAAGCCGGTGGCCCATGTGGCGGTGCGCCTGAACGATGTCTGGCCCACCGGCGAGGTGAGCCGCATCACCTATCATCTGCAGAATCTCTGCATGCGCGACAGCCGCGAGAAACCCGTGGCCCTTGAACCCGGCAAACGCTACCGCATGAAGATCAAGCTGGACGACATCGCCTGGCGCGTGCCCAAGGGGCACAAGCTTCGCGTCGCGATCTCGACCAGCTATTTCCCGATGATGTGGCCGGCACCCGAGCCGGTGACGCTGACGGTCCATGCCGGGGCCTCGCAGCTGCTTCTGCCGGTGCGCAAGGACATTGCCGCCGAGACGCCGTTGTCATGGAAGCCGGCGGAGGCGGCGGCGCCGGTGAAGCAGAAGGAGATCCGGGCGCCGTCGAACAGTCGCGAAACGACAATCGACGAGAAGACCGGTGAACTGAGGATCGAGATCGTCGACGACTTCGGCGAGCAGGAGATCAAGCCGCATGGCATGATCGTGGGCGGTGCCGGCCGCGAGAGCTATTCCATCCTGCCCGACGATTCGCTTTCGGCGAAGATGGAGACGCACTGGACCGAGATCCGCCGCCGCGGCACCTGGAACACCCGCACCGAAACCTATGGACGGCTGACGGCAACCAAGACGCACTGGATCGTCTGGGGCAAGATCGAGGCCTACGAGGGGAAGAAAAAGATCTTCGAGAAAGAGTTCAACGAGAAGATCGAGCGGAAGCTTCAGTGAGGGCGACGGCCCTGTCTAGACCAGCGCCTGCACTAGCCTTTCCATGAAGCCCTCGCACTTCCGCAATTCGGAGACGTCGATGTACTCGTCCGGCTTGTGCGCCTGCTCGATGGAGCCGGGCCCGCAGACCACGGCCGGAATGCCGATCTGCTGGAAGAGGCCTGCTTCGGTGCAGTAGCTCACCGCGTGGGTGGAGTTCGCACTGGCCAGATGCAGCGCCAGGTGCTCGGCGTCGGATTCCTGGTCCGGCGCCAGTCCCGGCACGGTGTTGGCGCAGACGGTCGTGATGCCGGTGTCCGGCGCCACCGCCTGCATTGCCGGTTCCAGGGTCTTGGCGAAGCGATCGAAGCGCAGCGGCACCTCGTCGGGATCCGCACCCGGAAGCAGGCGCGTCTCCCACTGGAAGCTGCAGCGCCGCGGAATGATGTTCTTGGCGGTACCGCCCGAGATCAGCCCCACATGCAGGGTGGAGTAAGGCGGGTTGAAGCGGTGGCTGGGATCGCCGCGCGCAATCAGGTCGGCGCGGATGCGATTGAGCTCGGACAGAAGTTCGCCCGCCACAATGATCGAGTTGACGCCCTGGTCGATCAGGCTCGAATGCGCCTCGTGTCCCGTCACGTCGGTGGAGAAGGTGACGGCGCTCTTGTGGGCATTGACCACCTTCATCGACGTCGGCTCGCCCACGATGACGGCTCGCGGCTTCGGCAGGTGATCGCGCAGATGCGCGACCAGCGGCCGCACGCCCTTGCAGCCAACTTCCTCGTCGCAGGACAAGGCCAGGTGAATGGGCGACGTCAGCCTGGCCGCCTTGAAGCGCGGCACCATGGCGAGGCAGACCGCGATGAAGCCCTTCATGTCACAGGTGCCGCGCCCGAACAGCCGGTCTTCGCGGGCCGTCAAGGCGAAGGGAGCGCTGGTCCAGTCCTGGCCATCGACCGGCACCACGTCGGTATGGCCCGACAGCACGATGCCGCCGGCGATGGCCGGACCGATGGTGGCGAAGAGGTTGGTCTTCTTGCCGGCCTCGTAATCGACGCGGAAATGCGGGATGCCCCATCCATCGAGATAGCGTTCGACGAATTCGATGAGCGGAAGGTTGCCGTCGCGGCTGGTGGTGTCGAAGGCAACGAGGCGCGCGAGCATCTCCTCGGTGGCGTAGGTCTGGCCTGTCATGGGAGTCCGATCAGTTGATGGCGTGCCGGTCGTGCGGGCTGTCGAGCGAGAAGGCCGGGATCTCGACGTTGAACATCTCGCCGCCAGCGGCCTGCATCTGGTAGGCGCCGACCATGAAGCCCGAGGGCGTCTTGAGCGGACAGCCCGAGGTGTAGGTGAATGTGTCCCCGGGTTTCAGGGTTGGCGTTTCTCCCACCACCCCCGCGCCGCGAACCTCCTGAACCTTGCCGGTGGCATCGGTGATCTTCCAGTAGCGCGTCTTCAGCGTCACGGTCTCGCGCCCGTGATTCTCGACCGTGATGGTATAGGCCCAGACGAAGTGATCCTCTTCGGGCTTGGATTGACCTTCGAGATACTGCGGCCGGACGATGACCTTGATCCCGCGCGTGATGCGTTCATACATTCACTCAGTCTAGCCCGTTTCGCCGGGTTTTCCACCGGCATTGCTGAGGGCCTTGCACAGCAAGGGCGGAATCCGCCACATGGCGCGATGGACAAGATCGTGAAACAGGGCATCCTGCCGGCCCGAGCCATTGCGGCCTATTGCGCTGGCGGCCAGATCCGGCTGGCGGCGCCCGCCGATGCCGACCAGATCCAGCCGGCCAGCCTCGATCTGAGGCTTGGCCCCTGGGCCTGCCGGGTGCGCGCCTCCTTCCTGCCGGGAAAGCGCAGCACCGTTGCGGACCGGCTGAGGGACCTGGAACTGCACCGGGTGGCCCTGGGCGATGGCGCGGTTCTCGAGACTGGCTGCGTCTACATCGTCCCCCTGCTGGAATCCCTGGCCCTGCCCAAGGGCGTCTCGGCCACGGCCAATCCGAAGAGCTCCACGGGACGGCTGGACATCTTTACCCGCGTCATCACCGATCACGCCCAGGAGTTCGACACGGTGCCGGAGGGGTACCACGGTCCGCTCTATGCCGAGATCAGCCCGCGCACCTTTCCCATCCTGGCGCGCAGCGGATCGCGTCTGTCGCAGATCCGCTTCCGCGCCGGCGCCTCTCTGGCCGACGACGCGCTGATCCGCGCGCTGCATGCAAAGGAGCCGCTCATCTCCGCGGGCGAGGCCAATATCGACAATGGCCTGGCCTTGTCGGTCGACCTCTCGAGCTTCGACCGGGACCGGCCCGTCGGCTTCCGCGCCAAGCGCCATGCCGGGCTCATCGACGTCGACCGCAAGGATGCACTCGACGTGCTCGACTACTGGGAACCCATCTGGCAGCGCGGCTCGCTCATTCTCGATCCCGACCAGTTCTATATCCTCGCCTCCAAGGAGGCGGTACGCGTGCCTCCCGCCTATGCGGCCGAGATGGTGCCCTTCAATCCGCTGGTCGGCGAGTTCCGCGTGCACTACGCAGGCTTCTTCGATCCGGGCTTCGGCCACAGCGCCGGCCATGGCGAGGGCGCGCGCGCTGTCCTGGAAGTGCGCAGCCACGAAGTGCCATTCATTCTCGAGGACGGCCAGATCATTGGACGCCTCGTCTACGAGCCGCTCACCGAGCCGCCCGATCACGTCTATGGGCAGGGCATCGGCTCCAACTACCAGCGCCAGGGCCTGAAGCTGTCGAAGCACTTCAAGCCCTTCGATCCCTCACGGCGATAGGCTGGCGGGCCGCCATGCCGCTCTATCAGTTCAGGGACGGTTCGAGGGAGCGCACCTTCCTGTTCATTCACATCCCGAAGACAGGCGGGACCGCCATCGAGACCTATTTCAGGGGCATCGGACTTGCGAGCTTCCTCGATCCCACATCCTACGGACAGTTCCGGCCCTATCTGAGCCTCGCGCCCACGCACTTCGACTACCGCGTGACCAGCATGCTCTTCCGGCTGGAGTCGCTCTACAGCTTCGCCGTCGTGCGGCATCCGGTGCAGCGGCTCATCTCGGAGTACAAATGGGCCGTCGAGAAATCGACGCTGCCGGATGCCATCAAGACGCTGAGCTTCTCCGACTTCATCCGGCACATGTTCGCGGCCTATGGGCGGGACGAGAATCTCCTTGCCGGCCATTTCAAGCCGCAGGCGCGGTTTGTCGGCAGCAAGGTCTCGAAAGTCTTCAAGTACGAGGCCGGACTGGACGCTGTCGTGCGGCAGGTGCTGCAGGCAGTTGGCCTGAAGGTGGATGGCGAGATCAGGCTGCCGGTCGTGAACCGGGCGGGCGAAAGGAAAGTAGAGCCAACCGAAGAGGATGTCGCGCTCATCCGCGATGTCTACAGCGAAGACTTCGAGACCTTCGGCTATCGCGATGGCAACACGGAGTCATGACCCATCGCCGCGTCACGTCGGCTGCCGATCCGGCATGCGGGCCCCGGCCTGCCACGACCACCCTTGCCGCCTCGCCCCGCCTCCACTAGTCTCTCACCTGATTGCGGGCGTAGTTCAGTGGTAGAACGGCAGCTTCCCAAGCTGCATGTCGTGGGTTCGATTCCCATCGCCCGCTCCAACCATTCCAAACTGTAACCACAGCGGATTCATCATGGATGGTCGCGCCTGGCGTTTCCGTCGGCCATATGAGCTTGATCGAGCGTCAGACGTCGAGCATCGCCATGTGATGTCGGCCGCGACAGTTTCCGCGAACGTCAGCAATCCGGATATGAGATCGATTGAGAAGTGCGGTGCGCCGGAGAAGCGAGGCGCTGCCGCGACCCGCGCTACTTGATCATGTAGATGTAAGCGGTGCTCACATTGTATTTCTTGGCCAAGGAGAGCGCCGAAACGCCCTTCGCCCGCTTTGCCAGAATGTCGTTCCGCATCTTTTCCGCCTCGGCCGCCGTCCTGCGGTGACGCACAGGCCGCCCGCTCCGCCGCGCCTGCGATGCAGGCAAGGTGGGATTGGCCTCGGCCGACGCGAGAAGATCCTGCGCCATCGAAACCAATTTCTTGAGCTTTGCAATCTGCCGTTTGGTCACAGTTGTATCCATCACTGTTTGGTTTGCCGCGCGCCTTTCCTAATCGCCATCGACGCGTCGCGCAACTCGTTTTGTTGCAACTCGACTATGTAAATCCGCTGTATCGACAAAATTATGTCCAAGTGAATCAAAAACGATTTCCGCAACCAGAACTACTTACTCGGCCCACGTGCCGCAATGGCGTTCCGCATCGCGCGAGGGGCAGTTCCCTGACGATGCAAACGCCCTGTCGGAGACGCGTGATGCGCGAATCTCCGTCCCGTGGCGCTGCACGACCGCAGGCTTGACACGAGACCTGCCAAGCAGGCGACCGGAGATCACCGAAATTTCTGCGTCATCCGTCGCTGCCGGGATTGGCCGTGCCGTGTCTTGTTCCAGTGAAACGGCGCCACAAGGAATTGCCAGAGCGCAAGCCATGCGGCGAGCGACATGAACAGCCAGTACAGTGGCATCGTGACCATGGACAGCAGCCAACCTTTTGGACTGCGATGCCGGACCGCGCGCCAGCCGGCCATCATGGTCACTGCATAGCCCAGCACAAAGACCAGGAGATTGAGACCGGCAAGACTCATCATGGCCGCGTTCGCGCCCTCCGGCACACCCGGGTGCAGGACCGCGAGCAGAAGCGTCGCGATGAGGCAGGGCGGATGCACCAGCGCCGACGCGAAGACGCCGATCGTCATCGCCTGCATCGACCAGAATCCGGCAGGCCCGAGTTCGCGGAAGGTCTCGACCGGCTCGCGCATGTGCACAAGCCATGTGGCGAGGAATCCCTTCATCCAGCGCGCCCGCTGGCGCAGCCAGTTGCCGGGATGCATGGTCGCTTCCTCGAAGGTGCGCACCGCAATGGTCGCGGTGTCGTAGCCCATGCGCGCGAGACGGATGCCGAGGTCGGCATCTTCGGTCACGTTGTAGGCATCCCAGGCCCCGACGGCCCGCAGGATTTCGCTGCGAAAGTGGTTCGAGGTGCCGCCGAGCGGCAGCGGCAGGCGATGGCGATCGAGCGCCGGAAGGATCATGCTGAAGAGCGTTGCATATTCGACGGCGAATTGGCGCGTGAGCCAGTTCTCGCCGGGATTGTCGAAGACGAGTTCCGCCTGCAGGCACACCGTGTCGCTGGGCAACATGGCGAAGGCTTCGGCGGCGCGGCGCAGCTGACCCGGTTCCGGAATGTCCTCGGCATCGAAGATGGTGAGCAGGCTGCCGCGGGCGAAGTGCAGCGCATAGTTGAGGGCGCGCGGCTTGGTCTGGGGACTGCCACAGGGAACGACGATGACGTCGACATGGCCGGGCAGCTGCAGCGCGGCGAGCTCGCGCTGCATCGGTATGTCGCTCTCCTCGATGATCAGCTTCAGATCGAGCCGGTCGCGCGGATAGTCGATCCGGTCGAGGGCCTCGAGCAACTGTCGCAGCACCGATGTCTCACGATGCAGCGGAACCAGTACCGAGTAGTGAGGCAGGTCGGTGTCGGCCAGTCGCGGCGCAGGCGGCGGCGGTGGCACCGGTGGCGGAAGCAGGCACAGCAGGCGGACCGCAATGACTGACAGGAAGAAGAGCGCGGCCGCAAGACTGACAAGGAACCAGGACGCTGCCAGCGGCAGGTGCAGGACACCAAGGATGACAAGCCCGACGCCTGCGGCGAGCATTGCGCCCTGGCGGTCGGTAAGGCGACGGCTTGCCGACATCATGGGCAGGCGCCGCGCCAGCCCGGACGTGGCCTCGGCCAGCAGCCAGCGGCCCTGCGCCTGCCGGGCAGCCGCCAGAAAATCCGCCGGCGAGGCCTGGGCCACCACCGTGAGGCCATGTTCTTTCGCCAAGCACAGCGCATGCGGTCCGCAGGCGGCGAAGTATTGAAGGTCGGCAAGATTGACGAGCGGCACCAACTTGGTCTGCAGCGCCGGGCGCAATTCGTCGATGGGAAGGCGGCGCAGCGCAGCGGCAAGTGTGGATTGATCGAGCCGGTGCAAGACTTGCGGCCTGCCCCGTTCTATGATTCCACCGATCCGCGCCAGTTCCCGAGGACGCGGATTGTAGATGCCCCCGAAGTCCGCCACTCACTGAACCACAATCAATACGTGTCTGATGATCCTAATACGGTTTAAAGTTGCAATGCAAGGGCTCGCGGCAGGGCTGGGTCTGGCGCTGGCCCTTGCGGCCGCGAGCGCGCCAGGCCGCGCCGAGGCCTATCGCCTGCCGCTGTTCAGGGCCGTGGATCCGGCCGGCGCGCCGGCGTCCGACGCCATCGCCACGCGAACCTTCCGACTCCTCGCAGACCAGGATTTCGCGCCGTTCAGCTTCGCAGCCCAGGGCGGCGCCCCGGCGGGACTCAGCGTGGAGCTCGCCCTTTCGGCCTGCGCCGCGGCCCGCCTCACCTGCGAAGTCGTGCTGCTGCCCTATGACCATCTCCTTGGCGCGCTCGAGCGCGGAGAGGGCGATGCCGTGATCTCGGGCCTGCGGCTGGACGAAGACTCGATGGCCGGCGCGACGATGACGCGGCCCTGGTTCCGCACCATGGGGCGGTTTGCGGTGCTCAAGACAAGCACTCTCGCCTCCGCCGACGCCAAGGACCTTGCGGGGCTGCGCATCGGCGTGGTGCGCGATTCCGCCCATGCGCGCTGGCTGGAGACCTACTATCCCGATTCGATCATCGTGCCGCTCGACGATGCCGCGGCCGCCCAGGTCGCCCTGCGCATCGGCAATGTGCAGGCGGTGTTCGGCGATGGGTTGCAGATCATCTACGGCCTGACCAGCATGCCGGCGCAGAACTGCTGCAAGCTGCTGGCTGGCGCCTTCAGCGATTTCGACTTCTTCACCCGCAATCTGGCCTTCGTCGTGAGGGCCGGGCAAGGTGACCTGCGCAAGGCACTCGACTATGGACTCGACGTGGCGCAGAGCAAGGGCGTGACCGAGAAACTCTTCAACGCCTATGTGCCGCTCAATCCCTGGTGAGCGATGTCGGCCGCGCCGGTGCCACGGAGCGCGGCAAGGTCGAGGCCTTCGGATGCAAGTCGGGCCGAGAGCCGGCTCAGCATGTCGGTCACCAGACCCGGCCCCGCGTAGACCAGCGCCGAATAGAGCTGCAGCAGGCTGGCGCCGGCCCTGAACTTGAGCCAGGCCGTCTCGACGCCGTCGATCCCGCCAGCGCCGACCAGCGGCAGGCGGCCTTCGGTCAGAAGGAACATCTTTGCCAGAACCCGCGTCGACAAGGTCAAGAGCGGGGCGCCGGACAGCCCGCCCGACTCGCCGCGCGCTGCCGACGTCAGGCCCTCGCGGCCAAGGGTGGTGTTCGAGACGATGATGCCGTCAACCGCGCCGCCGCTGCAGCAGCGGGCGATATCCTCCAGTTCGTCGTCGCGCAGATCGGGAGCGATCTTGAGGAGCATGGGGGGCCGCCGCTGCTGGCGCGCCCGCGCCTCGCCCAGCCCCGCCAGCAGACTTTCCAGCTCGGCGCGCGACTGCAGGCCGCGCAAGCCCGGCGTGTTGGGCGACGAGATGTTGACCGTGATGTAGGCCGCGAGATCCGAGAAGGCCACGATTCCTGCCGCGTAGTCCGCGACGCGGTCCTCGGAATCCTTGTTGGCGCCGATGTTGACGCCAACAATCCCCGGCCGTCCCTGCCGTTGCGCAAGGCGGTGGAGGACTGCGGCATGGCCCTGGTTGTTGAACCCCATGCGGTTGATGACGCCGCGGTCATCGGGCAGGCGGAAGAGGCGCGGACGCGGATTGCCCGGTTGCGGCCTCGGCGTCACGGTGCCGATTTCGGCAAAGCCGAAACCCAGGCCCAGCATGGCATCGGCGACCTCGGCATTCTTGTCGAAGCCAGCCGCCAGCCCCAGGGGATTGGGAAAATCGAGACCAAGCACATGAACCGTCAGGCGCGGATCCGCAGGCGGCAGCCGGCCTGGACCGAACTGACGCAGGAGACGGATCGTCAGGTCATGCGCCGACTCCGCATCCATGCGGTGGAGCACCGGCCTGAAAAGCGGGAAGGCCAGCCCCGCAAGGGTCATGTAGGAACCTCTGGCGGAAAGACATGTGCGTCGCGCGCGAGCGGCAGGTCCTTGACCCACAGGGCCTTCGACACGGGAATCGTGCCGTAGACATGGGGAAAGAGGTCACCGCCGCGCGATGGTTCCCACCGCAGGCCGTCAAGTCCGCTGACCGGCAGGGCCACCAGCACAAGGTCGTCCTGCCCGGCAAAGTGGCGCGCCGCGGTTTCCCGCACCTGGGCATCGGACGAGAGGTGGATGAAGCCGTCGCGACGGTCCAGCGCCGAACCGGCATAGTGCCCGTGGGCCACGGCCGAGGCCCAGTCCTGGCGGCTGCAGATCTTGAACAGGAATCGCATGCCGGGCCACCATAGGCGGGCCTCCGCGCATGGACAATCGCCCGGAGGTGAGGTATAGGTTCCTATCGCCGAAGAAATCCTCCAGCGCGGGAACCGCAGATGCTGACCCACAAGCAGGTGTGGAGTGCCATTGACGTGATCGCCGATCGCTATGGCTTCTCGGCGTCGGGCCTCGCCAAGAAATCGGGACTCGATCCCACCTCCTTCAATCCCTCCAAGCGCCATGGACCTGACGGCCGTCCGCGCTGGCCCACGATGGAGAGCATCTCGCGACTGCTCCAGGCCTCAGGCGCCTCGATGGAGGAGTTCGCCGACCTGCTGATCGGCCGCAAGAACGCACCCGCCAAGCGCAAGCACATTCCGGTGCTGGGATTCGCCAAGGCCGGCAAGGGCGGCTTCTTCGACGATTCCGGTTTCCCGAACGGCAATGGCTGGGACGAGATCGAGGTGCCGGGCGTGACCGATGCCAACGCCTACGCGCTGGAGATCACCGGCGATTCCATGATGCCCGTCTATCGCGAGGGGGACACCATCGTGATCTCGCCGGCGGCAACGATCCGCAAGGGCGACCGCGTGGTGGTGCGCACCACCGATGGTCAGGTCATGGCCAAGATCATGCAGCGCCAGACGTCGAAGACGATCGAGTTGGCTTCCTTCAATGCCGAGCATCCGCCCCGGGTGCTGGAGATGAAGGATGTGGACTGGGTCGCCCGCATCATCTGGGCCAGCCAATGAGGAAGATCGCGTTCGCCGCCCTTCTCATGGCCTTCGCGCAGCCCATCGCCGTGCAGGCCCAGGATCCCGACATGGCCATCGTCGCGGCACAGGTGCGGAGCCAGGGGTTTGCCTGCGACACGCCCTCGGCCATCGAGCGCCTGGCCGATGAGTCGCAGCCCGATCAGGCCGTGTACAAGCTCACCTGCGACAGCGCCACCTACCGCGTGAAGCTCGTCCCGGACATGGCCGCGGAGATCAGCGAGATCGACTGACCGGCCGCACCGCCCCTCAGGGCGCAGGAATCGCCGCGGTCACCAACTCGCCATTCACGGCGTTGCCGATCAGCGCCCGGGTATTGGCGATGCCGTAAAGGGCCACGAAGGAGCCGAAACGCGGCCCTTTCTCCTCGCCAAGGAGCACCTGGTAAAGCATGTTGAACCAGCCTTGGGCGACGCCGGTGGATCCGTCCTTCTGCACCGTCTTGTAGGGATCACGGCGACCGACGTCATAGACCTTCTGCTGGATCTCCTCCGGACTCGTACCTTCCGGCAAGGCGCCCAGCGCCGCCTCGAGGTCGAGGAGCGCATGAGCCTCGTCAGGCGTGGGCAGGCGATACCGTTTCTTCGGCCGGACGAAGTCGGCGAAGTAGCGCACGGCATAGGAGGTGAGCGAATCGAGGCGTGGGTGGGTTTCCGGGCTCAGCTGCGGCGCATAACGCCTGATGAAGGCCCAGAGCACCGACTTGTCCTCGGCATTGGCCACGGCCACGAGGTTGAGCAGCAGGGCGAAGGAAATGGCGCCCTCCTCCGGCTTCGGCGGGTGGCCCTGGTGAATGTGCCACACCGGATTCATCAGACGGTCCTTCGGTTCCTGACGAGCGTAGGCGGACAGGAAGGCGGCATAGTCGTCCACCGCGCGCGGGATCACGTCGAAGTAGAGTTTCTTGGCCTCGCGCGGCTTGTTGTACATGTAGAGCGACAGCGAGTCCGGATCGGCATAGGTCAGCCACTCGTCGATGGTCAGGCCATTGCCCTTGGACTTGGAAATCTTCTGTCCCTTGTCGTCGAGGAAGAGCTCGTAGACGTAGTGCTGCGGCGCCTCCGCCCCCAGGATCTCGCAGATCCGGTCATAGATCGGCGCGTTGGTCTGGTGGTCCTTGCCGAACATCTCGAAGTCGACGCCCAAGGCCGCCCAGCGCATGCCGAAGTCCGGCTTCCACTGCAGCTTGGTGCGGCCGCCGGTCACGGGAATGGTCACATCGCGCCCGTCCTCGTCGGCGAAGGTGATGGTGCCGGCCTTGGCGTTCACGTCCTTCATGGGCACGTAGAGCACGCGGCCCGTCGTGGGCGAGATCGGCAGGAAGGGGCTGTAGGTGGCCTGGCGCTCCTCGCCGAGCGTCGGCAGCATCACCGCCATGATCTCGTCGAAGCGCTCGAGCGCGCGCAGCAGCATCGCGTCGAAGCGGCCCGACTTGTAGTACTGCGTGGCGCTGGCGAATTCGTAGTCGAAGCCGAAGGTGTCGAGGAAGCGCCGCAGCATGGCGTTGTTGTGATCGCCGAAGCTCGGATAGCTGCCGCCGAAGGGGTCGGGCACCGCGGTGAGCGGCATGTGCAGATAGGGCTCGAGGAAGGTCCGGTCGGGCACGTTCTCCGGAATCTTGCGCATGCCGTCCATGTCGTCGGAGAAGCAGAGAAGCCGCGTGGGAATGTCGCAGAGGGTCTCGAAGGCGCGGCGCACCATGGTGGTGCGCGCCACCTCGCCGAAGGTCCCGATATGCGGCAGGCCCGACGGGCCGTAGCCGGTCTCGAAGAGCACCTCCTGCTTCCCGGTGCGCCTGACGCGGTCCAGCAGCTTGCGGGCCTCCTCGAAGGGCCAGGCCTTGCTCTCCAGGGCAGCAGCGCGTAGCGCGGGATCGGCGGTCATCGTCGTCGGAGCCTTCGGTTCGTCGGACCGCCTCTTTAGGCAGTGCCCCCGCTCCGGTCAATGATGGCGCCCGGCGCTCCGCTAACCCAGGTTCTTCTTCAGGAATGCCACGGTACGCGACCACGCGAGATCTGCCGCGGCCTTGTCATAGCGCGCTGCGTTGGTGTCGTTGTTGAAGGCGTGATTGACGCCGTCATAGATGAAGAGTTCGTAGGCCTTGCCATCCTTCTTCAGCGCCGCTTCGTATTCGGCGATCCCGGCATTGATGCGGTCGTCGAGACCGGCATAGTGCAACAGCAATGGCGCCTTGATCCTGGCAACGTCGGCAGACGCGGGCTGGCGGCCGTAGTAGGCCACGCCGGCCGCCAGCGCGGCATCGGCCACCGCCAGCGCATTCACCTGCCCGCCGCCCCAGCAGAAGCCCACAGCGCCAACCTTGCCATTGCTGCCGGGGAGCTTCGCCAGCGCGGCAATTGCCGCCTGCGAGAAGGCAACCGGTTCCTCGGTCTTGAGTTCACCGATCATGTCGCGGGCCTTGTCGGCATCCGCTGGGGTTCCGCCCTTGGCCGTCAGATAGTCGCCGCCAAAGGCGATGAATCCGTCCTTGGCCAGGCGCCGCGTGACATCCTTGATGTGCGGATTGAGGCCACGGTTCTCGTGGATCACCAGGACCGCGGGATAGATGCCATCGGCCGCCGGCCGCGCCAGATAGCCCCTGATGCCCGGCGCGATCTCGGTCATCTCGGTCTTGATGGCAGGATCGTCCTCGGGAACGAGCGCCGCATGGGCATAGTCGTTCTCCAGAACCTGCAGCAGGGCCGTCGCGGCCGCCGTGCCGCCCGCCAGCCCCACAAGACGTTCGAAGAAGTCGCGTCGACTCATGCCGCCATGGGTGAAGCGATCGAAGAGCGTGATGATGTTCTGATCCATGTCCGCGTCCTCCCGATTTTCATTCAAACTATACGGCGGGCCATGGCAAAAGGATGTCCATGGATTCGAAGTTTCCCACCGCCGTGCTGTCGGGCATGGATGCGATGATCGAAGGCGCGCGCCTCGCAGCCGATATGGCGCTGGCACGCCTGGCGGAGCGGCCGCATCTGGTGTGCCATGCGGCCTTCCTCGTCGAGCGACTGGGCCTTGCCGCCAACGCGGGACGCGCCGTCACCCGCGCGGCGCGGGACCAGCGCCATGCCGATGTCGCCGAACTCTTCGCCTTCGTCTGCCCGGCCCGCTTCGCCACGCCAACGCCCGCGGGGCTGGCCCGCTCGCTCGCGCTGCAGCCGGCGGAGGACGATCGCGCCACCGTGCACCTCGTCGTCGACGACCTGCTGCAACGTCTCGCGAACCGCCACTACCCGCAAGTCCGCGAGACGGCCGAGGCCGCAACCTTCCTTGCTCGCGCCAACTGGCCCTGGGCCAGGCCGGTCCTGGACGCGCTGACCAAGGCCAATCCCCGGCTCGACGTCGGCAGCTTCGCGACCGGACTCAATGTCTGGGACCGGATCGAGGAATGGGAGGAAGACGGCGGCCGCCCGCCCGGGCGGCAGGATCCCGTCGACCCGCGCGAGGTTCACGTACTGCTCGACGAGATCCTCGGACTCGACTCGGAACCGAGGCCCGCGCAGAAGGACTATGCGGCGACCGCGACCTTCGCCTTCGCGCCGCGCCAGCGCAAGGACGTGAACAACATCCTTCTCGCCGAGGCCGGAACCGGACTTGGCAAGACCCTGGGCTATCTCGCGCCCGCCTGGATCTGGGCCCGGCGCAACAACGCGCCGGTCTGGGTCTCGACCTATACCAAGAACCTGCAGCGCCAGCTCGACCAGGAAACGGCGCGTCTCGTTCCCGATCCGGAGGAGCGACACCACCGGATCGTCATCCGCAAGGGCCGCGAAAACTACGTCTGCCTGCTCAATATGCAGGAGGCCTTCGGCCGTCTGACCTCCGCCAATCCGCGCAGCGCCCTGCTGGCCGCGCTGATCGCCCGCTGGGTGCGCTTCACCCGCGACGGCGACATGGTGGGCGGCGATTTCCCGTCGTGGATCCTGTCGCTGTTCGGCGACCTCTCGCTCGACGGCGAGGGCCGGGGCGTGTCGGCCGCCGCCCTGGGGCTGACCGACCGGCGCGGCGAATGCATCTATGCCGCCTGCCCCCACTATCGGCGCTGCTTCATCGAGCGCTCGGTGCGGGCCGGGCGCAAGGCCGACATCGTCATCGCCAATCATGCGCTGGTGCTGCATCAGGCGGCCGTTGACCATGCGCTGGGCGTGGCCACAACCGAGGAGGAAGAGGCCGCGCCCGGCGGCATCAGGCGCATCGTCTTCGATGAGGGCCATCATCTGTTCGATGCCGCGGATTCAGCCTTCTCCGGGCACCTCACGGCGCTTGAGACGGTGGAACTCAGGCGCTGGCTGCGCGGTCCGGAAAGCGAGCGCCGCCGCGGCCGCGGCCTTGCCGAGCGGATCGGGGACCTGGTCGAGAGCGACCAGTCAGCCGAGGCCCTGTTGCAGCAGGTGTTGCGGGCCGCCCAGGCCCTGCCGGGACCAGGCTGGACGCGGCGGGTGCAGGCCGGACAGCCCGAGGGCCCGATGGAACTCTTCCTCACACTGGTGCGCCAGCAGGTGCTGGCCCGCGCCGAACAGGCCGGCGGCAACACGCTGGAAACCGACTGCCTGCCGCTGGTCGAGGGCCTGGGTGAGGCGGCAGGCGAGGTCGCCGCCGCGCTCATCGACCTCAAGCGTCCCATGGCCGGGCTGGCCGCGGCTCTGGCCCGGAAGCTCGACGCGGAGGCCGATGATCTGTCGACCCATGACCGTGGCCGCATCGAGGCGGTCTCGCGCGCGCTGCGGCGGCGCGGCGAACTGATGGTGGGCAGCTGGATCGACATGCTGACGCGCCTGCTTGATCAGAAAAATCCGCTGTTCGTCGAATGGTTCTCGATCGAACAGGCCTTCGGACGCGAACATGACGTCGGCCTTCATTCGCACTGGGTCGATCCCACCGAGCCGCTCGCACTCGCGGTCCTGCGTCCCGCCGATGGCATCATCATCACCTCGGCCACACTCAAGGATCGGCCTCCCGACGTGCCCGACGACTGGACCAATGCCGAGATGCGCACGGGCGCGGTGCACCTGCCCTATCCGGTCAGGCGTGCGAGCTATGACTCGCCCTTCGACTATCCGCGCGCCAGCAGCGTGATCGTGGTCAACGACGTAAACCGGGACGACATGGACCAGGTCGCCGCCGCCTACCGCGAACTGTTCCTTGCCACCGGAGGCGGCGCCCTGGGGCTGTTCACGGCGATCGCAAGGCTGCGCGCGGTGCAGAAGCGGCTCCTGCGGCCCCTGGCCGAAGCCGGACTGCCGCTCTACGCCCAGCATGTCGATCCGATGGACACGGGAACGCTGGTCGATCTCTTCCGCGCCGAGCGCGACGCCTGCCTGCTGGGAACGGATGCCGTGCGTGACGGCGTCGATGTCCCGGGCGACTCGCTCCGGCTCATCGTCCTCGACCGGGTGCCATGGAGCACCCCGACCATACTGGAGCGGGCCCGCAAGGAAGCCTTCGGCGGCAATACCTACGGCGACATGGTGGTGCGGCTCAGGCTGCGGCAGGCCTTCGGGCGCCTGATCCGCCGCGCGGGCGACCGCGGGAGCTTCGTGGTACTCGATTCCCGCCTGGCGTCGCGTTTCGCGACCGCGTTTCCGCCTGGTGTTTCAATCGCGCGCATGGGGCTGGTGGAGGCGATCGACCGCGTGGCGGCCACGCGTCTGGACAAGGCGGGGCCCATCGCCTAGTTGTCCCGGCAACGACGGAGAAGGTCATGCCCGGCACCATCAGCAACGAACAGGCGCTCATCTACATCATGGTCACGATGTCTGCCGTCGAGGGCCGCATCAACGGCCTCGAACTGGCCGAGATCGGACAGCTGGTGAAGCATCTGCCGGTCTTCCGCGGCTTCGACGAAGCGCGGCTCACGACGGTGGCCCAGGAAGCGGGCGAGATCCTGCAGGAGCCCGAGGGCCTCACGGCCCTGCTGGGGCTGGTCAAGCAGGCGCTGCCACGCAGCCTGCGCGAGACCGCCTATGCGCTGGCCGTCGAAGTGGCCGCATCAGACCTGGCCGTCGGCCGCGAGGAGCTTCGCTTCCTCGCCATCCTGCGCGACACCCTCGAGCTCGACAAGCTGGTCACCGCGGCACTCGAACGCTCGGCAATCGCGCGCTATCAGACGCCCTGACAGCGCGACCGCGCGCAAGTCAGGCGAAGGCGCGCCGCTCCAGTGACGGCATCCGGCTCGCGAAGGTCACGCCGCGGGCGATGAAGAAGATGTTGAGCGCCGCCCAGAGCCCGTGGTTGCCGAAGGGCGCTTCCAGAAGCCACCACGCGAGCATGAAGATGGCAAGCGACACGATCATCATGTTGCGCATGTCCTTGGTGGCCATGGCGCCGGTGAAGATGCCGTCGAACTGGAAGCAGATGACGCCCAGCACCGGCGAGATCGCGGCCCAGGGCAGATAGGTGCGCGCCGCCGCACGCACCTCCGGGTTCACGGTCATCATGTCGATGATGGCGGGACCGGCAAACCAGATCGCCGCCGCGCAGATTGCCCCGATCACCATGGCCCAGACCGAGGTCAGGAAGATCGCCGCGCGGAACCGGTCGCGCTGACGGGCGCCGACCGACTGGCCCACCAGCGCTTCCGAGGCATAGGCAAAGCCGTCGATGAGATAGGCCGAGACCTCGAAGAGATTGATGAGCACGGCGTTGGCCGCCACGATGACGTCGCCGGCTCGCGCGCCCCGTGCGGTGAACCAGGTGAAGGCGAAGACCAGACACAGCGTGCGGATCATGACGTCGCCGTTCATGGCCATGGTCTTCCACAGCCTGTCGCGGTCGAGGATGCGGGCCAGCGAGAAGACGGCACCCATGCGCCGCAGCATGGCGAGGGCCAGAAGCAGCGCCAGCAGCACCGCCGAGAGTTCGGCGATCAGGGCCGCGAGGCCGACCCCGTCGGAGGTCATGCCCAGCCGCAGGACGAAGAAGGCCGAAAGCGCCATGTTGGTGATGTTGAGGAAGAGCTGGACGAGGAAGGCGAGCTTGGCCCTGGACTGGCCGATGAACCAGCCCATGACGCAGTAGTTCGCCAGGGCCGCCGGCGCCGACCAGATGCGGTAGTCGAAATAGGTCTCGCCATGGGCGCGGATCTCCGGCGATCCGCCAACCAGGCCGAAGGCCACGTCGCGGATCACGGGACCGAGCAGGATCAGCGACACGCCGGCCACGCCGGCGATCATCAGCGACCGGCCAAGCACCGCCACCAGCTCGGCGGCATCGCCGGCGCCAGTGGCCTGGGCCGAGAGCCCGCCGGTGGACAGGCGCAGGAATCCGAAGCCCCAGAAGAT
>JAXMCU010000008.1:0-147073 GCA_046349195.1 Hyphomicrobiales bacterium
CGCTCGGTGAAGCCGTCGAGGTCGGCCTCCGCCAGCGACAGGCCGGCAAAGGGCGTGATTTGGCCGCTGCCGCCAAGCCCGAAGCGGTAGCCCGTCTCGCCATAGAAGGAGAGCACGTCGGATGAGGGATCGCCTGTGAGACGTCCGGCAATCCCGCCGGGGCCTTCGATCAGGCGGTCGGATGTCCCGTCGTAGTTGCCATAGGCCAGGATGCCCCGGGCATAGAAGACGCTGTCGTCATAGCCGCCATAGGCCGCCAGCTGCAGGCCGTCATAGTCGATGCCGGAACCGGGCCGGCCGCCGAAGCCGTCGAAGTCGCCGTTGGAGTCGAAGTAGCCGCCGGTGACGCCCAGGAACCAGCTGCCGTCGAAGCTGTAGTCGGCGCCGAACAGGATCCCGTACTGGGTCTCGTCATAGCCCGGCGCGTCGGCATCGCCATCGAGGCTGTTCCAGGCCCCGAAGCCCCGCGACCACAGCGCCAGCTGGCCCGGCTCGAAGCAGCCGGTGGCTGCCATCGGCGCATCCGCGGTAGGCATCACGCTGCTGCCGTCGGCCTGGGCATAGGCCGTCCCCGTGGTGCCGCACTCCATGCGCTCGGTGACCACCCGGTCGAAGGCGCGTGTCGACCACAGCACCGACTGCAGGTGTTGGGCATACTCCGCGCCCGAGAGCTGGTCGAGGTAATCCCGGAAGGCGGCCTCATCCGAGACCAGGACCAGCTGCTGGACCAGTGTCCGGTAGTCCGGGCTGCCCTGGTCCAGATCGGGGATCGAGCCGTCGATGGCATCGGCGACCGCGGCCTGGTTGCCGGTACTGGCGACGGAGGCCAGAGCCAGGTTGTTGCGGACCAGCGTCAGGTCCACGTAGCTATTGCCGTAATCGACGTCGGCGCCGAGGAAGAGGAAGTCGAGGTCGACGGTATCGAAGGCGCCGTCGACGTCGTTGGCCTCGATGATACGGTAGGTCGTGAAGGGCTGGAAACTGCCGCCGGAGGCGACCGGGCGCAGCGTGCCGGCAAGCGTGGCCGTGCCACTGACCGAGACCAGGTCCGCGAGCGTCGAGTCCGCATCGAGTTCGGCAAGGAAGATGGCGTCGGTTTCCAGCGTCAGGTCGCCATTGACCGACAGGGTGCCGATGGAGGCGCCGGGCGAAAGGGTGCCGCCGGCCTTCACCGTGGTGCTCCCCACCGTGCCGGTGCCCCCGAGTGTGCCGCCGTCGTTGACCGTGACCGCGGACGATGCGAAGTCGCCGGTTATGCTGAGTGTGCCACCGTTGATCGTGGTGCTACCCGTATAGCCGCCGATCCCTGACAGCACCTGTGTGCCCGACCCCGTCTTGATCAGGCTGCCAGGAGCGAAGAGCTGTGAGAAGCTGCCTGCAAAGGTCTCGGTTCCGCTGGTCACATTCGTGGTCAGCGTCGTGCCATACAATGCGATATTGCCGTTCCCCGACAGTCCACCGACAGTTTCGGAGTCTTTGAGGGACACAAGGCCTGGTGCATTGATGATGAGGGCTGACGTGTCCGACAGCGCCTGGCCGCCACTGACGTTCAGCGAGCCATCATTCACTCTCGTCGTGCCGGTGTAGGAGTTGGTGCCCGTTAGGTATACGAAGCCTGTGCCCTCCTTGACCAGACCTCCTGAACCGGAAATCGCACTGCTGACGATGACCTGCCCCACACCGCCCGTCGTCAAGTCAAAGCCGCGGTTGTCGATGCCGCCGGAGACATTCAGCTGCGATCCCCCATCTGCGGAGATCGACGCCGCCGAGCCAAGCGTGATCTGGCCAGTCAGTGTATTGAGGCCCGAAACATTGCGCAGCGCCCCGTTCCCGCCGACCCCGGTGCCATTCAGCGTGATCGCCTCGGCCACGGTGATGCCACCCGAAAGCGCCAGCGTTGCCCCGGAATTGACCGTCGTGCCGGCGTCGGTCGTGCCGAGGCCTGAGGCGTTCGACACCTGCAGGGTACCAGCCTTGATCGTCGTGAGACCCTTATAGCTATTGGCCCCCGACAGCGTGAAGGTGCCCGTGCCTTGCTTGGTCAGGCCGCCATCGCCGGTGACGACGCCCGCAAAGCTCTTGTCGAGAGACCCTCCGAAGGTCAGCGTCTTGCCCGCGTCGATGTCGATGGTGCCACCGGTACCCGCTATAGTGCCGACGGTCTGGTCGGTGTTCACGTTCACCGTGCCGCCGTTGACGGTCAGAAATGCAGAGCCCAAGTTCGAGCCGCTGTTGAGGTTCAGCGTGCCGCTGGTGACTAACGTATTCCCTATCACGCCCCCCGCATTGTTCACGGTGCCGCCGGATACTGTTAGTCCACCACCGAAATTAGTTCCGCTGGTACTGTTGTTGTTTAGCGTGCCGCCGGAAACGGTGACACCAGATGACGCAACATTTCCGCCTGCGCCAATGGTTAGCGTGCCGGTGTCAGATACCGTGACTGTAGTGGAACGCAGGTTACCACCATTCGCGACCGTCAGCGTGCCGCCGGAGATGATGGCTGAACTCAGAAAATTGGAAGGTGAGGAGAGTGTCGGCTGGTTGGCACCGCCCGCACCGTCAATCACCACGATGCCATTAGTCGCCGGCACGGCGTTGCCGCTCCAGTTGAAGCCAATGTCCCAGTTCGTATTGGCCGATCCATCCCAGGTCTGCGCCAGGGCAGGAACGGCAAGGGCAAGGGCCAGGCCGCTCACGGCCAGGGGAAGGGCAAAGGATTTCAGGGCAGCGCTGCGCCGCGCAAGTCCGGACCAAACCATGCTGAAGGCGCCTCCCCGAGTCACTGCTGCACGTCTTTTGCAAAGTTGTATGGGGGCCTACCATTTGCCGTCAATGGTACCGCGCCACCGCGTGCGGCGTTTCAGCCTCTGCCAGCCTTCTTGTGACATTCCCGCCACAAGAGAGGACCGCGATGGGGCGGCCTCTCCCGCCATCCTCTGGCCTTGGCCCGGATCGTCCGGCATAAGCGTGGGGCAGATATGGCTACCCCGCAAAACCGGGAATTGAGAGGAAGACCCGTCATGACGTCAGGATTGTCCCACAGGCTTCGTCTCCTCGCCGTGGCTGTGGCGCTGCTTGTCGGGCCAGCGCCCGCGGTCCTGGCGCAGGAGGCGCCGGCCTCCGCCGTGACCAAGCCGCCTGCGGCCAACTGGGCCAGCAGCTGCTCAGCGCCCTCGCGGACAGCGCCGCTCTCCTGCACGCTGGAGCAGCGCGTGGTGCTGCGCGAGACGGGCCAGCAGCTGGCCCGTATCGCCGTCCAGACCTCGGGCCCCGAGCCGCGGACGCCCGGTCTCCTGGTGCACCTGCCACTGGGCCTGTCGATTGCCGCCGGTGTGAGCCTCTCGGTCGACGGGGCTTCGCCCCGCAAACTACCGGTCCAGACCTGCGACGCCAATGGCTGCTATGCCGGCAGCACGCTCGACCCCGACCTTCTCACCGCCCTGCAGCGGGGCCGCGACCTGACGCTCACCTTCGAGGATCTGCAGCGCAAGCCGATCAGCGTGGGCTTCAGGCTCGACGGCTTCTCGGCTGCCTTTGCCAACATCAAGTGAGGGGCCGCCCGCCGGTCAGGCAATGCGGGGTGAGCCGTCACGCAGCCGCAGCCGTTCAAGCACTGGGGAATGCAAGCGCAGACCTTACTCGCGAAGCAATCAATTTTGCTTGGAAGGTCCAACAGAAATTGAGTGGCGCACCGTAGGGTATGCACCTGAGAGCTCGCGAATCTCCGTACTCCGCTGATTCGAATGGGGTCGATCAACCCGAGCGAATTCCAGCGGCCCCGGCGGGCCAACTCGCAACGGGCTACCTGGGAATTGTCCTCAGCCCCTCGTAACTCACCATGGGCATCATGCCCGAAGCCATGTGGTGTCCGGCATTCGCGCTGGTGAGGCCAATAGCCTGACTTGAACAAGCGAGGATTTCTGGCTCACCGCGGCCAATGGGAAAAGCGCGGACGAGGCAGAAGTCCGGTTCACAACACGCAAGATGGCAGGAAAACCCCTAGGACATGTGCATCAGGATCATTGCGGCGACGCCCATGAGACCGATCATCACAGCCAGAGCGCGGGCGTATGACCGGGGTGGCGGTGGATAGTTTGCCCCGACAGGGTAAGTCTTGTTCAGCTGCGCCATTGCCGATGCGTGGTCGATCGAGGCGAAGACCAAGGTCAGGAGGCCGATCCCCACCATCAGCGTGCCGAACAGATAGGGCGACATCTGGCCGAAGGTCGCTCCCGGGCCCTCCGCGCGACCGCGAAAGAACTGCTGAATGCCAAAGCCGAAGGTAATCAGGGATGTCGATGTCCGTACCCAGGACAGCATCGTCCGTTCATAGGCCAGCCTTGTCCGCACCAGCGCCAGCCGTCCGTTGACGTCACTCATGGCGGGCGACAGATCCGTGGCGAGTTCTGCTGGGGAGTCGGTCGGCATGTGCTACTTGCCATGCTGCAGAAAGACGCGGGCGACGCGGTTGCTCAGTCCCCGCATCAGGAAGTAGGACGGGACAGCCAGGATTACCGCGACCTCTATCGCCTGAAGGGGATAGACCCTGAAGTAGACCATGAGCTGGTAGATCACGTCGATCACTCCCGCGACGAGGAACAGACGGCTGATGTCCTTCCACTCTTCAGCGGCGAGCGCCTTTCGCTGGTCCGGGCGCGTGACAAAGGTCCAGCCGAATGCCGGCCGGCCGGCCCGTGCATCGACTATGCCGGCGCGGACGGCGAGCGCCCCTGCAACAACAGGCTGAAGGACGAGACGAAACGACAGCGGCCCGTGTTCGCGGCCAACCAGCATGTCCCAGTCCCGGGAGAGATACTCTGCTACAAGACTCATGATCCGGCCTTGTTCTGTTGCATTTCCTAGAGGCTCGGGCGCTTTAGCTCAAAGCGGGCACGACAAACCTTTTTTCAGATGAACCCTGGCCATCAATGCCGGCCCCGGCATCAAGCGCGGCGCGGATGTTGCTGCATGTCCATTCCACGTGACCGACGACCAGCCAATCCTCAGCCACAGCTCGGGTGAACGCCTAAGTCCTCCAGGTGCCGGCTGTACAGCGAGCACCCAGAGGAATTGCGGCGTCAGTAGCAGGGCGGATAGGGATAATAGCCGCAAGGCGGCGGGTAGTCGGGTGCAGCTGCAGCCGCGCCGACAGCCGCACCGACAGCCGCACCGGCAAAGGCCGCGCCGCCCACCGCGCCCGCGCCATACCACGCGCCGTGGTAGTCCGCCGGGTGGTCGTAGCCATGGAAGCCACCCGCGGCAAACCCGCCGCCCATCGGGCCGCGCACCGCGAAGGCATCGATGAACAGGGCCGCCGGACCATCGGTGCCGGGAAGGCTTCCCTCCAGCACCTTCACGTCGAAGGTCAGGGTCGTGCCGTCGAGCTTCGGCTTGGTCAGCACGACGACCGCATCACTCACGTCCGACCCGTCGCCGCCGAGGACGGAGACCGTGGCATTGGGCGGATCGACGGCGAAGCTGTTCTTGCCCTCGTCCCACTGCTCGATGAACTGGGCGGTGGCCTGATGACCCGCGGCGCGGACCGGGCGATCGGCGAAGACGATGGTGTTGGTCGAAACACCCTTCAGCGTCAGCTTGCCGTCGGCAAGCGTCGCGCCGTCCGAGTTGAGGACCGCCAGCGAAGGCACGGGGCCCGTCGGCGTCACTCGGCCGATGGTCTTCTCCAGCGGAACATGCGGCTTCTTGTTGGTGGTCTGGGCCGCGGCGGGCATGGCCGAGGCCAGCGCCAGGCTCGCGGACAGAAGCAAGAGGCCGGTGATTGTCTTGAGTGTCACTGCAGTTTCTCCATGATTGTTATGCCAGACCTATCCGAAGCGCATGACGGGTTCTCCGCCTGCGGCCCGCCTTGGTGCGACCGGTGATCCCGATCGGGACTGCAGGCTACCTTCTGCCGTCCCTTCCCGAGTCGGTGCCGTCATGGACCATGCCCATGGCGTTGTTGATCTTGTTGATCCCCTCGTCATACTTTCCGTCCTTGCAATTGCCACGGCCTTCGTCAGCGAGGGCCGTTGCCGTTGCCATGTCGGGGTCCGTCTTCTTCGACGAATAGTTGGTGAAGGCATCACCCAGCGCGTCGCACTGCTTGCCCGGTTCGATCTCCTCGGCGAAGGCAATCCCGGACGTGAGAAGCAGAGCTGACAGTCCGATTACAAGTTTCCTCATGTTCGTCTTTCCTTTCTGGGTTGTGGTGGGTGAAAGTGATCGGCTCTTCACAAATCACCGGCAATGGACGTGCCGCTCCACTTGCCTGATGGGCAATAAAGGTTTCCCGCCTCATGCCGGCTTGACCCTCTGCGCCAGTTCTTCCGCAAGAATTGGCAGTCCGAGATTGAGTGCCTGCATGCCCTGCGCGACGCAAAGCTTCAGAACCTCCATGATTTCAGCAACGCTTGCGCCTGCCGCCAGCGCACCGCGGATGTGCCGCCGCGTGCCCGGGGCATACATGTGCGTGTAGGACGCATCGAAGGCGATGCTCAGCAATTCGATTTCCTTCGGATTGAAGACCTTATCGCCATAGATCAGTGTGCCCGCCGCCATGACCTGATCCGTCCATTCGGGATCGAGATTGAAGAAGGGATCCCAGGCCTGGTTCCACTGACCGATCTGCTTCATGCGATCGCAGGCGGGCGTAGAGACGCTGGTATCGCCTTTCACGGTGCGCCCTGCAGACGCGGCCTCTTCCAGCAGGATTGGAGCTGCGAGACTGCAGGAATGGAGCGCCATGACGCTCGCCATCTTGAAGATCATCAGGATTTCATGGCGGCTGGCACCAGCGTCGAGCGCGGCGCGAATGTGCCGGGTCGTACCGTCCCGGTTGAGGTTCGTGCAGGCGACATTGACGGCAATCGAGACCAGTTCCGCGAACTTCCTTGAGAGCACGCCGCCGTTCCACGGATCGGTACTCATCGTGTGGGCAGCTCCAGCCCAGGCCGCATCCCATTCGTCGAGCAGTGCCAGGGCTGCGGTGTCCCAAGGGCCTGCTTCTTTCGTTGCGAGCGTCGCCATCATGCGTCCTTCTCAATCTGGATCAGGAGTGGGAAAGGCATTCCTGTCCGGCTGCCAGACGGCAAAGTGATTGCCGGCAGGATCGGCGAGAACGGCAACCCAGGCCGTGCGTGGGACCGCTGTCTTGGGTCGTATCACCTTGGCGCCCCTCTTCTCGGCGAAGGCGATAGACTCATCGATCGACTCGACATTCACGAACTGCAGCCATCCTCTTGGATCCGACTGAGGGCGATGCGTCACCCCGCCAGCGACGCCATCCGTGTCGGCTGGATCAAAATAAATGCGCCAGTAGTCGAGACCTTCCACCTGTTCCAAGCGCCAACCGAAGAGTTCGCCGTAGAAGGAAGCGAGTTCCTCCGGCTTGTCGCCATAGATTTCAAAGTGGGTAGGCTTGCTGGACATTCATCACTCCCGCGCCCGCCTTCGCACCGGCAGTTCCGGGCTTGAGCCTGGACTGCCGCTGCGATTGCGGATCGTGTGGTGGTTACTTCGTCGGAATCTTCAGCTTGGCCTGCAGGGCGCGCACCGGTTCTGGCGCGATCATGCAGGCTGCGATCGGATGCGAGTCGCCGCCAACCACAGCGGGCTTTAGCTTTCCGTCCGTCGGCCAGGTAAGGAAGCCAGGGTTAAACGCAGTCGGGTTGGGCGGCATGTCGTTCTTCTGCAGCGTTTCCTCGACGCTGTTGTACCAGATGCCAACCTTGCTGATCTTTCGGGCTTCCTCGGCGGTTGCCACCTTGCGTCCGAACTCCTTGCACAGCCGCACCACGCCCTGGATCTGCTCGACCGTCGTCTTGCGCTTGCGGTCCGCACCCCAGAGATTATCCTCATTGCCGACGCGGATATGCTGGCCCAGCACGAGCGCCATTGCCGAGATGGAAATCAGGCCTCTCATGCTGGTCCAGAAAGTATTGACCGAACCTTGCGGCACACGCTGCAGGAAGTTCATCCAGTCAAATGGATTGCGGCCCATGGTACCTCCGCCATAGCCGCAAAGCGCCATGTTGAGCGGGCCCATATAGACGCCAGCCCTGATCAGACGCTCGATGATCTCCCACTGATGGATATGACCTGGCACAAAGTAAGGCTGGATCCCGTTCTTGCGCAACCGCTTGAGGTGCTCGACATAGAAGGCCGGCGTCGAGTCAACCACCATCCCGGACCATGCCGCCTGCACCTTGGGATCCTCCATGTGCGTACCCTTGATGTCTTCTGCCGAAAACATCGAGGCGACGTCCCACAGCGTAGAGCCGGTGGTCACTGTCACGAATTCGGGCTTGGGATCGAGCTCGGTGAGCATGTGGCGGGTGTCATAGTCCAGCCATCCGGCCTTGGCCTCGGCCGTGTGGGGCGCAAAGGAGATTGAGCCGCCAACCTGGATGATCATGTCCGGCACGGCTTCTTTCACCCGCTTCAACAAGTAGTTGTATTGGTCGAAATTGGTTGAACCCATGCCGGTCGCCGGATTGCGGACATGGAAGTGCAACATCCGGGCACCAGCTTCATAGCAATCGACGGCCGCCTGGACCTGTTCGTCCCACGAAAGCGGAATATCGGCTGCGTCCCCTGGCAGCCAGGCTGGCCCATAAGGTGCCGCCGTGATGATGAGCGGCGCCATGTTCTCGGGCAGAATGGAGTCGTCAGTGTAATACATGGGGATCCTCCGGTTGATTGCCTTGTTCAGGTCCATCCGGATGATTGTTGATTTCGGACACGGCGGGGAGGTAAATTACCCCAAAGTAAGGGTAAGTATTGACGCAAGTACCTGATTTGGCGAAAGGTTTCGCTTGGCTCCCGATGTAGCAGCAGCTTCGGAGAATGATGACCTCATTTTCAGCGCGGATGATTGCCGCGGCCAGCTGGCACGCATTCTCCGAAGTCCAGACTTCCAGACTCCCGAGCGTGGCCGCCGCTTCCTGTCCTACATCGTGGAAGAAACACTCGCCGGAAGGGCGGAGCGCATCAAAGCCTATTCGGTCGCCACCCAAGTGTTCGGACGCGGCACGTCTTTCGATCCGAAGGCTGATCCAATTGTCAGGATCGAAGCCGGCCAGCTTCGCAAAGCCCTGGACAGATACTATCTGGGCGCCGGCAGGTTTGATCCCATTCTGATTTCGATTCCGAAAGGCCACTATGTACCCCGCTTTTCCAAGTTGGCGCGGCAGGTTGAAGATACAACAGATGCAATAAGCAGTAGATCTACCACCTCACGGCGGCTTGGAACTGCGAACAGTCGGATGTGGTTTGCAGCCTTGCTGATGGTTCTCGCGATTGGCGGAATCTCCACACTCACACTGAAGACTCGCGAAGTCGAAAGCCGTCATACCCCTGCAATCCCGAGGCTGCTCGTCGTTCCGTTCGAGAATCTTTCCGGCCCTTCTGGAGCCCCCGTCACCTCCGGGCTCGATCATGAGATCGTGACCCAGCTGGCCAAGTTCCGCGACCTCGTGGTGCTCCAGCGCGACAGCGCCGATACGCTGCAAAAGGAGACTGAGGTCTCCCCCTCCCTGGCGCCGCGGTTTCTGCTTACGGGGACCACGGATGTCAGCGACAGTATCATGCGCGTTCAGGCGCAGCTCACCGATCGCATTGAGGGCACTGTCATATGGGCGAACAGCTTCGATGGCGATCTCCGCGTTTCTAAACTGATGCAGATCGAGGACGAAATCGCACGCCAGGTAGCGACGACGATCGCGCAGCCATATGGCATTATCTTTCAGGCCGATGCGAACAGGCGCGTCGAACGAGCACCAGAGGACTGGGCAGCCTATGCTTGCACCCTGTCCTACTTCAAGTATCGCGCCAGCCTCGATCCGAAGACCCACCCCGCCGTGAGGAAATGTCTCGAAGAGACAGTCAAGGATTTTCCAACCTATTCGACCGCCTGGGCCTTGCTTTCGCAGACTTACATCGATGAATTGCGCTTTCAGTTTCCGCCTGACCCATCAAGTTCGCCTGCCTCCTTGGAGCGAGCGACGAGTGCGGCCCGCCGCGCGCTGGAACTGGACCCCAATAGCGTTCGCGCCCAGCAGGCCATGATGTTTGCGCTCTTCTTCAATGGACAGGTGGATACCGCCTTGAAGGTTGGCGCGCAGGCACTCGCAACCAATCCCAACGATACCGAATTGATGGGGGAGTATGGCTATCGTCTTGCATTGTCGGGAAAATGGACGGAGGGTGCCGCCCTCCTCGAAGAGGCACGACTGCGCAATCCAGGGCCTTTGGCCTATTACGAGACGGCGCTCGGCCTCTGCCGCTACTTTGAGGGCGATTACAAGACAGCTGCGGAATGGGTAACGAAGACGACAGCTCCACAGAATCCAAATTTTCACCTTATTGCCGCTGCTGTTCTTGCCGAGTCCGGCGACACCGAAAGGGCTGCGCAGGAACGTGACTGGGTTTTGAAGAACACACCAGCAATTGCCTCCAATCTACGGAGCTTCATCGAGCGACGGTTCGGACGAAAGGAAGATGCAGAGAAGTTCATCGGCTCCCTCCGCAAGGCCGGCTTCCAGGTGCCGTGAAGCCGGAGCACGTGGGGACCACATGACCGGCCAGACCAGTCTGACCCCATTGTGGCGACGCTACCGCTTGTACTGGAATCTTTGCTAGCTGAAATCGTAAACTGGCTGATGTCTGTGCTGGAACATGCGCGTCAGTGCTGCAGTGCCTCGCCACTGCAGCCACCGAAGAGCTAGAGGGGCTGCTCGAAGGTTCCAGGCAAACAAAGACAGCAGCGACGCCCATGGGAGCGCCGGGACAGGTTTGCAGCCAACCCCAGATTCGCACTGAAACACCACGCTGCCGGAAAGAGGCGAGCGAACCAGTTCAGACGTTGTCAGATGTTAGCTTGGCCCCAAACCGGAGGCAATTGGCGCTCCCTGCGGGAATCGAACCCGCCTTTGCAACGTGAGAGGCTGCCGTCCTAACCGATAGACGAAGGGAGCCAGCGCGGAGGTTCTATACTGGCGGCGGCAGCCGGTTGCAAGCGCTATGGTCGCAGGCCGATCCGGGTTTCCACCCGGCGCTTCCGCAGGTCGACAATGACGATGCCCTCGCTGGTGGTCACCGCGAGCCGGTCGCCGTCGAGGTCGATGCCGGTGATGCTGGCCCCCGGCGAGAGCCCGAGATCGAGCGCCCCGGCCACCTCGGCCGGTGCCGGGCTCCGGTGGGTCGCCTTCCAGATGATCCCTGCCACAAGCGCAATCAGCAGGAGGACCAGGACCACCCCCATGATATAGACGAGGCGCAGGAGCAGGCGCGTACCCGGGGACAGGCCGGGGGCGCCTTCCGCTGCTGTTGCCTGGGGAGTGTCGATTTCGTCCGTCATGCCGTCATCAAAACCCATTCTTCTGGAATCGGAAGCCACGGAAGCCGGACGGCTGGATCGCGTCCTCGCGCAAGCCTTTCCCGACATCAGCCGGTCGCGTTTCCAGAGCCTTATTGCGGATGGGCAGGTCACTGTCGAGGGTCAGCCTGTCACCGCTGCCCGCCACAGGCTGCTGCCGGGCCACCGGATCCGCGTCACCATTCCCGCGGCGGCCGCGCCGGAACCACGTGGCGAGAAGATCCCGCTCGCGGTCGTCTACGAGGACGCCGCCGTGATCGTGATCGACAAGCCGGCAGGGCTTGTCGTCCATCCGGGTGCCGGCAACGAGACGGGTACCCTCGTCAATGCCCTCATCGCCCATTGCGGCGACAGCCTGTCGGGCGTCGGCGGCGTGAAGCGCCCGGGCATCGTCCACCGCATCGACAAGGACACCAGCGGCCTGCTGGTCGTTGCCAAGACCGATGCCGCGCACCAGGCGCTGTCCCGGCAGTTCGCCGCGCATGGCCGCGACGGCAAGCTGACGCGGACCTACCTGGCGCTGGTCTGGGGATCGCCGGAGCGCAACCACGGGACAATTACCGCCAGTCTCGCCCGAAGTCCGAACAACCGCCAGAAGATCGCTGTCTCGCGCGCCGCGGCGGCCCGCGAGGCGGTCACCCACTATGACGTGCTGGAGCGCTTCGGCGAACCGCCGGTGGCGAGTCTGGTCCAATGCCGCCTCGAGACTGGTCGAACCCACCAGATTCGCGTCCATATGGCGCACATCGGGCATCCCCTGCTCGGCGACCGCACCTACGGGGCGGGCTTCCGCAGCGCCGTCACGCGCCTGCCGGCCCCGGCCCGGGACGCGCTCAAGTCCTTGAATCGTCAGGCCCTGCATGCCACCACGCTGGGCTTCGAACACCCCACGACTGGCAAGCACTTGAATTTCGAAAGCGGCTTGCCACATGACATGGACAATTTGCTAAGGGCTTTGCGGGGAACAACACATGATCGTGAGAAACTGTAACTGGTCTGGTGTCTTATTTTTGGCGTAGTTTCCTTCTAGCATCCCTAAGGTAAGGAAAGGCTCGAAAATGGCTCAGACAACGTCACTGCCGGCCATTGCCTCCGGCGAGGCAGGCCTGCAGCGCTATCTTCACGACATCCGGCAGTTCCCCATGCTCCAGCCGGACGAGGAATACATGCTCGCCAAGCGCTGGAAGGAACACGGCGACCGCGACGCGGCCCACAAGCTCATCACCAGCCATCTGCGGCTCGTGGCCAAGATCGCCATGGGGTACAGGGGCTATGGCCTGCCCATCGGCGAAGTGATCTCCGAAGGCAATGTCGGCCTCATGCAGGCGGTCAAGAAGTTCGAGCCCGACAAGGGTTTCCGGCTCGCGACCTACGCCATGTGGTGGATCAAGGCCTCGATCCAGGAATTCGTCCTGCGCTCATGGTCTCTGGTCAAGATGGGAACGACGGCCAACCAGAAGAAGCTGTTCTTCAACCTGCGCAAGGTGAAGAGCCAGATCGAGGCCCTCGAGGACGGCGACCTGCGCCCTGACCAGGTGAAGATCATCGCCAAGCGCCTTGGCGTGACCGAGGAAGACGTGGTGTCGATGAACCGGCGTCTCTCGGGCGACACCTCGCTCAATGCCCATGTCCGCGAGGACGGCGAGGGCGAATGGCAGGACTGGCTTGTCGATGACAGTGCCAGCCAGGAAGAGGTTCTCGCGCAGAACGAGGAAGCCTCGATGCGGCATGGTCTTCTGACCGATGCACTCGGCAAGCTCACCGACCGCGAGCGCCGGGTGTTCGAGGCGCGCCGCCTGCAGGACGATCCGGCGACGCTGGAGGACCTGTCGCAGGAGTTTGGCGTTTCGCGCGAGCGCATCCGGCAGATCGAGGTCAGGGCTTTCGAGAAGGTCCAGAAGGCCGTGAAGAACGCCTCCCAGCGCCTGCTGGCGCCGCGGTCCCTGCCCTCGAGCGGTGCCACCGCCTGACGATCACTGGAAAAGGCCCTTCTTGCGCGGCGGCGACCAGAAGATCTGGACGGCCCAGATCTTGTCGCCGCGCTGGATGACGCCGGTCGAAACGAAGGCGTAGTCGAGCCGCCTGAGCGCCTTGCGGTGCGGCGGACTGTCGATCCACTGCTGGAACAGGGCGGCCGCCTTGCGGCGATCGGCGGGCGTCTTCTGCGTGTCGCGCGCGGCATTCTCGCCCAGCGATGGATAGCGCGTGATGTCGCCGACGAAGGCCCGCATGCGGCTTTCGAAGTTGTGACCGGTGCTGGCCCGGTGTCCGACGAAATCATTGAGCATCATGTCGGCCGCATGGGCGCGGGCGGCCACGAGAAATTCATCCGAGGCCTGCAGCGGCGGTTTTCCGGCCTCTGCCCGGTAGGCATTGGCGAGTGCCGCGAGCTCGGCCTCGAGATCGGGCCGGTACCTGGAGCCATCGGGCGGCGAACTGGTCAGCGCGTTGGCATAGTCCAGGTAAGGGCCGGCCACGGCAGGTTGCGTCCCACCCAGGCCGCTCGCGCACAGGGCGATCGCCAGCGCAATGGCAAAGCATGCAATCCGATAGACTCCATTAATCATGACTTGAGCGATCCTATGTTAGAAGCTGCTTGTTTACACTTGTTTCCGGCCTTGGTGGCAAAACGTTCAGCTGGGGAATGGTTTGTCTTGGACGGTGGACGGACGTGATTCGCAGATTCTCGACGCATGGACTGATGAGACAGCTGAGTCCGATTGCTGGCTTCGCGGCGCTTGCGGGGCTCATCGGTCTCGCCGGCTATGCCTTCAACGAGAATGCCACCACGCGCATGCTCGAGGCGGAAGCACGGCTTGACGCCAGGGGCTGGTCCGAAGGCCTGTCGCACAGCATTCCCGATCTCGGCGCCATCATAGCCGGCATGCCGCCGTCGCAATCAACCTACAATTCGCTCGAACTGGTACGCCGCGCGGGACAGGTTTCCTCCTTCCGGGTCTACAATGCCCAGGGACAACTGAAACTGACCTCCGATGGCCAGACCGCGCTCCAGGGCATGAACCAGCCCGTCGAGGTCGTCGATCCCGAGATGGCGCAGGCCTTGCGCCAGGGTCGCGAAGACACGCGCATCGGTCATCGCGCCCACGACACCGACTCCCGCATTCACGCGACCGCCATCGTTCCGGTGATCGGCAGTTCCGGAATCATGGGCTGGATCGTGGCCGATATCGACCAGTCCGGCCGCCAGGCCCTCTTCAGCAGCATGGCAACGAAGGTTTCGCTGGCCATCGGCTTCTTCCTGATGAGCGCCTGCGTTCTCGGATTCTGGTACCGCAATCGCGAGCGCGCAATGGTGGAGCAGCGCCTGGAATGGCTGTCGCAGCGCGACCAGCTCACCGGGCTGATCAACCGCGGCGCCTTCATGAAGCTGGCCGAGCGCAAGATCGCCGATTCCGCGCCCAAGCCACCGAAGAGCGCCCTGATCATCTGCGAGGTGACTCCGCTGACCGGCATCGAGAGCATGCTCGCCGACGATGCACGTGACCACATGGCGCTGTTGACCGCGCAGCGGCTGACACGATTCGCCGCAGGCCGCTTCGAAGTGGCCCGCATCGGTCGCTTGAGCTTCGCGCTGTGGGTCGACCAGGCACCGGATCCGGTCGAGGTTCTGGGGCTTGCCAAGGAGATCACCGGCGCCCTGTCGGAACAGGTCGCATGGCGCGACAATGTCTGCACCCTACAGGCCTGCGCCGGAATCGCGCTCACCTCGTGTGACGGCGAAACTCCGGCCGATCTGATGCGCAGCGCAGAAATCGCGCTCCACACCGCGCAGGAGCAAGGCGGACCGGGCTATGGCTTCTTCAATCCGGAGATCGCCAAGGACATGCGCCGCCAGGCTGCCGTCCAGCGCGCCGTGACCCATGCCGTGGCCCACGGCGGATTCCAGCTGAACTACCAGCCCGTCTACAACATCCGCACCGGAGAGCTGAATGGCTTCGAAGCCCTGAGCCGGCTGAACGATGCCGAACTTGGTCAGGTCTCCCCGGCCGAGTTCATTCCGGCCGCCGAACAGATGGGTCTGATCACCACCATCGGCGCCTGGTGCCTGGGCGAGGCCTGCCGCGCGGCGGCAGAATGGCCGCCACATCTCGTTGTGGCAGTGAACCTCTCGCCGTCGCAATTCCTCAGCGGGTCGCTCATCAATGATGTGCGCCACGCGCTGGAGCGGGCCCGTCTTCCGGCCTATCGCCTCGAGGTCGAGATCACCGAAGGCACGCTGCTCAACGATTCCGAACTCGTGCTCGGCCAGCTCCGCATGCTGCGCGACATGGGCGTTGCCGTGTCGCTGGACGACTTCGGCACCGGCTACTCGAGCCTGGGCTATCTCTGGAAGTTCCCCTTCTCGAAGCTGAAGATCGACCGCAGCTTCGTCCAGGCCCTGGACCAGACCCAGACGGCACGCAGCATCCTGCGCTCCATCATCAAGCTCGGTCATGGCCTGGGGCTGACCGTCACGGCGGAGGGCATCGAGACCCAGAAGCAGTATACCGCGTTGCGCGATCTGGGCTGCGACCTGGCGCAGGGCTTCCTGCTGGACAGGCCGGCAAGCAGTACCGACCTGGCGGCCATCATCCTGCGGAACTTCGCGCAGGGATTGACGCGCCGCAACCGCCCGGCCCCGGCCGCCGGTCGCACCGCAGCCTGAATTCGCTTTCCATTCCGACCCCGGTTGTCTAGGTTCCGCCCGACCGACACACGGGTATCATGCGACATCTTCCACCCTTGAAGGCCATCGGCCACGCCCTGACGTCCGTGGCAAACTACAGCGGCATGGCGCTCCGCTTCGGGCGCTTCTGGCTTCCAGTGCTTTTTGTCCTGGGCCTGATCGATTCGCAGCTCGCCCCACCAACGCCGGCCGAGGTCGAGACCATGGCCATCGATGGCACCTCCGTACTGGTGCGCCTGCTCACCGCCGCCGGCAGCCTTGTCGCAATCTGTTCCATCGCCGTCAGCTGGCACAGGTTCATCCTGCGTGACGAGGTGGGGCCAGCATTTCGGCTGGATCGCGAGACCTGGCGCTATGCCCTGAACAGCATTCTGATCATGGTCATGTTTCTCGGTCCGGTTCTCGTGCTTGCCGTGATCACCCTCACGCTCCCCCCGGCCGTTTCGATCCTCGCAATTCCGGTCGTGCTCCTGCTGGGCGCCCTGGCAACCCGGCTCTCGATCAAGCTTCCCGCCGTTGCCCTGGGGCGGAAGGATTTCAGCTTCCGCGATGCCTGGGCCGTGAGCGAAGGCAATTTCTGGCCGATCGCGGCCGTCTTCGCCATCAGTGCCATTGCGGTCTTCGTCGCGATCCTCGTGCTGTTCAGCATCGTTTCGGTCTTCGAACGCGTGGCGCCAACCGCGGGCCCCTTCGTGGCGCTGGCCGTCATGACCGTGTTTCAGGTTTTCTACACCGTCTTCAATGCCAGCATCTTCACTTCCCTCTACGGCTTCTTCGTCGAGCGTCGCGATTTCTGAGAATTGCCCCGCCGCTTGATCCTGATCAATGGCGGCTGTCGGTCGATCGGTCAGGCTGTTACCATTCCGAGCAGGACTGGTGTTCATGGCAGACGTCGCGATTTCTCCCGAAGTGAAGAGTGAGGGGCCTCCCGTTCAGCCCGCACCTCCCGCCCCTGAAGCACAGGCCCAGGCTCCAGGCGCGGAGCGGGCAAATCTGCAGCGCATGCGCCAGGATCCGGAGGCGATCCGCCATGCCTTCGAAACCGGCGAGTTCCCCTATCGCGGCCGCCTCGGCACCCGCGTCTACGAAGAGCAGATGGCCGAACTCCAGGTCGAACTGCTCAAGGTCCAGAACTGGGTGAAGGAAACCGGCGAACGCATCGTCGTCATCTTCGAGGGGCGCGACGCTGCCGGCAAGGGCGGCACCATCAAGCGCTTCATGGAGCACCTCAACCCGCGCGGCGCGCGCGTCGTGGCACTGGAAAAGCCGAACGAGCGCGAAAGGACACAATGGTACTTCCAGCGCTACATCGAGAACCTGCCGTCCGGCGGCGAAATCGTGTTCTTCGACCGCTCTTGGTACAATCGCGCCGGGGTCGAGCGGGTCATGGGATTCTGTACGCCCAACGACTACCTCGAATTCATGCGCCAGTGCCCCGACCTCGAGCGCATGTTCGTCCGTTCAGGCATCCGCCTCTTCAAGTTCTGGTTCTCGGTGACGCGCGAAGAACAGCTCCGGCGCTTCGAGTCGCGCGGCAAGGATCCGCTGAAGCAGTGGAAGCTGTCGCCAATCGACAAGGCCTCGCTCGACAAGTGGGACGACTATACCGAGGCCAAGGAGGCGATGTTCTTCTACACGGATACGGCGGACGCGCCCTGGACCATCATCAAGTCCGATGACAAGAAGCGCGCCCGGCTGGCCTGCATGCAGCACTTCCTTTCGGCGCTTCCCTACCCCAACAAGAATCGCAAGGTGGTGACCGGGGCGGACCCGCTCATCGTGGGATCGACCGCCCATGTCATCGGCCGTGACGAACACATCCTCGGCAAGTCGCTGCGGCCCGGCAACGGAAAGCGCGGTAGCACGGCAAAGAGCCCATAGTCTCCGCGGCGAGAACGAAGATCAGTCCTCGAAGGGATCCTTCATGAGGATCGTGTCGTCGCGCTCGGGCGAAGTCGACAGAAGTGCCACCGGACACTCGATCAGCTCTTCCAGATAGCGCACATACTTGATCGCCTGGGCCGGAAGCTGGGCCCAGGACCGGGCGCCGGCGGTCGTACCCTTCCAACCCTCGAAGCTCTCGTAGACCGGCACGACCCGCTTCTGGGCCTCTTCTGCGGCCGGGAAGCGGTCGATGCGCTTGCCATCGAGCTCGTAGCCGACGCCCACCTTGATCTCCTCCAGGCCATCCAGCACATCGAGCTTGGTGAGCGCGATGCCATGGATGCCGCCGGTCTTGATCGCCTGGCGCACCAGCACGGCGTCGAACCAGCCGCAGCGGCGCTTGCGGCCCGTGACTGTGCCGAACTCGCGGCCGCGCTGGCCAATGTATTCGCCGATGTCGTTCTCCTGTTCGGTGGGAAACGGGCCGGAGCCGACGCGGGTGGTATAGGCCTTGGCGATCCCCAGCACGTATCCGATGGCCGACGGCCCGAGGCCCGACCCCGCCGCGGCCTGGCCCGCCACAGTGTTGGAGGACGTCACGAAGGGATAGGTGCCGTGGTCGATGTCCAGCATGATGCCCTGCGCGCCCTCGAAGAGGATGCGCCGGCCCTCGCGCCGTGCATCGTCGAGCAGCGACCAGACGGCATCCGAGAAGGGCAGGATGCGCGGCGCGATTTCCGAAAGCTGCGCCAGCACGTCGGCGGCCCGGACTTCTTCCTGGCCCAGTCCGCGGCGCAGCGCGTTGTGGTGCGCCAGCAGCCGCTCGACCTTCGGCCCGATGGTGGCGAGGTCATGCAGGTCGTTCACGCGAATGGCGCGGCGGCCAACCTTGTCTTCATAGGCAGGGCCGATGCCCCGTCCGGTGGTGCCGATCTTGCCGGCACCGGCGGCAGCCTCGCGCATCTGGTCGAGTTCGCGATGCACTGAAAGGATCAGCGTGGCGTTCCCTGCGATGCGCAGGTTGTCGCGGTTCACGGTGACGCCCTGCTGGACCAGCTTGTCGATCTCGCTGGCGAGCGCCCAGGGATCGATGACGACGCCGTTGCCGATGACCGAAAGCTTGCCCGGCCGCACGATGCCGGATGGCAATAGCGAAAGCTTGTAGGTGACGCCGTCGATGACCAGGGTGTGACCGGCATTGTGGCCGCCCTGGAAGCGCACCACCACATCGGCGCGCTCCGACAGCCAGTCCACCAGCTTGCCCTTGCCCTCGTCGCCCCACTGGGCGCCGACCACCGCCACATTCGCCATTCCAGGCTCCCTTGCCACATGGAAACGGCCCCGGGGCGGAATGCCGCCGGGGCCGTTGTGGGCTCATACACCATTGGCCCCGCGAGGCAAAGCCTAGTTCAGGTTCATCCCCACCTGGTACCCTTCCGGCCAGGTGACCTTGTAGCCGTGCTTCAGAACCCGTTCCGCACCCGGCTCGAGATCGAAGCTCCAGGCCAGCACGCCCCGCTTCTTCTCGAAATCCCGGATGCTGGGCCGCGTCATTCCGGGAAGATCGGTCACCGTGATCGCCTCCTGGGTGGCGTAGGGCATCTGGTCCAGGATGGTGACCGGCATGGCGATGTCATGCAGGTTGTCGACCGTGATGTCGTAGGCGCGGACGTCCATCTTGCTGGTGGTGAGCAGCCCCTCCTCGCCGGTCTGCCGGCGGACCTCCATGCGCTTGACCCGGATCAGGTCGTCGGCGCCGAAGCCCAGCTTCGCCTCCTCGCCCGGCGACAGCATCGGCAGGTTGCCCTGCCCCATGTACACGCCATCGCGGTAGAGCATGGCGGGACCGGGCAGCAGCGGCGCGTCTCCAGGCAGCTTGAAGGCGGCCGTCAGATAGGCATTGGGATCGAGCTTGGGAACGGCAAGCGCCGAGAGGCTGGCCGCGATCGCCGTGGTGTCGATACGGACATTCTTGGCCGTGCCGGTATTGTCGACCGTCACCCGGCCCGGGATCGCGTAGAGTGCCTGGAAGCCGGCCAGCTGCACCTCGGCCTGGCGTTGTTCGACACTCTTCGGCTTGTTCGCGTCCATGTCATCCATGCCGTTTCCGATCGCCTCGGCGACCGGCGCCGGGGCCGCGAGGTTTCCCGCCTCGTCCTTGCGGAGCGCGGCCCTCTCGGGCTCGTAGCCATCGATCTGCTGCGGCGCCAGATCGGGTGCGGCCGTGGCACCGACAGGCCTGGCCGTGGACAGGGTAAGGGCCACGCCGTCCCAGCGCTCCGCCGTCGACTGCACCACCTGGGCCCGGCGCACCAGCTCGATGCGCGCGGGGCCGGACTTGCTGGGCGAGGTGAGCCGTGCGTCGTAGACCGGCTGCCAGCCGGCGCCGGCGACACGATATCGGAGCTTGAATGTTCCCGAGGCCGGCGCTGCCGCCGAAAGGTTGACGCTGACCATCATGCGCGCCTGTTCCTGCGGCGCCAGCTGGGCCAGGGCCGTGTTGAGATCGGCGATGGACTGGTCGATCTCGCGCTGCCGCAGGCGCGACTCGCTGACGAGGCGCGAATAGCCTTCGAGCTTGCCGCCAACCAGATCGAGAAGCTGGCCGATGCCCTGGGCGTCGAATGCCTGCGGCTGCTCGTCCTTTGCCCGCGGCTGGAACGCGTTGGCCGCCAGCTGCTGCATCAGGCCCTTCTGGTATTCGGCATCGGCAATCGTCTGGTCGAGTCGCGCGCGCTCGTCGGTCAGCTTCTGGATGTCGGCTTCGATCTCCTTGTGCCTGGCATCGAGCGCGGTGGACGGCAGATAGATCAGCCGTGTATCGACCGATCCGATCTCCACCGTTCCGGTGCTGACGCCTTCGACGCGTACCGTCTCCGGCGCGAGATCGCCCGGAAGGCCGTCGAAGATCAGCGTGTGCTCACCGGCCGCGAGTCTGGCCTGAGCGGTGCGGGTGACTTCGGCGCCGCTGGGAAAGACGGTCACGGCATCGACGACTGACTGTGCGGCAATGTCTTCGGCAAGGGCCGGTGTGATTGTCGTGGTGAAGAGCAGGATGAAAGCAAGCTTCAGGCGCATGTTGGTTCCTCCAGGAGCCCCCCTGGCCGGACGCGAATGAAGCCCGCGCCACGCGGCGCTTTCTGGGCCGGAATAGGGCCAAACTTGTGTATTGACGGGCTTGGTTAGCGCTGTCAGCTTGGCCGCCTTCCCGCAAATCACTTCGGAGCGCCTGCACATGAGACTCAAGACCGGCCTCGCGGCCCTGTTCCTCGTCGGCTCCAGCGTCCAGGCCCTGGCGGCGGCGACGGCGGAAGAGGCCACCCGGCTTGCCACGGTGCTGCAGTCCTATGTCGGCAGCGAACCGGGGGTCGTGACGGTCACGCCCAACGGCGACTCCTATGACACGCGCATCGACTTTGCGCCGCTTCTCGCCAAGATCCACGAGCCCGGCTTCAGCGCCACGCTGACGCCGCTCGAGATGAAGCTGACGCCCAGCGGCGCCGGCAAGTGGCAGGTGGACCAGAATCAGGCCCTGTCCTTCCTGCTGAAGATCGAAGGCAAGGTCGACATGAAGGGCGCCATCGCCAACATCAAGGGCACCGGCATCTTCGACGAAGCCCTCGGCACTTTCGAAACCTCCAGTACGGACTACAGCCAGTTCGCCTGGGATCAGACGATTTTCGAGGAGGGCAAACCCTCCCGCGTCACCTACACCATCGCCAGCATGCATGCCGACACTGCCATGGCCGCCGCCGCCAGCGGCGCCGACGGCACCGTCAAGATGACCTTCAAGGACTTCAACGAGACGATCAGCACGCCCGGCGCACCTGATGGCTCGGTGCCGCCGATGGACGTGACCATCGCCGCCACCGACGGCAACCAGGACTCCGTCGTGAAGGGACTGCAGGCCAAGGGGTTCCTCGCGCTCGCAGCCTGGCTGGTGGCGCATCCGTCGGAGTCGGCGATCACGGCCGGCCAGGCGGAACTGAAGGACAAGATCCGTGCCGCATTGCCCGTCTTCACCAATGTCGACGCCAAGACCACGATCAACAACCTCGCCGTCAACACCATGATGGGCCGCTTCACGGTCAGCTCCGCGGATGTGCAAGCCTCGGTCAATGGCGTGGTCGAAGAGGGCTATGTGCGCGAGAATTTCAAGCTGGCGGGTCTCAAGCTGCCGGATGGCATCGTTCCGCCATGGGGCGCGGGGCTGGTGCCCACCGATCTCACCTTCGACATCGACGTCTCCGACTTCAATCCGGCCGCTGCCGTGAAGGTCGCGCTCGACAGTCTCGATCTCAGCCAGAATCCGCCGCTGAAGCCCGAGGTCGAGCAGCAGGTTCTGATGGCGCTCATGCCGAAAGGCAGCGTGAAGGTGGGCCTGCAGCCCAGCTCCGTCCTGGCGTCGATCTTCACCCTCAAGGCCGAAGGTGCGATGACCGCAGGCCCTGTCGCGATGCCGGCGGGCCAGGCCACGGTGCAGGTCAAGGGCCTGGATGAGGTCATGGCGGCGCTCAATGCGGCTCCGCCCGAAATGGGCATGCAGCAGATGGCGCCCATGTTCATGCTGGCCAAGGGCATGTCCAAACCTGGCGACGAGGGCTTCCTGTCCTGGAAGATCGAAACCACCCCGGAAGGCGGCGTGCTGATCAATGGCACCGACCTGTCGAAGCTCGGTGGCGCTCCGCAGCAATAGGTCCGCGGATCAGAACTCCATCGGCTTCGCCTGCTTCACCTGTGGCAGGCGGGTCACCGCTTCCAGGACCGATGCGGGAACGGGCTCGTCGATCTGCACCAGGCAGATCGCTTCGCCGCCCTGCGACTTGCGGCCGAGGTTGAAGGTGGCGATGTTGACGCCGGCATTTCCCAGCAGCATGCCCAGCGCGCCGATGAAGCCCGGCTTGTCCTCGTTGGTGACGTAGAGCATGTGGCGGCCGAACTCGGCCTCCATGTCGATGCCCTTGATCTGGATGATGCGGGCCTTGCCGTCGGAGAACACGGTGCCGGCCACCGAGCGCTCCAGCTTCGCCGTCTTCACCGTGAGACGGATATAGGTCTCATAGGCGCCGCGCTGCGACTGCCGCACCTCGTCCACCTTGATTCCGCGCTCGCGTGCAACCACCGGGGCGGACACCATGTTCACCGTTCCGATCATGGGTTGCAGCAGCCCCGCCAGCGCCGCCGAGGTCAGCGCCCGCGTGTTCATTTCGCCGACCTCGCCCGCGTATTCGATGACGACGCCGGTGATCGAGTCATCCGTCAGCTGCCCCGCGAAGGAACCCAGTTTCTCGGCCACGCCGATGAAGGGCCTGAGACGCGGCGCCTCGTCAGCCGAGATCGAGGGCATGTTGAGGGCGTTCGAGACTGCGCCGTGCAGCAGGTAGTCGCTCATCTGTTCGGCCACCTGAAGTGCCACGTTCTCCTGCGCCTCTCCGGTGGAAGCACCCAGATGCGGCGTCGCCACCACATTGTCGAGGCTGAACAGCTTGTGCTCGGTCGCGGGCTCGATCTCGAAGACGTCGAGCGCGGCACCGGCCACCTGCCCCGACTTCAGCGCATCATAGAGAGCGTCCTCGGCCACCAGCCCGCCGCGGGCGCAGTTGATGATGCGCACGCCCTTCCGGCACTTCGCGATGGCGGCGGCATCGATGATGTTGCGGGTCTTGTCGGTCAGCGGCGTGTGCAGGGTGATGAAGTCGGAGCGGCGGAAGATCTCGTCCAGCTCCACCTTCTCGACACCGATCTCCACGGCCCGCTCCGGCGACAGGAAGGGATCATAGGCGATGACCTTCATGCGCAGGCCTCGGCCGCGATCCGCCACGATCGAACCGATGTTGCCGCAGCCGACGACACCGAGGGTCTTGTTGAAGAGTTCCACGCCCATGAAGCGGTTCTTCTCCCACTTGCCGGCATGGGTGGACGCATTGGCTTCCGGGATCTGGCGCGCCAGCGCCATCATCATGGCAATGGCATGCTCGGCAGTGGTGATGGCATTGCCGAAGGGCGTGTTCATCACCACGATGCCGCGGCTTGTCGCTGCGGGAATGTCGACGTTGTCGACGCCGATACCGGCACGGCCGATGACCTTGAGGCGCGGCGCCGCCGCGATGATCTTCGGCGTCACCTTGGTAGCAGAGCGGATCGCAAGTCCGTCATAGTCCGGTATTGCGGCCAGCAAGGCATCCTTGTCCTTGCCGAGATCCGGCTTGTAGTCCACCGCGACGCCGCGGTCGCGGAAGATCTGGACGGCGGTTTCGCTGAGCTTGTCGGAAACGAGTACGCGGGGAGCCATGGTCCACTCCATTTGGTTCTGTGAAATGACGCGGGAATTCAGGCGCCGGTGGACTGGGCATAGGCCCAATCCAGCCAGGGCATAAGCGCCTCGAGAGCGGACGTCTCGACGGTGGCGCCGCACCAGATGCGAAGTCCCGGCGGCGCGTCGCGATAGGAGCCGATGTCGAAGGCCACGCCTTCGGTCTCGAGCAACTTGATCATTTTCTTGAGCGCTGCCTCGTCCGCGTCCAGCGTCAGGCAGACCGAGGTATTGGAGCGGGTCGCCTCGACGCGCGCCAGGTTCTGCGCGAAGGGGCGCCGGTCGATCCAGCGCTGGACCACGCCCGCATTGGCGTCGGCCCTTGCGATCAGCGCCGGCAGGCCGCCGATCGATCTGGCCCAGTCCAGCGCCACGATGTAGTCCTCGACGCAGAGCATGGACGGCGTGTTGATAGTCTCGCCTTCGAAGATGCCGGAGATCAGCTTGCCGCCGCTGGTCATGCGGAAGATCTTGGGCAGAGGCCAGGGCGGGGTGTAGGTTTCGAGCCGCTGCACGGCGCGCGGCGACAGGATGATGACGCCATGCGCGCCCTCCCCGCCCAGCGCCTTCTGCCACGAGAAGGTCACCACATCGAGCTTGCCGAAGTCGAGCGCCTGCGCGAAGGCGGCCGAGGTGGCATCGCAGATCGTCAGCCCGCCGCGGTCTGGTGGAATCCAGTTGGCGTCGGCCACGCGCACGCCCGAGGTCGTGCCGTTCCACGTGAAGACCACGTCGCGCGAGAAATCCACGCTGGCAAGGTCGGGCAGCGCGCCATAGGCCGCAAGCAGCTTGCGCACGTCCTTCAGCTTGAGTTGCTTGACCACGTCGGTCACCCAGCCTTCGCCGAAGCTTTCCCAGGCCAGCATGTCCACGCCACGCTCGCCGAGCAGCGACCAGAGGGCCATCTCGACAGCCCCCGTATCGGAGGCTGGCACGATGCCGATTCGATAGTCGGCCGGAACCTGCAGCACCTCGCGGGTCAGGTCGATGGCCTGTTTCAGGCGCGCCTTGCCCGGCGACGAGCGGTGCGAACGACCGACGAGAGCATCCTTGAGAAGTTGTGGGGTCCAGCCCGGGATCTTGGCGCAGGGGCCGGAAGAGAACTGCGGGTTTGCCGGCCGCAGTGCCGGTTTCGGTGTCGTCATGCTGTGCTCCATCCTTGCAGATGGACCGACCCTCGGTGGGGAGGGCTAGCCCGAAACCGCTATGGCGCATCCCGACGCATGACGCAAGTCCAAAAGCGGGAGAGGCAGCCGCTGCTCGCGCCGCGGCCGCCCCTCACCCCTTGCCGAGGACTCTCGATCGAGCCTCAGAACTTGAAGCGCAGGCCAGTTGTAACCTGGTGCTCGTGCGGATCGGCGCCGTCAGCGGCGATCGAACGGAAGCGATAACCGACGTCGAGCGCCAGACTGTCGGTCAGCTCGTAGGATGCACCCCCCATCAGGGCATAGGCGAAGCCATCCTTGTCCGGCGCGCCGTCGACGGGAGCCCAGCCATAGCCACCGCCGGCACCGACATAGGGCGTGAAGGCCGTACCCGTGGGGATATCGAAATAGAGATTGCCCAGCACCGTGGTCACGCTCATGTCCGGGCCATTGCTGTAGACGCCGGCATAGTCGACGCGGAGGTCACTGCGCAGATAGTCCGTGAACTGATAGCCAAGTCCGGCGCCGCCGGTGAAGGCGTTGCTGTCGTCACCGGACCATTCGAGGAAGGACCAGCCGATGTCGCCGCGCAGATAGAATCCCGGAACCGCCGAGGCTGTGGCCTCCGGTCCCAGGTCGGCGGCCTGGGCATTCCCGGTTGCGACTGCCGCGAGGGCCATGGCGATGATCGTTGTCTTCAGCGTGTTCATGATCTACTCCCACACAACTCAAACCGGGACCGGCGTTCCCGTCAGACGCGAAACTAGTGGGCGGCAATGGCCCAATGCGGGCGCGATTGTGACCGCGCGGTGGATGATGCGCGATTGTTGCCCATGCGCCACGGACAGATGTGCCGTAGTGGGATGGTGCGTTGACGCCACATCCACCATGGGCGTAGCCATGCCGGATGCCGCAAAGGAACCCACTGCTGGACTGGCTCATTCTCGCTGCCCTGGTGGTGGCGTGGGGATCGTCCTTCGCCATGACCAAGATCGCCGTCAGGCATCTCGACGCGGCCTGGATCATGGCGTTGCGCCTGTCGATCGCGGCGGCGGTGCTGGTTCCCTTCGCCTGGATCAGGGGACAGACACTCCGTGCGTCCAGAGCCGTGTGGGGCAAGTTCTCGCTTCTCGCATTGGTTGGTCACGCCGCACCCTTCTTCCTCATCACCTGGGGCACGCATTTCGTGGCGTCCGGCATTTCAGGGCTGCTGATGGGCGCAATACCGCTTCTGCTGGTCGTGTTGGCGCATTTCTTTCTGCCTGGCGAGCCGCTCACGCTCACCAAATCGGCGGGATTCGTCTTGGGCTTCGCAGGCATCGTGGTACTGATCGGGCCGGAGTCGCTTTTCGGGGTATCGCTCGAGGGCGATGAGCTGAAGGGCGAGGCGGCGATCCTGCTGGCCTGCCTGTGCTATGCGATCCATGCCATTGCCGCCAAGCGGCTGGGGATCGAGAACCCGATCAAGCAGACGGCGTCCGTTTGTCTCGCGGCCGCGGCCATGGGCCTCGCCTTTGCAGTGGTCTCCGATCCCACGGGGCTCTCGGGCGCGCCCGCAGTCGCGATCTGGGCCGTCGTCGGCCTGGGGCTGGTCCCCACGGCCCTGGCCACGCTGATGATGTACAACCTGATCCACCGCGTCGGCCCCAGCTTCGTCTCCTATTCGAACTATCTCGTGCCCGTCTATGCCGTGCTGTTTGGTGCCGCGCTTCTGGGCGAACCGCTGAACTGGTCTGTCGCTGCCTCGCTGGCGCTGATTCTGCTGGGGATCGCCGTCAGCCGCTGGCGGCCTTTCGCCAGATCCCAACCAGCCGCCTGACGTCGGCGCAAGCCGTCACAAGCGAAGAAGATACGCAGCCATCTGCGCGGCAATTCCGGGGTGGTCGGTAGATCGCCGGTCTCGTTAGGCGGCGGCCTCCGAGATGACGCCGCAAAGTTCGTCGACAATGCTGCGCAACAGCGATTCGTCGTCGCCTTCGGCCATGACACGAATCAGCGGCTCTGTCCCGGAGGGTCGGATGACGAGGCGGCCGCCATTGCCCAGCCGTCGCTCGGCCTCGGCGATCGACTTCCGAACCTGATTGTCCTCAAGCGGACGGCCGGTCTTGAACTTCACGTTCTGGAGGATCTGCGGCAGCGGTGTGAACAGATTGCACACTTCGCTCGCCGGCCGCCCGGCGCGCTTCACCTCGGCGAGCACCTGAAGGGCTGCGAGCAGCCCGTCGCCGGTCGTCGAGAAGTCCGAAAGGATGATGTGGCCCGACTGTTCGCCGCCCACATTGAACCCATGGGCGCGCATGTGCTCGGTGACGTAGCGGTCGCCAACCTTCGTCCGCGCCAGCGACAGTTTCTGTCCCGCGAGAAAGCGTTCAAGGCCGAGGTTCGACATCACCGTGGCGACCAGTCCGCCACCCTGCAGCAGGCCTCGGCTCTGCCACGAACGCGCGATCAGCGCCATCAGCTGATCACCGTTGATCACATGGCCGCGTTCGTCGGCGATGATCACGCGGTCGGCATCGCCATCAAGCGCGATGCCGAGATCGGCCCGCGTCTCGCGCACCTTCTCGCACATGCGCTCGGGCGCGGTTGAGCCGCATTTCTCGTTGATGTTCATGCCGTTCGGGTCGTTGCCCATCTGCACGATCTCGGCGCCGAGTTCCCACAGGGCGGTCGGCGCCACGCGATAGGCGGCGCCATTGGCCGTGTCGATGACGATGCGCAGGCCGTCCAGCGTCATGTCCTTCGGATAGGTGCGCTTGGCGAATTCGATGTAGCGCGCCTGCGCGTCCTCGATGCGCTTGGCCCGCCCGATCTTCTCCGACGCCGCCGGCGTGATCGCCGACGGGTCTTCCAGCATGGCCTCGATCGCCAGCTCCTGTTCGTCTGAAAGCTTGTAGCCGTCGGGACCGAAGATCTTGATGCCGTTGTCGTAGAATGGATTGTGCGAAGCGGAGATCATGACACCCATGTCGGCACGCATGGAGCGGGTGAGCATTGCGACGGCGGGCGTCGGTACCGGGCCAAACAGAAAGACGTCCATGCCGGCCGCGAGCAGGCCCGCGGTCAGCGCCTGCTCGATCATGTAGCCGGAGAGCCGTGTGTCCTTGCCGATCACCACGCGGTGGCGATGGTTGCCGCGCTTGTACATGCTGCCCGCGGCCATGCCGATGCGCAGCACCATCTCTGCCGTCATGGCGCCGCTGTTGGCGCGGCCACGGACACCGTCGGTTCCGAAGAACTTGCGCGACATATGAGTCCCTCCCCTTCCGGTCAGAGGCCTCCGGCCTCCGGATCGGCGCAGGCCCGCACCACCGCCAGGGCCTCCACCGTTGCCTTCACATCATGCACGCGGAGAATGTGCGCCCCGTTAAGGGCCGACCACAAGGCTCCGGCCACCGAACCGTTAACGCGGCGTGAAGCCGTCTTCTCACCGGTCAGGGCGCCCACGAACCCCTTTCGCGACAGGCCCATGAGCAGTTGCACGCCCAGCCCATGGAACAAAGTAAACTGGTGAAGCAGATCCAAATTATGGCGAAAGCTCTTTCCGAAGCCGATTCCCGGGTCGGCGATCAGCCGGTCCCTGGCGATGCCCGCGGCGACGCAGGCGGATATGCGCGCCTCCAGCGCATCGTAGACGTCCAGCACCACATCGTCATAGCTGGGGCTGAGCTGCATGGTCTTGGGGTCGCCCTGCGCGTGCATCAGCACCACGGGGCAGGCAGCCCCGGCCATCGCCGGCAGGGCCAGATGGTCGAACTGCAGGGCGGACACGTCGTTGATCATGGTGGCGCCAGCCTGCAGCGCCGCGCGCATCACCGTGGCCTTGCGCGTGTCGCAGGAAACCCTGTGCCCGGCCCGGGCCAGCCCTTCGATCACCGGAATCACGCGGGCAAGTTCCTCCGCCTCGCCCACGCCTTCCGATCCGGGCCTGGTCGATTCGCCGCCGACATCGAGAATGTCGGCGCCCTCCGCCGCAAGCGCCAGCCCATGGGCGATGGCCTGCTCCGCCCCCGCATGCCGGCCGCCATCCGAAAAACTGTCAGGCGTGACGTTGACGATGCCCATGACCAGGGGACGAGGCTCGACGCCGGTCGGGACCGGAAGCGCAAGGTCGGGCGCAAATGGTTCGAACCGCCGCGTGATGGACTCAGGCTTGCGCGTCACCACTTCGACCATCGTATAGGCCACCGACTGCAGGCCGCCGAGCGCGCCGCCGCGCCCTTCCGCGATCAGCCTCCGGGCATCAGGGCCATGAACCAGCCCCGCCGGACGAAGATAGGTCTTGGCCATCAGGCCTGCGGCTGCGGTTCCATGCCGCCGGCGTCGTCGGTCTTCGAGCTTCCGGTCGCCGGAACAGCCGAGGCGGGCTTCGCCGCCTTGCGGCCGGAATCGCCGTCGTCGCGGCGCGGCGGCTTGCCGCCCAGCAGATCCTTGATCTCGTCACCCGACAGGGTCTCGTATTCGAGCAGGCCCTTGGCGAGCGTCTCGAGCGCGCCCTTCTTGGTGGTCAGGATCTTGCGCGCGGTGGCGAGGCCTTCCGAGACCAGGCGCTTGACCTCCTGGTCGATCTTCTGCGCCGTCTCCTCGGAAATGTTCTGGGTGCGCGACACCGAGTGTCCGAGGAACACCTCTTCCTGGTTCTCGCCATAGGCCACGGTGCCCAGCGCGTCGGAATAGCCCCAGCGCGTGACCATGGCGCGGGCCAGCCGCGTCGCCTGTTCGATGTCCGACTGTGCGCCCGACGTCACATTGTCCTTGCCGAAGGTAAGCTCTTCCGCGATGCGCCCGCCCATCATGATGGCCAGCCGCGACGTCATCTGCTTGTAGCTCATCGACAGGCGGTCACCTTCCGGCAACTGCATCACCATGCCGAGCGCGCGACCGCGCGGGATGATGGTGGCCTTGTGCACCGGATCGGCCTTGGGCACGTTCATGGCGACCAGCGCGTGGCCCGCCTCGTGATAGGCGGTGAGCTTTTTCTCGTCCTCCGACATGGCCATGGAGCGGCGCTCGGCGCCCATCATCACCTTGTCCTTGGCTTCCTCGAATTCCGACTGGGTCACGATCCGCTTGTTGCGGCGCGCGGCCAGAAGCGCGGCCTCGTTGACGAGGTTGGCAAGGTCGGCGCCCGAGAAGCCGGGCGTACCGCGGGCAATCACCTTGGCATCGATATCGGGTGCCAATGGCACGTTGCGCATGTGCACCTTCAGGATCTTCTCGCGGCCCTGCACGTCCGGGTTGGGCACCACGATCTGGCGATCGAAGCGACCGGGACGCAGCAGCGCCGGATCCAGAACGTCGGGACGGTTGGTGGCGGCGATCAGAATCACGCCCTCATTGGCCTCGAAGCCGTCCATCTCGACCAGCAGCTGGTTCAGCGTCTGCTCGCGCTCGTCATTGCCGCCGCCGAGGCCGGCGCCGCGATGACGGCCGACCGCGTCGATTTCATCGATGAAGATGATGCAGGGCGCATTCTTCTTGGCCTGCTCGAACATGTCGCGCACACGCGATGCACCCACACCCACGAACATCTCGACGAAGTCGGAGCCCGATATGGTGAAGAAAGGCACGTTGGCCTCGCCCGCGATGGCCCGGGCCAGAAGGGTCTTGCCGGTTCCCGGCGGACCGACCAGCAGTGCGCCCTTCGGAATCTTGCCGCCGAGGCGCTGGAACTTGTGCGGGTCCTTGAGGAAGTCGACGATCTCCACGAGGTCGTCCTTGGCTTCCTCGACGCCGGCGACGTCCTCGAAGGTCACGCGTCCATGACGCTCGGTGAGCAGCTTCGCCTTGGACTTGCCGAATCCCATGGCCTTGCCCGACCCCGACTGCATCTGGCGGATGAAGAAGATCCACACGCCGATGAGCAGCACCATCGGCAGCCAGTAGATCAGCGCATTGGTCAGCAGCGAATCGCTCTGCGCCGGACGGAAGGTGATCTGGATGTTCTTGTTGCGCAGTTCGTTGATCTGGTTCTCGTAATAGACCAGCGGTCCGGTGGTCTGGATGGTGGAGCCATCGGCCATCTTGCCGGTGATGGTCTCCCCGGTGATGGTGATGGACTGAAGCCCGCCGTTGTTGGCGCGATCGAGGAATTCGGAATAGCTGATCTCGCTGGCGCCGGAGCGCGTCACCTGGCCCTGGAACAGACTGAACAGCGCGAACAGGAGAAGCGCGATGACGATCCAGACGGCGAAATTGCGAAATTGGTTCACGTGGTCCTCGTATCTCTCCGCTGGCCACAAGGCCCGGCGGGCGGCAATGCCTCGGGTATGGATGGTAACATAAGGCCGCGACTCCCGATTTCCAAGCGTAACAACAGCGTTACCAGCCGGACGATGGTCGAAAGGGGATGAAACGGGCCATGGCAACGGGACCTGGGCCGTCGGGCCCGTCCCCGAGGCACCCATCCCGCAGCAGGATGGCCGGCGCCGTCCGGAAAACCGTGTCGGGAACAGCCCGTGACGGCCGGACCAGACCCGCCTGTGGGGCCGGCAGGACGAACGACCCTGGCGGGGCGCGCACGGCATAGCGACCGTCCCAGAGAAGCTCTCCCGTGTCCGGAACCGGCATCGGCTGGGGATCGAGGCGGCCGGGCTCCCGCCCGATCAGCACGTCTCCGCCACGCCGCCAGATCAGCGCGCCGCCCAGGGTCCGGCGCAGACCGGTCTTGCCACCCAGCGACCGGTCCAGCCGGTCGATTTCGGCGCGTTCGGGATCGGAGCCGCCACCAAAATGGCGCACCAGTTCTGCCAGGATGCGCTGCCGGAGAAGGCGCGGCAGCATGTCGAAGGCGGAAAGGTCGAACCGGCAGAAGCCGTCGTCCTGATGAAGCGCCGCACGGAACCAGGCCCGGGCGCAATCTTCCAGCTGCGCGGTCAACACGGCGCAGGACTTCGCCAGCACCGCCAGCCTGTCGGGAGTCACGCCGGATGCCGCAAGGTCCGGCAGCATCTGCCGCAGCCGCACGCGCTCGAAGCGCCGATCATCATTGCTCGGATCCTCGATCCAGCCCTGGCCCAGCCGTTCGAGATAGGCCCGCAGGTCCGCGCGGCGGCAGTCAAGCAAGGGACGGACAAGCGCCACCCCTTGCCAGGTGCCACGTGCCGGAATGCCGGCAAGGCTGGCGATGCTGTCGGTCCGGGCCATGCGCATCAGGACGGTCTCGGCCTGGTCGTCCAGCGTGTGGGCGGTCAGCAGGGCCTCGGCCCCCTGCGCCCGGCACCACTGCGTCAGCAGATCGTAGCGGGCGCGGCGGGCGCGGGCCTGCACGCCACTGCCGGCATTGGCCCCGGTCCAGGCGAGGATATGATGGGACAGCCCGAGATCCGAACACCACTTGCCAACCTGACGGGCTTCGGCCGAGGACTCTGGCCTCAGGCGGTGATCGACCGTCAGCACAGAGATCCGAAGATCGGGGGAAGATGCTGCAGCCAGCCGCAGCAGGGCCATGGAATCGGACCCGCCCGAAACGGCGAGGGCAGCGTGACGGTAGCCGGAAAGGACGGCGCTCAGAAGCTGCGCATCAGGCCTGGCAGCTGGCACGCTTGGCTTCGGCCTGGGCCCGCTTGCGGGCTTCCACCGCCTTCGGATACTCGGCCGACACGGCGAGGTAGGCCGCGCAGGCCTGCTCGGTCTGGCCGAGACGGCTGAGCGAGATCCCGAGCTTCAACAGGCTGTCGGCGGCGCGGCGGCTCGTGGGATAGGTCTTGTAGCCCTTCAGGAACGCCTGCGCGGCGCGCTTGTAGTCGTTCTGGGCATAATAGGTCTCACCCAGCCAGTACTGGGCGCTGCCGGCCAGGCTGTGATCGGGATACTTGGCCATGAAATTGCTGAAACCGGCCTCGGCCTCGGCGAACTGCCGGCGCAGCAGGTTTTCGTTGGCCTGTTCGTAGAGGGCCTCGGGCGACTCGGGAGACAGCGACACGGTCTCGATCGACTCCTGCGTGGGCTCTCCGTTGGTCTGCGTCAGGCCCTTGGTCACGAAGGCATCATCGCCGGGCTCCTGCTGCGACGGCGGAACCAGAACCTTGCCCTGGAAGCCTCCATCATTGGGCTGGGCGGCCGAATTGTCGATGGCGCCAAGCACTGTCGGGCCGGGAGCGGCGGCGCCGCCACTGGGGGCCACGGCCAGCGCCTCGGTGTTGTTCAGCGAGTCCGGCGCATCGAGTGGCTGGGTCCCGTTGATCGGCGGCAGGGCTTCCACCGCCACGCCTTCGGCCGGAGCCGCGGCGAGCTTCTTGGCCGGAGCGGGAGCGGGTGCCGGCTGGGCAGCGCCCTGTTGGCCAGCACCGGCATGGGCGCGCAGTTGCTTGACCTCGTAGTTCAGCTCCTCGACCTGACCCATCAGCGTGCGCACCTGCTCTTCCAGCTGCTGCATGCGGACCGCCATTTCCGAGGCGGACTGCGCCAGGGCCGGCGACACGAGGCCCACGCCCAGAAGGGCCACGGCCGCTGCCGATCTCAGAAACTTCTTCATGTCAGACACCATTGGACGCTGGCCCTGCGGAGGCCTTTCCCTATTGCCTCCGAGTGGAACCCAATCGCGGTGAAATTGAGGCTACTGGCCGCAACGCACAAGAATGCCGGGCGCCTGTGGCTATTTCGCACCACCCGTGATGACGGTGACCGCACGGCGGTTCTGCGACCAGCACTGTTCTGCATCGCACAATGCCACCGGCCGCTCCTTGCCGTAGGCGATCGACGAGATCCGGCTGCCGGCCACACCCTGGGCGATCAGGAACTCGCGGGCCGCCGTGGCGCGGCGGGCGGAGAGCGAGATGTTGTATTCGCGCGTGCCGCGTTCGTCGGCGTGGCCCTCGACCTGGACCGTCACCGCCTTGTACTTGTTGAGCCAGTCTGCCTGGCGGCGCAGGGTTTCCTGGGCCTCGGAGGTGAGTGTCGACTGGTCTTCGGAGAAGAAGACGCGGTCGCCCACGACCGTGGTGAATTCGCCCTCGGACCCTGGCGGATAGGAGCCGCCGGGACCGGTTCCGGCGTCGAGGTCCGGCGTGTTCTTCTTCGAACAGGCGGCCAGTGCCAGGAAACAGCAGCTGACGACCGCCAACTTGAAGCTTGCCCTACGCGATATCATCGAACCCACTCCTCTGGCCGGACCCCGTTCCGGCTGCTCAAAGACTGCACCCGGCCAACCGGGCAGACTCCCTTGCTACCAACTAAGGCAACAGGGTTAACATTCTCTCACTCCGACCGGGAGTCCCCCGTCAACTGGTCTTGGCGCCGCCGGTAATCACCGTAACCGCACGGCGATTCTGTGACCAGCACTGCTCGGCATCGCACAGCGCGGCCGGGCGTTCCTTGCCATAGGCGATGGACGAAATCCGGCTGGCGGCCACGCCCTGGGCGATCAGGAACTCGCGGGCCGCGGTGGCACGCCGCGCCGACAACGAGATGTTGTATTCGCGCGTGCCGCGCTCGTCGGCGTGACCCTCCACCTGAACGGTCACGTTCGGATACTGCGCAAGCCAGGCGGCCTGACGGCGCAATGTCTCCTGAGCCTCGGAGGACAGCGTCGACTGGTCTTCGGCGAAGAAGACCCGGTCGCCGACATTCGTCGTGAAGTCCTGCTCCGAGCCCGGCATCGCCTGGCCGGCATTGGTCGCCTCGAGGTTGGGCGTGCTCTTCTTCGAGCACGCCGCCAGGGCAAGCACGCAGCAGAAGGCGGCGGCGATCTTGAAGGTCACGGTTCTGGTCATGTCGTCTTTCCCGTCTTGTTTCTGTTGGTCCGAAGGGCTGCATCCCCGCCGCCCTCCGGTGTCGAGCCCCCCGGCCCGCAGTGATGGCGCCGGCTCAATTCAGCTTCGGCGACCAGGCAGGATCCGAGGAGAACCCCGGAGTCGGCACCTGCTGTTCGTTGTATCCGGTGATGTCCACCGAGAAGAGCTGCGGTCCGCCGCTCTCGCCCGGCGAGTCGCGGAAGAACATCAGCACGCGGCTGTTGGGCGCCCAGGTCGGCCCCTCGTTGTGGAATCCTTCGGTGAGAATGCGCTCGCCCGATCCATCGGGACGCATCACGCCGATGGCGAACTTGCCGCCGCCCTGCTTGGTGAAGGCGATGTACTGGCCATCGGGCGACCAGACCGGGGTGGAGTAGCGGCCATTGCCGAAGCTGATGCGCGTCTGGCCGGATCCGTCGGCATTCATCACGTAGATCTGCTGCGTTCCGCCGCGGTCCGACTCGAAGGTGATCTGGGTTCCGTCCGGCGAATAGCTGGGCGCGGTGTTGATGGCCGGGACGTTGGTAAGCTGGCGCAGCCCCCGCGACCTCAGGTCGAGTTCGAAGATGTTCGAGTTGCCGCCGTCCTGCAGGCTCATGATGACGCGCTGACCATCGGGCGAGAAGCGCGGCGAGAAGCTCATGTTGGGAAATTCGCCCACGATCTCGCGCTGGCGCGTGTCGATGTTCATGAGATAGACCCGCGGCGTGTCGCTGCCGAAGGACATGTAGGTGATCTCGTTGGTGGACGGCGAGAACCGCGGCGTCAGCACCAGTTCCTTGCCATCGGTGAGCGCACGCACGTTGGCGCCGTCCTGGTCCATGATGGCGAGCTTCTTGATGCGCTGGTTCTTGGGCCCTTCCTCTTCCACGAAGACGACGCGCGTATCGAAATAGCCGTCTATGCCGGTGAGCGACTTGTAGATGACGTCGGCGATGAGATGGCCGATGCGGCGCGTGTTCTTCGAAGTGGTGGTGAACTGCTGGGCGGCCAGTTGCTGCTGGGTGTTGACGTCCCACAGCCGGAACTCGGCCCGGATGCGGTCGCCCTCGAGATAGACCTGCCCGGTGACCAGCGCCTTGGCCTGGATCTGGCGCCAGTCGCCGAAGCGCGGCGGCGTATTGAAGTCGGAGATCTTCTCGATGAACGAGGCCGGATCGATGGGCGCGAAATAGCCCGAACGCCCGAGATCGTTGGTGATGACGCCGCTGATGGTGCCGCCAGCATCTTCCGCGCCACCGCCGGCCAGGAAGGGCGCGATGGCGATGGGAAGCGGATCGACGCGGCCGCCGGTGATGTCGATCTCGGTCTGGGCGTCGGCACGTGGCATGCCGAGGACCATCGCGATGAGCAGGACGAATGCAAGCAGGCCGCGCTGCGATTGAAGGGCGATGAGTCGTGGCAGGGTCATGGTGCTGCTGTTTCCGGTCTGCTGATGAACATCAGGTCATCATGTTCGGGTTGAAATTCAGGATGAGGTCTTTCCACAGGTCGTACTGCTCCTGCGGAAGAAAATCGTAGGCCTGACAGCTGAGGATTGCCGCCACCGTCGAACGGGCGGTGGTTTCGAACAGCGGCTCGGCGGAGTCGTTCATGATCTGCGGCTCGCCGATCACCGTGCCATCGCTGGCCAGCTGGAACCGCACCTTGACCGTGATGTTGGCCTCGCGCGCGCCGGGCGGCACCGACCAGCACTGCTGGATGCGCGACCGGAGCGCGTCGATGGCCGTGGCGGACAGCGTATTGTCCGCACCCTGAAGATTGGTCTCGCCCGTCGCCGGCTTGCCATCGGCGGTGGCGAGGCTGGAATCCGTGGTCTTCTCCTCGTTCTCCTTGTTCAGGAAAGCGTCGTCGTTCAGCATTTCCTCAAGCTTGGCGACGTCCAGTTCGGGCTTCTTCTTCTGCGGCTTCGGCTTGTCCTTGGGCTTGACCTCGGCCTTCTTGGTTTCCTGCTTCTTCGGCTTTTCCTTCTGCGGCGACGGCTCTTCCGCGACGGTTTCCTTGATCAGTTCCTTGAGCGCCTCGGGCTGGGGTTCGGGTGGCGGAGGTTCGGCGGCCTTGGCCTCCTTGGCGGCCGTCTTGGTTTCCTCGGCAACCTTGGCCAGCGGATCCTCGGCCTTCTTCACCACCTCGGCCTTCTGCGGCGTCGGCACCTCGGCGGGCTTGGGTTCATCGGCCTTGGTCATGGCCATCTGCTTGGTCGTGTCGCTGATCTTCGAGATGTCGACCATCACCGCTTCCTGCGGCTTGACCTTGTAGGGGTTGATCTCCGGCAACGTCACCAGGGCTGCGACCAGGATTGCCGCATGCAGGACCAGTGATGTCGACAGCGAATACTTCATCTCAATTGCCGGCCGCCTCGTCCTTGGTGGCGGTGATCAGGCCGATCTTGCGGTAGCCCGCGCTGTTCAGCAGGCCCATCAGTTCCATCACCCGGCCATAGGGCACGCTGGTGTCGGCGCGCACGAAGAGCTGCTCCTGGTAGCCGTTCTTGGCGATGGCGGTCAGCTTGGGCGTCAGCTCGGCCATGGGGATGACCGTCTCCTGAAGATAGAGGGTGCCGTCCTGCTGCACGGTGATGGTGATGGGTTCCGTGGACGAATCCATCTGCTTGGCTTCCGTCTTGGGAAGCTCGATGGGAACGCCCACCGTCATCAGGGGCGCGGCCACCATGAAGACGATCAGCAGCACGAGCATGACATCGACGAGCGGCGTGACGTTGATGTCGCTCATCACCCCGCGGCTGCTGCGCCGCCGGGAATTGCGCCGCTGGTATCCGCCTGCCGAGCCTCCTGCCGAAGCACCCATCGCTAGACCCGCTCATCCAGTTGCCGCGAAATGATCGCCGAGAACTCGTCGGCGAAATTCTCCAGCCGCGAGCCGATGCGGCCAGCGTCGGCCGTGAACATGTTGTAGAAGATTGTCGCCGGTATGGCGGCAACAAGGCCGATGGCCGTGGCGAACAGCGCTTCCGCGATGCCGGGCGCCACCACCGCGAGATTGGTATTCTGGGAATTGGCGATGGCCTGGAACGACACCATGATGCCCCACACCGTTCCGAAGAGGCCGATGAAGGGTGCCGCCGAGCCCGTGGTGGCGAGGAACAGCAGCCGGGCCTCCACGTCATGCATCTCCTTCTGGATCTGCACGTCCATGACCTTCTCGATGCGCTTCTGCACACCGTGGAACCCGGCTCTCAGCGCGGCCTCCTGGCTGCGCTTCCACTCGCGCATCGCGGCCATGAAGATGGCGGCGAGCCCGATGGTGGGACGGTTCCCCAGGGCAATGTAGAGATCCTCCAGCGACTGTCCCGACCAGAAATTCTGCTCGAACCGGTCGTTGGCCGCGTTCATGCGGCGCATGGAGAAGAACTTCTCGATGATGATCGCCCAGCACCAGACGGACGCCGCGGTCAGGCCGAGCATGACCAGCTTGACGACCCAGCTGGCCTGCATGACGAGATGCCAGAGCGAGATGTGCCCTGTCTGCGCAACTGTATTGACCGCTACCGGATCCATCCTGCCCTTCCATCCGCGTTCGGAGGCCCTGCCCGCCTCCGCCGCCCCTGCGCACCACAACCCTTTGGGAGATAGTGCCCTGAAACATGCCAAATCTGTCGAAACTGCGGCGATTCGAATGTTTTAAGACGAATCCGCCGCAGCGCCGGCCCTTCGCCGGCCAGCACCCGATCCACTTGACGGAACTATGGTTAAGGTCGCGTTACGATCCTGATTCCGAACGAGAATTCAGTGCCTGACGAAGTTCGGCCGCCAGGCGCTGCGGACGGCCCCTCTGGTCCACCAGCGCAATGGTCACGCGGGCCTGGAACAGCCTTTCGCCATCCCGCCTCACCTCCTGCAACAGGTCGAGCCGGGCACCGGCGGCATCGACCAGATGGGTTTCGACCGCAAGCAGGTCGTCGAGCCGGGCAGGCCGCTGGAACTCGCAATCCATCCGGCGCACCACGAAGAAGCGGTCCGGCATCGCGCTCTGGCTGACTCCCCTGAGCCGCAGGAAATCGGTGCGGCCGCGCTCGCAGAACCTGAGGTAGTTGGCGTGATAGACGACGCCGCCGGCATCCGTATCCTCGTAATAGACGCGCACCTGCAGAACATGGGTTTCACCGCGCATATGGCCTGCGATGCCCGGATCCGCCTCAGGCATCGGACTCGTCCAGCGGCAGCATGCCCTGCGCGATCTCGGGCCGCTGCGGCACGGCTAGCCCCAGGTGCCGGAACGCATGGGCGGTAAGCAGGCGGCCGCGCGGCGTGCGGTTGAGGAACCCCAGCTGCAGCAGATAGGGTTCGACGATGTCCTCGATGGCGTCCCGGGCCTCGGACAGCGAGGCCGCGATGGTGTCGATGCCCACCGGTCCGCCGCCGAAGTTATGGGCGATACAGGCAAGATAGCGGTGGTCCAGCGCATCCAGCCCGCGGTCGTCGACGTCGAGACTGCGCAGCGCCCGGTCGGCCGCGCCGCGGTCGATGACGGCGGAGCCGGCGACAGCGGCAAAATCGCGCACCCGGCGCAGAAGCCGTCCGGCGATGCGCGGCGTGCCGCGCGAGCGCCTGGCGATCTCGCGGGCCCCATCCTCGGAAATGCCGACCTGCATGACGCGGGCTCCGCGCTTCACGATGTCGAGCAGCTCGTCCTCGGCATAGAAGTCGAGCCGCACCGGAATGCCGAAACGGTCGCGCAACGGCGTGGTGAGCAGTCCGGTGCGCGTGGTCGCGCCCACCAGCGTGAACTTCGCCAGGTCGATCCGTACCGACCGCGCCGCCGGCCCCTCCCCGATGATCAGGTCGAGCTGGAAATCCTCCATCGCCGGATAGAGCACCTCCTCCACAGCCGGATTGAGCCTGTGGATCTCGTCGATGAACAGCACGTCGCGGTCTTCCAGGTTGGTGAGCAGCGCCGCGAGGTCGCCAGCCTTGGCGATGACCGGTCCCGACGTGGCCTTGAAGTTCACGCCCAGCTCGCGCGCCATGATCTGCGCCAGCGTCGTCTTGCCGAGGCCTGGCGGGCCGGCGAAGAGCACGTGGTCCAGCGCCTCGCCGCGTGCCCTGGCCGCATCGATGAAGATGCGCAGGTTCGCCTTGGCCTTCGACTGGCCGACGAACTCCTCGAGCCGCTGCGGCCTGAGATGCGTGTCGATGGCATCCTCGGGCAGCTTCTCCCGGCCGGTGAGGCGCGCGGTCATGCGACGGCCAGCTCCTTGAGCGCCAGCCTGATCAGTTTCTCCGTACTCTGATCGTCACCGCCCTTGCGCAGCGCCGAGGCCACTGCCTGTCCAGCCTGGACCTGACCATAACCGAGATTGACCAGCGCCGAGACGGCATCGGCTGCGGTCGTGGGCCTTGGTGCGTCGAGATCGGCCTGCAGCCTGGCCAGCGAGGCATCGGAGACGGTGAGCGTGGGGGTCTTGTCCTTCAGCTCCAGCACGATGCGCTCGGCCAGTTTTTTGCCCACGCCATTGGCGCGGCCGATCATGGCCTTGTCCTGCAGCGCGATGGCATTGCCGACGTCATGAACCGACAAGGTGGAGAGAATGGCCAAGGCCACTTTCGTGCCGACCCCCTGCACCGACTGCAGCAGGCGGAACCAGTCGCGCTCGAGCGTCGAGGCGAAGCCCACCAGGCGGATCATGTCCTGGCTGACCAGCATCTCGGTATGGAGCTCGGCGAACTCGCCAGCGCCCGGCAAGGCTTGCAGCGTGCGCGAGGAACAGGACACGTGATAGCCCACGCCGTTGACGTCGATCACCACCCAGTCGGGTCCGCTGGCGTCGATCCGGCCCTTGAGTTTAGCGATCATGCGCGAGTCCCGTGATTTGAGTCCTGCTACCGTCCGCAGCGGAACAAGTCAAGAACGCGCCAGGAGCCTGGCCAGGGTCTGGCCGCTGCGGTGATGGGCGTGACAGATGGCGATCGCCAGCGCGTCGACCGAATCGGCGCTGTTCAGCTGGGCGCGCGGCAGCAATAGCCGGACCATGTGCTTCACCTGGTCCTTCTCGGCATGACCGGCGCCCACCACTGACTTCTTGATCGTGTTGGGTGCGTATTCCGCAACCGGGACCGCGAGCATGGCAGGCGCCAGCATCACCACACCCCGTGCCTGGCCCAGCTTGAGCGTGGCCCGCGCATCGGTGTTGACGAAGGTCTCCTCCACGGCCGCCTCGTCGGGCGCATGAAGGCGGATCACGTCGAGGAGCCGGGTGTGGATCTGCAGCAGCCGGTCCGCCAGAGGCGCATCGGCATCGGAATGGACCGCGCCATCGGCGACGTAGGACAGGCGCTGGCCCTCGGCCGCGATGACCCCCCAGCCGGTGTTGCGCAGGCCCGGATCGATGCCGATGATTCGTACCATCGGCCAAGACTAGCAGATCACTCGCCGCCCAGCTTGGCCATGATCTCGTCGGAGATGTCGGCGTTGGAGAAGACCACCTGGACGTCGTCGTCCTCGTCCAGGCTGTCGACCAGCTTCATCAGGCTCTCGGCCTTTTCCTGGTCCACGGGCGTGAGAGTCTGGGGCTTCCACACCACCTTGACGCTCTCCGCGTCGCCGAACTTGGCGGCCAGCGCCGACGACACCTCGCCGATCGCCTCGAAGGCGCATGTGATGGTGTGTCCGGTCTCGTCCGAGACGACATCGTCGGCCCCTGCCTCGATGGCCGCCTCCAGCATGGCGTCGGCCGAGGCCTTGGCTGCCGGGTAAAGGATCTCGCCCACCCTGCTGAACATGAAGGCGACCGAACCGGATTCGCCCAGATTGCCGCCGAACTTGGTAAACAGGGCCCGGACGTTTGACGCGGTGCGATTGCGGTTGTCGGTCAGCGCCTCGACGATGACGGCGACGCCGCCTGGCCCATAGCCCTCGTAGCGCACCGAATCGTAGCTTTCGGCATCGCCGCCCATCGCCTTCTTGATGGCCCGTTCGATGTTGTCCTTGGGCAGGTTCTCGGCCCGCGCGTTCTGGATGGCCAGCCGCAACCTGGCATTGGCCGACGGGTCGGGCAGGCCGGCCTTGGCCGCGACCGTGATCTCGCGGGACAGCTTGGAGAAGACCTTGGACCGCATTTTGTCCTGCTTCCCCTTGCGGTGCATGATGTTCTTGAATTGCGAATGGCCGGCCATGGGATCCTCGAACGCTTCCGGAAGGGTGGCGCCTTATAGCGAAAGGCCCTTCGCCAAGACAAGCGCGCTTAACCCGGAATTAAGTCTGGCCGGGCCAAGCTCCACCCGTCAGTCGCGTTAAGGAGTTGGCAATGACGGCACGGCGGGGTTCGATGGACGCTATCTGTTTCGCGGCGGAGGGCATGGCCGGAACGGCCGCCGCCTCCACCTTGCGCCGTTTCCAGTCCCTGGCCGATGCGGCACCTGCGGGGCGGCTCTTTGCCGCCATCACCACCCTGACGGAAATGTCCGCCAAGGCCACCAGGTCTCTCGAGGACGGCAGCGCCGCTCTTGGCCGCAACGACGACCATGCCGCGACCGTGAAGCTGTCGCGGGCCATCGCGCAGATGGATGACCTGGCATCGGCCGCCTCCGGCACCGCGACCGAGAGCAGCCCCGGCTTCCTCCGCCGCGCCCGCTGAGGCGTTTGCCCCCTTAACCCTGGACGCCGCGCAGCCGCTCTGAGCGGCGGCGCAGCAGTTCGACCGTGACCAGCAACGCGGTCGACAGCAGCACCAGCACGGTGGCCGCGGCGGTGATGGTGGGCGAGATCATCTCGCGGATGCCCGAGAACATCTGCAGCGGCAAGGTTCGCTGCTCGGGGCTGGCCAGGAACAGCACAACCACCACCTCATCGAAGGAGGTGACGAAGGCGAAGAGCGCGCCCGAGATCATGCCCGGCAGGATGAGCGGCATCACGACCTTGAAGAACACCGTGTGCGGCGGCGCCCCGCAGGAGGCGCCGGCGCGCATCAGCGTCTTGTCGAAGGCCGAGAGCGTCGCGGTCACCGTGATAACGACGAAGGGCGTCGCCAGGGCAGTATGGGCCAGGATGACGCCGAACAGGGTACCCGCCAGATTCAGCTGCGCATAGAACTTGAACATGCCGACGGCCGAGATGATCACCGGCACGATCATCGGCGAGATGAGAATGGCCATGATGGTGGACTTCGACGGGAAGTTCGCCCGCGACAGGCCCAGCGCCGCCAGCGTACCGAGGACCGTCGCCAGAATCGTGGTGCAGATCGCCACGAAGAAACTCATCCGCACCGAGCCGATCCAGCGCTCGTTGAAGAAGAAATCCTCATACCACTTCAGCGAATAGCCCGGCATGGGATAGGTGAAGAAACTCTCGGAGTTGAAGGACAGCGGCATCACCGCGATGATGGGCGAGATCAGGAACAGCAGCACGAAGCCCACAAAGATCCGCAACCCGTAGTGCGCGATCTTCTCGCCGGTGGTGAAATAGGAGGGTACCGCCATGGCGCTCAGCCCAGTTTCATGCGGTCGATGCCGACCAGCTTGTTGTAGACGTAGTAAAGGATCAGCGTGGCGATGAGCAGGATGACGCCCAGCGCCGACGCCTTGCCCCAGTTGTTTTCGCTGTTGATGGCCGAATAGATGAAGCCCGAGACCATCTGGTCGGTCGGACCGCCGACCAGCGCGGGCGTGATGTAGTAGCCGAGGCAGAGGATGAAGGTCAGCAGGCAGCCGGCCGCCACGCCCGGAAGGGTCTGCGGCATGTAGACCCTCAGGAAGGAGTAGAAAGGCGTGCCGCCCAGCGACTTCGCCGCGCGCATGTAGGTGGGCGAGATGGTCTTCATCACCGAATAGATCGGCAGCAGCGTGAAGGGCAGCTGGATGTGGGTCATGGCCACCACGGTGGCGAAACGGGTCTTGAACAGCTGCGGCTCGCCTTCCACCAGACCGAAGGTATTGAGCAGCCAGGTGATGCCGGTGATGTGCAGGAACTGGGTGAAAACGCCACCGTCCTGCATCAGGATCATCCACGCCGTGGTGCGCACCAGCAGCGATGTCCAGAACGGCAGCAGCACGAAGATCATCAGGATGCTCGCGGTCTTCTGCGGCGTGGTGGCCAGCATGTAGGCAACCGGATAGCCGAGGATCAGCGTGCACAGCGTGACCAGCAGGGAAATGCCGAGCGTGCGCTTCAGGATGTCGATGTAGACGGCACGATCGGCGGGCACATGCTCGATCGATCCGTCGGCGCCCTGCCGCATGTCCAGCATGGCGAGGAGGTAGAATGGCGTGTAGGACGACGATGACCGCTTGATCGTGGCCCATGTATCGGGTTCGCCCCAGACCTTGTCGATGGCGATCACTGCGTCCTTGTAGGGACCGGTCTCGATCGCTGCGACCTTGCGTCCGGTGGCGACCACCTTGGAGCGGATGCCGGAGATCTCGTAGTTGAGGCGCTTGCCCACCAGCGCCACCATCTTGTTCTGCTGGGCCACCTTCATGTCGTTGACGAAGGCCGCGAAGACCTCTTCGGAGGGGAGGTCCTTGCCATCCCACTGCTGCAGCGCCACCACCGTGGCCGGAAGGTTTTCGGAGACGTCCGGGTCGTAGACCGCGTTGTAGAGCATCACGAAGATGGGAACGAGGAAAGAGAGGACGATGAAGGCGAAGAGCGGAAGGACGAGACCCAGGGCCTTCAGCCTTTCGCGCCGCTCGGCACGGGCCAGCGCCACTTTCAGCGGCGTGCCGTCCGCGGCGCGCATCACGCCATCATTCGGAAGGGCTTGAGCCATCGCCATCGCAGACCCCCGCATCGGTCAGGAGAGAGCGGGGAGAGGGCCTCGCGCCCCCTCCCCGTCCGTTGGTGCTTACTGGGCCAGCCAGGCGTTGAAGCGCTCGCGCAGCTCGTCGCCCTTGTCGCCCCAGAACTGCGGGTCCGGATAGAACACCGTCTTGAGATTGTCCGGCGCCGAAGGCAGGTCCGGCAGGATCGTCGGATCGACGAGCGGCCCGGCGTCCTTGTTTGCCGGACCATAGGAGATCCACTTGGTCTGGTCAGCCATGCGCTGCGGATCGGACGCGAAGCTGATGAAGCGATAGGCGCCATCGAGCTTGGGCGTACCCTTGGGGATCGCCCACCAGTCCCAGTCCGGGGCCTGGAAGTCCCAGATGATCTTGAAGGGCTTCTTGTCGGTCTTGATGGCGCTGTAGAAGCGGCCATTCCACGAGGTGGCGAAAACCACTTGTCCGTCGGCCAGCAGCTGCGGGCCCTGGGCGCCGGACTCCCACCAGATCACGTCCTTCTTGATGGTGTCGAGCTTCTTCAGCGCGCGTTCGACGCCCTCATCGGTGCCCAGCACCTTGTAGACGTCGGCAGGTGCCACGCCGTCGGCCATCAGCGCCCACTCGAGATTGACGAAGGGGCTCTTCTGCAGGGCGCGCTTGCCAGGATATTTGGTCGTGTCGAAGAGAGCCTCGAAGAGGCTAGCCGGCGCCTGCGTCTTGCTGGTGTCATAGGCCGCGACCGTGGAATAGAGAATGTTCGGCACGGCGCAGTCGGTCACGTCGCCGCCGATGAACTTCGAGCGGTCGAGTCCGAGCTTGGCCCAGTCGATGGTCTCGAAGGTGCCCTCGGCGCAGCCGGCAAGCGCGGTCTGCGTATCGACGTCGACGACATCCCAGGTCACCGCCTTGGCTTCGACCATCGCGCGGATCTTCGCGATCTCGCCGTTGTACTCGGCTTCGGTGATCTTGTTGCCCGCCGCGATGAAGGGCTGGAAGAAGGCGTTGCGCTGGCTTTCCTGGTAGGCGCCGCCCCACGACGTGATGGTGAGTTCGTCGGCCGCGCGGGCAATCCCGTTGAAGGCCGTGCCGGCCAGCAGGACTGCGCCGAGCAACGTTGCGATTTTCTTCATGCTGATCTTTCCTCCTGTTAGGCCGGCTGCCCGGCATCAAAACGTTTCGAGGAGGATGGACGCCACACGCTGCGCCACCAGCGGCGCGCCCCGCATGATCCAGTGATCCTCCCCATAATTCAACGCTTTTTGCGGCCTGTTGAAGAGCCTCTCGCATCCCTGTGCGTGACCCTGCCCGGCACTGTTTATCTAAGCGCTGATATTGATACTAACGGCTTTTTGCAGCGCGTCACTAGAGTTTTTTTGCTAGGTCGCGGGACTACAGGTCATGCCGGAATTTACCAAAAGGAAACCGCGGCCTCCGCCAGGCGCCCGCCGATGCGGATCGGCGCAACGGCCCGCGCCAGTCCTGTGGCGTCGTCGGTCTCGACGGCCACGCCGCATACCGTCGCCGGACCTTCCGCCGGATGCATGCGCTCCACCGGCAGCTTGCGCTGGAAGCGGTTGAGCGGCTCGGCCTTGTCCATGCCGATGACAGAGTCGTAATCGCCGCACATGCCGGCATCCGACATGTAGGCGGTGCCCGATGGCAGGATCTGGCAATCGGCCGTCGGCACATGGGTGTGGGTTCCCACCACGAGGCTGGCACGGCCATCGCAGAAATGGCCCATGCTCATCTTCTCCGAGGTCGTCTCGGCATGGAAGTCGAGCAGCACCGCATCGCAGGCCTGACCCAGCGGACAGGTGTCGAGTTCGCGCGCGATGGCCGGAAAGGGATCGTCCAGCACGGGCTCGATCATCACCCGGCCCATGGCGTTCATCACCAGCACGCGCTTGCCCGTGGCGGTGTCGACCAGCGCCGTACCTCGCCCCGGACAGCCAGCGGGCCAGTTCAGCGGCCGCAGCAGGTTGGGATGGCGCTCGATGAAGATCAGGGCCTCGCGCTGGTCGAAGGCATGGTTGCCAAGCGTCACCACATCCGCTCCGGCAGCGAGCAAGCCAAGGAATATGTCCTCGGTGATGCCGAATCCATGCGCGGCATTTTCACCGTTCACCACCACCAGGTCCGGATTGTAGCGCGTGCGCAGCAGCGGCAGCTCGCGCGTCACCGCGTCACGGCCGCTCTTGCCGACAACGTCACCCAGAAAGATCAGCCGCACGCGATGGTCTCTTTCTCGGTCATCACGAAATCCAGCGGCGCGTCGAATTCATCATGCGCAACCTCATCGACCATCTGCGCGTGATAGGCAACACCGATGGCGGTGACGGGCTTCACGGCCCGGAGCTTCGCCAGCGTGCGGTCGTAGAAGCCGCCGCCATAGCCCAGCCGATAGCCCTTGCGGTCGAAGCTGAGGCCAGGGACGAGCAGAACGTCGGGCAGAACCTCGGGGGCTTCGGGCCGCGGCACCGGAATGTCCCAAAGGCCGGGCTCCAGCGGCTGGCCCGGTGCCCAGGCGCGGAAGACCAGCGGCTCGCCCTGTGCCACCACCACCGGCAGCGCAGCGGTCCAGCCGCCAGCGATCAGGGCGGCCATCAGCGGCAGCGTGGCGATCTCGCTCTTGTAGGGAATGAAGCCGGAGACGATACCCGGCCTGCCAGCAAGGCCGAGCGGCAATCCGCGTGCCGCCAGCGCGTGGCCCGCTGTGTCCTTGAGCTCGGCGTGGGCGGCGGCGCGCGCCTTCGCAGCCGCGCTGCGCGCATTCTTCTTGATGTCGGCCAAACCCATGAATGTCATCCGGAAAACGAGTGGCGAGCCACCATGGGCCGTGGTGAGAAGTGCAATCCCGGGTCCCTACTTACGTAGGTGGGCGCCGTTTAGACGAGGCCACGGCCAAGCCCAGGGACAGCTCCCATTCAGAATCGCATAGGCCCCAGGGAATAAAATCTCCACACGCACCGGGCAGCCCGCCGCCGAGGAATGTAGGTAGTTGCGGAGGAAATGTCCAATGCGGCGGATCAGCCGTCGATGTCCTGGGCCAGCCCCAGCAGGCGTTTCGAGGCCGAGTCGAGTCTGGCGATGAAGTTGGCCTGCTGCTCGCGCATTTCGGTCTGCAGGGTGTTCCGGGCCTCGCGCAGGCCACGCACCTGCTCATCCAGCGTCTCGATGCGCGCCGTGGCCTCCGACAGGCGGTCGGCGACCATGAGGCCCGCCATGACCAGCAGGCGGATGTCGCCGACACTGCCGACGCTCGCCCTCACCCGCGCCACCTCGGTATCGAGCAGCTTGGCGAGATCGCGCAGATGCTCTTCCTCTCCGTCGGGACACTGCATCGTGTAGGGACGGCCGTTCACCTGGACAATCACATGCGCCATGACTCAGTCCGGACTGTTCGAGTGAAGTACGGCGCGAATGCGGGACATGGCGGCATCGATCTTGCCTGCCGCCTGCTTGCTGGTATCGGCAAGCTCATTGGCCTTGCTGCGCACGAGATCGAGCTCATGCGCCAGGCGCAGGCGATCGCGCCGCAACGCTTCGGCTTCGCTCGCCAAGGTCTCGGCGCGCTTCTCGGTCTGATGCGTGCGTCCGACCGCGGCCTCGAAGTGCCGCAAGGCCCGCTCGAAGCGGTCGAAGGCCTCATCCAGTTTCTCAGTCTCTGCCATCAAAGTCCCTGTGAAGACAGGAGAATCTCCCTCCCGGCTACTGGACGAATCATAGGGGGAACGCAGCCAAAGTGCAACGCCGCCAAGAAAGAAGTCCGCGCGATCCACAATTGACTCTCGGGGGCCGGGTGATATCAGGGGCGCGGCCTTTACCCGCTCGCAAGGACTGCTTTTAGATGACCCAGTATTCGCCAGATCAAACCCGTTCCATGGCCAATGCCATCCGGGCACTCAGCATGGACGCGGTCCAGAAGGCCAATTCGGGCCATCCCGGGCTTCCCATGGGAGCCGCGGATATCGTCACGGTCCTGTTCACGCAGTTCCTGAGATTCGATGCCGCCGATCCGCACTGGCCCGATCGCGACCGCTTCATCCTGTCGGCCGGGCACGGCTCCATGCTCATGTATTCCCTGCTTTATCTGCTGGGCTACCGGGACATGACCCTGGACGACATCAAGAACTTCAGGCAGCTCGGCGCCAAGACGGCCGGCCATCCGGAATTTGGCCACGCCACCGGCATCGAGACAACGACCGGGCCGCTGGGCCAGGGCATTGCCAATGCGGTGGGCTTTGCCATCGCCGAACGCCATCTCAATGCCGAGTTTGGCGACGCGCTGGTCAACCACAAGACCTATGTCCTGGCGGGCGACGGCTGCCTGATGGAAGGCATCAGCCAGGAGGCGATCACGCTGGCCGGCCACCTCAAGCTCAGGAACCTCGTGGTTCTGTGGGACGACAACGGCATTTCGATCGATGGCAAGATCTCCATGTCGGATTCGACGGACCAGCTTGGCCGCTTCACCTCGGCCAACTGGCAGGTGCTGCGGTGCGACGGCCACAAGCCGGCCGAGATCGCGGCGGCCCTGACCGCGGCCCAGGAGTCCGACAAGCCGGTCTTCATTGCCTGCCGCACCGTGATCGGTTTTGGCGCGCCTACGAAGGCCGGAACCTCTTCGGCCCATGGTTCGCCGCTGGGGCCCGAGGAAATCGCCGGTGCACGCCTTGCGCTGGGCTGGACCGCCGAACCCTTCGTGGTTCCAAAGGACCTGCTGGAGGCCTGGCGCCAGGCTGGCAGCCGCGGCGGCGCTGACCGGGCAAGCTGGACGAAAAGGCTCGAGACCGCGCCGAAGAAGGCGGAGTTCCTGCGCCGGGTGTCGGGCGAACTGCCGGCAGGCTTCGATGCCGCGATCGACACCTACAAGCACGACCTTGCCAAGGCGCCGCCGGCGCTGGCCACGCGCAACGCCTCGCAGAACGCGCTCGACGTGATCAATGCCGTGGTCCCCGAGACCATCGGCGGCTCGGCAGACCTCACGGGCTCCAACAACACGAAGTCCAAGGACCTGAAGCCGCTCAACGCCGGTGACTACGGCGGCCGCTACATCTACTACGGCATTCGCGAACACGGCATGGCCGCGGCCATGAATGGACTGGCGTTGCATGGCGGCGTCATTCCCTACGGCGGCACCTTCCTGGTCTTCACCGACTACTGCCGGCCCTCCATCCGGCTTTCGGCCCTGATGGAGCAGCGCGTGATCTACGTGATGACGCATGACTCGATCGGTCTCGGCGAGGACGGTCCGACGCATCAGCCGGTCGAGCATCTGGCCGCGCTCCGCGTCATTCCCAACCTCGCCGTCTACCGGCCTTGCGATGCTGTCGAGACGGCGGAATGCTGGCAACTTGCACTGCACGACAAGAAGCGGCCGAGCGTTCTGGCGCTGACGCGCCAGAAGCTGAAGCCCGCCCGCCTCGCCTACAGCGCCGAGAACCTCTGCGCGCGCGGCGCCTACGAGATCGCGCCGTCGGAGAAGCCGGCCGAGGTGGTGATCTTCGCCAGCGGATCGGAAGTCGAGATCGCAATCGCGGCCAAGGCGCAGCTCGACGCCGCCGGAAAGCCCACGCGTGTGGTCTCCGTTCCCTCGATGGAAAACTTCGCCGCGCAGGATGCCGCCTACAGGGCGGGCGTTCTGGGCCGGGAGAAGACCCGCATTGCCATCGAGGCCGGCGTCCGCACCGGCTGGGACCGTTTCATCGGCGTTGACGGACACTTCATCGGCATGACCGGCTTCGGAGCTTCCGGCCCGGCCGAGCTGCTCTACAAGCACTTCGGCATCACCGCCGACGCCGCCGTCAAGGCCGCCACATAGGGGAACAGCAGGAATGCCCGCCTTCCGCACTCTCGACGACGCCAAGCTTTCCGGCAAGCGCGTGCTGTGCCGGGTGGACCTCAACGTGCCCATCGCCAACGGCGTGGTGACGGACACCACACGCATCGAACGCGTGGTGCCGACGCTCCGCGAGATCATGGACAAGGGCGGCGCGCTGATCGTGCTTGCCCATTTCGACCGGCCAAAGGGCAAGGTCGTGCCCGAGATGTCGCTGAAGCCCGTGGCTCCGGCCCTCGAGAAGCTTCTGGGCCGCAAGGTGCGTTTCGTCTTCACCGACTGGCGCGAGGCGCCGAAACTGGACGTGAAGGCCGGCGAATGCGTGCTGGTCGAGAACACCCGCTATCACCCCGGCGAGGAGAAGAACGAGGAAGCCTTTTCGAAGCTGCTGGCCAGCATGGGCGACATCTTCGTCAACGATGCCTTCTCGGCCGCGCACCGCGCCCACTCTTCCACCGAAGGCGTGGCGCACGTCCTGCCGGCCTATGCCGGGCGCGCCATGGAGGCGGAACTCAAGGCGCTGCAGGCCGCACTGGAAACACCGAAGCGCCCGGTGATTGCCATCGTCGGCGGCGCCAAGGTGTCGACCAAGCTCGACCTGCTGGGCAATCTCGTGAAGAAGGTGGACGCGCTCGTCATCGGCGGCGCCATGGCCAACACATTCCTGCTGGCCCAGGGCCATTCGGTGGGCAAGTCGCTGGCCGAGGCCGATCTGCTCGACACTGCGCGCGCCATCCTGAAGACGGCGGAGGCCGCCAGGTGCGCGGTGATCCTGCCGGTGGACGGCATCGTCGCCCGCGAGTTCAAGGCCGGCGCCGAAAACCATGACTACGGCATCGACGCCATTCCCGCGGATGGCATGATCCTCGACGTGGGGCCGCTCTCCATCGACCGCGTGCGTTCGGCCATTGACGATGCACACACATTGGTCTGGAACGGCCCGCTGGGCGCCTTCGAGATCCCGCCCTTCGACAGGGCCACGGTGGCCGCAGCGAGACATGCCGCGGCCCGTACCAAGGCGGGCAAGCTCGTCTCGGTGGCTGGCGGCGGCGACACGGTAGCGGCGCTGAACCACGCGGGCGCCGCGGACGGATTCACGTACATATCAACAGCCGGTGGCGCCTTCCTCGAATGGCTCGAGGGCAAGGAGCTGCCCGGCGTCAAGGCCCTGGAGGTGGCACAATGAACATCGACAAGCTGAACGGCATCGCCAATCGCATGGTTGCGCCCGGCAAGGGCATTCTTGCTGCCGACGAGTCCACCGGATCGATCACCAAGCGCTTCGAATCGATCAAGCTCGAGTCGACCGAGACGAACCGCCGCGACTACCGCGAGATGCTGTTCCGCGCCGCCGACGCGATGAAGAGCTACATCTCGGGCGTCATCCTCTTCGACGAGACGCTGCGCCAGAAGGCGGCCGACGGCACGCCGCTGGTCGACGTGATCAAGGCCGCAGGCGCGGTGCCGGGCATCAAGCTCGACAAGGGCCCGAAGCCCCTGCCCTTCTGTCCCGGCGAGACGGTGACCGAAGGCCTCGACGGGCTGGCCGACCGCGTCGCCGAATATGCCAAGCTCGGGGCGGAGTTCGCCAAGTGGCGCGCTGTGATCGACGTGGGCGCCAGGATCCCCAGCTACAATTGCATCAATGCCAATGCCCAGGCGCTGGCGCGCTATGCCGCCATCTGCCAGGTGGGCGGCATCGTGCCGATGGTCGAGCCCGAAGTGCTGATGGACGGCGACCACGACATCGACCGCTGCGCCGAGGTCACCGAATGGGCGCTCAAGGAGCAGTTCCAGCAGCTCTACTATGCCGGCGTCCAGCTCGAAGGCATCATCCTGAAGCCCAACATGGTGATCTCCGGCAAGAAGTGCGCGAAGCAGGCCAGCCGCGAGGAAGTGGCGGAGAAGACGCTGAAGGTGCTGAAGCGCTGCGTGCCGGCCGCCGTGCCGGGCATCGCCTTCCTCTCGGGCGGCCAGTCGAGCGAGGATGCCACCGCGCATCTGCACTACATGAATGCCGCGGGTCCGCTGCCCTGGAAGCTCACCTATTCCTATGGCCGGGCCCTGCAGGCCGACGCCCTCAAGGCCTGGGGTGGGAAGAAGGAGAACGTGGCCGCGGGTCAGAAGGCCTTCTCGCACCGCGCGCGGATGAACGCCCTCGCGGCCTCGGGCAAGTGGACCCAGGCCGGCGAGAAGGCGGCCTGATTTCCTGACGGGACGCCTGGCAGCGGCCCGGTTCGCCCGGGCCGTTTGCATTTGGACGCGCCATGTTGTCCACTGCCGGCCATGACCAGACCCCATGATTGCATCATCGTCGGCGCGGGACTGGCGGGTGCCACCGCCGCCGAGACACTCTCCGCACACGGACTGAACATCCTCGTCCTTGAGGCGCGCGGGAGAACGGGCGGGCGCGGATTCTCGCGCGCCTTCGGCAACAGCGGCGAGGTGCTGGATTTCGGCGGCTCCTGGGTGACGCCCTGGCATCATCGCATCCGGTCGCGCTGCGCAAGATACGACGTGGCCCTCAGACCCCGGCATCCGGTGACCGAGCGCCGCTGGTACCGCGATGGCGCACTGCATCGCGACGGTCCGGTGGACGACGGCAGCCGTGCCGCCCACGAGTCGGCTCTGGCCCGCATCGCCGCACATGCCGCCTTGTTGAAGTCGGGCCTGAAGACAGACCATCATGGATTTGAAATTACAGGGAAAAGTCTCGCTGGCTATCTCGATGCGATCAACGCCCCACAGGCCACCCGCGATCTCGTCTCGGCGTGGTGGACGGTCTCCGGGAGTGGCGACAAGACGCGCGTACCCGCCTCCGAATTCCTGCACTCCGTCGCCTATTGGGATGGCACGCCCGATGGCATGTGCGCGGTCTGGGCCGACACGCTGGTGGGCGGCGTTCATGAGCTGGCGGCAAAGATGCTGGCGGCAAGCGGTGCCACGATCCTGCGCGACGCCGCCGTGACACACGTCGCAGACTCCGGAGATGGCGTCGTGGTCACGCTGGCGGACGGCCGGACCTTCACGGCCCGGTCGGCGATCCTTGCGACGGGCCTCAACCCGCTCGGCCACATCGTCTTCGAGCCGCCCTTGCCCGGCCTGAAGGCGAAGGGTCAGGCGGCGGGCCATCTCGGCCGCGCCGTGAAGATCTGGGCCAAGATCGATGGCGTGCCGGTCGGCATTCTCGCGACCGGTGGCTCCGGCATCGAATGGATGTTCACCGAGCGCGCCGCCCCCGACGGGGCAGCACTTGCCGTGGGCTTCGGCGTGGCCGCCAACGGCTACGAGCCGGACATGCCGGCGGATATCGAAGCCGCCGTGGCGCGCTTCTTCCCCGAGGGTCGACTCCTCGCCTGGGACTGGCACGACTGGAACGGTGACGCCTTTTCGCGCGGCACCTGGGTCGCCGGCATCCTCGGTCAGCCGGACTTGCACGACGCCCAGACCTGGGCGCCGGTGGGGCGGCTCGCCTTCGCCAGTTCCGATATTGCGTCCGACCAGGCCGGCTGGTTCGAGGCGGCCATCATCTCCGGGGAAGAGGCGGCCACGGCCGTCCTCGCCATGCGCTGAGCCGTTTGCCTTGGCCTTCCAACTCTGATTGAAGGAGCGCGGAGTTCGAATCGACATGTCCCTGCCGCGCCTGTTTCTCGTTGCCCATGAAATGCCCCTGGCCCGGGCCGAAGCCAGTCTGCGCGCCGCCTGCCAGGCCGGTGACGTGGCGAGCCTGCTGATCCCGCCAGGCCTGGCGCGGTCACTCACGCCGGTGGCCCAGTCGCTCGGCATTGCCGTGCTGCTCGACGGCGAGGCGCGCGAGGCCATGCATGCGGGATGCGATGGCGTGCTGGTCGATGCCACGGCGGAGGACGCCGACATCGCAGGGCTGCGCAAGTCCATCGGCAGGGATCGCATCATCGGGGCCTATGCCGGTGCCTCCCGCCACTACGCCATGGAGGCGGCGGAAGCCGGCGCCGACTTCGTCGCCCTCGACCAGACTGGCCCGACCACCGGCGGGGAGCCCATCGTCAGCTGGTGCGCGGCCTTTCTCAACGTGCCCTGCGTCGCCTTCAGGCCCTGCGCGACCGCGGATCTCGACACATTGCTGCCGCAGAAACCGGACTTTATCCGTCCCGCCGACGCGATGTGGACCAGCGAAACCGAGGCTCGCCGCGTCGTCTCGGAACTGACGCAGCGCCTGACGAATTCATGAAAGCCACAGCCACCTTCGCCCTCGCCCTCCTGCTGTCGGCCGCCGTCGCGCAGGCAGCGCCCATCGATGACGCGCTCAAGTCCTACGCAGACGGCAATTTCGCCGCGGCCTACTCGACCGCCCTGCCCTTGGCGGAAGCTGGCGATGCGCGAGCCATGAAGCTCATCGGCGATCTCTATCGAACCGGCCAGGCGGTGGCGCAGGATGCCCAGACAGCCATGGCCTGGTACGAGAAGGCCGCCAAGGCGGGCAACGTCAACGCCAAGACCGCCATGGCGCTGATCAATCTCAGCGGCACCGTGGGCGATGCCAGCTATGACACCGGCGTCAGCCTGATGCGCCAGGCGGCCGAGGCCAATGATCCCGAGGCGCAATTCAACATGGGCCTTCTGGCGCGGGGCGCGGGCGGCAATCCGCCCGATTTCGCAGAGGCGGCAATATGGTTCCGCCGCGCGTCCGATCAGGGGAACATCGCCGCACGCTATGAACTGGGCCTGCTCTATCTCGACGGACGCGGGGTCGAGAAGAATGCCGTCATGGCCGGTCAGTTGCTGGGCGAGGCCGCGAGTGCCGGCAATGTCGACGCCATGCTCGACTATGGCGTGCTGGCGATGCGTGGCGAAGGCGTGAAGCAGGACGTCAAGATCGGGACGCAATGGCTGCTTCTGGCCGCGCGGCGCGGCAACGTGATCGCACAGAACCGCATGGCCCGGCTCTACGCCGCGGGGATGGGCGTGACCGCCGACCCTGTCGAGGCCCAGAAGTGGAACATCATTGCCTCGCGCGCGGGGCGTAGCGACGCTGAACTCGATTCTCTGGCAGACAAGCTCACCGTGGCCCAACGCGACGAGGCCCTGTCCCGTGCCAATGCCTTCGTTCCGGAGACAGGCAAATGAGTGAGGCGGCGATCACCTCGCTGCAGAATCCCACCGTGAAGCTCATCCGCTCCCTGTCCGAAAAGAAGCACAGGCAGGAGACGGGCCTGTTCGTGGCCGAAGGCGACAAGGTCCTCGATCGCGCAAGGCGCGAGGGCTGGGAACCGGACTATGTGGTGTCGCGCCAGCCGCAACCGGCCTGGGGCAAGGCACGCATGCTTATGGCAGACGACAGGGTGATGGCGGGACTGAGCGGCCAGGCGAACGCCAGCCCGGCGCTGGCAGTTTTCCGGCAGCGCTGGGCCAGGTCCGTCACGCCCTCTGGCCTGTGGCTGGCGCTCGAGGAGCTGCGCGATCCCGGCAATCTCGGCACCATCATCCGCACCGCCGATGCCGTGGCGGCCAGCGGAATCATCCTGGCAGGGCAAGGCTGCGATCCCTTCGGACCCGACTGCGTGCGCGCCACCATGGGCTCGATCTTCCGCATGCCCCTGCTGCGGATGACAGCGGCCGAGCTGGTTGAAACCTGCAGGTCCTGGCCCGGCGAGACCGTGGGTACGCACCTGGCCGGCACCCTCGACTATCGCCGCAGCTATGGACGTCCGACCCTGCTGGTGATGGGCAGCGAGGGCAAGGGCCTGTCGCCCGATGTGGCGGCAGCCTGCGCGACGCTGGTGCGCATTCCCATGGTTGGCGGGGCGGAGTCCCTCAATGTCGCCATCGCGACCGGCCTCATGCTTTACGAGGCCATTAAGCCCTGAGTAAGCAAGGCCGGTCATCCTTGCGGCCCATGACCGAACTCGCCTTCCTCGGCTTCGTCTTCACTGGCTGCATCGTGGGCACGCTGCTGGGCATCTTCGCGCACTACTGGCGCGCCCATGCCACCATGTTTGCCGAGGACCTGGGGCTGGGCGAACCACTGGATACGCTGACCCGCGACGACTACCAGTTCGAGAAGAACGTGGTGGGCGCCGAATGGGACGATGCCGGCTTCTGGGCCGCCGACAGCGTGCGCAATCTCGTCTACTACATGTCCAGCGGCTTTCTCGTGCCGCTGTTCCTCGGTCTCGCGCTGTGGGGTCAGCGGGAGGCCGTGGTGACGGCGCTGTGCACCGGTCTGACCGGCGTCGGACTCGCGCCGCCGCTCTGCCCCTGATCAGGGACAGTCGCTGTCGCGCACGTAGCGGGCCTTGACCCAGCCCTTGGTCACGGCGTCGCCATTGTAGTGCGTGACCGGACACCAGCGCTGTGCCCAGGGACGGCTGGCGGGCTTGCACGAGGCATCAAGGTGAATGATGCCATGCTGGCCGGGCACCAGCTGATCGACGATGGCCGCACTGGCCGAGGGCGCCGCGCGCAGGTTCAGCGCGTCGTCCGCCGCGACATTCACCACGACCAGGCAGCCGGGGCCGGACGTGGCCTGGGCGGAACTCGCGACGAATGCGGCAGCAAGCACGACAAGGGCGGCAAGGGTCGGTCGCATGAGATACCTCCGATGTTTCGGGCATCCTGGGCGGTACGGGCTGAACCGGTCATGAATGGCCGGACGTGAGCCATGTTCACCACCAGGCCCGGTATTTGCCCTTGTAAATCGCTGCTGGACTGGTGAAGAGGATTGACTGGTGCTTGCTGGCTGCTGTCTCGCCGGGTTAGTTTCGGCCAATCATTCTGGAGTGTTACATGAAATCACATGCGCGCGTCGTCATCGTGGGTGGCGGAGTCATGGGCGTGGGCCTGCTCTATCACCTGGCGCTCGAGGGCTGGACCGACATCGTCCTGATCGAGAAAGGCGAGCTCACCTCCGGTTCGACCTGGCACGCCGCCGGCCAGTGCCCGCACTTCAACGGCTCGCTCAACATGACGAAGGTGCATGTCTATGGCACCCAGCTCTATGCGCAGCTCGAGACGCTGACGGGCCATGCCGTCTCCTGGCATGGCTGCGGCGGACTGCGCCTGGCCACCACCGACGAGGAAGTGAACTGGCTGAAGTACGTCTACGGCATCTCGCGGCTGGCCGGCTACGACTGCGAGATCATCGGGCCGTCCGAGATCCCGAAGTATCATCCCTATCTCGAGACCTTCGGCATCAAGGCGGCTTTCCGCACCGTGCACGACGGGCATGTGGCGCCGGCCGACATCACCAATGCCATGGCGGCGGGCGCTCGCAAGCTGGGAGCGGAAATCTATCGCCGCAACCGGGTGACCGACATCAAGCTGCTGCCCAATGGCGAATGGCGCGTCTTCACCGAACAGGGCAACATCGACTGCCAGCACGTGGTGAACTCCGCAGGCTCCTATTGCGACGTGGTGGGCGCCTGGACCGGGCACAACGTGCCCATCGCCAACATGCTGCACCACTATGTCATCACCGAGCCGCTGCAGGAACTGATCGACCTGAAGCCCGAATTGCCGGTGGTGCGCGACCCCTATTCCCACGCCTACCTGCGCGAGGAGACCAACGGCGTGCTGGTTGGCCCCTACGAGACGGCGACCGCGCATGTCTGCTGGGACGGACAGCCGCCGCGCTGGGACTATGAGAGCGAACTGGAGGCGCCGGAACTCGATCGCCTCATGCCATGGCTGGAAAAGGCGACCGAGCGCCTGCCGCTCTTCGGCCAGACCGGCATCAAGTCCATTGTGTCGGGCGCCATCACCCATACGCCCGACGGCACCTATCTCTCGGGCCCTGCGCCCGGCCCGCGGAACTATTGGATGCACTGCGGCGCCTCGATCGGCATCTGCCAGGGCGGCGGCGCGGGCAAGTATCTCGCGCAGTGGATGGTGCATGGCCAGTCCGAGATCAACATGCGCGAGTTCGATCCGCGCCGCTTCGGCGACTGGGCGACCAAGGACTACACCGCCGAGGTTTCGGTGGCCGACTACCATCACATGTACTACTGCTACAAGCCGGCCGAGCAGCACCAGGTGGGTCGCGGCCTGCGCAAGTCATCGCTCTACGACAAGCTGAAGGCCGAAGGCGCGCAGTTCGCGCAGATCTTCGGCTGGGAGCGGCCGCGCTGGTATGACAAGAGTGGCAAGGGGGAGGCCTATTCCTTCCGCCGTTCGAACTGGTGGAACGCAGTGAAGGAAGAGGCGCTCGCCGTGCGCGACAGTGTGGGGCTGATGGACCTCTCGACCTTCTCCAAGTACGACGTGAGGGGCAAGGACGCCTATGCCTTCCTCGATCGCATCTGCGCCAACAAGATCCCGACGAAGGACGGCGGCATCATCCTCGGACATCTGCTGAACCCCAACGGCTTCATCGAATCCGAGATCACGGTGACACGCCTGGGACCGGAGCATTTCTACGTGCTCTCGGCCGCGGTGGCGCAGCTCCATGACCTGGACCAGCTGAACTGGCGCAAGCGCGATGGCGAAGATGTCACCATCACCGACATCACTGATGACTACGGCGTGCTGGTGCTGGCCGGCCCCAGGGCGCGTGACGTCTTGAGCGCCTGTGCCAAGACCGATCTCTCCAACGCAAGCTTCCGCTGGCTGACCGGCAAGGAGGCCACCGTCGCAGGCGTTCCCGGCGTGCGGCTGCTGCGCGTGAACTACGTGGGCGAACTCGGCTGGGAGCTGCATGTGCCCATGGCGCGGATGCCCGTGGTCTATGATGCGCTGATGGCGGCAGGCAGGCCCTTCGGCATCCGCCTCTTCGGCACCTACGCCATGAACGCGCTCCGCATGGAGAAATCCTATCGCGGCTGGGGATCGGAACTGACCACCGAGATCGACATGATCGAGGCTTCGATGGAGCGCTTCCTCCGCCTCGACAAGCCGGACTTCATCGGCAAGGCGCCGACCCTGGTCAACAAGCAGCGCGGCCCACGCATGAAGCTCGTCTACATGGAGGTCGACAACACCGACTCCGACTGCATGGGCAACGAGCCTGTTTACCACGGTGACAAGGTGGTGGGTGTCACGACGTCCGGCGGCTTCGGCCACAAGGTCGGAAAATCGCTGGCCTTCGCCTATGTCGCGCCCGACCTGTCGGCCGAGGGAACCGAATTCGAGGTACTGGTCTTCGCCGAACGGCGCCGGGCCCGCATCATACCCGAGTCGATCTGGGACCCCGAGAACGCGCGGCTCAAGGCCTAGCGCCCCAGCGTCGTCTCAAGGCGGCGGTCGGGGATGAGCCACATGAGTGCCACGGCGGCCGCAATGCCGACCGACAGGAAGGGCTGGACGAAGGACATCGCCATGGCGGCGACATAGAGGAGTGGCGACAGCTTGCCCTTCGTGTCGCGGCCAAGCGCCATGGCAAGGTGCGACTGGTCGCCCTGTATCGCCACGATCCGGTTCTGCAGGACGAAATAGGCAATGGCTGCCATCAACAGGTTGAGGCAATAGACGAAGACCGGCCACTGCTCGAAGTGGTTCTCGTCCATCCATGCGGTCGAGAAGGGCAGCAGCGACAGCCAGAACAGGAGATGCAGGTTGGCCCACATGATGCCGGCCGACACCTGCTTGACCGCATGCAGCAGGTGATGGTGGTTGTTCCAATAGATTCCGACGTAGACGAAGCTCAGGACATAGCTCAGGAACACCGGCGTCAGTTCCAGCAGGTCCGCAAGCCCGGCCCCGTGGGGTGCCTTGAGTTCCAGCACCATGATGGTGATGATGATGGCCAGCACCCCATCGCTGAAGGCTTCCAGCCGTCCCTTCCCCATGCCCGTGTCTCCGATTTCCCTTCCCCGTGGAATGTCTAGCGGACAACCGGCGGCCACGCCACGGCCAGGTTCCACGCAGACCAGCCATTCCCGCCTGGCACATCGCGGAACTGGCACAAGCCCGTGCGAACCTCTAAGCAGCGCGCAGCCATGACCGCCCGCGCCCATCCACTTGTCGGCATTGCCCTGATGCTCTCCGCCATGGCGACCCTGCCCTTCCTCGACGTTGCGGCGAAGACGCTGGGCCAGCAGGGCGTTCCGATTCTCCAGATCGTCTGGGCGCGGCTGTTCTTCGGCATGCTGATGACACTGCCCTTCGCCGCCAGCATGGCAGGGATGAAGGGACTCTGGCCCAATATGCCGGCCATCCATGGGCTGCGCGCCCTGCTCCTGATCACGGCCACGGCCTTCTTCTTCTGGGGCCTCACCTACTTGCCCATCGCCGACTGCCTGTCGATCTTCTTCGTGCAGCCGCTCATCGTCACCATGCTGTCGCCGCTGGTACTTGGCGAGACCGTGGGCCTTCGCCGCTGGATCGCGGTGGTGATCGGCTTCGTGGGCACGCTGATCATCATTCGCCCGGGCTTTCAGGAATGGAACCCGGGTGTTCTCATGGCCCTGGCCTCGGGCCTGTCTCTGGCGCTCTACATGCTCATGACCCGCAAGATCTCGGGCAGCGCGCCAGCCATGGTGACGACCTTCTACACAAGCCTGCTCGGTGCGGCGATCATGACCGTCCTCGTCGTGTTCGTCTGGCAACCCGTCACGCTCCAGCAATGGGGACTCTTTGTCCTGCTCGCGCTTTTCGCCAACGGTGGCCACTACCTGATCGTCAAGGCCTACGATCACGCGGAGGCTTCGCTGCTGGCGCCGCTGGCCTACACGGAAATGATCATGGCGGTCGTCGTGGGCTGGTATTTCTTCGGCGACTTCCCGGATGCCTGGACCTTCCTCGGCGTCGGCATCCTGATTGCCTGCGCCATCTACATCTCGGTCCGCGAAGCCGCGCACAAGGTCGATGCACTGCGCGACTTCGAACAGCCCTGAAGCTTCGGTTCAGGCTTCGCGCGCCACGCCCTCGACCAGCGGCACGAAACGCACCGGCAGCAGGTGCTCGCGCTCGAAGCCTGATTCGGTGCGCGTGATCCGGTAGAGATCCTGCTTGCCAGGGCGCTCCTCGACGGGAATCACCATGATGCCACCGATGGCGAGCTGGTCCAGCAAGGCGTGGGGCACCTCCTTCGACGCCGCGGCCGTGACGATGATGCGGTCAAAAGGCGCCAGCTGCGGCCAGCCCTTCATGCCGTCCGCGACGAGTTGCGTGATGTTGCCGATCTTGAGCTGCTTGAACCGCTCTTCGGCCTGCCGGGCCAGCGTGCGGTAGCGTTCAATGGTGAAGACGCGGCGGCACAGCTGGGCAAGAACGGCGGCCTGATAGCCCGACCCGGTGCCGATCTCCAGAACGCGATGGCGCTCGTTCAGCTGCAGCCGGTCGGTCATCAGTCCGACGATGAAAGGTTGCGAGATGGTCTGGCCGCAGTCGATGGGTAGCGGCTGGTCGGCGTAGGCCTGGTCAAGAAACGGCTGTTCCACGAAGACTTCGCGCGGCACCCTTTCGATGGCCTCAAGGACCCGCATGTCGCGCACGCCCTGATTGCGCAGGGCCATGATGAGGGCGACCTTGCGGGGATCCGCGGTCACGGCTGGTCGAGAGCGGCGCGCACGGCTTCCATCGCTTCGACCTGCGTCAGGTTGAGATGCAGCGGCGTGACCGAGATCCGCTTGTTGAAGGCGGCCCAGAGATCGGTGCCGATGGCAGGGTTGCCGCGTTCGCGCTTGAAGCCCAGCCAGTAGTAGTTGTTGCCGCGCGCATCGATGCGCTCGTCGACGGTCAGCAAGTTCACGTCGCGCTTGCCCTGGCGCGTCACCTCCACGCCCTGCAGTTCGTCCGGACGGCAATCGGGAAAGTTCACGTTCATGAGTACGCCCGGCCCGAAGGTCATGGCCATCAGCTTTCGGACGATGCCGGCGCCGTAGTGCTCGGCCACCTCGTAGGAAAACCCGTTGCCGTGGATGCCCGTCACCTGCGACAGCGCGATCGACTTCAGACCGAGAAGCGTTCCCTCCATCGCCGCGGCGATCGTGCCCGAGTAGGTCACGTCATCCGCAATGTTCTGGCCGCGGTTGACGCCCGACAGCACCAGATCGGGCATGCCGGGGAGAATCTTGCGGACCGCCATCACGACGCAGTCTGTGGGCGTGCCAGCCACCTCGAAGCGGCGTTCGCCCAGCTTGCGGTAGCGGATCGGATCGGCGAGCGACAGGGAATGCCCGGCGCCCGAATTCTCCTCCGCCGGAGCCACCACCCAGACATCTTCGGCGATGCTGCGCGCGATGCGCTCCAGCACCTCCAGGCCCGGGGCATGGATACCGTCGTCATTGGTGACAAGGATGCGCATCAGGACCTCGTGATTCGTTCCGCGCCACCCATGTAGGGGCGCAGGGCTTCCGGAATTGTGACAGTGCCGTCGGCATTCTGGTAGTTCTCCAGAATGGCGACCAGGGTGCGCCCCACCGCGAGGCCAGAGCCGTTCAGCGTGTGGACGTAACGCGTGCCCTTGCCGTCGGCCGGCTTGTAGCGGGCCTCCATGCGGCGGGCCTGGAAGTCGCCGCAGACCGAACAGGAGGAGATCTCGCGGAAGGCGTTCTGCCCGGGCAGCCAGACCTCGAGGTCGTAGGTCATGCGGCTGGCGAATCCCATGTCTCCCGTGCACAGCCGCATCACGCGGTAGTGCAGGCCAAGCTGCTGCAGCACGCTTTCGGCGCAGGAAGTCATGCGCTCGAGCTCTTCGCGCGAGGTCTCGGGCGTCGTGATGGAGACCAGCTCGACCTTCGAGAACTGGTGCTGGCGGATCATGCCGCGCGTGTCGCGGCCGGCAGCGCCCGCCTCGGCCCGGAAACACGGCGTATAGGCGGTCAGCCGCAGCGGCAGATCACGCTCCTCGATCACCGACTCGCGCACGAGATTGGTGAGCGAGACTTCTGCCGTGGGAATGAGCCAGCGTCCATCCGTGGTGCGGAACTGGTCTTCCGCAAACTTGGGCAGCTGGGTGGTCCCGAACATCGCGGCATCATTCACCAGATAGGGCACGTAGTTCTCGGTGTAGCCGTTGGTCCCCGTCTGCCAGTCGAGCATGAACTGCGCCAGGGCGCGCTCGAGCCGCGCAAGCTGCCCGCGCATGACCACGAAGCGTGCGCCGGCGATCTTCGCCGCGGTCTCGAAATCCAGAAGTCCCAGATATTCGCCGATATCGAAGTGCTGACGGGGTTCGAAGGCAAATTCCGGCTTGGTGCCCCAGCGCCGCATCTCGACATTGCCGGTTTCGTCCTTGCCATCCGGCACGTCGTCGAGCGGGATGTTGGGGATGGCAGCCAGGGTCGACGTCAACCGGCCGTTGATCTGGCGCTCGGTCTCCTCACCCGAAGCGATGAAGTCCTTGAGACTGGCCACTTCGGCCTTGAGCTGCTCCGCGCGAGCCTTGTCACCGGCCTTCATCGCATCGCCCACCTCCTTGGAGACCGCGTTGCGGCGGGCCTGGGCATCCTGCAGCTTCTGCAGATGGTCGCGACGCTCGGCATCGATGCCGATCAGCTCCAGCGACATGGGCGCAAGCCCGCGGCGGGTCAGGCCCCGGTCGAATGCCTCCGGATTGTCGCGAATGGACTTGATGTCGTGCATGGCGTGATTCCTTCAGGAAGCCCTCCTATAGGGCTTCATGTAACCGCAGGCAAAGGCGCCGTTTTCAGCCCTCTGCCTCGCGCGCGGCCTCGGCCTTCTTGCGGCGGTTGTCGAGATAGCGCACCGCCTGGACCGAGATTTCATAGAGGCCCATCAGCGGGATGGCCATGGCGATCTGGGAAATCGGGTCCGGCGGCGTCACCACCGCGGCCACGATGAAGACGCCGACGATGGCGAACTTCCGGCCCGACTTGAGCTGGTCGTAGCTGACCACGCCGATATGGCCCAGAAGCGTCAGGATCACCGGAAGCTGGAAACAGAATCCGAAGGCCAGGATCAGCATCATGACGAAGTCGAGGTAGGCCTCGATGTCGGGCATCAGCTGGATGGCAGTCTGGTCGTCGCTGCCGGTGCCTGCGGCGAGATTGTAGAAGAAGTGGATGGCGGTCGGCAGCAGGAAGAAATAGACCAGTGCCGCGCCAAGCAGGAAGAACACTGGCGTGGCGATGAGGTAGGGACGGAAGGCGTTCTTCTCATGGGCATAGAGGCCGGGCGCCATGAAGCGGTAGATCTGCGTGGCGATCAGCGGGAAGGCGATGAACAGCCCGCCGAAGAAGGCGATCTTCAGCTTGACGAGAAACACGCCGAGCAGCTTGATGGAGATCAGGCTGACATCCGTTCCCGTTCCCCATTTGAAGGGCAGCACAAGATAGTGAAGGATCGTCGAGGAGTAGAAGAAGCTGACGATGAAGGCCGCGATGAAGCCCAGCACGCAATACATCAGGCGCCGGCGCAGCTCGATCAGGTGTTCGATGAGTGGCGCTTCGGAAGCGTCGATGTCCTGCTGAGTCATAAGCCGCCTACGCCGAAGGTCCGGAGGCCGCCGGCTTTTCGGGCTCACCGAAGAACTTGGCGAAATCCTCTTCCGCCTTCTTCGTGTCGTTGACCGGCGGCGCCTTGCTGGCGGTCTGCATGGTGCTTGTGCCGATGTCCTTCAGGCCCTGAAGTTCCTTCTTCACGTCATCGAGGCCGGCTTCCTTCATGGCGCTGTCAAGGTGTCCCTGGAACTCGCGCGCCATGCCGCGCATCTTCGCCACGGTCTGGCCCACTGCCCGCAGCACGCGCGGCAGGTCCTTCGGCCCGATGACGATCACCGCCACCACGCCGATCACGAAGAGTTCGGTGTAGCCAATGCCGAAGTCGAACATGACGGAACGGGCCCTCCGGGCCGCAAGTCCTTAGGACTTGACCTTCTCGGCTTCGGCCTTGGCGGCGGTCTGCTGCTCGATCGGCTTGGGATCGCTTGATGCAGTGACCGGCTCGTCGTCGGCCATGCCCTTCTTGAAGCTCTTGATGCCCTTGGCAACGTCACCCATGAGGTCGGAGATCTTGCCACGGCCAAACAGGAGCATGACCACCAGAATGACCAATGCCCAGTGCCAGATGGAAAGCGAACCCATTGTAGAAACTCCTTTTTCCGATGAGAGATGCACGATCTCCCGAATATGGCCGGGCACTATTGCAGAAAGCCCGGATGGCCGCAACCAAAGCCGCGTTAACCTAGATGGTGTCGGGGTCTTCCTTTGCAAAGACCAGCACATGCGCGCCATCGACGGCAAAGCTTGCGGTCACGCCGCGCTGCGGCGCATGGCGGGCGTCTATCCGCGCCGTGACCGGCTCCTCGATTCCCTTGAACAGGATGGAACAGCGGACATCGTCTCCCATGAAGCGGCTTTCCAGCACATAGCCTTCGATTCCGGTTTCGGCGGCACTCAACCTGATTCCCTGGGGCCGGATCATGACCAGCGCCTCGGGCGGGGCGTGCCCGGCCGGCACCGGAAAGGCGCCGAGAGGCGTTTCCGCCTGGCCCTTCCGCACCCGGGCGCTGAATTCATTGACATCGGAGAAGAAGCGGGCCGCGGCTGCATCGGCCGGCCGGTGGTAAAGCTCCTCGGGCGTTCCCGCCTGGATCAGCCGGCCCCGGCGCATCAGGAAGATCCTGTCGGCCAGGCCCATCGCCTCGATTGGATCATGGGTCACCATCAGGCTCGACGCGCGGGTCTCGCGAAGCAGCGCCAGCGTCTCGCTGCGCACCGAGTCGCGCAGGCGCTGGTCGAGGCCTGAAAAGGGTTCGTCCATGAGCATGACCTGCGGCCGCGGCACCAGCGCCCGCGCCAGTGCCACGCGCTGCTGTTCGCCGCCCGACAGGTGATGCGGATAGTTGCTGGCATAGGCCGCGAGCCCCACCCGCTCCAGGGCGTGAAGGGCAATGCGGCGGGCCTCATCGCGCGGCAGGCTGCGCAGCCCGAAGGCGACGTTGTCGATGATCGACAGATGCGGAAACAGGGCGAAGTCCTGGAACATCAGCCCGATGTTGCGCTTCTCCGGCGGCACGAAGCGATTGAGGCCGGCCATTTCGGCGCCGTCGAACAGGACGCGCCCGCTGCTCGGCGTCTCGATACCCGCAGCGATGCGCAGCAGCGTGGTCTTGCCGCAGCCGGACGGCCCCAGCAGGCATGCGATCTCGCCCGGCTTCAGATCGAAGCTGACATCGTGCACGGCCGCGGTGCCGCCAAAACTCTTGCTGACGTTCTCGAAGGTGAGCTGGCCGGCGAAGGTGGCGCCCGCGGTGCCGCGGCGACCCCACCGGGCCGTCGCCTCTGCCGGTCTGTCATCAGCCTGGAATGCCATGGCCCTGCCAACTACACCATCTGCGGGCCGCATGGAAAGGACAGAAGGCGGGGATCAGGCAGCAACCAGGATGACGCAGTTCCGGCCTTCGCGCTTGGCCCTGTAGAGCGCCTGGTCGGCGCGCCTGAGGATGGTGTTGACGCTGTCGCCGACGGCGCCAAGCCCCGCCACGCCAGCCGATATGGTGATGCTCAGCGAGTGTCCGGGCGATGTGACGAAGGGCTGGCCCGCAACCGCGGTGCGAATGCGCTCGGCCACGTTCTGGGCGATGCGGAGTTCGGTTCCAGGAAGGACCACCACGAACTCTTCGCCGCCGGTCCGACAGGCCAGATCGGCGCCGCGGATGGCATGGCGAATCCGCCCGGCCAGTTCGCGCAGCACGCTGTCACCCGCCTGGTGACCATGGTTGTCGTTGACAAGCTTGAAATAGTCGACGTCGAGGGTGATGACGGACAAGGGCTTGCCCCGGTTCACCGCATTGTCCAGCAGCTGGGCCATGTGGGTTTCGAGGTAGCGGCGATTGTAGAGACCGGTCAAGGGATCGGTGATCGCCATTTCCATCGAGGTCTGCACGCTCAGGCGCAGCTGCTCGGTGTAGCGGTAGCGGCGGACCTGCGTGTTGACCCGCGCCTGCAGCTCCTGCCGATCGATGGGACGGATCAGATAGTCGTTGACGCCCATGTCCAGAGCACGCAGCAGGCGCTGGTGGTCGTCGGGGTCGACGATCAGGAGAATGGGCGTCTGCCGGGTGGCATCCAGGGATTTCAGCTGCGAGCAGACCCGGAGTGCGTCGACGCCCTCCATGTCGAGATTGATGATCACGAGCTCGAAGGGCGGAATGCTCTGGGTGCAGATATCGACGGCCTGCGCCCCGTCCGCAACCACCGAGACCTGATGGCGGCCTTCCAGTGCCTCGCGGATCCGGTCGGAGATGATGGCGCGGTTGTCCACAACCATGACCCGCGCCGACGTCACCTGGACGGCAGGAAGATCGGCCGTGCGCAGCCCGATGGCCTCGGCGCCACCTGTCCGGGTGCGCAGTTCGTCCGTCAGCATCTTCAGGCGGACCAGGCTCTTGACCCGGCAGAACAGGGAGACGTCGTTCACCGGCTTGGTGAGAAAGTCATCGGCCCCGGCTTCAAGGCCGCGGACACGGTCCTCCGGCTGATCCAGTGCCGTGACCATGACCACCGGAATGTGCTGCGTATGGGGATTGGACTTGATGCGCTTGCAGACCTCGATGCCATCGATGCCGGGCATCATGACGTCGAGCAGCACGATGTCGGGGCGGGTGCGCTGCACCGACTCCAGGGCATCGGCGCCGTTCATCGCCGTCACGACTTCGAAATACTCCGCCGCCAGCTTTGCCTCGAGGAGCCGGACGTTCGCGAGGATGTCGTCGACAACGAGGACGCGGGCTGTCATGGCGCCTTCTTGAGGAAGCTGTCGATGGTCTGCAGGAAACCGACCACCGAGATGGGCTTGGAAATGTAAGCCTCGCAGCCGCCTTCGCGGATCTTCTGTTCATCGCCCTTCATGGCGAATGCGGTGACGGCGATCACCGGAATGTGGCGCAGCTCGTCGTCTTCCTTCAGCCACTTCGTCACCTCGATACCCGAGACTTCCGGAAGCTGGATGTCCATGAGAATCAGGTCTGGCCGGTGCTGACGGGCCAGGTCCAGGGCCGAAAGCCCGTCGCGCGTCTGGATCACCTGGTAGCCATTGGCCTCCAGGAGATCGTTGAACAGCTTCATGTTGAGTTCGTTGTCCTCGACGATCAGGACACGCTTTGGCGTCGCCGCGACGGCATCAGGCACCTTCATCTGTCCCACCGACGTTGAAACATTCAAATTCATTGTCTGCCTTGCCTATCGCTGCATGTACCGGCGCTTCGAAAGCGGCACACGTCTCCCCTTGCATTTCAGCGCCCATCCTTCCATCTTCCCGGTAACCAACAGTTTAACCCGAGTGTCATACCGGGTTAAGAATGACCGGGGTGGTTAACTCCTCCACAACATGCGTCGCGACAATTCCACCAATTCCGACAACGCCCAGGTAATAGCCTTGAAGGCGCTGGGTTTTCTGGCGCAGGACGGCGAGCGGTTCCAACGTTTTCTGAGCCTGACGGGCGTGGAACTCCAAGCCATCCGTCAAGCCGCCTCCGAGCCCGCTTTCCTTGGTGGCGTACTGGACCATCTGCTGAGCGACCAGAGCCTGCTGCTGGCCTTTGCCGAAGGCGAAAGCCTGCCGCCCGAGGCGATAATCCGCGCTCGCGGCACCTTGCCCGGAGCCGTGGCGTGATTTCCGAAACAACCCTCGCACAGCTCGCAAGGCTGGACCTGACTGGCCGCCCGTTGCTGATCTGCGACGTCGACGAGGTGGTGGTTCATTTCACCCGCGAATTCGAGGATTTCCTCGCCGAGCGCCGCCTCTGGCTGGACACCTCCAGCTTCGCGCTGAACGGCAATGTCCGGCACCGCGACGGCAACGCCCCGGTCGAGGCTGGCAGGGTGGCCGAGCTGATCGACGTGTTCTTCGCCGAACGCACCCTGCACATGTCGCCGATCGACGGCGCGGTCGAGTCCCTGATCGAGATCGGGCAGGTAGCCGATGTCGTGCTGCTCACCAACTTGCCGCACAGTGCCGGCGAGGACCGGAGGCGCAACCTGGAGCGGCACGGCCTGCCCTTCCCGGTCGTCACCAATTCCGGCCCGAAGGGGCCCGCCATCCGCCAGCTCGCCCAGATGACTAGGGCACCCAGCGTCTTCGTCGACGACAGCCCGTCCTTCATTGCCTCGGCCTACGAACACGCACCCGAGGTGCATCTGGTCCATTTCCTCCACGACGAACGCTTCGCCCGCCATATCGAACCCTTCGATTTCCTGTCGCTCAGGACCGGAAGCTGGGACGAGGCCCGCCCGCACATCGCGGGCCTCATCGGATTGCGCAGTCAGGCATAGCCACCGGGCGCCAGCACGCCGTGGGCCTCGAGCACGGCCTTGAGGCGCGGCCTGGCGCGGACGCCATCGGCCAGCGCCGCGATGCCCGGAAAGCGCGCGCGCAACTCCACTTCCGTCGGACGCCCCCAGATCGACAGCATGAAGGCATAGAGGTCGAGCGCGGAGAAATTCCTGCCCATCAGCCAGGGTCCGTCCGAGGCCAGGCGCGACTGAAGCAGCAGCCAGTAACTGTCGGCGCGCGCGCTCGCCTTGCGCGCGATGAAGGCATCCTGCGCCGCGTCGCTGGCATAGTCGCCGGCGCCGATGGCGAGATTGTTGGTCATGTAGAGGTTGGTCGACATGAAATGCAGCCAGCTCAGGAACTCGCCGAAATCGCCGCTTCCGGGCTCAGGGGCCAGAGATCTGTCGGGATGCGCCGTGACGAGGAACGAGACGATGGCGGCGGACTCGAACAGCGACCGGCCATCGTCGAGGCCGAGCGCCGGGATCTGGTTGAGGGGGCTGGTCTGGCGGAACTCCGGCGCACGCACCTGCTCTGCGGTCATCCAGATGTTGGTGTAGGGAACTTCCATCTCCTCGAGTATGCAGTGAATGGCCAGCGAGCCCCAGGCCTTCACGTTGTAGAGCTTGTACATCGACGCTTCCCCTCGATCGTGATGCCATCCGCAGTCGGTCATTGTTCCCTATCTTCACGCCCAAGGCTAGTATGGATTCCATGGACGGTACGGCCCTGCCCGGATTCTGCCGCGATTGTCTGAGCCCCGTAGCGGGGCTCGAGACGCGCTGCCGTGGCTGTGGCAGCCCGCGCCTTGTCCGGCATGCCGAGCTTCATGATCTTTCCATCGCGCATATCGACTGCGACGCCTTCTATGCGGCCATCGAGAAGCGCGACAATCCGGATCTCGCGGACAAGCCGGTGATCGTCGGCGGCGGACACCGCGGCGTGGTTTCGACCTGCTGCTATGTCGCGCGCATTCGCGGCGTGCGCTCGGCCATGCCCATGTTCAAGGCTTTGTCGCTGTGTCCGGACGCGGTGGTGATCAAGCCCGACATGGCCAAATATGCCGCTGTCGGCCGCGAAGTGCGGCAACTCATGCTCGACCTCACGCCCGCGGTCGAGCCACTGTCCATTGACGAGGCCTTCCTTGATCTCACCGGCACCACGCGGCTGCACGGCATGAGCCCTGCCCTGTCGCTCGCCCGGCTCGTCAATCTGATATCCGGGAAGATCGGCATCACCGCGTCAGTCGGACTCTCCGCCAACAAGTTTCTCGCCAAGATCGCATCCGACCTCGAAAAGCCGCGTGGATTTTCCGTGCTTGGCGCAGGCGAGGCGCAGGCCTTCCTGGCCGAGCGGCCGGTCGGCTTCATCTGGGGCGTCGGCAAGGCCACGCAGGAGCATCTGGCCCGCGACGGCATCACCCGCATCGCGCAGCTGCAGGAGATGGAAAAGGTCGAGCTGATGCGCCGTTACGGCAGCATGGGCGCCAGGCTCTATCACCTGGCTCGCGGCGAGGATCTGCGCCGCGTGAGCAGCGACGACCATGCGAGGAGCATCAGCGCCGAGACCACCTTCAACAGCGATATCGCCGCGCTCGCCGACCTCGAGCCGATTCTGTGGACGCTGGCGGAGAAGGTGTCGCGCCGGGCGAAGGCCGAAGGCGCCGCAGGACAGACCGTGGTACTGAAGCTGAAGACCACGGATTTCCGCATCCGCACGCGCAACGCCACGCTGGAGGAGCCCACGGCCCTCGCCACGCGTATCTATGAGACCGCTGCACCGATGCTCCGCCGCGAGGCCACGGGAACCGCCTTCCGGCTGATCGGCGTCGGCATCAGCAACCTCTCGGAGGCACGACCGGAGGCCGAGGCCGAGACCCTGGACTCGCACGTCGCCGCCAAGGCCAGGGCCGAGCTTGCCATGGACCGCCTGCGCGGCAAGTTCGGACGGGATGCGGTGGCGCGGGGCATCGTGCTCCGCGGTGGCAAGGACTGAATCTCTTCAAGGGAACGTCTGATCGCGCGGCCCCGACAGGCTGGCGAACCGGAAGGCAGCGACGCAGCCGACGAGGGCGAGCGGCAGAAAGTACAGGAACAGCGGCACGGCCGCGGTCCTGGCCGCCTCTGCGGTAAAGCCATCGGCGAAACCGTTGGCGTTGGCGACGATCCCGGCGAAGGCCGCGCCGGTCGCATAGCCAATGCGCTGCAAGGTGGAGAAGCCCGACGCCGTCACTTCGGATTCGCCCGGTGCTGCCGCCTGGATCACGCGGCGCGAGGCGAAGGGCCAGAGTATGCCGAAACCGCCGCCCTGGAGCGTGGCGAAGAACAGCAGCCCCGCTATCGAACCGGCCGGAACGCTCCAGGCAAAGCCCGCGATGCCGGCGGCGATCATGACCGCACCGACGCGCGTGATGGTGCCTTCCCAATGCCGCGGGGCATTGGCCAGCACGATGGACAGGATTGACCACGAGATCGACTCGCTGGCGATGATGAGTCCGGTCGTCAGCGGTGAGAAGTCATGCAGGGCCGATAGCAGCAGCGGACCGTAGAAGCCGAACGAACAGGTGGAGACGGAGAGCGCCGCCACCATGATCATGCCGGATCCGACGAGCCCGCGAGGGTCGAAGAGCCGCGACGGAAAGAGCCGCGACGGGCCATTGCGCGAATCGAGCAGGAAAAACCAGCCAATGGCCGCCAGCCCGGCAATGACCAGCATGGCGGAGACCAGGGGGCGCGGATCCACGCCGGCGAAGGCCACCGCCGTGATGCCGGAGGCCAGCAGGGCGAGCGTCAGCCAGGGGAATGGTCCCGGTCGGGCCGGCTCCTCCGGAGGAGCCTCGTCGCGCAGCACCACGAGACAGGCCAGCGCGAAGATGACGGCTCCGATGGCGAAGAAGCCAAAGGCCCAGCGCCACGAGAGAAGCGTGCCGATGATGGCGCCATAGAGCGGGCCTCCGAAGGCCGCGACACCCCAGACCACCGACAGGATGGCCAGAAGCTGTGGCCAGATGGCGGCCGCGAAGTAGCGCTGGACGGCCACATAGGACAAAGCAATGAGGGCGCCGCCACCGAAGCCGCTGAACAGCCTTCCGCCAAGTGCTACCTCCATGCTGGGAGCCAGCGTGGTGACGAAGGTGCCCGCCGCGAAGATCAGCGCGGCGATCACCATGTTGGCACGAACGGTCCAGTAGGTCGCGAGGCGACCGGTTGCGGCGCCGGCGATGATGGAGCCGATCTCGTAGATGGCGAAGGTCCAGCCATTGAGTTCGATGCCGCCGATGTCGCGCACGACGGCCGGCATGATCGTGGTGATCATGTTCTCCGCGCCGGCATGGAAGATCAGCCCGAGGGCGATGAAGCAGAAGCGTGGCAGCGCTCCCGAGCGCCACAGGCTCGCCCAGTCGGAATGCGGAACTTTGTCTTGGCGCATGCAATGCTCGGGAATGACAGGCTGACCGGACTGTCCGGCGGGACATACTGAAGATCCGGTGCTTCTGGCATCTTTCCGAGACTGGCGCCAGCGGTGGGCGGCTCAGGCGGCGCTGCGGCGCGAGTCGACAAGCGGGCGCACCCGCGCATGGAAGGCATGGGCGAATCCGCAGAACATGCCGATCACGCGTGCCTTTTCCTTTGGCCAGTCCTCATCGCTGCAGTCGACGTTGACCGAGAACATGATCTGGCGCGATGTGCCCTCGCGGAACGGATAGGACAGTCCATGCCTGGCAATGCCGTAACGTGCCGCCTGGCTGGTGATGCGCTCCGACGTGCCATCGATGGCATTCAGTTCGGACCAGTCGATCACCTGGGGCTTGCCGGAGGCGTGCTCGAAGGCGGGATCGCCAAGCGGCGTATGAGCGTTCATGTAGTGCGCCATGTAGGCAGGATCATAGGTCGCGATCCAGGTCACCTGATCCGGAACGCCATCGATGACGGTCAGGCTCCAATAGGACAGGTGCCGCACGCCCAATACCCGGCACATCTTCTCCAGATACTGCGTCGCGTCCTCGAAACTCGAGAAGGCTTCGGCTGCGGTTGGGTTTGCAACTGACATGGTGATCCCTTGGGCACAGAAGTACCACCGGCCGATCAAGCAGCGCTTAAGCGTTTAAATAAAATTTTAGGTGTCGGGCCGGCTACTGCCCCATGGACATGAGGGCGGCATTCCCGCCGGAGGCCGTCGTGTCGACCGAACAGACCCGCTCGGTGGCGAAACGGTGAAGATAGTGCGGGCCACCGGCCTTTGGCCCTGTACCCGAAAGCCCCTCGCCCCCGAAGGGCTGCGCCCCGACGACTGCGCCGATCTGGTTGCGGTTCACATAGATGTTGCCGACCCGGACCCGCCGGCGCACCTCGGACACGGTGCTTTCGATGCGCGTGTGAAGGCCAAGCGTGAGACCGAAGCCCGTCGCATTGATCTGATCACAGACGGCATCGAGACGGTTCCCGGCGAAGCGCACGACATGCAGCACGGGACCGAAGACCTCCCGTTTCAGGCCCGAGATGCCGCCAAGCTCATAGGCCGCGGGCGAGACGAAGGTGCCGTTTGCGCAGTCTGCCGGGAGCGGCAGGTCGACGATGGTCCGGCCCTCGTCCGCCATGCGTGACTTGTGGGCATCCAGGCCGCGCTGGGCCTCCGCATCGATCACCGGTCCCACGTCCGTCGCATAGTCTAGCGGATCGCCGACACGGAGTTCGGCCATGGCACCCTTGAGCATGCCGATGACCCGCGCTGCCACGTCGTCCTGGACGAAGAGCAGCCTCGCAGCCGAGCAGCGCTGGCCGGCGCTGTCGAAGGCCGAGGCCAGAACATCGCGCACCGCCTGCTCGGGCAAGGCGGATGAGTCGACGATCATGGCGTTCATGCCGCCCGTCTCCGCGATGAGCGCCGGAATCGCGCCATCGCGGGCCGCAAGCGCGCGGTTGATAAGCGACGCGATCTCGTTGGATCCGGTGAAGGCGACGCCGGCAAGCGCCGGATGGGCCAGCAGCGTCTTGCCGATGCGCGCGCCGTCGCCTGGCAGAAAGTGCAGCACGTCGCCCGGCACGCCAGCCTGATGCAGCAGCCTCACGGCCTCGAAGGCGACGAGCGGCGTCTGCTCGGCGGGCTTCGCCACCACGCTGTTGCCGGCCGCCAGGGCCGCTGCAGCCTGGCCCGTGAAGATCGCCAGCGGGAAATTCCACGGCGCGATGCAGGCGAAAACGCCGCGACCGTGCAGCGTCATCTCGTTGCGTTCGCCGGTGGGGCCCGGCAGCAGGAGCGGTCCGGAAAAATCGGCGCGGCAGCGCTGCGCATAGTAGCGCAGGAAATCCACCGCCTCGCGCAGATCGGCCTGGGCATTGTCCAGTGTCTTGCCCGCCTCGCGCACCAGCAGCGCCATAAGCCGGGCGTCATTGGCTTCATAGAGATCGGCGGCCCGCTCGAGAATCTCGGCCCGGGCGCCGGCGCCGCGGAGGTCCCAGCCGTGCTGGGCCGCGGCAGCGGCAGCCATGGCGCGGCCGATGTCGGCGTCTGCGGTCTCGTGGACCGCACCCACCTTCACGCGCCGGTCCTGCGGCGAGAAAATGTCGCGCAGCGGACCTTGCATCGAAGGCTTGCCGTCGATGAGGGCCGTCGCCGTGACCGGATTGCGCATGGCCTGGTCGATGCCCTTGAGCATACGTGACCGAATCGGATCGTCCCACAATGCCTGGCCCGACGAGTTTCGCCGGCCCGGAAAGATATCGGCTGGCAAAGGGATGCGCGGATTTGGCACCTCCGCGAGCTTTCCGACCTCGGTCACCGGATCGGCGATGATCTCGGCAATGGGCGCCTCGTCGTCGGCCAGGCGATTGACGAAGCTCGTGTTGGCGCCATTTTCCAGGAGGCGCCGGACGAGATAGGCCAGCAGGTCCTCATGGCTGCCAACCGGCGCATAGATCCGGCAGGGCTGGTTCATCTTCGCGGCACCCACCACCTGCTCATAGAGCGCCTGTCCCATGCCGTGCAGGCGCTGGAACTCGAAGCTGCGGTCATTTCCCGCCATGACCGAAATGGCGGCCAGCGAATGGGCATTGTGCGTGGCGAATTGCGGATAGAAGCAGTCGCGCCGGGCCAGCATGAACCGGGCACAGGCGAGATAGCTGACATCGGTCGAGACCTTGCGCGTGAACAGCGGATAATTGGGAAGCCCCTGCTCCTGGGCGCGCTTGATTTCAGTGTCCCAATAGGCACCCTTGACCAGGCGTACCGGCAGCTTTCGCCCCGTGGCAACAGCGAGTTGGGTCAGCCAGTCCAGTACCGGTCGCGCGCGCTTGCCATAGGCCTGCACGGCAAGACCCAGCCCGTTCCACCCCGCAAGCCTCGGGTCCTGCGCCAGGCGGCCGAACAGTTCGAGCGACAGGTCGAGTCGGTTCACCTCCTCGGCATCGATGGTGAATCCGACGTTCAGTCCCTTGGCCACGCTGGCGAGATCGGCCACCTTGGGCAGGAGTTCCGCCATGACGCGGGCCTCCTGTTTCTCCTCGTAACGCGGATGGAGCGCCGAGAGCTTCACCGAGATCGATGGCCTGGCGAAAACATCGTCGCCCCGCGCCTTGGCGCCGATGGCACGCAGCGCATTGGCGTAGGAGGCATAGTAGCGCTCGGCATCTTCCATGGTGAAGGCGGCCTCGCCCAGCATGTCGAAGGAGAAACGGTAGCCTTCGGCCTCCTGCGGGCGGGCCACGGACAGCGCCTCGTCGATCGTCCGTCCAAGGACGAACTGCTTGCCCATGATGCGCATCGCCTGCTTCATGGCATTGCGGATGATGGGTTCCCCCGAGCGCGACATCAGGCGCTTGAGGTAACCGCCAGTATCCTTGGTTGCCTCGCGCCCCAGGTCGACGAAGCGGCCGGTGAGCATGAGCCCCCAGGCCGAGGCGTTGACGAAGAGTGATTCCGACTGGCCGAGATGGCCCTCCCAGTCCTTGCCGCCGATCTTGTCGGCGATCAGCTTGTCGGCGGTTCCGGCGTCGGGGATGCGCAGCAGGGCCTCTGCCAGGCACATCAGCACCACGCCCTCCTCGGAGGACAGCGAATATTCCTGCATGAAGGCATCGATGCCGCCCTGCTGGCGCCGCCCGGCACGAACCGCCGCCACCAGCTGGCGGGCCAGTTCGGCCACTCGGCGCTGCTCGTCGGGCAGCAGTGCCGCCTCTGCGGCGAGACTGCGCACGAGGGACGTCTCGTCGGCGAACAGCCTGGCTTCGATGGCGGAACGGTCGGGCAATCGGGTCATGGCAGGACTCCTCCGAAGGCCAACACTTGGCACAATTCCGTTTTTGCGTCTCACCAAACTCCGGACTGGATCAGGTGATTTCGATCGTGAATTGAAACAGCCATAGTGATATATCTAGTAGAATGACCATGGATACAGTGAATCTTGACGGGATCGATCTGGCCATTCTCGCCGCGCTGCAGGACAATGCGCGCCTGCCGGTGGTGGAACTCGCCAGGCGCGTCCATCTCTCGCCCACGCCCTGCACCCTGCGCATCCGCAGGCTGGAGAAGCTTGGCGTCATCGGCGGCTATCATGCAAGGCTCGATGCGCGTGCGCTTGGCCAGGCCCTGATGGTCTTCGTCACCGTCACCCTCAAGGCCACCGACGAGGCGACGCTCAAGGCCTTCAACGCCGCGGTGCGGCCGGTCGGCCAGATTCTGGAATGCCACATGGTCGGCGGCGGCTTCGACTATCTCCTGAAGATCCGGGTCCGCGACATGGCCGAGTACCGAGACATCCTCGGCGGCGTCATCGGCGCGCTGCCGATGGTCGAGGGCACCCATTCCTACTTCGTCATGGAAGAGGTAAAGGAGAGTCCCCGCTTGCCCCTGGCCTCCCGATCCGCCGCCAAGCCCAAGGATCGCGCAACATGAAACCGAAGATCGTCCGCTCCGTCGCCAGCCTGCGCCGCGAGACCCGTGCCTGGCGCAAGCAGCATCTGACCTATGCCGTGGTTCCCACCATGGGCGCGCTGCATGAAGGCCACCTCACGCTGGTCCGGGAAGGACTGAACCGGGCCGACCGCTGCATCGCCACGATTTTCGTCAATCCGAAGCAGTTCGCCGCCACCGAGGACCTGGGCCGCTATCCACGCGACGAGGAAGCCGACGTCAAGAAGCTGGCCCAGGCCGGCTGCACGCTGATCTTCGCGCCGACTCCCGAGGACATGTATCCGCCGGGCTTCTCCACCACGGTATCGCTGGCGGGACCGGCGAAGGCCGGTCTCGAAGACCGCTTCCGCCCGCAGTTCTTCGACGGCGTGGCAACGGTCGTCAGCAAGCTCTTCATCCAGATCGGCGCCGACTTCGCCATGTTCGGCGAGAAGGACTACCAGCAGCTCATGGTGGTGACGCAGATGGCCCGGGACCTCGACATTCCGATCGAGGTGGTGGGCATTCCCACGGTGCGCGAGGACGACGGCCTCGCCATGTCATCGCGCAACCGCTACCTCTCGGCGGCCGAACGCAGGCAGGCCATCGCCATCCACGAGGCGCTGATGCTGGCGGCGGAGAAGATCCGCGCCGGCATCGACGCGCAGACGGCGACCCGCTCGGCCACGCGCGCCCTGACCACGCAGGGCTTCCGGGTCGACTACGTGACCGCGCGGAATGCCGCGACGCTTGCCGTGCCGGATGCGCGGGGCGAGCCGCTGCGCCTGCTGGCTGCGGCGTGGCTTGGCAAGACGCGGCTCATCGACAATATTGCCGTGTAGCTGCCGGCCGGGGAGAACTGCGATGGCGCGCGTCAAGAAGATCATCAATGCGATTCCCGATCTCGTGCCCGAGGTGCTGGACGGCCTGGTCCTGGCCTCGCATGGCGATCTGCGCAAGCTCGATGGCGCCGACGCCGTGGTCCGCAACCGCATTCCCGAGGGCAAGGTGGCATTGCTCGTCGGCGGCGGATCGGGTCACGAGCCCATGTACACCTGCTACGTCGGCCAAGGCCTCGCCGATGGTTCGGTTGCGGGCAATGTCTTCGCGGCTCCCACACCCGATATCATCCACGCGGCGACCCTTGCCGTGAACCGCGGCAAGGGCGTCATCTATCTCTATGGCAACTATGCCGGCGACAACATGAACTTCGACATCGGCGCGGAACTCGCCTCAGCCGACGGCATCGCCGTCGAAACCATCCGCATCGCCGACGATGTCGTGACGCCCGACCGCAAGGAACGGCGCGGCATTGGCGGCGCCTTCTACGTCGTGAAATGCGCCGGCGCCATCTGCCAGGAATGCAGCAGCCTTGCCGAGGCTGCCGAGCTCATCCGGCATGCCGAGGCCTCCGTGCGCTCCATCGGGGTGGCGGTGAGCGCCGGGTCCCTGCCCCAGACCGGTCAGCCCACCTTCCTGCTGGGCGATGACGAGATCGAGATCGGCATGGGCGCACATGGCGAGCCGGGCGTGGAGCGCCGCAAGCTGATGCGTGCGGAGGCGCTTGCCGAGGAGATGACGCGGCTGGTCGTGGAAGATCTCCCGTTCCGCAAGGGTGACGAGGTGGCGCTGATGCTGAACAATCTGGGGGCCACCACGATGATGGAACTCCTCATCGTCAATCGCGGCGTAAGGCGGAGGCTCGACAGTCTGGGCATCGCCGTCTACCGGTCCGACATCGGTCCCTTCTTCACCAGCCAGGAGATGGCCGGCTTTTCGCTCAGCCTGATGAAGCTCGACGCCAACCTCAAGCGGTGGCTGGACGCGCCGGCGGCATCGCCGGCCTATCGGCAATGACGCCCGGCGAGGTGAATACTCGGCTTCTGGCCGTCTGCGATGCCATGCTGGCCAGCGAGGAGCGCCTCACCCGCGCCGACCAGGCCATCGGCGATGGCGATCACGGCGTGGGCATGGCCCGCGGGTTCGCCGCTGCGCGCGAAGCCCTGACGACAAGGTCTCCTGCAACGGCCGGCGATCCGTTCAAGACAGCCGGCTTGGCCATACTGATGAAGGCGGGCGGTGCGTCGGGAGCGGTCTTTGGCAGTTTCTTCACCGCCATGGGCAAGGGCCTGACCGGCACATCGCTCGATGCAGCAGGCTTCGTCCAGGGCCTGCGCGACGGGCAGGCCGCCGTCGAGGCCCGTGGCGGCGCAAAGCCCGGGGACAAGACCATGCTGGATGCGCTGGCACCGGCAATCGCCGCAGCTGCAACGCAGCCCGCGCTCGAAGCTGCAATGGCCGCGGCCGCGCGCGCCGCAGCCGAGGGCGCGGAAGGCACGGCGGCGATGATCGCCACCACCGGCAAGGCCAAGACGCTGGGCGAGCGCTCGCGCGGACACATGGACCCCGGGGCCATCTCGCTGTCGATCATCCTGGAGGCGCTGGCGCGGCCGACGGCGGACTAGACGTCAAGACCAAGAAGGCTTCTGAGTTCCAGGAGAGACCGAAAGTCCCTGGGGCGATTGTTCACAACAATCCGAGTTCGGCCAGATCGCGCCGCATCTTCTCGCTCATGCCCTCGGCCCGCGCCGTCCTGGGAAGGTCCGGCGGCGCGTCGGCGTCCTCGAGGTAACGCCAGCCCTGGAAGGCGCGGCGCGGCGCCGGCCGCACGGGTATGATCTTCGGCTTGAACACGATGCGGCAGCGCTCGATCCCGTCGGAACCGGTGACGGCCTGCAGGTCAGCGATCGGCTGGCGGCAGAGGATCAGGCCGCGGATCACCCAGTAGAGCGATCCTCCATTGAGAATCTCGTCCCGGCGCTTCGGAAACATGCGGGTGGTGTGATCCAGCGTGTCGCGTCCCGCGCGACAGTCCTTGATCCACGACTCGAGTTCGTCGATCTCGCTGACGCCGACGCAGAGCTTGAGCATGTGAAGTGCCATCGGGCGATGATACGCTACTGGCATCAGGCGATGGAACAGCCTTGTCCCGCTGTGGAAAACCCTGATCTTTTCAGGGTGATGGCGTCAGGAACTCGCCTTGCTGATGAAGCACTTCACGCCCTTGGACTTGAGCTTCGCGCAGGCGCTGCCGGCGTCGTCCTGGCTGTCGAAGCCGACCAGCCTCACGCGATAGAACGTGCCCTTGGCACCAAGGTCGGCACGCACCACCACTGGCTCCTTGCTGGCCAGCACCTTGTAGCGGGCCTGCATCTTCTTCCACGTCGCCCAGGCGGCGTCCTCGGTTGTTGCCGATGCGATCTGCACGCTCCAGCCCGAGAGCTTCTGCGCCGCGGGAGCTTCCTGCGCCGGTGACTCTGCCTGAGCGTCTGGCGCCGGGTCGGGCGCCGCCTCGGCAACGGCCATGTCGGCCGCCGGTTCCTCGGCGACGGGCTCGATGGCGACGATCTTCTCCTCGGGTTCCGTGGCGGCGGCAACGGGTGCTGGCGCCTGCTCGACGGGAACGCGGTCGAGGATCTTCTTTCCGGGATGAGGCACCATCTCGACGATGGTCTCGCCGGAGGCGGCAGTGGCCAGTTCAGGGGATGGCGCCGTCGCCTGCGGCAAGGTGTTGGTGGCAATCGTCGCCGTGGCGATGCCGTCGGCGGGCACCTGGGCGGTATCCGACTGGGCCGCGCCATTGAGAGCGGCGAGGCGCTTCTGTGCCGGCTCATACATGGGATTTGCGGCCAGGGTCTTCTCCAAGGCCGCGCGGGCATTGTCGGTCCGGCCGAGCTTTTCGTAGGTCAGCGCCTCGGCGAAGTAGACGCGCGCCGGCTCGGGATATTCGAACTTGATGGCCTTGTCGAAGTCAGCCAGGGCGAAGATGTACTGTCCCGTTTCGCGCAGGATCACGCCACGGCTGTAGTAGGCATGGGCGAAGCGGCTGTCGAGGAACAGCGCGCTGGTGAAATCTTCGTTGGCCCGCGAGGGCTGCCCGAGCTTCTGATAGGACAGGCCACGATTGTAGAGCGCAAGGGCCCGCAGTTGTGCCGACATGGCGTCGATCCGCATGGCGGCCGTGTAGTCATCGATTGCCCGGTCATGGTCATTCAGACGCTGATAGGCCAGACCCCGGTTGAGCAGGGCATTGGCCAGGACTTCCGGCTCCAGGTCGCGGGATTCGATGGCCTGGGTATAGGCCGTCGCAGCGGCCACGGCATCGCCAGCCTGGAGGGCCTTGTAGGCCTCGGTCACCAAGTGCGAACTATCGGAGGTTGCGGCGCAGGCCGGACCGGTCACCGCCGCGCTTGCAGCAAGAAACACGGAACACACTGACGCAAGAATGACGGACCGGATGCTCATGGCCGGCCATTGTGAAAGATTGTGGTTAAGAAGGGGTGGCCAAGAGATTGCCAAAGACTTAAGCGCGAAATGGCAACCGTGCCGTTTTTGGACGCCGAACCGCCTCTGGCGTGTTGACGAAGCGCCGCACATCCTGTGATATGGGGGTGTGTGGTGCCAGATGCCAGCCGGCTGAAGGCCTAACAGGGAACACGGTGAGGATGACCCAATCGGGGCCAAATCCGTGGCTGCCCCCGCAACTGTGAGCGGCGAGGGTTCCGGCAGACGTGCCACTGGGAAACCGGGAAGGCCGCCGCGAACCTCGGGACCCGCGAGTCAGGAGACCTGCCACGCAAGCCAAGGGGCCCATGGCCCGCAACACTGGTCTCACGGAGGGTGTCCATGACCACAACGACCACGACCGTCCCGCTTTCGCTGCCGCGGCGCCTGACCGCCGGGTTTGTCCTCTTCGCCATCGGCGGCGCCATGCTCTTCGCCGTTGGCCTGTCCGGCATGTCGGCCGCGCACAACACCGCGCACGACACGCGTCACGCCATCGGCTTTCCCTGCCACTAAGCAGCGGAGCACCAACATGATCGGGCGAGTTCTTCTCGCCGCGCTCCTTGCGGGGATCGCGGCCGGGCTGGTTATGGCTGCCATACAGCACGTTCGTCTCACGCCGATGATCCTCGAAGCCGAGACCTTCGAGGGTGCGGGCCACGTCCATGAACATGCCGCTCCGGCGGCGGTCCAATCCGGTACTGCGGACGCAGGCGACGCAGCGGCGGTCCCCGTCCATCAGCATGATGAGGCGGAATCCGGCTGGCAGCCCGCGAATGGCTGGCAGCGGACCCTGGCCACGACGGCCACCGCCATGATGGCAGGCGCTGCCTTTGCCATCCTGATGGCCGCCGTCTCGCTCATCTCAGGGATCGGCATCACGCGACGCAACGGACTGATCTGGGGCCTGTGCGGCTTCATCGCGGTGAGCCTCGCCCCCGCGGCGGGTCTGGCGCCGGAGCTTCCCGGCATGCCGGCGGCCGATCTCGCCGCACGGCAGATCTGGTGGCTCGGAACCATCGCGGCGACCGGGCTGGGCCTCTACCTGATTGCCGCGCGCCGCGAAGCCTTCGCGCTGCCGGTCGCGGTGGTCCTGATCGCTTTGCCGCATCTCATTGGCGCGCCGATGCCCGCCACCCATGAGAGCGGCGTGCCGGCAGGACTGGCCGCGGCCTTTGCCGCCAACTCGCTGGTGGCCAACGCCGTGTTCTGGGCGCTGATCGGATTCTTCCTCAGCTACGCCATGAACCGCTTCGCCAGGGATGCCGCAACGCCATGACGACCCGTTCGACCGCCAAGATCCCGGCCACCGTCATCACCGGCTTCCTCGGCGCCGGCAAGACAACGCTGATCCGCCACATGCTGGAGAATGCCGGCGGCCGCCGCATCGCCCTCGTCATCAACGAGTTCGGCGACGTGGGCGTCGATGGGGAGATTCTCAAGGGCTGCGGCGACGCGCTGTGCAAGGAAGAAGACGTGATCGAACTCGCCAACGGCTGCATCTGCTGCACGGTGGCCGACGACTTCGTGCCCACCATGCGCAAGCTGCTGGACCGCCCCGATCCGCCGCAGCACATCGTGATCGAGACCTCTGGCCTGGCCCTGCCCCAGCCCTTGGTGCGGGCCTTCGGCTGGCCCGAGATCAAGTCGCGTGTCACGGTCGACGGTGTGGTGACCGTGGTCGATGCCAAGGCCCTGGCCGAAGGCCGCTTCGCCGACGATGAGGACGCGGTGCAGGCGCAGCGCGCGGCCGATCCCAATCTCGACCATGAGAACCCGATCGAGGAACTGTTCGAGGACCAGCTCAGCTGCGCCGACATGGTGATCGTCAACAAGACCGACCTGCTCGACGCGGGGGAGCAGGCCGAGGTTGCCGGGGAGCTGAAGTCGAAGGTGCGCGACGGCACGCGCCTGGTTGCGACGCGCCACGGTGCCATCGACATCGCCGCGCTCTTGGGACTCGCGGCCGCGGCCGAGGACGACATGCACAACCGCCTGTCGCACCATGAGATGGAAGGCGAGGAGCAGCACGACCACGACGACTTCGTCACTTTCATCGTGTCCCTGGGCCAGGTTGACGACCGCGACGGCCTGCTGCGACGGATCGCGGCCACCATCGCCAGCCATGACATCCTGCGCATCAAGGGCTTCGTCGACATAGCGGGCAGCCCTGCCCGGCTTCTGGTGCAGGCTGTGGGCCCGCGCCTCGACAGCTATTTCGACCGCGCCTGGTTGCCGGGGGAACGCCGCGGCACCGATCTGGTCGTGATCGGTGAAAAGCACATGGACCGCGCCGCCATCGAGCGCGCCTTGCGCGGATGACGTCGGCGACCGCCAGGCGAAGGCCTGACGGCGACGGCCGGACACCGGTCTGACATGCATCTCCTCGCCACCACCTCGGGCGTCATCGATGGCGCGGCGGAAGCCGCCGATCTGGGCCAGACGCCCGCCGACATCGCGGTCCTGTCTGCCGCCGACAGCGAACTTGCGGCACTGGCGCGCGCCCATGATGCAGTGGGCGGGCCATCGCTGCGATTGGCCAATCTGCTGCAGCTGCAGCACAATCTCTCCGTCGATCTCTATCTCGCCAGGACCCTGTCGGGTGCAAAGCTGATCGTCCTCCGCCTGCTGGGCGGCGCCTCCTACTGGTCCTATGGCCTTGAGCAGCTGTCGGGACTGGCCCGCGAACGCGGCATTGCCCTCGTCCTTCTGCCCGGCGATGCCGCGGCCGATCCCGCGCTCATGGCACGGTCGACGGTCGGCGCGCAGCATTGCGAGCGACTGCGCCAGTATCTGGTTTCCGGCGGGCCCGCCAATGCCGCAGCCTTCCTTCGGTATGCCGCACATCTGATCGGTGACGGCCCCATGCCGGAGCCCGCCGTGGACCTGCCGAAGGCGGGGATCTATCGCGCCGACGTGGCGTCGGGGCGACCGATGGCCGGCATAGTCTTCTATCGCTCGCTGCTGGAGGGCGGGTTGACGGCGCCGATCGACGCACTCATCGCGGCGCTGGACCGGCGCGGCATCGGCAGCGTGGCACTCCATGTCGCAAGCCTCAAGGAACCCGCGAGCGCGGCTGTGATCCGGGAAAGCCTCGGAGGCGCGCAGCCCGACATCATTCTCAATGCGACGAGCTTTGCCGTCGCCTCGGGTGGCAGCGAGGATCCGCTGGCAAACTTCGACTGTCCGGTGCTGCAAGTGGTGCTCGCCGGATCTTCGGAAGAGAACTGGCGGAACAGCAGCCAGGGGCTCGGCGCGCGCGATCTGGCCATGAACGTGGTGCTGCCCGAACTGGACGGCCGCATCATGTCACGCGCCGTCTCCTTCAAGGCAGACTCGCTGTGGCACGCGGCAACGCAATGCCGGATCGTGACCTATCGGCCGGTTGCGGATCGCGTGGATTTCGTCGCCGACCTTGCCGCCAACTGGGTGAAGCTGCGCCGGACTCCGGCAGACCGGCGCAGGATTGCGATCGTCCTCGCCAACTACCCCAACAAGGACGGCCGCATCGCCAATGGCGTGGGCTACGACACGCCGGCCAGCACCGTGCGCATCCTTGCCGCACTCGGACAGGAGGGCTACGCCGTGTCGGCGTTTCCCGCCAGCGGCACGGCGCTGATCGAGGACCTGCAGCAGGGAACGACCAATGCCGCACGGCGCGAACATGGCATCAACCCCGTGCTCTCCCTCGCCCAGTACAATGCATGGTTTGCCGCATTGCCCGAGGGAACCCGAGCGGCGGTCACCGCGCGCTGGGGCAGGCCCGAGACCGATCCATTCCTTGCCGACGGGTCGTTCCATCTCCCCGTCCGCCTCTACGGCGCGGCCGCCGTCGCCATTCAGCCGGCACGCGGCTACAACATCGATCCGAAATCCACCTACCACGATCCGGCACTGGTGCCGCCGCATGGATATCTCGCATTCTATTGCTGGCTGCGCCATGTCTTCGGCGCCCATGCCGTCATCCACAATGGCAAGCACGGCAATCTCGAGTGGTTGCCCGGCAAGGCCGTGGCGCTGGACTCCGGAAGCTTTCCCGAGGTCGCCCTAGGGCCGCTGCCGCAGGTCTATCCCTTCATCGTCAACGATCCGGGCGAAGGCACCCAGGCCAAGCGCCGCAGCGGCGCCGTCATCATCGACCACCTCACGCCGCCGCTGACGCGGGCGGAGACCTACGGACCGCTGAAGGACCTCGAAGCGCTCGTCGACGAATACTACCTCGCCTCCGGCCTCGACCAGCGCCGGCTCGAGTCGCTGAAGCGCAACATCCTCGATCTCACCCGCAGCCACCGTCTCGATGTCGATGCCGGATTCACTGGTGACGCCGACGGCGACCTCCAGCGCCTCGACGCCTTTCTCTGCGATCTCAAGGAAGCGCAGATTCGCGACGGACTCCATGTCCTGGGCGAATCGCCCACAGGGCGGAACGAGGCTGACCTGCTGTCGGCGCTGGTCCGCGTGCCACGCGGACTTGGCGAAGGCCGCGACCAGTCCCTGATCCGCGCCCTGAGCAAGGACTTCGGCTTTGGAGACTTCGATCCGCTTGCTTGCGACATGACCCGTCCCTGGGACGGACAGCGCCCGGCAGCACTCGCCGCACTGGCGGAAGATCCCTGGCGCACGGCCGGCGACACGGTCGAACGGCTCGAAGCCTTCGCCAGTCACATGCTCCTGGCCCGCCAAGCGCCGCAGCCAGCCTCGGACTTTCCGCAGACCACCGCCGTCTTCGATGACATCGAGCAGCGTGTGCGCCCCGCACTCTCCGCCAGCGGTCCCTGCGAGATGGCCGCGCTGCTCGGCGGTCTCGAAGGTCGCATGGTCAGGCCCGGGCCGTCGGGAGCGCCGACGCGCGGACGCCTTGACGTTCTGCCGACGGGGCGGAACTTCTACTCGCTCGACAATCGCACGGTGCCGACGCCAACCGCCTGGAACCTCGGCCAGAAGTCGGCCGAGGACATGCTCAAGCGTCACTTCCAGGACTTCGGGCAACACCTTAGAGTAATTGGACTTTCTGCCTGGGGAACCTCCAACATGCGGACTGGCGGCGATGATCTTGCCCAGGCACTCGCGCTGATCGGCGCGCGCCCGGTATGGGAGCCGTCGAGCTGGCGCGTCACGGGCTTCGAGATCATGCCGCTGGCGCAGCTCGGGCGGCCGCGCGTGGACGTGACGCTGCGCATCTCGGGTTTCTTCCGCGATGCCTTCCCCGCGCAGATCGAACTCTTCGACAAGGCCATCCGTGCCGTGGGCGCGCTGGACGAAGATGCCGACGACAATCCCATCGCGGCGCGCATGCGCGAGGAGAGCCTTGCGCTGCGCGCCGGAGGTCTGAGCGATGCCGATGCGCGGCTCATGGCGGGGCACCGCATCTTCGGGTCGAAGCCGGGCGCCTATGGCGCGGGGCTGCAGGCGCTGATCGACGAGCGCCTGTGGGATGCCCGTGCCGATCTTGCGGCGGCCTATGTTGCCTGGGGCGCCTATGCCTATGGCGCGGGACTCGAGGGCGTGGGCGCCGCCGACGCCTTCGCGGCGCGGCTGAAGCGCATCGAGGCCGTGGTCCACAACCAGGACAACCGTGAGCACGACCTGCTCGACTCCGACGACTACTACCAGTTCGAGGGCGGCATGAGTGCCGCCGTGGAACAGGCCTCGGGCAAGCGCCCGCGCGTCTACCACAACGATCATTCGCGGCCGGAGCGCCCGATGATCCGCACGCTGGAGGAAGAGGTGAGCCGGGTCATGCGGTCACGCGTGGTCAATCCCAAGTGGATCGACGGCGTTAAGCGGCATGGCTACAAGGGCGCCTTCGAGATTGCCGCGACAGTCGACTACATGTTCGCCTTCGCCGCCACCACCGGTGCGGTGCGCAGCCACCACTTCGACCTGGCCTATGAAGCCTTCATCGCCGATGCGGCAACCCGCGACTTCATCCGCGACAACAACCGCGCGGCACTGCAGGAAATCGCCCAGCGCCTGGCCGAGGCGGTCGAGCGCGGACTCTGGGCGCCACGCCTGAATTCAGCCTATGATCAGCTCCGGGAGCTCAGCACATGACCGAGACCGACGACGACAATGCCCGGCATCACGAGAAGATGGCCAAGAAGAAGGCCGCCCGCGACAAGATCATGGCGGGAAAGACCATCGAGAAGGGCTTGCTCATCGTCCACACCGGCAAGGGCAAGGGCAAGTCGACGGCGGCGTTCGGCATGGTCTTCCGGGCCATCGGCCATGGCATGCGTGCCGGCGTGATCCAGTTCGTGAAGGGAGCATGGTCGACGGGCGAACGCGTTGTGCTGGAGAAGTTTCCGGATCTCGTCACCATCAAGGCCATGGGCGAGGGCTTCACCTGGGAAACCCAGGACCGCGCGCGCGACATCGCCCACGCTCGCGCCGCATGGGACGAGGCCAGGGCCATGATCGCCGATCCGGCATACAGGATGGTGCTGCTCGACGAACTCAACATCGTGCTGCGCTACGACTACCTGCCGCTGGACGAGGTCTTGGCCGTGCTCAGGGCCAAGCCGGCCGACAAGCACGTCATCGTTACCGGCCGCAACGCCAGGGAGGAACTCATCGAGATCGCCGACCTGGTGACCGAGATGGAACAGGTGAAACACCCGTTCCGGTCCGGGGTGAAGGCGCAGGCCGGCGTCGAATTCTAGCCGCCGCAGCCGTCGTCGATCGGCGCCAGAGAGCTCAGGACACGTTCCGTGATCGGGATGAAGGTCACGAATTCCGACTCGAAGAACTCGACCCGCGCATAGATGGCGGTGGTGCCATCGCAGGTGGGAATGCCCTTCTGCTGGATGTCGCGGCCATCGAGGCTGGCGCTGAAGACGTGCCAGGCATCGGGTCCCTTGGCGAGGTCGATGTTGAAGTCGAGATCCGAGGTGATGGTCCAGCCCTTGTCCTTCTCGCTGGCCACCCGCTCCTTGGCATCTGCCTTGAACCCGTCGAGGAGCGTTGTACCCCAGACCTTGATCACCGAACGGCCATCCTTGGAGTACCAGGTGCGCCCGTCACCGTTGTCCGGATCGGGCTGGGCGACCCAGCCATCGGCGGGCACGTCGACCTTGAAGCTGTAGCGGGCGTTTTCATAGGTCGACCAGTCCTCGGCGAGCGCGGGCGTGGAAGACAGCAGCAGGGCAGCGAGAATGATCCGTTTCATGGCCCGATGTTTCGCCCGAACGCCGCATTCGCGCAAGCCCATGTCGCGGACCTCGCTTGACCCCCTGCCAGGTGGCGCCTAGACCATCATCAAGACGCAGCGTCCCCGCGACGGGACTGAAAGCACATTCCGGTGCGGCCGACCCAGGCGGGGCCAAGACCGGAGCTGCCTTCCCTGCCGGCATGGCCGGCGGCGCTGCTTCGTGTGGAAGGCAGGACAGGATGTCAGAGAAACTGGGTGTGATGCTCTGCGGCCACGGCAGCCGCGATGCCGATGCCGTGCGCGAGTTCGCCGTGCTGTCGGACCATCTGAAACGCCGGCTGCCGCAATATCCGGTCGAGTACGGCTATCTCGAGTTCGCCACGCCGATCATCCGGACCGGCCTCGACAGGCTGAAGGACCTGGGAGTGACCCGGGTGCTGGCCGTGCCCGGCATGCTCTTTGCCGCAGGCCACGCCAAGAACGACATTCCCTCGGTGCTCAACACCTACGCGGCGCAGAACCAGCTGCGCATCGACTACGGCAAGGAACTGGGCATCGATCCCAAGATGATGCGCGCTGCTGCCGACCGGGTCCAGGAGGCGCTTGACGCGGCCGCGCCGGGCATCGGGCGGCACGAGACGCTGCTGGTCGTGGTCGGGCGCGGCGCTTCCGATCCGGATGCCAATTCCAACGTCTCGAAGGTCACGCGCCTCTTGTGGGAAGGCTTCGGATTCGGCTGGGCCGAAACCGCCTATTCCGGCGTCACCTTTCCGCTGGTCGAGCCCGCGCTGGAACACGCCACGCGGCTGGGCTACCGCCGCATCGTGGTATTCCCCTACTTTCTCTTCACCGGCATCCTGGTGCAGCGCATCTATGATGCCACAGATGCCGTGGCCGCCCGCCATCCCGGGATCGACTTCGTCAAGGCGCCCTATCTCAACGACCATCCGCAGGTCATCGCCACCTTCGAAGAGCGCTTGCAGCAGATCCTAACCGGCGACATCGCCATGAACTGCCAGATGTGCAAGTACCGGACCCAGGTTCTGGGCTTCGAGGCGGAGGTCGGCGCACCGCAGGAAAGCCATCATCATCACGTCGAAGGGATCGGCACCGCCGCCGACTGCGACTTCTGCGACGGCGTCTGCAATGGAAGCTGCAAGGCGGCCGCTGCGCCGGCCATCGCCTTCGATCCCGACGCGCCCGCGAAGGTGACGGTTGCCGGTCATCACGACCATCACCATGGCCACCACCACCATCACGGCCTTGACCACGACCACCATGAGCACGGCCACACCCATGCGCCCTATCCGCATGCGGACCATCCGCTCGGCCCCAGGAGCATGCTGAAGAAGTGATCTCCTATCTCCGCAATCCCCAGGCCATCTATGCGCGTTCCTTCGAGATCATCCGCGCCGAAGCGGATCTTGCGCATCTTCCGGAGGACGCAGCACCCATCGCCCAGCGTGTGATCCACGCCTGCGGCATGCCGGAGATCGCGGCCGACCTGCGGATCTCGCCGGACTTCGCCTACGCTGCAACACGGGCCATCGCCGCTGGCCGGCCGATCCTGGTCGATGCCGAAATGGTCCGCCACGGCATCATCGACAAGACGCTGGACGTGATCTGCACCCTGAACCATCCCGCAGCCAGACAGGCCGGCATCGCCAGCGGCACGACCCGCTCGGCCGCGGCCGTGGAACTGTGGCGGCCGCACCTCGATGGCGCCATTGCCGTGATCGGCAATGCCCCAACCGCACTGTTCGCGCTGCTCGAACTCATCGACGGCGGAGCGCCCCGGCCAGCGGCCATCGTGGGGTTTCCGGTGGGATTCGTGGGCGCCGCTGAATCCAAGGCAGAACTTGCCGCCAATCCGCGCGGCATCCCCTACGCAACGCTGCTCGGCCGAAAGGGCGGCTCGGCCATGGCCGCGGCGGTGATCAATGCGCTGACGCGTGGTGCCGCTTGACCAAGTGGCTGACCATCGTCGGCATGGGCGAGGACGGATACGACGGACTCTCGGCCCGCGCACGTCAGGCCTTGCAGACCGCCGCGGTGATCGTCGGCTCGGACCGTCTCCTGAAGCTCCTGCCGCCGCACGATGCCGAGCTGCAGGAGTGGCCGCAGCCCTTCTCCGCCATGGTCGAGCGCATTGCGCCGCTGCGGGGCCGCCGGACGGTGATCCTCGCCACCGGAGATCCGATGAACTACGGCGTGGCCCGCAAGCTGCTGACCTTCATCCCCTTCGCCGAGACCGAGATCATCCCGCACCTCTCGGCTTTCTCGCTGGCCGCCGCACGCATGGGCTGGTCGCTTCCCGACTGCGACGCCGTGACCCTGCACGGCCGCGACGTGGCGAACGTCGAAGCCTTCATCCAGCCTGGCGCGCGGCTTCTCGTGCTGACGGCCGATGCCACGACGATTCCGGAAGTAACGCGCCGGCTCGTGGCGCGCGGCTTCGGACGGAGCGTCGTCACCGTGCTGGAGAACATGGGCGGCCCGCGCGAGACACTGTCGACCTTTCTTGCCGAGCTACTGCCGGATCAGACCTTCTCCGATCTCAACACGCTGGCCATTCACTGCCAGGCCAGTCCTGGCGCGCACATCCTGTCGCGCCTCGCCGGGCTTCCCGACGAGGCCTTCGTTCACGACGGGCAGATGACCAAGCGCGAGGTGAGGGCCGCCACGCTGGCGTCGCTGTCGCCGGCGCCCGACCAGCTGCTCTGGGACATTGGCGCCGGCTGCGGTTCTGTCGCCATCGAATGGATGCGCAGCACGCGCGGCTGCGAGGCCATTGCCTTCGAGGCCAATGACGGGCGCTGCCGGATGATCGCCGAGAATGCGGACCGGCTTGGCGCCCCGCGCCTCCGCATCGTGCACGGCGAAGCCCCGGCCAGCCTCGCCGGACATGCGCCGCCCGACGCCGTCTTCATCGGCGGCGGTCTTGGCGATGCCGGGCTGTTCGAGACGGCCTGGGAGAAGCTGAAGCCGGGCGGCATCATGGCCGCCAACGTGATCAGCATCGAGGGCGAGCTGCATCTCTACGATCTGCATGAGAAGCACGGCGGCGACATTTCGCGGATCGAGGTCTCGACCCTGACCCGCATCGGCCCGCTGCGCGCCCTGCGGCCGCGCATGGCGGTCACGCACTGGAGGACGCGCAAGCCATGGTGAAGCCGGCAACACTCTATGGCGTGGGCGTCGGTCCCGGCGATCCGGAACTGATGACGGTCAAGGCCTGGCGCCTGATCTCGACCGCGCCGGTGATCGCCTATCTCGCCGCCAACGGCAAGGACTCGACCGCACGCGACATCGCCCTGCCCTTCATCCCCGATGACGCCATTCATCTCGTCATCGACATGCCGATGCGCACCGAGCGCGCACCGGGCGAGCGCGCCTACGACGAAGGTGCGCGGGCCATTGCCGGACAGCTGCGCGAGGGACGCGACGTGGTCATGCTTTGCGAAGGCGATCCCTTCTTCTATGGCAGCTTCATGTATGTGTTCGCCCGGCTGTCCCGGGAGTTCCCGACCGTTGTGGTTCCGGGCGTCACCTCGATCACCGCATCGGCCGCGGCCATCGGCAGGCCATTGTCGGCCCGCAACGAGGTGGTGAAGGTGCTGCCTGCGACATTGCCGGAACACCGGCTGCGCGAGGAACTGGTGACGGCCGAGAGCGTCGCCATTCTCAAGGTTGGCCGGCATCTTCCCAAGCTGCGCAGCATCCTCGGCGGCCTCGATCTCGCCAGCCGGGCCCATGTCATCGTGCGGGCGACGCACGGCGACCAGCGCACCGCGCCGCTGCTTGAGGTCGAGGACGAGACCCTGCCCTACTTCTCGACCATCCTCGTCTATGCCGGAGGCGAGAAATGGTGAGGCCGGTAATCTTCTGCCTGGGCGCCTCGGCCCTGCCGCTGGCCCGGCAGCTCAAGACGGATCTCGGCGGAGAGATCCACGTGCCCGACTGCGTCGCCGGGGGCGACGTCACCTATCCCAAGGCCCGGGCGCATCTTGCGGGACTCTTCCGTGAGGGACGCACCATCGTCGGCCTCTGCGCCAGCGGCATCCTGATCCGTGCCGTCGCTCCCCATCTCAAGGACAAGCACGACGAGCCGCCGGTTGTCGCCGTGGCCGAGGACGGCAGCTCGGCCGTTCCCCTGCTGGGCGGACATCACGGCGCCAATGCCCTTGCGCGCCGCATCGCCGGGATCTGCGGCGGCCATGCGGCCATCACCACGGCAGGCGACCTCAGGCTTGGCGCCGCTCTCGACGAACCGGCGGACGGCTATGTCCTCGGAAATCGCGAAGATCTCAAGCATGCCGTTGCAGCCGTGTTGAACGGCGCTGCCTTGGCGCGCGACACCGGAGATGGCCTCGATCCGTTTCCGGATCTCCGGCTGCCGAATCGCCCTCAGGGATTCGATGGCGTCCTGCTGAAGGTCAGCGACCACCGCGTCGCGGGTGACGCGGCAACGCTGATCTACCATCCGAAGACCCTCGTGCTCGGCGTGGGCTGCGAACGCGGCGTCGCGGCGGCAGAGGTGATCGCCCATGCCGAGGCCGTCCTGGCCGCGGCCCGGCTTGCGCCCCAGTCGCTGTCCTTCGTTGCCTCGATCGACGTGAAGGAGGACGAGACCGCAATCCACGCCGTGGCACGGCATTTCGGGGTGCCTGCGAGATTCTTCGCGGCAGACGAGCTGCGGGCCGAAAGCAGCCGACTGAAGAACCCCTCGACTCTGGTCGAAAGGGAAGTGGGAACGCCCGGCGTCGCCGAGGCGGCGGCACTTGCTGCCGCGGGCAGACAGGCCGAGCTCGTGGTGGAGAAGACCAAGTCCGCGCGCGTCACCTGTGCCGTTGCGCGGGCTCCGGCACCGCTCCGCGAGAGTCCCGGGCGGGTCCGCGGCCTCCTGCATGTCGTGGGTCTCGGACCGGGCACGGCAGACTGGCGGGCGCCGGCCGCCAGCGCGGCGCTGCGCGCGGCCAGCGACTGGGTGGGCTACGGGCTCTATCTCGATCTCGCCGCCGATCTCCGCGACGGACAGACGGAGCACCGCTTTCCACTGGGCGGCGAAGAAGACCGCGTGCGCCACGCCATCGATCTCGCAAAGCAGGGCAAGGAGGTCGCTCTCGTCTGTTCCGGCGATGCCGGCATCTATGCCATGGCCGCGCTGGTCTACGAGATCGTCGAGCTCGAACCGTCGCGCATCGCCATCAATGTCATTCCGGGAATATCTGCCTTCCAGGCCGCGGCAGCCAAGGCCGGGGCCATGATCGGCCATGACTTCTGCTGCATCTCGCTCTCCGACCTGCTCACGCCCTGGGAGGTGATCGAGCGCCGGCTGAAGGCTGCGGCCGAGGGCGACTTCGTGGTCGCCTTCTACAATCCGCGCTCGCTGAAGCGCCGCGACCAGATCGAGCGCGCCTTCGAGATCCTCGCCCGGCAGCGCCCGGCCACCACGCCCGTCATCATCGCCTCGAATCTCGGCCGACCGGAAGAACAGGTGAAGATCACGTCGCTTGCGGCCTTCAACCCGGATGACGTCGACATGCTGACATTGGTGATGGTCGGATCCTCGCAATCAAGGTCCTTCATCCGCGGCGATGGCGCGATCTACGCCTATACGCCGCGCGGCTATGCCAGAAAGAGAGAGGCTGCGGAATGACAGTCCACTTCATCGGTGCCGGACCAGGTGCCGCCGACCTCATCACGCTGCGTGGCTATCGCCTGATCCAGTCCTGCCCGGTCTGCCTCTATGCCGGATCGCTGGTGCCCGAGGAGATCGTCAAGGCTGCGCCTGCCGGCGCGCGCGTCGTCGACACGGCGCCGCTTCACCTCGACGAGATCATCGCCGAGATGGAGACCGCTCATGCGAAGGGCCAGGATGTAGCGCGCGTCCACTCGGGCGACCCGTCGCTCTACGGCGCCATCGCCGAACAGATGCGGCGTCTCGACCGGCTCGGCATCCCCTATGACGTGACGCCTGGCGTTCCCGCCTTCGCCGCCGCGGCGGCCGCGCTCAAGACCGAGTTCACGCTGCCCGAGATCGCACAGACCGTCATCCTCACCCGCACGGCCATGCAGGCCTCGCCCATGCCGGAAGGCGAGGCCCTCGAGGAACTCGGCCGCTCCAGGGCCACGCTGGCCATCCATCTGTCGATCCGCAACCTTGCCCATGTCGAGCGGGCGCTGACGCCCCACTATGGACCGGACTGCCCCGTGGTGGTCGTCTACCGAGTCACCTGGCCCGACCAGATGATCATCCGGGGCACGCTCTCGACCATCGCCAAGGCGGTGCGCGCGGCGAAGCTCACCCGCACCGCGCTGATCCTGGTCGGCCCGGTGCTGGGAGCCGCCGATTTCCGCGATTCCGCGCTCTACGATGCCGCCCACGAACACGTCCTGCGCAACCGCAAGACCGTGCGGGCGGGTGGTTGAGGCTTCAACAAGCGTCAACCAATGGCTGCTAGCCTCCCCTCCCCAAGAGGGTCAGGTGACATGAAACCGTCTCAGGCAGCCAGTGACATCTTTGCGCAGGATGGCGCATCGGTCTCCGCACGCCTGTCAGAGCGGCGGCGTGCCACCGATGCCACGACCCGGGAACTGTTCTACGAATTGCTGGTCCTTGCGCTGGCCAATCTCTACGGCAAGCTGCCGCTGGGGACCACGCTCTTCGACCGCGGCATGATCAAGGCCGTGACCGGCCACATGTCCGACCATGACGCCGGCAAGCTGGTGGTCAAGGCAGAGGACTGGATCCGGCAGGAAAACCTGGTGCGGGCCCAGGAAGGCCAGAAAAGCTACTCGGCATCCGCCGCGGCCCTGGCAGCCCTGGAATCGCGTGACCCCAATGGCAGTCTGGGCGAACGCATGGAACAGGCCGCCATGGCCTATGCCGGACAGCCGCCCAGCCCCGACATCCGCCGCGCCACCCGCCAGCTGGCCGCCGAATTCCTGATGCGGTTCAAGCCTTGACTGGCTGGATCAGGTCCCAGCCATTGCCATAGAGATCCTCGAAGACGGCCACCGTGCCATAGGCCTCGTGCCGCGGTGTCTCGCGAAACCGGACGCCATGGGCCAGCATCGCCGCATGGTCGCGGGCGAAGTCATCCGTCTGCAGGAAATAGGCGACTCGTCCACCTGCGGTACGCCCGACCTGTGCGGCTTGCGCGGCGCCGTCCGCCTGGGCCAGCAGCAGGCGCGAACCGCCTCCCGGCGCGGCGACGACCACCCAGCGCTTGCCGTGGCCGAGATCGGCATTCTCGACCAGTTCGAAACCCAGGGCCTGCGTGAACCAGGCAATGGCTTCGTCATAGCCGCGGACCAGAAACGTGACATGCGCCAGCTTCATCGAGAGTGGCCGCGCTCACACGGTCTTGGCCAGATCGCGTAGCTTGAACTTCTGGATCTTGCCGGTCGACGTCTTTGGCAGATCGGTGAAGACGACATGCCGCGGAACCTTGTAGCGCGCCAGTCCGCTGCGGCACCAGTCGATGATCTCCTCGCTCGTCGCCGCCTTTCCCGGCTTCAGTTCGACGAAGGCGCAAGGCGTCTCGCCCCACTTCTCGTCGGGCCTCGCCACCACCGCCGCGGCCTGCACGGCAGGATGCTTGTAGAGGACATCTTCGACCTCGATCGACGAGATGTTCTCGCCGCCCGAGATGATGATGTCCTTCGAGCGGTCCTTCAGCTGGATGTATCCGTCGGGATGCAGCACGCCGAGGTCGCCGGAATGGAACCAGCCGCCCTTGAAGGCCTCCGCCGATGCCTTGGGATTCTTCAGATAGCCCTTCATGACGATGTTGCCACGGAACATGACCTCGCCCATGGTCTGGCCATCGGCGGGGACGCGCTGCATGGTGTCGGGATCCATGACGGTCAGGTCCTCGAGCGCATGGTAGCGCACGCCCTGGCGCGCCTTCTTGGCCGCGCGCTGCGGACCGTCGAGCAGATCCCAGTCGGACTTCCAGTCGTTGACCACGGCGGGACCATAGGTCTCGGTCAGGCCATAGAGGTGGGTCACGTTGAAGCCCTGCTCCGACATGGCGGCAAGCACGGCTTCCGGGGGCGGGGCGGCGGCGGTGAAGAATTCGACCTTCTGCGGCAGCTCCCGCTTCTCCTCGGCCGGCGCGTTGAGGATCGTGGACATGACGATCGGGGCCCCGCACAAATGGGTGACGCGGTGCTCCGCGAGCGCGTCCCAGATGGCCTTCGAGCGAACCCAGCGCAGGGTGACATGGGTGCCGCCCACGACCGAGAGCGACCAGGGAAAGCACCAGCCGTTGCAATGGAACATCGGCAGGGTCCAGAGATAGACCGGATGCTTCGGCATTGACGCTGTCAGCACATTGCCCTGTGCAAGCAGATAGGCACCGCGATGGTGATAGACCACGCCCTTGGGATTGCCCGTGGTGCCGCTGGTGTAGTTCAGGGAGATCGCCTCCCATTCATCCGCGGGCCAGAGCCAGGAGAACCCCGGGTCGCCGGCCGACAGGAAAGTCTCGTAGTCGATGGCACCGACGCGCTCGCCCTCGACCGCGAACTCGGGATCGACATAGTCGATGACGATCGGATGGGGCGCCGGCATCAGCGCCAGCGCCTCCCGCGCGAGCTTCGAGAATTCCTTGTCGACGATCAGGACGCGGGCCTCGGCATGGCCGAGCGAGAAGGCAATCGTCGCGGCATCGAGCCTGGTGTTCAACGTGTTGAGAACGCCGCCGGTCATGGGCACCCCATAGTGGCATTCGAGCATCGCCGGGGTGTTGGCCAGAAGGACCGACACCGTGTCGCCCTTGCCGATCCCTGCCTTCGCCAGCGCCGAGGCCAGCTGGCGGCAGCGCCCGTAGAACTGCGCGTAGGTGACGCGCGACCGGCCATGGATGATGGCAAGCTGGTCCGGATAGACCGTCGCCGATCTCTGCAGGAAAGTGAGCGGCGTCAGCGGCTGATAGTTGGCGGCGGTCTTGTCGAGGTCGAGATCATAGACGGACATGGGGCACCCTTGCGAACCAGATGCCTCATATCCCACTCCGCGAGGGAGTTAAAGCGAAGCCAGACCTTCGTTGAAGCGCCGGGTTGCCGGGCGGTTCGCATACCACCGGGCGATGGGGCCGCAGGCCCACCAGCATACCAGGGCAATGGCGATGCCGGCATAGCCGTCGACCGCATAGTGCCAGCCCGTGTGCACCGAGGCCACGAGAATGACCGCGGCGTAGACGGTGAAGAACAGGCCGACGGGCCGCGACACGCGCCAGAAGGCCAGCGCGAAGAGCGCTGCCGAGGCATTGTGCATGGAAGGAAAGGCGGAAATGCCGAGCGCCGGGATCTTGCCCAGATAGCCATCCCACAGCATCTGCTGTGTCTTCAGGAACCATAGCGGCAGCCGGCTGTCGACATCGCCGAGATAGGCGAAAAGTCCGGTATAGGGATTGGGCGAAAGGCCCAGCTCATCAAAGTAGACCGGTCCGGCCGAGGAGAAAATCACGGCCAGGATCCCGCCGCCGACGAACCAGGTCAGCATGTAGGACAGGAAGAAACGGGTCCGGATCTCGCTGGCACGGTCGCGGAATCCGAACCAGCACCAGGCGCCGAACAGCGCGACGAACCAGAAGTTATAGGCCAGGTTGGCGAGATAGGTCACCGCACCGAAACCCATCAGCGGCTGCAGCAGGACCCAGGGATCAACGCCGAAGTGAAGCGCGCGGTCGGTCTGCATGAAGGTCACGTCCCAGGAAAAGGGATTGATCTTCGGAATGGCGGGTTTCAGCTCGACCATGGCCTTGTTGAACAGGATCATGGCGGCCAGCACCGGCAGTGCGTTCACGATTCTTGCCGGATGGCGCAGCAGGTCGGCGATCTCGCCGGCCATGGCCCTTGCCGGGTTGGCCGGCTTCTCGATCAGCGCATATTGCAGGAAACGCAGCAGCAGCAGCACGATGAGGCCCACGGGAAGGCTGAAGGTCACGAGCGCCATGGTCAGGGCCGTGACCGAAGCGGTCCCATGGCCATCAAGCCGAGAGAGCATCACCGCGTTGCTGGCCAGATAGATCACAGGCAGGACGAAGAAGATCCACTGCGCCCGGAAACTCTGCGCGGTCGCGGATGCGACCCGGCGCAGCCAGCTTTCGCGGATGACGAGGACTTCGCTGGTCACGGCTCAGGCCCTGGCCATGGCGGCGTCGAAATCGCGCTGCGCCTTGCGGTTATGCCACCAGTGCGTGACCGGCGGCAGGCCGAACCAGAGGATCAGCGTCACGGCCCAGGCGGCGTAGCTGTCGACCGCGTAGTGCCAGGCGAGATGCACCGACCCGATGAAGATGAAGAAGGCATGGACAGCGAGCAGCCAGCCGATGGTGCGGCTGACGCGGAAACCGGCCAGGGCGAAGAGCAGCGCCGTGCCATTGTGCATGGAAGGCATCGCCGAGATGCCGTCGACGGATGATTGGCCCATGTGACCGGACCAGAGCAGGTCCTGCACCTGCACCGCCCAGATGGGATAGGTCTCGTTGACGTGGTGCAGGTAGGCCATCTGCGCCGCGAAAGGATCGGGCGCATAGCCCATGAGGCCATAGAAGCAGGGGCCGACCGAAGAAAACATGATGGCCATCAGCCCGCCGCCGATGATCCAGGCGAGGAAGAAGGTCAGGAAGAACCGCGTCCGCGTCTCGCTGGTCTGGTCGGAGAAGGCGAAATACATCCAGACCATCCACATCACCGCGAACCAGGCATTGTAGTTCACGTTGATGAGGAAGGTGATCACGCCATGTCCGAGGATCGGCTGAAGCCATTCCCAGGGCTGACGGCCAAAATGGATCGCCGCGTCCAGCTTCATCAGGGACTCGTCCCATGAATAGGGGTTGAGCCGCGGGATGTTGGATTTCAGCTCGACGAAGACGTACATGAACAGCACCATGATCACGACCATGGGCAGCCCATGCGCAAGCCGGCGCCGATCCGACAGGTAGGACTTCAGGTCTTGCACCAGCGCCGGAAGCGGCCGCTCCGGCTTGACCACGGTGGCGACGTGATAGAAGCGCGTGAACAGCAGGCCGATCAACATGATGGGCATGGAGAAGGCAGCGAAGCCCAGCGCCATCAGCAGGAAATTGGTGGGTTCGAGATCCGGCCGCATCCGCAGGAGCGTGAGGAATCCCGCGTAGTAGACGGCGATCACCGCGAAGAACAGTCCATGGGCATTGAGGCTTTGGCGAAACAGCGGCCAGAACCCGCTCCTCGGCGCCGAGGCCGAGTTGAAAACCGTTGTGGCCGAAGGCATGTCCATCCCGGTCGCGTCCCTTGCTGCAACTCGGGGCACTATGCGGTGCCGGGCTTAAGGGACCCTAAACCGGATTTCCGGCATTTGCGGCATCGTTAACCAATCATGGCCGCTGCGGCCGATCCCCGCGCCACGACCAAGGGATGAGGGCTGGCCCCTTGCCTTCCGCCCGGTCTGACGCCGATAAATGCCCGGATTTCATGCACGGGAGGCTGCCCGATGAGCCGTTACCTCGAGACTTATGCAAGGTGGAAAGCCGATCCCCTCGGCTTCTGGGCGGAGGCTGCGAAAGCCATCGACTGGGCCAGTCCCTGGCACGAGGTCTACGCGCGCAAGGAAGGCCTCGACCGCTGGTTCGTCGGAGCTACCTGCAACACCTGCTGGAATGCCGTCGACCGCCATGTGAAGGCCGGCCACGGCGGTCGCCTGGCCGTGATCTACGACAGCCCCGTCACCGGGGCCAAGGCGTCCTACACCTATGCGCAGCTGCTGGATGAGGTCGCAACCCTCGCGGCGGTGCTCGAGGATCTGGGCGTGCGCAAGGGCGACCGGGTGATCCTTTACATGCCCATGGTCCCGCAGGCCCTCTTCGCGATGCTGGCCTGCGCCCGGCTGGGCGCCATCCACTCGGTGGTCTTCGGCGGCTTCGCCCCGCCGGAACTGGCGACCCGCATCAACGACGCCAAGCCCAAGGCCATCCTGACCGCGTCCTGCGGCATCGAGCCAGGCCGGCTCATTGCCTACAAGCCGCTGCTCGACCAGGCGCTCGACATCGCCGCCCACAAGGTCGAGTCGTGTCTCGTGCTGCAGCGGCCGGAGGTGACGGCGGATCTCAAGACGGGGCGCGACCACGACTGGGCGGCCCTGGTCGCCGTCGCCCGCGGCCACGGACGACGCGCCGATTGCGTGACAGTGAATGCGACCGATCCGCTCTACATCCTCTACACCTCGGGCACGACCGGCCAGCCCAAAGGCGTGGTGCGCGACAACGGCGGGCACATGGTGGCCCTGAAGTGGTCGATGGACGCCGTCTATGGCATCAGGCCGGGCGAGGTCTACTGGGCCGCCTCGGACGTGGGCTGGGTGGTCGGCCATTCCTACATCGTCTATGCGCCCCTGCTGCACGGGGCCACCACCATCGTCTTCGAGGGCAAGCCCGTCGGCACGCCCGATCCCGGAACCTTCTGGCGCATCATTGCCGACTACAAGGTGGCCGCCCTCTTCACCGCGCCAACCGCGTTCCGCGCCATCAAGAAGGAAGATCCCGACGGCAACTTCATCCGCAAGCATGACCTTTCGTCGCTGCGCACACTCTTCCTGGCCGGCGAACGCGCCGATCCCGACACGGTCAGGTGGGCCGAGGATCAGCTGAAGGTGCCGGTGGTCGACCACTGGTGGCAGACGGAGACGGGCTGGTCCATCGCGGCCAATCCCGTGGGGCTCGGCATGCTCCCGGTCAAGCATGGTTCCCCGACGGTGCCCATGCCCGGCTATGACGTCCAGGTGCTGGACGAAGGCGGTCACGAGGTGAAGCGCGGCACGCTGGGTGCCATCTGCGTGAAGCTCCCGCTGCCGCCGGCCTGCCTGCCCACGCTGTGGGGCAATGACGCCCGCTTCAAGTCGTCCTATCTCTCGCACTTCCCGGGCTACTACGAGACGGCCGATGCGGGCTACATGGACGAGGACGGCTACCTCTACATCATGGCCCGCACCGACGACATCATCAACGTCGCAGGACATCGGCTCTCCACCGGGGGCATGGAGGAAGTGCTGGCCGGCCATCCCAACGTCGCCGAATGCGCGGTCATGGGCATTGCCGATCCGCTCAAGGGCCAGGTCCCGCTCGGCCTCGTCGTGCTCAAGGCCGGCGTGGCCCGCAAGGCCGACGACATCGAGCGGGAATGCGTGGCCCGCGTGCGCGAGAAGATTGGCGCCGTGGCGTCGCTGCGCACGGTCATCGTCGTGCCGCGCCTGCCCAAGACGCGGTCGGGCAAGATCTTGCGCGGGACCATGCGCAAGATCGCCGACAGGGAGGAATTCAAGACTCCGGCCACCATCGACGATCCGGCGATCCTCGACGAGATTCGCGCCGCCATGCACGCCAAGGGGATCGGGACTTAGGGAGCGACCACGCGCCTATAGAGATGCCAGGTTGCGTGTCCCAGCACGGGCAACACCACCAGAAGGCCAAGGAAGACGGGCAGCAGCGCAAGCGCGGTCAGCGCCGCGACGATGAGTCCCCAGGCGATCATCGGGCCCGGACTGCGGAACACCGCACGGAAGCTGGTGATGATGGCGGTGATGAGATCCGTGTCGCGGTCGAGCAGCAGCGGAATTGCCACGACCGTCGTGCAGAATAGCACGAAGGACAGAAACGCGCCGACCAGCGTGCCGACACCAAGAAATCCCATGCCTTCAGGCGTGGTGGTTATCACCTTGATGAAGGCATCGATGCTTGAGAATGACTTGAAGCCCAGAAAGATCGCCAGCAACATGCGCACTTCGTAGAGCCACATCCAGAAGATGAAGAGCACGACGAAGGCCATCCAGCCCACCTGGCGCTTGCGCTGCTCGAAGATCACCGCCAGCACCTCGCGCCAAACGATTGGCCTTCCTTCCGCCAGTCGCCGGCTCACGTCATAGAGCCCGACGGCCACGAAGGGGCCGATCAGCGGAAATCCCACGGCAATCGGAATGATCCACCAAGGCTGGTGGTAGACCTGCAGCAACAGCAGGATGAGAATGCCGCCGGCGGCGTAGATTCCACCGAAGAACAGGCCGATCAGCGGCGCCCGAAGGAAATCGCGCCACCCAGCCGAAAGCGCCGCCGTCACATCGGAGAAACTGATGGCGTCAATGTTGATCTTGGGCGGCGGCACATAGGCCGGCGCGGCTCCGTCATGGGTCATGGGGCCCTCCCAGGCAGGCGGTTTCCGTTTCTTGTCCGGAATGCCGTTCCCCAACATCATTCCGCTTGCCAGGGACAATGCCTTGTGGCGGTCCATCATGCAATCGGCTAGGAAGGCGCCTCCAAATCGAAGCGACCCGAAACATGACGAATCCTGCCGCCCGCCATGCCCGCTGGGCCGTGGTTACCTGCTTTTTGCTCCATGGCATCCTGATCGGCTCGTGGGTGCCCCATATCCCCCTGGCCAAGGAACGGCTGGAGGCGGGACCCGCCCTCTTCGGACTGGCATTGCTGGCCTTTGCCGGCGGCGCCGTGGTGGCCATGCCGGTCGCCGGCATGATGATCAACCGCTACGGCAGTGCCCGCCTGACCGCGGTCACCGGCCTGCTTTTCTGCCTGACCTTCTTCGGCCCCATCCTGGCGCCCGACCTGCCGCTCTTCATCGTGGCGGGCTTCCTCATGGGCATGTCCATCGGCAGCATGGATGTTGCGATGAACGCGCATGGCATCGCGGTCGAGAAGGCCCTGCGACTGCCGACCATGTCGATGTTCCACGGCGGCTTCAGCCTGGGCGGCATGATCGGCGCCTTCATGGGAGCCGCCCTTCTGCGGGCCTTCGGCGAGGTGCCGCAGGCCTTGCTCACGGCCGGTCTTTGCCTCGTCCTGCTGCTCGGCGCCACGCGCTTCCTGCTCCCGAGCTCGGCCGACAAGGGCCTGTCGGGATCGCATTTCGCATGGCCGACCCGCGCCACCGTCGGCCTTGGCCTGCTCTGTTTCCTCGCCCTGATGATCGAAGGGTCGATCCTCGACTGGGCCGCAATCATGATGCGCGAGAAGTTCCTGGTCGATGCCGGCATCGCGGCCCTCGCCTTCGGCTTCTACCAGAGCGGCATGGCGGTTGCCCGCTTTACCGGCGACCGGCTTCGGCTCAAGTTTGGCGCGGTCCGCCTGGTCGTCGTCAGCGCCCTGATGGCCGCCGGTGGCACCGCCGTGGCGCTGGCCGTTCCTTCTCCGGCCATTGCCATTCTGGCCTTCATCTTCGCCGGTCTCGGCATCGGCAACGTGGCGCCGATTCTCTTTGCCGGCGGCGGCCGGCTCGAGCCCGATGCGCCGGGCCGCGGCATCGCCGCCGTGACCACGCTGGGCTATCTCGGCTTCCTCGCCGGACCGCCGCTGATCGGATTTGCGGCGCAACTCACCAGCTTGCCCGTGGCTCTTGGCCTTACCGTGCTTGCCGCCCTCATCATCGCGGCCTTCGCGAGAATGGTTGACGCAGCCGACAGCTTCTGAGTTAATCCCGCAATGAGTTTTTCCGGAAAGCGCATCATCGTCACCGGGGCCGGCCGCGGGCTCGGCGCCGCCTTTGCCGTGGTGCTGGCCGACCAGGGCGCGGAGGTTGTCATGACCGGCCGCAACGTGGAGAACCTCACGTCCCTGGCCGAATCGATCCGGCTGCGCACCGGCAGGCGGCCCGAGACCATCCCGCTCGACATGTCCGATGTGAGCGCCGTCACCCTGCTTGGCAAGAAGATGCGCGACGAAGGTCGGCCGCTCGACATCCTCATCAACAATGCCGCGCAATGGTTGCCCGGCAGGATGGACGAGCATGATGCCTATGCCATCAACCAGACCATCACCGGCATCGTCACCGGCACGCTGTTGTTCACGCGCGGACTCATTCCCCTGTTGGAGAAGTCCGGCGCGGGCGACATCCTGAACATCGTGTCGATCTCCGGCATTGCCAACACGCCGCTGCTCGGCGCCTCCGTGGCCTACTACGCGGCAAAACACGGCCAGGCCGGCATGAGCGAAGGCCTGCGCCAGGAACTCAAGGGCCGCCCCGTCCGCGTCAGCGCTATCTATCCCTCCAACATCACCGACATTTCCCCGCTCGACACCGCGGCCTGGACTGCGCCGCGGCCGGCCCAGTCCTGGGCCACCAATCGCGATGTGGTCGAGGCCTCGCTCTTTGCCTTGTCGCGCCCGCGCCATGTCACCATCGCGACGATGGTCATCGACCCCGACAATGGCGGGCTGTTCTAGATCCATCAGGAGTTCATCGTGAGACTGAAAGACCGCATCGCCATCGTCACCGGCGCGTCGAAGGGCATTGGCCTCGCCTGCGCCGAACGCTTCGCCGCCGAAGGTGCCACCGTCGTCATGAGCGACGTCGATGACGCGGCCGGCACGGCCGCAGCAGCGCGGCTCGGCGCCACCTACATGCACTGCGACGTTTCCAGGTCGTCCGAAGTCAGCACGCTGGTCGAGACCGTCGTGAAGCGCTTCGGCGCCGTCGATATTCTCATGAACAATGCCGGCATCGCCATGGCGGGCGATTTCCTGACCATCACCGAGGCCGACCTCGACAAGGTTCTGGGAATCAACCTGAAGGGCTCCTTCCTGATGCTGCAGGCCTGCGCGCGCCACATGGTGAAGCAGGCAGAGGCCGGGCGGAAACCGGGCGCCATCATCAACATGTCCTCGGTCAACGATACGCTCGCCATCCCGACCATCGTCAGCTACTGCATGTCGAAGGGGGGCGTCTCACAGCTCACGCGCGCCACCTCCATCTATCTGGCGCCCCATGGCATTCGCGTGAATGCCATTGGACCTGGCTCGATCCGCACGGACATGTACAAGGGCGTCGTCGCCGATCCCGCCGCCGTGAAACGCGTCATGTCGCGGACGCCCATGGGTCGGCCAGGTGAACCTTCCGAGGTGGCGAGCATCGCCGCCTTCCTCGCCTCGGATGACGCAAGCTACGTCACCGGCGAGACCATCTACGTCGACGGCGGACGGATGCCGCTGAACTACGTGGTCGCGGTCAAGGAATGATCCGTCCCGGCCGCGCCTCGGACATGCCGGACATCGTCCGGGTCCGGACGTCGGTGACCGAGAACCACCTGTCGGTCGAACAGATGGATGCGATGGGCATCACGCCCGACAGCGTGCTTGCCGACATTGCGAACGGCAATCTTGGATGCTGGGTGGGCGAGGACGACGGCCGGGTCGTTGCCTTCGCCATGGCAGACCAGCGGGACAGCTCGATCTTTGCCCTCTTCGTGCTGCCGGAACATGAAGGCCAGGGCCATGGCACGCGCCTGCTTGCGGCCTGCGAGGACTGGCTGAGATCACGAGGCCACGCCGTCGCGACGCTGGGCACGGGACAGGGGACGAAGGCCTACGACTTCTACCAGCGCCGCGGCTGGCAGAAGACCGGCGAGATCTCCGGGCATTTTGCGGACGACCATGTCTTCCGCAAGATGCTCTAGGCCAGGGCGCGCTCGCGCCGCACGATGATCGAGGCTGGTTCCTCGCCGAATTCACGGGCCGCCTTGTGACCGTCATAGACGGCGTGCGCGACAAGCCCCGGCGCCTTGCAGTCGCCGATGCGACGGAGGGTCTTGAAGGACTGCCCCTGCAGCTGAGTCCAGAGAGCATCCGCGGGTTCCCGCGACGTGACGGGCACGAATCCCGCGCAGGCGATCCGCGATTCCCGCGCGGAGTAGATGCAGCGCAGGACCGCCGCGTCGGGAGTCAGGTTCACGACCAGCGTATTGAGCACGATCTCGACGCCGAGGCCGAGCAGCCGTGCATGCGCCCGGTCCTGTTCGGCGGTAAACCGTGACCACGCCGACACGCGGCCCTCGCTCGTGACATAGGTGACGGCAAGTCCCTGCCTTGCGAGATGTTCGGCAAGCGCGGAGGCGACGTAGTAGTGGTCGTCATCGAAGATCACCACCGGCCCCGGCGGTTGCGCACCCGCCATGACGTCTTCCGGCGAGAGGGTGCGCGGATCATCGAAGGAGGCAACGGGACTGCGCAGGCTCCGGCCTCGGCCATCCTTGCGCCAGTGGCTGCCGGTGGCCAGCAGCACATGGGCAGAGCCGAGATCGCCAATGTCGTCCGCGGTGAGCAGGCTGCTCCGGAAGATCTCGACATTGGAAAGCTTGGAAATCTGATGCAGGCGCCAGTCACGCACCCTGCCCCACTCCGCCAGTCCGGGAAGCCTCGTCTCCCAGTTGAGGCGTCCGCCCGGCGCGGTCGTTGCCTCGGCCAGGTTCACCTCATGGCCGCGACGCGCCAGCGACATCGCTGCTTCGAGACCCGCAGGCCCGGCACCCACCACGAGGATTTCCGCGCGCGCCTTTGCCGCCGCGATCCGCTCGGGGTGCCAGCCGCGGCGCCATTCCTCGCCCATGGTCGGGTTCTGCGTGCAGCGGATGGCGACACCGCGCCCGTCGCAGGCGTAGCAGATGTTGCAGCCGATGCATTCGCGGATGTCGTCGAGGCGGCCATCGCGGATCTTGGCCGGCAGGAAGGGATCGGCGATCGAGGGCCGCGCGGCGCCGACAAGGTCGACGATGCCGCGCTTCACCTGGCCCAGCATGGTCTCGGGGGATGTGAAGCGTCCCACGCTGACCACCGGTTTCCCCGTGATCTTGCGCACATGCGCGATGCGCCCTTCGAGCGAGGCTTCCTTGATGAAGCGCGAGACGCCCATTTCCTGCGTGTAGTCCGAGATCGTGACATTGAAGAGATCGACGAGCGGAGCAAGGCCGGTCAACAGCTCGCTGCGCTCGGCCTCGCCGCCACCATCCTCGTTGTCGACCTCGATACGGATGGCAACGGCGCAGCGATCACCCACGGCGTCCCGCGTGTCGGCGAGCAGTTCGCGCACCAGGCGCGACCGGTTGGCAAGCGTGCCGCCATAGGCGTCCGTGCGCCGGTTGATGTCGCGGTCCAGGAACTGTGCCAGCAGGTAGGTATGCGCCGCATAGACATAGACGATGTCCATGCCTGCCGCCCTGGCGCGTAGTGCCGCCGCCTTGTGCCAGTCTCGCAGCGCCCTGATGTCGGAGAGATCCATGCGCGCGCATTGCCAGGGATCGGACGCGGTCGGCAGGCTCTCCGGACCCCAGGATGTTTCGCGCGACTGCAGGTTCGAGGAGCGCAGCCCGCCGTGCCAGAGCTCCACGCCGGCCAGCGCGCCATGGGCATGCACCGCATCGGCCATGACGGCCATGTTGCGCGTGTCGCCCTCGTCCCAGAGGCTGGCATAGGGCGCAGGGATGTCGTCGGAGGAGGGATGGATGGAGCAGTATTCGGTGTTCACCACGCCCCAGCCACCCTCGGCCTTGATGCCGCGCATGGTCGCAAGCGTGGCCGGCAGGCCATAGCCCATGCCCGTGCAGTGGGGAACCTGATAGAACCTGTTGGGAGCCGTCACCGGGCCGATCTTCACCGGCTCGAAAAGCACATCGAATCGCGCGTCACGCATCACATCGCCCTCTCAGGCACTGACGCTAGCAGGCCGCCCGAGACAGGCGCAAATCAGCCAACGATGATGACCTGGCCGGTCAGGCCGCCCTCGACACTCTTGGCAAAGGCCAGGCCCACGCGCGCCGATGACACAGGTTCGTGCCCGGGGAAGAAGCCGTCATACTTCTTTGCCGACACGTCGAGCAGCCCGGGGCTCACGGCATTGATGCGGATGCCGCGTTCGAGCTCCAGGGCGGCCGACTTGACGAAGGCACCCAGCGCGCCATTGACCGCTGCGGCGTTGGCTCCCTGGCGGATCGGGTCGCGGTCCAGCACGCCGCTGGTCAGCGTGATCGAGCCACCGTCATTCAGGACATGCTGAGCGATCAGGACCAGATTGATCTGTCCCATCAGCTTGTCGTCGAGGCCCTTGCGAAAATCCGCGCCCGTCATCTTCGACAGCGGGCCAAAATGCGTGTGCCCGGCCGTGGCGACAACCGCGTCGAGCTTGCCGGCCTTCTTGAACATCTCGCGGATCGAGGCCTCGTTCATGAGATCGACCGTCACGTCGCCCGCGCTCCGACCCGCACGCAGGATCTCGTGCCGGCGGCCAAGCTCGGCCGCTGCGGCCGAACCGACCGCACCTGTCGCCCCGATGATCAGGATCCGCATCTTACTCTCCGTCCTCGGTCCGCTTCAGGGTCTTGAGCTTTGCGAAGACGGAATCCGCGTCATAGGTCTTCTCGCGCTCGTGCTCCGGCTGCGGTTCGGCCTCGCGGGCCGCTTCTGCCGCCGCATGGGCCGCGGTCCCCTCCACCTCGGCGGCCGGGATCAGGGTGCGGGGCGCCACCGCGTCCGGCACGACCTTGCCGGCCTTGCGCGCGGCCTTTTGCACCGCGAAGTCGAGATCGAGCTGCGAACACAGGCCGAGTGACACGGGATCGACCGGCTTGATGTTCGCCGAGTTCCAGTGCGACCGGTCCTTCACCGACGCGATCGTGGACTTGGTCGTGCCGACAAGCTTCATGATGGCGGAATCGGGCAGCTCCGGGTGGTAGCGCAGCAGCCAGGCGATGGCGTCGGGACGATCACCGCGACGCGACACCGGCGTATAGCGCGGGCCCGCGGTCGACCGCTGCACCGGAATGTTCACCTTGGACTCCAGGATCTTGAGGCGGTAGCTCGGATCGGCTTCGCCCTTGCCGATCTCGTCGCGGGTCAGCTGGCCGCCCGTGACGGGGTCCAGCCCCTTGATCCCGGCGGCCACGTCGCCATCGGCGATGCCCTTCACTTCCAGCTCATGCAGGCTGCAGAAGTCGGCGATCTGGCGGAAGCTCAGCGCGGTGTTCTCCACCAGCCAGACGGCGGTGGCCTTGGGCATGAGAGGTGCGCGGGACATGGTTTTTTCGCTCCTTGGGAACCGTCTGAGGTTCCCTGTCTCCAAGACAAGTTGTTGGGGATGGCCCCATATAGTTCAGCGGACGTCGGGACGCAAATGTCTTTTCCGACCGCCGGTCAGGTCACCAGCACGATCTTTCCGACGTGCTCGGAGGACTCCATGAGGGCATGGGCCGCAGCCGCTTCGGCCAGCGGGAAAGTCTTGTAGATCTGAGGCTTCACCAGGCCCGCCGCAATCAGCGGCCAGACGGTCTCTTCCAGTGCCCGTGCAATCTCGGCCTTTTCCGCAACCGTCCGGGGCCTGAGCGTGGACCCCGTCAGCGTCAGCCGTTTCAGCATCACGGGCAGCAGGTCGACCTCCACCTTCGATCCGGCCTGGAAGGCGATGTTGACGATCCGGCCGTGAAGCGCCCCCACCTTCAGGTTGCGCGCCACGTAGTCGCCGCCCACCATGTCGAGGATGACGTCGGGCTGGATCGCCTTGCCTGCCAGGACTGCGACGAAATCCGAATCGCGGTAGTTGATCGCCAGATCCGCACCGAGGGCGAGACAGGCGTCGCATTTTGCGTCCGATCCCGCGGTGACGATGACGCGGGCGCCAAGCGCCTTGGCCAGCATGATGGCCGTGGTGCCGATGCCGCTGGACCCGCCATGGATGAGCAGGGTCTCCCCTTCCCGCAGACGGCCGCGATCGAACACGTTGGTCCAGACGGTGAAGAAGGTTTCGGGAATGGCGGCGGCCTCGATGAAGGAGAGTCCCGGCGGTATCGGCAGCGCATTGTCCTCGTGCACCACGGCGAAATCCGCATAGCCGCCACCGGGCACGAGGGCGCACACCCGGTCGCCCACCTCGAAACGCCTGACGCCCGGACCGAGGCCGGCGACTTCGCCCGAGATCTCGAGCCCCGGCGTGTCCGGCGCACCTGGCGGCGGCGGATAGCCGCCCTTGCGCTGCAGGACATCCGGCCGATTGACCCCCGCTGCCTTCACATGGACCAGGATCTGCCCCTGCGCCGGAACGGGCACCGCCATCCTGACGGGCTGCAGGACGTCAGGCCCGCCGGGTCGTTGAATGGCAATCGCCGTCATCTGCTGCATTTGGGCATTCCTCGAAACTTCGGTGCCAGAATGGGTTGATCCCGATGGGCCTGCAATGACAAAATCGGCGCCAAAGGAGATGGCGCAATGGAACCGGACGACCTTCCCAAAAAGAAGCCCGACATGGTTATTGGCGAGAATCTCGACGCCGTGTCACTGGCCGAACTGGAGCTGCGGATTCAGGCCCTGGAGTCTGAAATCAAGAGGATCCGGGCCGAAATCGGGAAAAAGCAGGCGTCGCGTAGTGCCGCGGACGCGTTTTTTCGCAGCTGAGGGCCACAAAACAAGATCGATACCAGGAAGCATTAACCATTTAGTAAGGAATTAACCTTAACAATAAAAATGCAATCCAGACTTTCTGGGTTCTCCGAGTGGCTCCTGTCCACTCTGTTTGACGCCTCCCTGTTAAGAACTTGAAGCCGCGCTTTTTGCGCGGCTTTTTTTGGCATCAAGCTTGCTATCTTTCTGCGCGTGACCCGCAGCCCTGGGTTATTGACCGATAATGAACCAGGCTTCATGATTGGGTTGCTTGGGCACATTTGGAAGTGGCCGATTAAGGAACCGTTTAGCATGTCCGCCCCGCAGTCCACGACCATACCTGTCGATTTCCTCGCACGCTTCACGGCCTCCGAGCAGTTCGAGAAGGTCTTTCGGGAGGGCATGAGCCTGGTCGAGGAGACGGCAAACTATCTCGACGGCGACGGACGCAAGGATGCGCGCGCGCTCGACCGCCACGGCGCCGTGGCCTACGCCACCGAGAGCATGCGGCTGACGACGCGCCTCATGCAGCTCGCATCCTGGCTCCTGCTCCAGCGCGCCATCGGATCCGGCGAGATGTCGCAGGAAGAGGCCTGGAAGGAAAAACACCGCATCAGCCTTTCCGACATTGGCAGGGGCAATCCGCTGCAGGGCGGAGACCAGCTGCCGGCCGGCCTGACCGACCTCGTCGAACGGTCGCTTCACCTGCACGGCCGCGTGGTGAAGCTCGACGCGATGGTGAACATGCAGGCGAAGGCCGCGCCGCAGCAGTCGAGCCCCGTCGACCACCATCTTGACCGCATCGCCAAGGTCTTCAACGCCGCCCGCGGCTGACGCCACATTGATCTCCGCCAGTGACGGGTCTATTCGGTTTGACAGGGAACCGAGAGGCCATGACGCTCCGCCTGATCTGTCTCAGCCTGGCCCTGACGGGGCTCGTGTCTGCCGCGCTGGCTGCCAGCAAGCAGCCCGACCTGCCCGCGACCGACAAGGACCGGCAGGCCTATGCCACCGACATCTGCGCCACGATTTCCGCCAATGCCGCGGCGAACGGTTTGCCCGAGCATTTCTTCGCGCGGCTGATCTGGAAGGAGAGTCTCTTCGATCCTGGAGCGGTCAGTCCCAAGGGCGCGCAGGGCATTGCCCAATTCATGCCGGCAACCGCCAAGCGACGGAATCTCGCTGACCCCTTCGACCCAAAGGCCGCACTTGCGGCTTCGGCGGCCTATCTGGCCGAATTGAAGGCAACCTTCGGCAATCTCGGTCACGCGGCGGCGGCCTACAATGCAGGCGAAGACCGCGCGCGCCGCTGGCTTGACGGCAAGACGACGCTGCCCCTCGAGACCCAGGACTACGTCCTGTCGGTGACCGGCTATGGTCCCGAAGAGTGGAAGCGGACCGACGAGAAGAAATCCGAGGCCACGATCGGCAAGTCCGGAGATTTCGCCAGCCAGTGCCAGGCGCTGGTGATGCGCGAATTGTCGCCCCAGACGGCGCCCGGCGAGCGCGGCGACTGGAAGCCCTGGGGCGTGGTGCTGTCGGGAGGCTTTTCGGAAGCCCGGGCCCTCATCGCCTTTCGCACCATCCGCAACCGGCACGAGGCGCTGATCGGCGGCGAGAAGCCGCTTGTGGTGCGCAAGAAGAACCTGAGCATGGGCCGGCGCAGCGTGGTGCGGGTCATGGTCGGGCGCGACGACCGCAAGTCGGCCATCCAGCTGTGCCGCCAGCTGACGGCACGCGGCGCGGCCTGCATCGTGGCGCGCAACTGACGCAAAAAGCCCGGCCGAAGGCCGGGCTGCGATACAATCTCGTCAGCGGCGTTACTTCTTGAGGAAGCCGAACCTCTGGTTGAACTTCGAGACCCGGCCGCCACGGTCGACCATGGTCTGCTGGCCGCCGGTCCAGGCCGGGTGCGACTTGGGGTCGATGTCCAGGTTCATCGTGTCGCCGGGCTTGCCCCAGGTCGAACGGGTCTGGAACTTGGTGCCGTCCGTCATCACCACATTGATCATGTGGTAGTCCGGATGAATGCCTTCTTTCATGGCCACTTACTCTCTTCTGGCGCGAAAAACCGCGCTTGGATCTGGGGGGTTGTCTGGTTTTGGCGGGGTCTATACAGGAAGGAAGATGACGAGGCAAGCAGCCAGGACATGAGCAACCCATACGAAGACGAGGCCCGCCGGAGGCCCAAGAGCCGCAACCTCAGGCCCCTGCTCCGCCTGACCCCTTTCCTCCGCCGCTACAAGCTGCAGATGGTCCTGGCGCTCATCGCGCTGCTGGCCGCGGCCATCGCCACGCTGACGGTCCCGGTTGCCGTCCGCCGGGTGATCGACAAGGGCTTCATCAGCGACAATGTCGAACTCGTGAACCAGTATTTCGCGGTCATGCTGGCCGTGGTCCTGGTGCTGGCGGTGGGGTCGGCCACGCGCTTCTACTTCGTCATGTGGCTGGGAGAACGGGTTGTCGCCGACATCCGCGATGCCGTGTTCAGGCACCTGCTCACGCTGAGCCCGGCCTTCTACGAAAGCCAGCGGACGGGAGAGGTCCTGTCGCGCCTGACGGCCGACACGACCCAGATCAAGTCGGCCTTCTCGTCGACGGCGTCCATCGCGCTCCGCAATCTGGTCATGCTCGTCGGCACGATCGTCATGATGGTCTACACCAGTCCGAAGCTGGCCGGCCTCTCGCTTCTGGCCATCCCGCTGGTGGTGCTGCCGCTGGTCATCTACGGCCGACGGGTCAGGGCACTGTCGCGCATGGCCCAGGACGAACTTGCAGGCTCCGCTGCCTTTGCCCAGGAACGCCTGACCGCCATGGCGACGGTCCAGTCCAACGTCCAGGAGACGGCAAGCGAGGCGAGCTTTTCCGCCGCCACGGAGCGCGCCTTTGGCGCCGCGGCGCGCCGCACCCTCGCCCGCGCCGTGCTGACGGCAGCCATCATCAGCGTGGCGCTTGGGTCGATCGTGATGCTGGTCTGGTACGGTGCAAGCGAGGTCCTCTCCGGCCACCTGACGAGCGGAACACTGTCGCAGTTCCTGATCTACGCCATCCTTGCGGCAAGTTCGCTGGGGCAGCTGTCGGAAGTCTGGGGGGAGATACAGCTGGCCGCAGGCGCTGCCGAGCGCATCACGGAACTGCTCGAGGAAAAACCCGCAATTGCCGCGCCGCCCTCTCCGCGTGCCTTACCCGTGCCGCCGCTGGGCAAGGTGGCGCTCAGCCAGGTGACCTTTCACTATCCCACGCGGCCCGACGTGGCCGCCCTTTCCGATGTCTCCTTCGCCGTGGCGCCGGGTGAGACAGTGGCCATCGTCGGACCCTCAGGCTCAGGCAAGACCACCATCTTCTCGCTGATCCAGCGGTTCTTCGATCCCCAGCACGGCCAGGTTCTCGTCGACGGCGTCGACGTGCGCGACGCGGATCCTGCGGCCGTTCGCGGCCGGATTGCGGTGGTGCCGCAGGAAACGGTGATCTTCGCCGGAACCGTCTTCGACAACATCCGCTTCGGAAAGCCCGAGGCCAGCCGGGACGAGATCCTGGCGGCGGCCCGCGCCGCCCGCGTCGACGAATTTGCCGAACGACTGCCGGGTGGTTACGAGACCGAGGTTGGCGAGCGTGGCGTCACGCTGTCGGGCGGGCAGCGCCAGCGCATCGCCATTGCCCGCGCCATCCTGCGCAACACCCCCATCCTGCTTCTCGACGAAGCCACCAGCGCCCTCGACGCCGAGAGCGAGGCCTTCATCCAGGAGGCCATCGACCGGCTGACCGCCGACCGCACCACGCTGGTGATCGCCCACCGGCTGGCGACCGTCCGCAACGCCGATCGCATCCTCGTGCTCGACGATGGCAGGCTGGTGGCGGAAGGAACGCACGCCGAGCTGACGCGCAGCAGCCCGCTCTACGCCAGGCTGGCGAAGCTGCAGTTCAGCGCTCCGTCAGCTTGAGCTCGATCCGGCGGTTGCGGGACTTGGCCTCTTCGGTCGAGCCCGGATCGATCGGCTGGAATTCGCCGAAGCCGGCGGCCACCAGGTGCTGCGGCGCGACTCCGTTGGCGATCAGGAAATTGACCACGGCAATGGCGCGCGCGGCAGAGAGTTCCCAGTTCGACTTGAACTCGGGCGACTGGATCGGATCCACGTCGGTATGCCCGTCGACGCGCAGGACCCAGGCGATGTCCCCGGGAATTTCGCTCTCGAGCTGCTTCACCGCTTCGGCCAGGGTCAGCATCTCGCGCTGGCCCTCCGGGTTGAGGTCGGCCTTGCCCTTCTCGAACAGCACCTCGGCCTGGAACACGAAGCGGTCGCCCACCACCAGGATGTCGGACCGCTGCGACAGGATCTGCCGCAGGCGGCCGAAGAATTCGGAGCGGTAGCGGGTCAGTTCCTGCACCCGTTGCGCCAGCGCGGTGTTCAGGCGCTTGCCGAGATCGGCGATCTGCGCCTCCGAGGCCTTGTTGCGAATCTCGGAATCGGTGAGCAGCGCGTTCAGGGTCTGCAGCTGGCGGCGCATCGCGGCAATCTGCTGGTTGAGCAGCTCCACCTTCGCCAGGGCATCGGCGGAAACCGTCTTTTCCTTGTCGAGCGCCGTGCGCAGGCCCGCCAGCGCGGCGCCTGCGGAACTGCCCTTCTCGTTCTCGCTGGCAAGCATGGCGGACAGGCTCTCGGCCTTGCTCTTCTCGGCGGCAAGATCGTCCTGCAGGGCACCGAGCGTCGCCTCGGCCTCGGCCTTGGCGGACTTCTCCAGCGCCAGCAACTGTGTCAACTCCGCGATCTGGGAGCGCAGCTGGCCCAGCGCCGAATCCTGCCCCGAGATCTGCCGTGCCAGCAGGAACTGCCCAATCATGAAGACCGAGAGCAGGAAGGTAATGACCAGCAGCAGCTGCGCCATGGCGTCGACGAAACCCGGCCAATAGGGCGCATCCTCGGCCCGCCGGCGCCGTGACGAGGCGAGCGCCATCAGCGCTCATCCTCGGTCTTGGACCGGCCGGTGCCACCCTTGGTCTGCCCGGTGACGCGCAGCAGCAGCCGCTGGATCTCATTCTGCTGGGTCTGCTGACTCTGCGCCCACTGGCGAACGGTCTTCTGCTCATCGCGCATCTGCGTCACCAGTCCGGCCACGGCATCGGCGAGCTGTTCCATGGCTTCCGTTCCCCCTGCCGGGCTGGCCGTCGCCTTCGCCTTGCTGCCGTCGATCGCGAGATTGAGCTTCTCGATGCTCCGCTGCAGCGATTGCAGGTCGAGGCGCAGGAACTGCGGGGCCGACGCGCCCGCACCCTGTGCGTCGCCGGCGGCGAGATCCGTAAAGGTCGAGAGCCAGTCTTCCAGATCGTGGTAGAACCGATTCTGCGCCTGCGCGGCCTTAAGGTCGAGGAACCCCAGGATCAGGGACCCCGAGAGACCGAACAGCGAAGACGAGAACGACAGGCCCATGCCGGCCAGCGGCTTTTCCAGTCCGCGTTTCAGCTCATCGAACATGGTGCTGGTCTGCGCCGCGCCGACATCGAGAGCGCGGATGGCGTCGCCGACCGAGGATACGGTTTCGAGCAGGCCCCAGAACGTGCCGAGGAGACCGAGAAAGATGAGCAGCCCGACCATGTAGCGCGACAGATCACGCGACTCGTCGAGCCGCGAGGCCAGTGAATCGAGCAGCGAACGCATCGAGACGGGCGAGAGCATCGCCGTCTGCCGGTTGCGCAGCAGCGTGGCCATGGGGCCAAGCAGCTGCGGCTGGCGCAGGCCCTCGGCATCCGCCTCCCGGAACCGATTGACCCATTTCACCTCGGGAAACAGCCGCCACACCATGCGGTAGGAATGGAACATGCCCAGCAGCAGCGTGCCGATGATCACCCCGTTGAGGAAGGGATTGGCCATGAAGGCCTTCATCATGCCGGGCAGAAGCACGGCGACGATGACCGCCACCACGAGGGTGAACACGATCATGTGCACGAGATAGACCCGTGGAGGTTCCAGCGGTGCTGCCGTGGTGGTGTCTGCCATCTGCTGCCTCAACCCCCTGCTCTTGGCGGCAAATCTAGACCAATACGTGGCGGAGCGGGAGGGGCGGAAATGCCCGTCCCGCCGCTACATCGACTTGACGATCTCCTCGGTCATCTTCTTGGCGTCGCCGAACAGCATCATGGTGTTGTCGCGCCAGAACAGCGGATTGTCGACGCCGGCGTAGCCCGACGACATGCCGCGCTTGATGAACATCACCGTCTTGGCCTTCCACACCTCGAGCACAGGCATGCCGTAGATCGGCGAGGCCGGATCGTCCTTGGCCGAGGGGTTGGTCACGTCATTGGCACCGATGACGAAGGCAACGTCGGCCTGGCCGAAGTCGGAGTTGATGTCCTCGAGTTCGAAGACCTCGTCGTAAGGCACGTTGGCTTCCGCCAGCAGTACGTTCATGTGTCCGGGCATGCGGCCGGCTACGGGGTGAATGGCGTACTTGACCGAAACGCCTTCCTTCTTGAGGTGATCGGCCATCTCGCGCAGCGCATGCTGGGCCTGGGCGACCGCCATGCCGTAGCCCGGCACGATGATGACCGATCCGGCATTCTTCATCACGAAGGCCGCATCCTCGGCCGATCCCTGCTTGACCGGCTTGGCCTCGCCCTTGGCGGCGGGGCCCGCACTTTCGCCGCCGAAGCCGCCGAGGATGACCGAGATGAAGGACCGGTTCATGCCCTTGCACATGATGTACGACAGGATGGCGCCCGAGGAGCCGACCAGCGCACCGGTGATGATCAGGGCGGTGTTGTGCAGCGTGAAGCCGATGCCGGCCGCGGCCCAGCCAGAGTAGGAATTGAGCATCGACACGACCACCGGCATGTCGGCGCCGCCGATCGGGATGATCAGCAGGAAGCCGAGCGCGAGGCTGATGGCGATGATGAGCCAGAACCAGATCCAGGACGGATTCGCGTAGAACAGCGCGATGCAGGCAAACAGCGCCACGCCGAGCGCGATGTTGATGAGATGCCGGGCCGGCAGCAGGATGGGCGCGCCGGACATGCGCCCGTCGAGCTTGAGGAAGGCGATGATCGAGCCAGTGAAGGTGATGGCGCCGATGGCAGCACCGAGCGACATTTCCACACGGCTCAGCGGGCGGATCAGGCCCTCGCTGACGATGTGGAAGGCCTCGGGCGCGTAGAAGGCGGCAGCGGCCACGAACACCGCGGCAAGGCCCACCAGCGAGTGGAAGGCGGCGACCAGCTGCGGCATGGCCGTCATGGCGATGTTGCGCGCGGCATAGGCGCCGACACCGCCGCCGATGGCGAGGCCCGCAGCCGTGAGCAGCAGGACCATGGGCGACAGCTGCATGGTGGCCAGCGTCGTCAGCACGGCCACCGTCATGCCGATCATGCCATAGATATTGCCGGTGCGCGACGTGGCGGGCGAGGACAGGCCCCGCAGCGCCATGATGAAGAGCGCGCCGGAGACCAGATAGAGAAGGGCTGCGAGATTCGCCGACATCGCCTACTTGTCCTTCTTCTTGTACATGGCGAGCATGCGGCTGGTGACCATGAAGCCGCCGAAGATGTTCACCGACGCGAGGATCAGCGCCAGGAAGCCGAAGACCATGGCCACGACGGACCCCGAAGCGAGGGCGCCGACACCGACGGCCAGCAATGCGCCGACGACGATCACCGACGAGATGGCATTGGTCACCGACATCAGCGGCGTGTGCAGCGCCGGCGTGACGTTCCACACCACGTAGTAGCCGACGAAGACCGCCAGCACGAAAATCCCGAACAGCGAGACGAATGGGTCAACCGATTGGGCGATCTCTTCCATCACTTCGCTCCCGTGAACATGGCATGCACCAGCTCGCCGCCCTTGGCGATCATGGTGCCCTTGATGCATTCGTCCGCCTCGTCGACCTTCAGGGTGCCGTCCTTCTGCACCATGAGGTCGAGGAAATTGGCGAGATTCTTGGCGAACAGCGGCGAGGCATTGCCCGCCAGCTTGCCCGCCAGGTTGACGGTGCCGACGATCGACACGCCGTTGTGGACCACCACCTCGTCGGGACGCGACAGCGGGCAGTTGCCGCCGCGCTCCACCGCGAGATCGACGATCACCGAGCCCGGCTTCATCGATTCGACCATCTCCTTGGTGATCAGGACCGGCGCCGGGCGCCCCGGAATGAGTGCCGTGGTGATGACGATGTCCTGGCCCTTGACGTGGTCGGCGACCAGCGCGGCCTGCTTGGCCTTGTCTTCCGCGGAAAGCTCCTTGGCGTAGCCGCCGGACGTGGCGGCATCGGCCACGTCGGCAAAGACGAACTTGGCGCCGAGGCTCTTCACCTGCTCCTCGGTGGCCTTGCGCACGTCAGTGGCCGACACGATGGCGCCCAGCCGCCGCGCCGTGGCGATGGCCTGAAGGCCGGCAACGCCCACGCCCATGATGAAGACCTTGGCCGGCGGCACGGTGCCGGCGGCCGTCATCATCATCGGGAAGGCACGGGTGAAATGCGCCGCCGCATCGATCACCGCCTTGTAGCCGGCGAGATTGGCCTGCGACGACAGGATGTCCATGGCCTGGGCGCGCGTGATGCGCGGCATCAGTTCCATGGCGAATGCGGTGACGCCGGATTTGGCGATCGCCTCGAGCCCGGCCTTCTCGCCATAGGGCTCGAGCCCACCCATCAGGATGGCGCCGCCCTTGAGCGACTTCAGCAGCTTTGCCGAAGGCCTCCGGACGGTCAGCACGATGTCCGCGTCCTTGCCGACCTCCTTGGCGATCTTGGCGCCGGCGGCGGCGAAGGCGTCGTCGGAAATGCTGGAGCCCGCACCGGCGCCCGCCTGGACGTCAACCTCGAGGCCCTTCTTCACATAGGCCTTCACGGTGTCGGGGCTGGCCGCCACGCGACGCTCCCCATCATGGGTCTCGGTGGGGATCGCAATTTTCATTTCGGTTCCTTGAGGATCAGGAGACGGCAACGGCCGTGATCAGGCCGAAGATCACGAGCAGGCCGCCGGACAGGAACCAGCGGTTTCCGGCCCGGGTGTCGATCAGCACGGCGAGGACGCCGAGGATGAGACCGGCGAAGCCGAGCAGCACGTTGAGCGACGTGGCGAAGGCAAAGCTCACCAGGGCCACCAGGACGAAGCCGACCACCAAAGCCCCGGCAATCGAGCCCCGGATGAAGTTGTCATAGGTCGCTTCGTGATCCGCAAAGTCATGTGACTGCGAATCGGTCGAGCCGTGATTGGCCATGAAAATCCCCCGCGCTGAATGAAAGCTTCGGTCCGTTCTAGCCAAGCCGAAAGCCCGCCGCAAGAAGCTCGATCATGCGCGGCGATCGGTCACTGCGGGGCACCGGCAGCCCCCTCGGCCGGAGACCAGACCAGGGCCATGTCGGCCAGTTCCGGCCGTGCCGGATTGGCCTGGGCCACCCCGGCATCCGCGGCGCCCATGCGGCGGTAGAAGGCCAGGGCGGGCGCATTGCCGGCAAAGGCGAGGATTGCCAAACTCTGGCCGCCCCGCTCACACCAGTCGGCGCAGGCGCGACGGAAAAGCTCCCCGCCGATCCCCCGGCGCTGCTGCGCGCGAATGACATAGACAGCCCGAATCTCGCCATCGGCGAAGCGGCTGGCCAGCGCGCGCGCCGGGCCGGACACGATGAAGCCTGCCGGCACGTCGTCCACCAGCGCCACGCATGTGAACAGCACCGGATCGGCGAGAATGCGCTGCCACTGCGCTGCCCGGCTGGCACGGCTGTGTTCCGCAAGTTCGGCCTCGGTCAGAAGGCCGCCATAGGCTTCATACCAGCATCGGACATGCAATGCCGCCAGACCCTCCACATCCCCGGGACCGGGTGGGCGGAAGGCAAGCATCAGGCGTCCATCTTCTCCAGCTCGTCGATCATGCCCGAAATGACCGAGAGGCCCTTGTCCCAGAAGGCGGGATCGGCGGCATTCAGTCCGAAGGGCCGCAGCAGCTCGGAGTGATGCTTGGTCCCCCCTGCCCGCAGCATTTCGAAGTACTTCTCCTGAAAGCCCTGGGCGCTTTCGCGGTATCGGGCATAGAGCGAGTTCACCAGGCAATCGCCGAAGGCATAGGCATAGACATAGAAGGGCGAATGGATGAAGTGAGGAATATAGACCCAGAATGTCTCGTAGCCGGGACCAAAGACGATGCCGTCGCCCAGGCTCTCATGCTGCACCTCCATCCAGATCTCGCCGATCTGGTCCGGCGTCAGCTCGCCCGACTTCCGCGCCGTGTGCACCTTGCGCTCGAAGGAATAGAAGGCGATCTGGCGGACCACCGTGTTGATCATGTCCTCCACCTTGGAGGCGAGCAGCGCCTTGCGGCGGCGGGGTTCCGTCGTCTGGCCGAGCAGCTTCTGGAAGGTCAGCATCTCGCCGAAGACGCTCGCGGTCTCGGCCAGCGTCAGCGGCGTCGAGGCCATCAGCGCCCCTTGCCGCGCGGCAAGCACCTGATGGACTCCGTGGCCAAGCTCGTGCGCCAGGGTCATCACGTCGCGCGTCTTGCCCATGTAGTTGAGCAGCACATAGGGATGCGCCGAAGGCACCGTGGGATGCGCGAAGGCGCCCGGCGCCTTGCCTGGCCGGGTTGGCGCATCGATCCAGTTCCGGTCGAAGAACGTCTTTGCGATCGAGGCCATCTCGGGTGCGAAGGCGTCATAGGCCGAGAGCACGAGAGCCTGCGCCTCGTCCCAGGGAACGTCGCGCGTGTCTTCCGACGGCAAGGGCGCGTTGCGATCCCAGTACATGAGCCTGTCCTTGCCAAGCCAGCGCGCCTTCATCTTGTAGTAGCGGTGCGACAGTTTCGGGTAGGCGCTGCGCGCCGACTCGACCAGGGCCGCGACGACCTCGGGTTCCACACGGTTCGACAGGTGTCGCGCATCGGCAATGTCCTTGAAGCCGCGCCAGCGGTCGCCGATTTCCTTGTCCTTGGCCAGTGTATTGGTGATCAGGGTGAAGATCCGGAGATTGTCCTTGAATGTCGTCCCCAGCGCTTCGGCGCCGGCCTTGCGCCGCGCTTCGTCCGGACTCAGCATCAGGTTCAGTGCCGGTTCCAGCGCAAGCCGTTCGCCGTCGACATTGAAACGCAGGCCGGCGATGGTCTCGTCGAAGAGCCGGTTGAAGGCCATGGCGCCGGTCTGCGACTTCTCGAGGAAAAGCTCCTCGATCCTGTCTTCGAGCTGGAACGGCTTTTCCTTGCGCAGATTCTCGATCCAGGGCCGGTAGTGCGCCAGTGCCGGCGTCTGCAGCGCGCCATCCAGGACCGTGTCATCGATGCGGTTGAGTTCCAGCTCGAAGAACAGGAGCTGCGCATAGATGTCGGTCATGCGGGCATTGACGTCGCCATAGAACTTTCCGCGCGCAGGGTCCGTGGTGTCGCCGACATAATAGAGCTGCGCATAGGAACCTGTCCGGCCGAGAAGATCGGAGAGCGCCTCGTACTCCTTGAGGGCCTGCGCCAGTTCCTGTCCGGACAGGCTCGCCAGCTTGCCGCGATAGCGTGATGCGAAAGCGCGCGCCTCGCCTTCGCCGCGATCGAGATCGGCCTTGAATTGCGGCGCGTCGGGCGCGTCATAGAGGTCTGCAAGATTCCACTCGGGAAGCTTGCCGAGGGCGGCGGAAGCGGTCATCTGATGTCCTCGAGATCGGTTCGGGGCAGATATGGCTCATCCGGCTGACTTCGGCAACCTGCGACCAGATCGTGATGACAATCATTTCATCTTTCGCTGCTGGCCATCAGCGCAGCGCGCGCAGCGCGTTCAGGATGACGGCAAGATCGATCGCTTCCTGCAGCAAGGCGCCTTCCAGCACGCTCAGATATCCCAGCGCCGCCGCGATCATGGCAAGGACGGACAGGCCCAACCCGACGACGACGCTCTGAATTGCGATGCCGCGCGACCGCCGCGCGATCTCCACGGCATCGGCGATGCGTTCCAGCCGGTCAACCAGGAGAACCGCGTCGGCGGCCTCCGCGGATGCGGCCGAACCCCGCGCGCCCATGGCGATGCCGACATCTGCCGCGGCCAGGGCCGGCGCATCGTTGACGCCATCGCCAGCCATGAGCACGGTGCCATGTCGGCGTTCGGCAATCACGGTCTCCACCTTGCCCGCTGGTGCCAGTCCGGGACGCACCTCGTCCAGGCCGAGAACGGCGGCAACCTTGTCAGCGACCGCTGCTGTATCGCCGGTCGCCAACACGATTCGACCGACGCCAGCCGCCCTCAGGCGCGTGAGTGCCTGGGCCGCCTCTTCCCGGATGGTGTCTTCGAGGATCAGATGTCCGGCCAGCTTTCCATCCACGGCCACGGCCACGGAGATGGCCCCGGCCGCGGTCGATGCACGCGGCAAGGTCTTGCGCTTCAGCAAGCGCCGGACGAAGGCATCTCCGCCCACGATCACGCGCCGGCCATTCACGTGGCCGGCGATCCCCTCCCCGGCCGTCTCCCGGGCGTCGTCAGGCTGGTTCAGGCGGAGCCCCCTGTCGCGCGCCGCCGCAACGATCGAATGGGCCATGACGTGGTTCGACGCCTGGTCGAGCGACGCAGCCAGCGTCAGCACATCATCGGCCGTCCAGCCGGCGCGCGGCTCGATCATGGTCAGCTGCGCCTTGCCGTGGGTCAGGGTTCCGGTCTTGTCGATGACCAGGACGCTGGCCTTCGCGAGCGTTTCCAGCACCGGCCCGCCCTTCAGAAGCACGCCTCGGCCCGCGGCACGGCTGATGCCGGAAATGATCGCCACCGGCACGGCAAGAATGAGCGGACACGGCGTCGCCACGACCAGCACGGCCAGCAGCCTCAGACGGTCTCCGGTGGCGAAATAGGCCAGCCCGGCGATGGCGAGCGTCAGCACGAGGAACCAGATGGCATAGCGGTCGGCGAGTCGGACCATCGGGGCCTTCGCCGCCTGCGCATCGCGGACCAGGCGCACGATGCCGGAATAGGCGCTGTCTTCCGCGGTCCGCGTCACCTCCAGGTCGAAGGCCATGTCGAGGCTCAGCGATCCGCTTTGCACGTCCCGACCCGGGCCAAGCTTCACCGGCACGGACTCGCCGGTCAGCGCCGCGAGATCGAGAAGTGCCGCACCCGAGGCGATTCTGCCGTCGACGGGGACGACCTCGCCCTGACGCACCAGCACCCTGTCGCCGGGGCTAAGCGCCGAGATGGCACAGGATTCGAGAGTGCCGTCCTGGTACCGCAATGCCGACTTCGGAACGCGGTCGAGCAGCGCCTTCATTTCGGCCGTGGCGCGATTCGAGGCGAAGGCTTCGAGAAGCTGGCCGCCGGAATACATCAGCGCCACCACGGCCGCGGCGAGATTCTCCCCGAAGGCGATGGCCACCGACATCGACAGGGCGGCGACAATGTCCAGCCCGAACTCCCCGCGCCGCAGCGATCCAAGGATCTCGGCCAGCAATGCCGCAAGGACGATTCCTGCCGTCGCAGCCCAGACGGCTCCCTGCCATTGCTCCAGTCCCGTCACGCCAAGCAGCAATCCAAGGGCGAGCCCAAGGACAGAGACAAGCAAAAGTAGAATTCTGATCCAACTCAAACAGACACCTCTCCTTTCAAACAAGTAACGCCATGAATCAGCACGTCTCTGATCTCAATCAAGGGTGGCGGTGTTCCTAAACGCGCTAGATCGTTAAGTCGGCCTTTACCCTTAACTGCCACAGTCACGGGCCTCGGCTGCAGCAGAATGCACGCAGTCGGGACAGAGACCAGCGCGCACGCAGTTCAGCTTTCAGAGGACCGGTCTTTCCAGCATGGCTTCCCGCGTACTTATTGTCGAAGACGATCCGGCCCAGCGCCGCATTCTCGAAGAACTCGTCAAGCGTTTCGGCTTTGATCCGGTCTCGGTCGATGGCGGTTCGAAGGGCCTCGATGTTCTCCGGGCCACCGCCGGCGGCACGATCGAACTCGTCATTCTGGATCTCAACATGCCCGGCATGGACGGGCTCGAGTTTCTCGAGCGGCTCCAGGGCATCCGCGGCGACCTGCCCGTGATTGTCCAGACGGCGCAGGGTTCGATCGAAACGGTCATCAAGGCGATGCGCGCCGGCGCCGACGATTTCGTTGTCAAGCCGATCTCGCCCGAGCGACTGAAGGTCTCGATCCAGAATCTCCTGAAGGTCAATGCGCTGACGGAAGAGGTCAAACGGCTCAACAAGAAGGTCGGCGGTTCGCTGTCCTTCGAAGACCTCATCGCCTCCTCGCCCGCGATGGCCAATGTGCTGCGACTCGGGCGCCGCGGCGCCCAATCGAACATCCCCATCCTGATCGAGGGGGAATCCGGCGTGGGAAAGGAAATGATCGCCCGCGCCATTCAAGGCGAAAGCGACCGCGCCGGTCGTCCCTTCGTTGCCGTCAACTGCGGCGCCATTCCGGAGAACCTGGTCGAGTCCATCCTCTTTGGCCATGAGAAGGGCGCCTTCACCGGCGCCACCAGCCGTCACAGCGGAAAGTTCCAGGAAGCGGATGGCGGCACCCTGTTTCTTGACGAGGTGGCCGAACTGCCACTCGACATGCAGGTCAAGCTCTTGCGCGCGATCCAGGAGGGCGAGATCGACCCGGTGGGCGCGCGCCGGCCGGTGAAGGTGAATTTCCGCCTCATCTCGGCAACCAACCGCAACATGATCGAAATGGTGAAGGCGGGGAAGTTCCGCGAGGATCTCTACTATCGGCTCAATGTCTTTCCGATCATGGTGCCGCCGCTGCGCGACCGCAAGGAGGACATCCCGGCACTTGTCGACCACTTCATCGTCCGCTTCGCGGCCGAGGAAGGCCGCAAGGTGCGCGGCATCGCGCCCGAGGCGCTGGCGCTGCTGCGCGCCTATGCCTGGCCCGGCAACGTTCGCCAGCTCGAGAACACCGTGTTCCGCGCGATCGTCCTGTGCGAGGGCGATACGCTGGGAATCGAAGATTTTCCGCAGATCGCCGCGCTGGTCGAAGGCTACGAGGTCAAGATCCCGGCTGCGCCCCCGGCGCCGCAGAAGCCTGCACTTCCCCAGGGCGCGGCCGCCATTGCCGGGTCGCCGCGTTCCAACGGCGGCGCGGTCAGCGATGGCATGGCGCTGGGCATACCCGTGGTCACCGAAGGCGGCCACATGCGCAAGCTTGAAGACGTCGAAGCCGACATGATCCGCATGGCGCTCCATCGCTATCGCGGGCAAATGTCCGAAGTGGCGCGAAAACTCGGGATCGGGCGATCGACGCTATACCGGAAAATGAAGGAACTCGGGCTGGAAGAAGCAGCCAGCTGAGTCTCATTTCTGCGACACACCGCAAAGTGATGTCCACGAGTCGCACCTATTGGTTGAACTCCTCTGGTGGGGCCGGTAAGGATTCAGTCTGGATGTGGTTGAGGAACGTTCCATGCTTAAGCCGGTTCTCCGAATTGGCGTCGCGGTGCTTGCACTTGCGCTCGTGGTCACGGCGACCGATGCGGCCGAAAGGACCAAGCAGAGGAAGGGCTTCTTCGCCACGCTGTTCGGCAGCAACGATTTTTCCGACCGCAAGAAGCAGAAGAAGAAGCGGAATTTCCTCTTTGGCAACAACGACGATGACGTGGAGATCATCACCGGCTCCCGGTCTGGCAACCGCGGACAGGTGGAAGACGCGGATCCCGAACCCAGCCGAGGCATCGGCATGGGCAACCTCTCCTATGTTCCCGACAAGCTCGTCCTGCTGGGCGGCGCGAAGTTTTCGGACGTGCGTCCGGCAGATCCCGCGGCCGCAGCGATCATGGACGTGCTGGGCAGCGCCGACACCGGGATTCGCATTCTGCCGGAGGCCCGCGACGCGATCCTGGCCCACTACCGTGCAACCGGCTTCAAGCCAATCTGGTTTCAGGGCACTGCGGTTCAGCCGCGGGCCTTGAGCGTCCTCAAACTCCTGTCCGAGGCTGACGCCGAGGGACTGGACGCGGCGAGCTATCTGCCTCCCGAACTCTCGTCGTTCGACGCGCCGCTGTCCGTATCGGATCCCGCGGCAGCGGCACGGCTGGACATCGGACTGACGGCGATGGCCGTCAGATACGCACGGCATGCCTCGGGCGGGCAATTCGATCCCCGCCGGCTGTCTGCCTACAATGACGTGGTGCCGCCCTGGACACCCGCGAGTCAGGCGCTGAAGGTCTTGGCCTGGTCGCCCTTCCCCGCCGAATACCTGACGAGCCTCCATCCCACCTCCGGCGCCTACCAGGCCTTCAAGGCGGCCTTGGCCGAGAGCCGGAAAAAGGACGGCGTGGCGCCGTCGGATCCGATCCCCGACGGGCCGATCATTCGCGTCGGCCGGTCCGACGACCGCCTCCCCGAGATCCGCAGCCGCCTGGAGGAGAAGGGCTTTGCGCCGGAACAGGACTATATTCCGGAAGATCCCCTCGTGCTCGACAGCGAGCTGTCGGGCCGGCTCAAGGCCTTTCAGGCGGCCGTCGGCGCCAAGGTCTCGGGAGTGGTTGGCCCACAGACCATCGCGGCCCTGAATGGCGAGATGGCGGTGAACCGCACGGCGACGCTGCTCGACAACATGGAGCGGCTGCGCTGGCTGCCCCGCGATCTGGGATCACGGCATGTCTTCGTCAATCAGGCCGCCTTCAGCGTGCGGGTGATGGAGAATGGCCACGAAGCCTGGCGGAGCAAGGTCATCGTCGGCAAGCCCAATACCCAGACCGCGGTCTTCAACGACGAGATGGAGACAATCGTTTTCAACCCCTCCTGGGGCGTTCCCCAATCCATCATCGCAAACGAGTATCTTCCCAAGCTCCGGCGCGACCCGGGCTATCTCGACCGGATGGGCTTCAAGGTCGTGAACCAGAATGGAAAGGTCGTCAGCTCGCGGTCCGTCAACTGGCGGGCCTATGGCAAGAAGATCCCGTTTGGCGTCCACCAGCCGCCGGGCGAGGACAATGCCCTGGGCGAACTCAAGTTCCTGTTCCCCAACAGCCATGACATCTACATGCACGACACGCCGAATCGGAACCTGTTCGACCATGACATGAGGGCATTCAGCCACGGCTGCGTGCGCGTCCAGAATCCGAGGGCCTTTGCGGCGGTGCTTCTCGGCTGGGACAGCGCCAAGGTGGATGAGTATACCGAGTCCCATGGCACTGAACACGTCAGGCTTCCGTCCAAGATACCGGTTTATCTGACGTATTTCACCGCCTGGCCGGGAGAAGACGGCCAGATCGAGTATTTTGCGGATATCTATGGCCGCGACAGGGCCATGGAGACTGCCCGGTCGTCCGTAACCGTGGCCCAGCGTTAACCACCGAGTCCGGTTTTTCCACCGTTTCCGCCCATTTTCCGGCACATTTGATTTGGATTAAGTGCTTATTAAACATGATCGTTCACCATCAACCAGATGGCGCCTCATGGTCGCCTTATTGTTGTTCGAAACGCGGATTCAGTGTAAGCGGGGGTTCTGACCCTGCTGGCATCCTGGACTGGGTACCAGAGGAACCGGAAAACCGGTTGTGTGTGGGGTAATGAGTTTGGTTTGCAGGGAAGTTGATCGGCGCCAGAAATTGTCTCAGCGTTGCAAGAAATTCTTTGCCTCGACCGCCATGGCCGCCGTTATGGTTGCTGGCCTGTGGATGGGCTTTGGACAACCGGCCCACTCCGGCGGTGAAACCCGCACCATTTCCCTCTATCACGTGCATACCGGCGAAAGCCTCACCATCACCTACATGAAGGACGGAAAGTACATTCCGTCGGCGATGAAGAAGATCAACTACCTCATGCGCGACTGGCGCCGCAACGAGGTGATCACCATCGATCCCAAGACCATCAATCTGATGTGGGAACTTCACGAGGATCTGGGATCGAAGCGCCCGATCCACATCGTCTGCGGTTACCGCTCTCCGCGGACCAACGCCTTCCTGAAGAAGATCGGCCGCAACGTGGCCCGCAAGAGCCAGCATATGGTCGGCAAGGCCATTGACCTCTATTTCCCCGACGTGCCGTCGGAAAAGATCCGCAACAGCGCCCTGGTCCGCCAGGTGGGCGGCGTCGGCTATTATCGCAGTGGCGGCGGCCCGACCGGCTTCGTCCACATCGACTCGGGCCATATCCGTCACTGGGGCCCGGCCATCAGCAATTCGCAGATGGCGAAGATCATGCGCGACTACAAGAAGACCGTGGGCGCGCGGCGCGGCAAGTGGAATTCCATCGAGGTTCCGGAGGACGATGGCCTGCCGATGTCGGATGGGCCGTTCCAGACCGCCGAGGCCAAGGGCAAGAAGCAGAAGATCCCGCTCGAGACCGCCTACTCCACGGAAGACGACGATCTCGCCGAAATGGCGGAAAGCGCCAGCAAGCAGAAAGACAAGTCCGCCACCGCCAAGGCAGAGACCAATCCGGAATCCGACGACGTGGCGGATGCCTCGGAAGAGGTGACGGGCGACGTCGTGAAGGCCTATCCGGTGCCGAAGCCGCGTCCCAAGCCGATCGAAGTGCTGATGCTCGCGGCCGTCAATATGGAAATGCCCGCCGACGCAACGGTCGAGCCGGCCGCGGCGCCTGCCCCCAGCTTCGAGGGCAAGGCCAAGTCCTCGCCGGTTGCGGACAGCGGCGTGGGCGTGGTGATCTCGGCCGAAACGATGCGCGAAGTCTCGTCGGAAGAGCAGACCTCGAACACCGATGCCAAGGCAAGTTTCGCCGCGCAGCTGCGCGACGGCACCGCCGAAGATGTGCCGATGATCAAGCCGATATCGACTGCATCCGCCGCTGGCCACGATATCTTCTGGTTCCAGCAGATCATCTTCAACAGCGATGAGGCCGTCCGCCGTGACGGCGCGCCGCAGCCCTTCGCCGACTCGATCGCCGGATTGCTGCCGGGGATCGACGAGGCGGAAGCCGCGCCGACTGCGGCCATGCCGCGCCTTGCCGTGGCGTCGATGCAGGAGGTTGCGGTCGGAAAGGGCGACATGCTGGTGGTCAACCGCGAAGGCAAGGGCAGCCTGTTGATGGACGCGCCAGCCGTCGTCGCCAAGACCCAGAAGCTGGGTCAGCTCGAACCGTCCGAGTAAGACGTCAGAATAGAAGGAATCAGAGGCGGCTCAGGCCGCCTCTTCCGTATCTCCAGGCACCATGCCCAGCGCCGCCAGATAGAGATCGAGCATCGACTGCTCCTCCTCGCGCTCTGCAACCTCCTTCTTGCGCAGCGAAATCACCTTGCGCAGGATCTTGGTATCGAAGCCATTGGCCTTGGCCTCGGCATAGACTTCCTTGATGTCGCCGGCGATCGCCTTCTTCTCCTCCTCGAGACGCTCGATGCGCTCGACCAGCGAACGAAGCTGGCCCTGTGCGAAGGTGGTCTTGCTGCTTGGCATGGTCGACTCCGGCCTCAATGCTTGTGTGATTTCTCGAAGGCTTGCTTCTGACTGGCCGACGCTTCGGACTGGTGCTTCGCCTTCCACTCGTCGTAGGGCATGCCGTAGACCATCGTCCGGACCTCGTCGCGCGTCGCCGGGATGCCCCTTGCCTTGGCGGCATCCTCGAACCAGTTTGCAAGGCAATTGCGGCAGAAGCCCGCCAGATTCATCATGTCGATGTTCTGCACATCGCTGCGCTGACGCAGATGCTCCAGAAGCCTGCGATAGGCCGCGGCCTCAAGTTCGATCATGGTCTTTTCGTCAATGTTCACGGCTCTGCGTCCTCGAAAAGCGGTGGTCATTTAGAATGGGTTCCAGAACACGCGCCACCCGTTCCACCCAGTCATCCACACCTGATTTGGTGGCGATCAGGTCCTGGCGCAACTCGATCAATCCATGGGGCAATCCGCGCCGCGCGGCATGGGTATCGATGGTGTCGCCCTCCAGCGCGCCTTGATAGGGCTCGTTGTCGCCGACCAGCAGCCCGTCTTGATCGGCAAAGCCCCGCATGAGGACCTGCGCGGTTGCACGGTCGGCGTCCCAGAGGATCCCGACGTGCCAGGGCCGGGGCACCGACTTCCAGGCTGGGGTGAAGCTGTGAAGACTGACAATGAGAGGCACCAGGCCACGCTCCAGCATGGCGTCGATCTCGGCCGCGATGGCGGCATGATAGGGCTGATAGAAGCGGGCAATGCGGCGGCCGCGTTCGGCCTCGTCGATATTTCTGTTCCCGGGGATCACGGCACCGTCGGACAGGCGCATGATGAGGGTTGGATCGTCGAGACCGCGATTGGGGTCGATCAAGAGTCGCGAGAAGCATGACAGCAGCGCCCTGCCGCCAAGCCGGGTCACCAGGCCCAGGGCGACGTTGCGGACGCCGATGTCGTAGGCGATGTGGCGCGCCATGTCGTCGGCGGGAAGTCCCAGGCTGCCATACTCCGGCGGCAAGGCATTCGAGGCATGGTCGCAAAGCAGCAGGAGCCGCCCCGACGGTGCCCCGGAAACCCGCTCAAATGAACGAAAATCCATGTTAATTGCCATGGACGTGCCATATAGATGAGGCTATTGGCTCCGTCACCCTGTCCGTCGGCAGTGCCCGGGCAAGCAACTGGACTTGCCCGGTGCAGTTGACGCCGAGAGGCCTAGGGGGAATGTTATGAGCGATTCGCGCAATAGTGCGGGAGGCGGGACGATGTTTCAAAAGGCGGCCCTCGCGGCCGGGGCGCTGGGATTGTTGGGCGCGATGTCGCTGCCCGCCCACGCCGATCTCAAGATGTGCAACAACACCACCAGCCGTGTCGGTGTCGCGCTTGGCTACAAGGACAAGGAAGGCTGGGCCACCGAAGGATGGTGGACGATCGATCCGGGCAAGTGCCTGCCGCTTCTGAAGGGTGCCCTCATCGCTCGATACTATTATGTCTTCGCCGTCGACTACGACAAGGGCGGATCCTGGGGCGGCAAGGCCATGATGTGCACCCGCGACAAGGTCTTCACCATCCGCGGCATCGAGGATTGCGCCGGCCGTGGCTACCAGAAGACCGGGTTCTTCGAGGTCGATACAGGCGAAGAGACCGACTGGACCGTATCGCTCTCCGGCGAAAAGACGACGCAGGGACAGCAGTAGGCCGTGCGACGCAACCGCAAGGCCAAGATCGTGGCCACGCTGGGGCCGGCCTCGTCGTCTCCGGCCATGCTCGAGACGCTGTTTCGCGCTGGCGTCGACGTTTTCCGCATCAACATGAGTCACACGCAGCATGACCTGTTGCGCCAGCTCGTCCACGACATTCGCGCCGTGGAGTCGCGATTGCAGCGGCCGATCGGAATCCTCGCGGATCTGCAGGGCCCCAAGATCCGCATCGGAACCTTCGCCGACAAGCAGGTGACCCTCAAGGCAGGCGACACATTCGTCTTCGACACCGACAAGTCGCCGGGCAACGAGACCCGGGTCTATCTTCCGCATCCGGAGATCTTTGCCGGTGCGCGCGAGGGCAACAGCCTGCTGCTCAACGATGGGCGCATGCGCGTCGAGATCGTCAAGGCTGAATTCGACCGCCTCACGACCCGGGTGATCTTCGGCGGCACGCTGTCGGACCGCAAGGGCGTGAACCTTCCGGACACGGTGATTCCGATTCCGGCGTTGACCGAGAAGGACCGCGCCGACCTGGAAGCAGCGGCGGAGACCGGTGTCGACTGGATCGCGCTGTCCTTCGTGCAGCGCCCCGACGATGTGGCCGAAGCCCGCAAGCTGATTGCCGGCCGGGCCGGCGTGATGGCCAAGATCGAGAAGCCGGCGGCACTGAACTGTCTCGATGCCATCCTGGATATTGCCGATGGGCTGATGGTCGCCCGCGGCGATCTCGGCGTCGAACTTCCGCTCGAGGCGGTGCCCGGCAAACAGAAGCAGATCACGCGCGCCGCGCGCCGCGTCGGCAAGCCGGTGATCGTGGCCACACAGATGCTGGAGTCGATGATCGTCGAGCCAGTGCCCACGCGCGCCGAGGTGTCCGATGTGGCGACAGCCGTCTATGAAGGCGCCGACGCCATCATGCTTTCCGCCGAGAGCGCGACCGGCGCCTGGCCGGAAAAGGCTGTTGCCACCATGGACCGCATCGCTCAGGCGGTCGAACGCGACAGTCTCTACCGGGGCATCATCACGGCCCAGCGCTACGAACCCGAGGCCACCAGCGCCGACGCGATTTCGGGTGCGGCACGGACCATCTCCGAAACCCTGAAGCTGGCGGCGATCGTCTGCTACACGGGTTCGGGTTCGACCGGTGTTCGGATGTCCCGCGAAAGGCCGGAAACGCCGATCATCGCGCTGACTCCAATTCCCGCCACCGCGCGTCGGCTGGCCCTGGTCTGGGGTCTTCATTGCGTTCTCACCGATGACGCGAAGGACCTCGATGACATGGTATCCCGCGCCTCACGCATTGCCCTCGAAGAAGGCTTTGCCGATCCGGGCCAGCGCATCATCATCACGGCCGGCGTTCCGCTGGGCACGCCAGGAGCCACCAACATGCTGCGGATATCCTATGTCGGCCGGGGCGGCGCGACGGCAAACTGAGCGGCGGAGGCCCGGGCCTCAGATGTCGCGTTCCACCGCCTCGAGCGCCTTCAGGGCCTCCTGCGGCCCTTCCATGCCGGGGTTGATGGCGAGCGCCTCGCGGTAGGCCTCCATCGCGGCGCTGTAGTTCTTCTGACGTTCGTAGATCATGCCGCGTCCGGCAAGGGCCCCGAAATGCCGGGGCTCCAGCGCCAGGACCTTGTCGATGTCGGCCAGCGCCGCATCATAGCGATGCATGAGAAAATAGAGCGTTGCCCGGCGGTTCCAGGCTTCCGCGAAATCGGGATAACGCTCGACCAGCTTGTCCAGGATCTTGAGGGCCTCTTCGGGCGCGCCTTCGTCCGTCGCCTTGCTCGCCTGTCGCAACAGGACTTCGGCCGTCGGCGAATCCGACGCCATCCAGATATCCCAGATCTTCGCTTCGATGGACTTGGTATTGGCTTCCGCCGACTTGCCGTGAAGCGCGGCGAACAGCCGATCCAGCGTGTCGGCCCTGACCTGGGCGGGCGTCTTGGCCGACTCCGGACCAGGCAGAACCGGCGTCTCCTGCCCCCAGGCCGGAGACGCCAGGACCATGGCCATCAGGATGAGCCGGATCGATCCTCGCATGGGGGCAGCATAGACCAAAACATGTGGCAACAAAACGAGCGCCGCGGGCATGTCCTGCGCGCGGCGTTCACAATCCCGTCAATCGGGCAAGCCTAGCCCTGCCGGGCCTTGAAGCGCGGATTGGTCTTGTTGATGACATAGACCCGGCCCTTGCGGCGGACCAGGCGGTTGTCACGGTGCCGCTTGATCAGCGACTTCAAGGAATTACGAACTTTCATGGACTTCACCAGAGTTTTCAGGCACATGGAACCGAAGGTCCGCAACCGCCTGTGAATGTTGGAGCAGGTCTATAGAGGGGCGGACCCAGCCTGTCAACCGGACCTGGAAACCATGCCATCAACCGTCGATACCACACAACTCGTCCTCACCATCGCCGCCCTGGTACTGGGTCTCGCCCTGATCGCCACAATGGCCGTGCTGGAACGCAAACCCCGGACCAGCCTCAATCCACGCATGATTCCCACAACCCCCGTGATCCTGATCGGGGCACTGGTGTCCATCCTGTCGCTGGTCCATCTTTTCAACCTCTATGGCCTGCATACGGGACGCTGAACCGTGAACACCATGCTCCCGCCGACCCAGACCCTCTATTTCGAAGACCTTTCGATCGGCATGACCGAGGTCTATGTGAAAGAGGTGAAGTCGTCAGACGTCGTGGGCTTCGCGGAAATCAGCGGGGACCGCAATCCCATTCACCTCTCCGAACATTTTGCGGCCCGCACGCCGTTCGGCGGTCGCATCGCCCATGGTCTCTACACCGCCAGCCTGATTTCAGCAGTCATCGGCACGAGGCTGCCAGGCCCCGGAGCAGTCTACATGTCGCAGACCCTGAATTTTCGCGCACCCGTGCGGATCGGTGACATGGTGGAAGCATCCGTCGAAGTCGTCGAGCTGGTGGAAAAAGGTCGCCGCGTCAAACTGGCGTGCCGCTGCAAGGTGGGTGACACGCTCGTGCTGGAAGGCGAAGCGCTTGTGAAGGTGCCGGGCAAGCCGGAAGGCTATGGACCTTGACTCCCGCGGTCCGCCGTTCCTAGCTCGCACCATGGCGCAGTCCAACATCATTCCCCTGCCGCATCATGCCCGCAACGCGGGCACGGCCTTCGATCTCGACTGGATCGATGGCCTGCGCGTGAATCTCTCCGCCGCCGAGCGGCGTGTGGCGTCGCTGCCGGGCCGCCGGTCCGTCAAGAAGGATGCGCAGGCCGCCTGGCTGCTGAAGGCGATCACCTGCATCGACCTCACCACGCTGAGCGGGGACGACACGGCAGGTCGCGTCCGGCGCCTCTGCGCCAAGGCCATCCGACCGGTGCGCGCCGATCTTCTGGACAAGCTCGGCATGACCGACCGCAACATCCACACTGGCGCGATCTGCGTCTATCATCGCTTCGTGGCCACCGCCGTCGACGCGCTTTCGGGAACCGGCATTCCGGTTGCCGCCGTATCGACCGGTTTTCCCGCCGGGCTCGTGCCCCATGACGTGAAGCTTCGCGAGATCGAAGCCTCGGTCAAGGATGGTGCCGCCGAGATCGACATCGTCATCACGCGCGAACATGTCCTGACCGGGAACTGGAAGGCGCTTTACGACGAGATGCGCGACTTCCGCGCAGCCTGCGGGTCGGCTCATGTGAAGGCCATTCTTGCGACCGGGGATCTGAAGACCCTGCGCAATGTCGAGAAGGCCTCGATGATCTGCATGATGGCCGGCGCTGACTTCATCAAGACCTCCACCGGCAAGGAAGGCGTGAACGCCACCCTGCTGGTCACTCTCGCCATGCTGCGCATGATCCGGGACTACCAGGACCGCACGGGCTTCAAGGTCGGCTACAAGCCGGCTGGCGGCATCTCGACCGCGAAGGACGTACTCAATTACCAGATCCTCATGAAGGAAGAGCTTGGCCGCGAGTGGCTGGAGCCCGATCTCTTCCGGGTCGGTGCGTCGAGCCTGCTGGCCGACATCGAACGCCAGCTCGAGCATCATGTCACCGGTCACTACTCGGCCTTCAACCGCCATCCTGTGGGCTAGACCATGAGCGTTGCCGACTACTTCGACTCCATGGACTATGGCCCTTCGCCCGAGTCGGACAGCGAGGCACGGGCCTGGCTTGCAAGTCACGCAGGGGGATTCGGGCATTTCATCAATGGCAGATTCACGCCACCCGCAGCCCTCTTCGAAACACGCGAGCCCGCCACCGGAAAGCTGCTGGCCCGCGTCTCGTCGGGATCGGCGGCCGACATTGACGCGGCCGTGGCCGCCGCCCGCAAAGCGCAGCCGAAATGGGACAGGATGGGCGGCGCGGCGCGGGCGCGGCATCTCTATGCGCTGGCCCGCATGCTGCAGCGTCACGCCCGTCTCTTCGCCGTGCTCGAATCGCTCGACAACGGCAAGCCCATTCGCGAGACGCGCGACCTCGATGTGCCGCTGGCGGCGCGCCACTTCTATCACCACGCAGGCTGGGCCCAGCTGCTCGGGACCGAATTCGGCGACCATGCGGCCCTGGGCGTCGCAGGCCAGATCATTCCGTGGAATTTTCCGCTGCTGATGCTGGCCTGGAAGGTGGCGCCGGCCTTGGCCTGCGGCAACACCGTGGTGCTGAAGCCGGCGGAATACACGCCACTCACTGCCCTGCTCTTTGCCGAACTGGCAGGAAAGGCCGGTCTGCCGCCGGGTGTCCTCAACGTCGTGACGGGTGCCGGCGCGACGGGCGCAGCACTGGTGGCCCATCCAGGACTCGACAAGATTGCCTTCACGGGATCGACTGAAGTGGGCCGAGCGATCCGGGAGGCAACGGCCGGCAGCGGCAAGTCCCTGACCCTGGAACTGGGCGGCAAGTCGCCGTTCATCGTCTTCGACGACGCTGACCTTGATGGCGCGATCGAGGGCATCGTCGATGCCATCTGGTTCAACCAGGGCCAAGTCTGCTGCGCGGGGTCGCGACTTCTCATCCAGGAAGGCATTGCCGACGACTTCCTGCGGCGCCTGCGCCGGCGAATGGCGAAACTTCGCGTCGGCCATCCGCTGGACAAGTCGATCGACATGGGCGCGATCGTCGATCCCATTCAGCTGCAGCGGATCGCCGCCCTGGTGGACAAGGGCGTGTCCGAGGGCGCCGACAAGTTCCAGGCTGGCATCACCGTTCCGGCCGGCGGATGTTTCTATCCGCCGACACTTCTCAGTAACGTCCAGCCCGCCTCCACGGTTGCCACGGAGGAAATCTTCGGCCCGGTGCTGGTGTCCATGACATTCCGTACACCGGACGAGGCCGTGGCGCTGGCCAACAACTCGCGCTACGGCCTTGCCGCCAGCGTCTGGAGCGAAACGATCGGCCTCGCCCTCGACATCGCGCCCAAGCTCCAGTGCGGCGTGGTCTGGGTCAATGCCACGAACCTCTTCGACGCCGCGGTCGGATTTGGCGGCTATCGCGAATCCGGCTTTGGCCGCGAGGGCGGCCGCGAAGGGCTGCTCGAATACCTGAAGCCGAGGGCCTGGGCCGCGCGCAAGCCGAAGCGGGAGCGCAAGACAGCGCCTGAGGCCACTGGACAAGGTGCCAGCTTCGCGGTCGACAGGACGGCCAAGCTCTTCATCGGCGGAAAGCAGGCACGCCCCGATGGCAACTACCAGCGCAGCGTGGTGTCGCCGAAGGGACAGCTCATCGGCGAAGTGGGCGATGGCAACCGCAAGGACATCCGCAACGCCGTTGCCGCCGCGCGGGCGGCCGAAGCCTGGTCGAAGGCCACGACACACAACCGCGCGCAGATCCTGTACTATCTCGCAGAAAACCTCTCCTCCCGGAGCGCGGAATTCGCCGACCGCATCCGGCGACAGACGGACCTGACGGCCGCGGCCGCGCGCAAGGAGGTCGAGACTGCGATCAACCGCCTCTTTTCCTATGGCGCCTGGGCCGACAAGTACGAGGGCACGGTCCATCTTCCGCCCCTGCGGGGCGTGGCCCTGGCGATGAAAGAACCCCTGGGCGTGGCGGGCGTCATCTGCCCCGACGAGGCGCCGCTCCTGGGCTTCATCAGCCTTGTCGCTCCGCTGATCGCCATGGGCAACCGCGTAGTGGCCGTGCCGAGCGCGATCGCGCCGCTGTCGGCCACGGACTTCTATCAGGTGATCGAAACCTCGGACGTTCCGGCAGGCGTCATCAACATCGTGACGGGTGACGGCACGTCACTGCTCAAGACCCTCGCCGAGCACGAGGATGTCGACGCACTCTGGGTCTTCGCCGGCAAGGCAGATGCAGCCATGGCCGAGAAGCTGTCGGCCGGCAATCTGAAGCGGACGCTGACCGATCATGGACTGGCCACCGACTGGCATGATCCGGCCCAGGCCGAAGGACCGATCCTGCTGCGCCATGCGGTGCAAGTGAAGAACATCTGGATTCCCTACGGAGAGTGACATGCTGCGCAACTTCGACAACCGCCTGACTGCCGACGTCATCTACGCGCTTCGCGCCATGGGGCACGGCGACGACCTGGTGATCGCCGATACCAATTTCCCGTCCGATTCAGTGGCCCGCCAGACGACGCTGGGAAAGCTCCTGCGCATGGACAATCTCACCGCGGCCGAGGCGGCTGAAGCCATCCTCTCGGTCATGCCGCTCGACAGTTTCGTCGACCATCCGGCCGAACGCATGGAGATGGTGGGCAAGCCGAAGGAGATCCCGCCGGTACAGGCCGAGGTACAGAAGGTGATCGACAAGGCGGAAGGCAAGTCGTGGCCGATGGGATCCGTCGAGCGCTTCGCCTTCTACGAACGCGCCAAGAAAAGCTATTGCGTCATCGTCACCGGGGAGACCCGCTTCTACGGCTGCTTCCTCTTCAAGAAGGGCGTGATTCCGCCGAAGTAGCCGACAATCACGCTGGAGAGTCCAGCGGCAGGTCGCGGAAGCGCGGCAGGTCCGCCCCCTGGCGCTGGCAGGTGAGCGCGGCGGCTGCGATCGCGTAACCCATGGCGGCCTCCAGCCGAGCGTGATCGCCAAGCCCGTCCCGCGACAGGCGCCCCGCATGGGAAAGGAATGCGAGCAAACCGGCGAGAAAGGAATCGCCGGCGCCAACCGTATCGGCAATTGCAACCGCCGGCGCGGGCATGGACGCAACGGGAGAATTCCGCCGGTAGAGGCTGGCGCCCCTGACCCCGCGGGTGATGCACACCGCGGACGCGCCCTGCGCAAGCCACGCCATTGCGACATCCGCAGGCGACACGTCGCTTCCGTAGATCAGGCGGACATCGTCGTCGCTTGCCTTGATGACATCGACCAGCGGCAGGAAGGCCTCCAGTCCCCGCTTCCATGCGCCGGGATCGGGAAGCAGCGCGAGCCGCACGTTCGGATCGAGGCAGATCAGCGTCGATGGGCGCAGCCGGCTGGCGAGATCGTGGAGCAAGGGCGCCGTCTCGTGGCGGAAGGCGAGGAATGAACTGAACACCGCGCAAGTGAGGTCGGCACGGGACGAAATCACGCTGTCAACGGCCGGAAGCTGCGTCTCGGCGCCATCGTGGATGGGGAAACTGTAGGATGCCACGCCATCGCGCGACAGGCTTGCCATCGCCAGCATGCTGGGCGCATCGGTGCGGCGGACGAAGCGCGTATCCACCCCTTCGGCCGCTAGCAGGGCGAAGATGGCCATTCCGACGGGATCGGACGACAGGCCACCAAGGAAAGCCGACGGCACGCCGAGACGCGCCAGGCCGATCGCCACGTTGAGCGGCGCACCGCCGAAACGGGCCGCGATCCTGCCTGGCTCTGCGTCAGACGCCACCAGGATGTCGACGAGAGCTTCGCCGCAGACCAGGATCACCTCTCGCTACGCCTTCGCGAAGGCCGGATTGTCGAGGATCTTCGGCTTGCCATTGTCGTTCAGCACGATCTTGCGCATGCCCTTTCGCAGGATCTCGGCGTAGTCATGGCCCGCCGCCGGATTGCACACCCAGACGAAGACGAGCTTTTCCGATCCGACATTGATCGAGCGGTGGGCCCAGTCGGGCGGGATGAAGGCACAGACGCCGGGCCGCATGTCCACCGTCTGGGTACGGCCGTCACGGCTCTCGAGCAGCAGAAGCCCCTCGCCGGACTGGGTGTAGTAGACTTCGCCCATGTCGCGACGTTCATGGAAATGGCCGCGCGTCATGTAATACTCGCCCCCGACGCTGCCGGGCGACATGGTGGTGGTGCCGAAGAAGACGTCGCTCCCCTCCCTGCGATACTCGACGACCTCGTAGACGACGGGATCATTGCGGGACTTGACGTCTTCGGCAAGTGCCTGCCCGTCACGAAAGATCCCTGCGAGGTCCGAGAGCCGCTTCACGTAGTGGCCGGTCCTGGGTGTCACCGCTCCGGTTTCACCGTCGATGCGAACGCCTTCAGGCAGGAGCATGGCTGGTTCCCTGGTTGTTGCGCGGGAGAGCCTATTGCATGTGCCCCTCGTCGTCGAGGTTTGGCTGACGGACGCGCAAGTGCCGGCCTTGTTTGTGCCGCTTTTGCTGGTGACCATTGGTAAGGTGCAGAAGATCGCCGGGCCGGGCCAGACACCAAGGCAGGAGACCGCATGATTGATCGACGTCCGCTCCCGCATCGGATTCCGGGGCTGATCGCCACCGGCGTGGTGCTGTGCATGACGGCTCCGCTTGCGCAGGCGAACGACAGTTCCAGGCCGCTGGCACCCGTCGGCAAGGCCCTGAACCAGATGGGCGAGGATTTCTGCCAAAGCTTCAAGCTCAACTGCCAGAAGAAGGCAAGGTCGGGCGCCGGCAATAGCGCGACCGCGAAGCCGAAGGCGAAGCCTGCACGCCCCACTGCGGCAGCAGCGTCGGACAGCGGCACCAGCGCCGTGCCGATGCCCCGTCAGAAGCCGCAGCGCCCGTCGCAACAGGCAGCAGCGGAACCGCCAGCCGCAGTTCCTGTCCCGCGGGAGAAGCCCTTCCAGGACAAGTCCGCCGAAGCCATGCCCGCGCCGGACACACCGGCATCGACCAAGACCGCGACGAAGCAGTCCCCACCAGCGGCTTCCGCCAGTGCCGTACCGCCCCAGAAGGTGCCGGACCGGTTGCCGGCGGAGACCGAGGTGGCCAGTGCTCCGCCGCCGAAGCCAGACAAGACGGTGCAAGACCAGTCGCCGACTCCGGTAGCCCCTGCAGCCCCCGCCGCGACAGTAACACCGAAGGTGCCGGACCGGTTGCCGGAGGAGACCGTCGTCGCCAGCGCTCCCTCGACGGCGCCTGTCGTCGACGCCAACTGCCTGTCGGCCCTGCGCAAGGCCGGCGTCCAGTTCGAAACCGCGGAATCGCCAACCGAGTCGGAGAACTGCCGCGTCGCGTCGCCAGTGCGGGTCGACGCCGTCGAAACCACGGCCGGCCGCATCGTGCTTCCGGAGCGGCCGCTGCTCAACTGCGCCTTCGCGCTGCAGTTCTCGCGCTGGCTGTCGGACGCGGCAGCGCCCGGCGTCATGGTGAAGAAGAACATCAGGCTGGCCCGGGTCGCCACCGGCCCGGGCTACGACTGCCGGGGCAGGAACGGCGATTCCACCGCGAAGATCAGCGAACACGCCGCCGGCAACGCGGTCGATGTCACGACCCTCACCCTCGAGGACGGGAAGGTCATCCAGGTGGCCGATGCCGGCGACCAGACGGCCGCAGCCTATGAACTGCTCCGTGGACTGAGGACCACCGCCTGCGGCTACTTCACCACGGTGCTAGGCCCCGGTGCCAATTCCGCGCACGCCACCCATTTCCACTTCGACCTGGGGCGTCACGGCAAGAGCGACAGCTACCGGATCTGCGAATAGGCCGGAATCCCCTCAGGTCGCGCCCCGCACGAAATGCAGGCGGCTGAACCGGGACCGGAAACCCGCGACCTCCGGCGCCACCGACTGCGCCGCCCGCTTGCCGCTCAGAACATCGGCGATGAAGCCCGCCACCACCGGCATGTCCTTGGCCGTCATGCCCCAGCGCACGACTTCCGGCGTCCCGAAGCGCAGTCCGTTGAGGTCACCCGCGACCTCGGGCATCGGCAGGCCGATCCCGCAGCTCAGGATATTGGCCGCACGCAGCAGCTTCGCACCGTGCTGGCCGCCGCCGAAGGCGGCCGCCTCGAGCGCGAACTGATGCGACGTGGTGAAGCCCCGTGCGGCGCCATGCACCGCCACACCACGCGCGGCAAGCGCTTCGGCCAGCGCCCGCGCCGCCTCGGCCATGGCAGCACCATAGGCCCGTCCGTGCTCCTTCCAGTCGAGCAGGGTCATGGCGAGCGCGGCCGACTTGGCCGCATCGAAATTGGCGGTGAGGCCGGGATAGGCGATGGCGTCGAGCCGCTCGGCGATCGCCGCATCATTGGTCAGGATGATGCCCGCAGGCGGGCCGCCAAGGCTCTTGTAGGTGCTCATGGTCATGACATGAGCCCCCTCCTCCAGCGGCTGCTGCCAGGCACTGCCGGCGATCATGCCCGACATGTGTGCGGCATCGAACATGACCAGCGCGCCCACCTCGTCGGCAATCTCGCGGACCGCGCCGATGGGATGCGGAAACAGGTTCAGGCTGCCGCCGATGGTGATGAGCCTGGGTCGCACCTCATGGGCCAGGCGGCACAATGCGGGCACATCGACGGTGTAGTTGGCGGCGTCGACCGGCGCCGCGTGGGTGACGAGGCCGTAGAGGCCGGCACAGCCGGCGGCGTGATGCGTGACGTGGCCGCCGATCGCCGGTGGCGGCGCGATGATGCAATCGCCGGGCTTCGCCGCTGCCATGAAGACGTAGAGGTTGGCGAGCGCGCCGGACGCCACGCGGATCTCGGCAAATCGCGCGCCGAAGACCTCGGCCGCCAGTTCCGCCGCCATCACCTCGATCTTCTCGATGCCTTCGAGCCCCATCTCGTACTTGTCGCCCGGATAGCCGAGCGAGGGCCGCGAGCCGATGCCGCTGGCCAGCAGCGCCTCGGCCTTCGGGTTCATCATGTTGGTGGCGGGGTTCAGGTTGATGCAGTCGCGCTCATGGATGCCATGGTTCTCGTCCACCCAGGCGAGGAGACTCGCCTCGTTCTGGTCTGCCGTCTGCGCGGCCACCTGCCGCGCCACCGACTGGATGTAGCTCTCGGCGCCCTCCGGCACCCAGCTGCGCCGTGACAGCGCGCTCACAGGTGCACCGGCGTGACGGCGCGGGCATTCTCCGCCGACTCGTAGGCCGCTTCGACCAGCGCGAAGGTGCGCAGGTTGTCCTCGCCCGATGTTTCGGGGGCGAAGCCGCCCTGCAGCGCGTCGAGCCAGTGGCGCTGGGTGTTGACCACGCTTTCCTGCACCAGCATCCACTGCGGCTGGCCCCACGACACCGGGCGCGGCGAGACGTCTTCCACCCGATTGCCGCGCGGCGAGGTGACCGACATGCGGTAGCCCTCGTCGACCCGCATGGAGCCCAGCGTCCCCTCCACATGGATAAGTGTCTGGGGAAAGGGATCGGGCGTCTGGCGGCTTTCGTAGGTGAAGTCATTGACCGAGACGGCGCCACTGGTGTGGCGCAGCATGACGGTGGCCATGTCCTCGCCCGCGATCTCGGGCTTGATGCTCTGGGTCCGGCAGAAGACCTCGTCGGCCTCGCCCAGGAAGGCGCGCGCCACGTCCAGCACATGAACGCCGATGTCCATGAGGATGAAGCGCTTGGTCTCGCGCAGATAGGGCTGGCCGGCATAGACGTCGAAATTGGTGCGCCAGGAGAAGCGGCCCCAGACCGGCTGGCCGATCTCGCCCGAGGCCACCACGGCGCGGGCTTCCAGCAGCGGGCGCTGGAAGCGGAAGTTCTCGTGCACCATGAGCGGCAGGTTCCTGTGGCGCATGGCGCCGACCAGCGCCATGGCATCTTCCCAGTCCAGCGCGAGGGGTTTCTGCACCACCGCCGCCACGCCATGCGCGGCGCAGAGTTCCACCAGCGCCCGGTGCGAGGGCGCGGTGGTGACGATGTCGGCGAAGTCGGGCGTCTCGGCGGCCAGCATGGCCGCGGCGTCGGTGTAGTGCCGCGCGATGCCGAAGCGCTTGGCCGCGGCCTCCGCCTTGGCCCCGTCGCTGTCGCAGACCGCCACGATCACGCAGCGGTCCTTCAGATCCATCCAGCCATTGAGGTGATTGACCGAGAAAAACCCGCAGCCGATCACCACCCCTCGCGAAGTCTTCATTGCACCCGACCCCAAATCCCGGGCCAAGTGGTACTGCATCAAGCGGGAAATGCAAATTCTCGCTGTGCGACTGCGGGGTGGATTTCGCAGCTGCGAAAACGAGAGGCGGCTCCGGCCCCCCTGCCCGCGGCCTCGCGCGGCCCGGCAGCCGGTGACGGTGACCGTGTCCGATGGTTGCGTCTACTCCGCCGCCTCCAGCATGCGCACCGGCGTGGCGTAGCGCGGGTCGGCGTGCCAGGCCCAGTAGGTCTCCTTCACCTTCTCGAAGATGGGGCCCGGCCGGTCGTTGCCGAGGATGCGGGTCATCACCCGCGACACCGGCATGATCCCGCCGGCGGTGGAGGTGATGAAGACCTCGTCGGCCTCCTCCAGGTCCTCGCGGCGGACGGGCGCGACGGCGGCGGGCAGGCCCATCTGCGCGCAGATCTCCAGCACGGTCTTGCGCGTGATGCCGCCAAGGCTGCCGCGGTCGGGCGTCGTCAGCCGGCCATCCCTCGCCACGAAGACGTTGAAGCCGGGACCTTCGGTGACGAAGCCCGCGGCATCGCAGTTGAGCGAGGTATCGAAGCCCGCGTCATGCCCCTCGAGCAGTCCCGCCGTCATGTCGGCCCACTGGTAGTTCTTGACCGTGGGATCGACCGAGTCATCGGGCACCCGCGGCGTCGAGGCGATCCACAGGCGGGCGCCGCGCGCCTGCACCTCGGGGGTAAGCACCTGTACGAAGGGAATGGCATAGGCAATGAGATAGTTCTCGCAGTCGGCCGGGCGGCGCGAGCCATAGACGCGCGGCTTTCCCCGCGTGGCCACCATGGCGACGAAGGAATCCGCCAGCCCCGACAGCGCCACGCAGCGGTGCAGCACCGCGGCGATGCCGTCACGGTCTTCCGTGATCGCCAGCTGCCGCTTCGCCATGGAGGCGGCGAAGCGGTCGAGATGGTCGGCGAGGCGGAAGAAACGGTGCTGCCAGACATGGACCACGTCATAGACCACGTCGGAGCGCGTGAAGCCCCAGTCGGTGACCGGGATCGTGGCCTCCTCGAATGGCATGTAGCGGCCTTTGACATAGGCGGCGCCGTCGGGATAGCGGGCGGTGGGCATGGGCGGGGCTCCGGTGATGACGTCACAAACTACGTCAGTTGACGCGAGGCGCAAGTGGTTCGCGCGAATTGGCCGGATTGCAGATACCCGCCTCGGAAGCCGTTGCCCTGTACCACGCTGCGCCGCATAACGTCAGGCGCTATGCCAATTCATGATCCGGAGTTTCACGGATGATGACACGGATGAGGGGCCATGCCGAAGACATCGAATTCATCAACGACCGCTAGGAAGCAGGACTTACTGACTATTCCAACGCCGGGTGACATCCTGTTGAATGATTTCCTGCGTCCCTTCGGCCTTTCCCAGAATGCCCTGGCCCGTGCCATCGGCGCGCCTCCGCGCCGCATCAATGAGATCGTCCTGGGAAAGCGCGCCATCTCGGCAGATACGGACCTGCGCCTGACACGATACTTCGGACTGAGCGAAGGCATGTTCCTGCGGCTGCAGATGGACTACGATTTGCGGATGCAGAAGCGGGTGTTGGGGAAGAGATTAGAGGCGATCAGGCCGAGGGCAGCCTAGGCGGAAGGGCGCTGCAGGCTCACGATCCTCACCTTCCCTTCCCCCTGTACGTCCGCGTCCCCGGCTTGCCGCCCTTCGATCCGGCGGCGCGGCCTTTCGGCTTCGGCCAGCTCGCGCTCGCGTCCTCGATGGCGCTCTGCGTGGCCATGGGGTCTTCCTTCACGGCGAGTTCCACCGCGCGCAGGCGCTTCACCTCGTCGCGCAGCCGGGCGGCCTCCTCGAATTCGAGATTGGCGGCGGCCTCGCGCATGCGCTTCTCCATGTCGGCCAGCACCTTCTCCAGATTGTGGCCCACCAGCGGCGCGCCGTCCTCGGCCAGGCCCGCATCGGCGCGCACGTGGTCCTGCTCGTAGACGCTCTTCAGGATGTCGGCGATGTTGCGCTTGATCGAGGTGGGGGTGATGCCGTTGGCCGCGTTGTAGGCCATCTGCTTCTCGCGGCGGCGGCTGGTTTCCGCCATGGCGCGCTCCATCGACCCGGTGATCGCGTCGGCATAGAGGATCACCTTGCCGTCGACGTTGCGCGCGGCGCGGCCGATGGTCTGGACCAGCGAGGTCTCGGAGCGCAGGAAGCCTTCCTTGTCGGCATCGAGGATGGCCACCAGCGCGCATTCCGGAATGTCGAGGCCCTCGCGCAGCAGGTTGATGCCGATCAGCACGTCGAAGGCGCCGAGCCTCAGATCGCGGATGATCTCGATGCGCTCCAGCGTGTCGATGTCGGAATGCATGTAGCGCACCCGGATGCCCTGCTCGTGCATGTATTCGGTGAGGTCCTCGGCCATGCGCTTGGTCAGCGTGGTGACCAGCGTGCGATAGCCCCTGGCCGCCGTCTCGCGCGCTTCGGCCACGAGGTCGTCC
>JAXMCU010000009.1:0-146313 GCA_046349195.1 Hyphomicrobiales bacterium
GCAGGACGAAGAGCAGGTCGATGTCGGAGCCCGGCGCCAGCGTGCCGCGGCCGTAGCCGCCGACCGCGACGACGGCCATGGGCTCGTTGCCGCCCGTGGCATTGGGCGGAAACAGGGTCCTTCCCGCGAGATCGAAGAGGGCCCGGATCAGCTCGTCCTCGACGTGACTGAGGTGCTCGGCACAGGCGGTCCCGAATCCATCCTTCAGGAGGCGCGATTCCGCCTCCGCCCGCGCCGTCTGGAGAGCTCCCTTCAGCTCGGCCACCACGGCCGGACGCAGCGCCGGCGCAGCACCGCCATGGCGTGCGGCGAGGTCCTCGAGCCTTGCGCGCAGCGCCTTGACGTCGATCAGCTTGTGGGGATTGGCAATCATCGCGAGGTCTTGTCCGCCAGGGCGGCCTTCAGGTCATAGAGCAGCGCCAGGGCCTGGCGCGGCGATAGCTCATCGGGCGACAGGGCTGCAAGCGTCTTCTCGATCTCGCTCGGCGCGGGCGCGGCCGGCGGAGCTGCCGCGGGCCGCGGCGAGAACAGCGGCAGATCCTCCACCGCAAGGCGCGGCGCCGGAGTCTGGCCGCCGCGCTCGAGCCGCTCGAGGATCTCGGAGGCCCTGGCGATGACCGCCGGGGGCAGGCCCGCGAGGCGGGCCACCTGGATGCCGTAGGACCGGTCGGCGACGCCTGGCACGACCTCGTGCAGGAAGATCACGTCGCCCTGCCACTCGCGCACCTTCACCGTGGCGTTGGCGAGTTCCGCGAGCCTCTCGGAAAGGACGGTGAGTTCATGATAGTGCGTGGCGAAGAGCGCGCGGCAGCGGGTGACGTCATGCAGCGTCTCGATGGTGGCCCAGGCGATCGACAGGCCGTCGAAGGTGGCGGTGCCCCGGCCGATCTCGTCGAGGATCACGAAGGAGCGCGGCGTGGCCTGGTTGAGGATCGCCGCGGTTTCCACCATCTCGACCATGAAGGTGGAGCGGCCGCGGGCCAGGTCATCGGCGGCGCCCACCCGGCTGAAGAGACGGTCGACGACGCCGATCAGGGCCTCGGCGGCGGGAACGAAGCAGCCCATCTGCGCCATGATCACGATCAGCGCGTTCTGGCGCAGGAAGGTGGACTTGCCCGCCATGTTGGGCCCGGTGATCAGCCACAGCCTGCGGCCTTCGCCCGAGAGGTGGCAGTCGTTGGCCACGAAGGCGCTGTCGCCGCGCTCGCGCAGCATGGCCTCGACCACGGGATGGCGGCCGCCGCGAAGCTCGAAAGCCGCCGAGTCCTCCACCCGGGGCCGGACATAGCGGTTGATCTCGGCCAGTTCGGCCAGCGATGCGGCGACATCGAGCTGGGCGGCGGCGGTGGCGATGGCACCCAGCGCGTCGCGCCGGGCCATGACGCGCGCCACCAGCGTGGCGAAGACCTCCAGCTCGATCGCGAGCGCGCGGTCCGCGGCCGCGGCGATCTTCTGCTCGAGCGCGGCAAGCTCTGTGGTGACGAAGCGCATCGCATTGGCCACGGTCTGGCGATGGATGTAGGTCTCGGGCTTGGCCTGCAGTACCGCGGCATTCTGCGCCGTCACCTCGATGAAGTAGCCGAGCACGTTGTTGTGGCGCACCTTCAGCGACTTGATGCCGGTGTCCTCGGCGTGGCGCAGCTGCAGCGCGGCGATGACCTGGCGCGTTTCGTCGCGCAGCGCGCGGTTGGCATCGAGATCGGCGAGATAGGCCTCGCGCACGAAGCCGCCGTCGCGGGCGAGCAGGGGCAGGTCGGCGGCCAGCGCCCGGGCGAGTTCGGCTTCGAGATCCCCGTCCGCGCGGCCAAGTGTCGCTGCCGCCGCGGCCACGTTGGGCGGCAGATCGGCGAGACCGCGCCGGGCGTCGAGGGCGCCCGCGATGGTCCGGGCGCAGGCCAGGCCGTCGCGGATCGCCGCGAGGTCGCGCGGCCCGCCGCGGCCGAGGCTGAGCCGCGCCAGCGCGCGTTCGATGTCGGGCATGACGACAAGCGCATCGTGCAAGCTCTCGCTGAGCCCGGCATCGGCGCGGAAGAGGTCGATCTCGTCAAGCCGCGCCGCGATCGCCACGGGATCGGCCAGCGGTGCCGCGAGCCGCTCGGCCAGAAGCCTGGCGCCGCCGGCCGTGACGGTCCGGTCGATCACCGACAGCAGCGAACCGCGGCGGTCGCCGGCCAGCGTGCGGGTCAGCTCCAGGTTGGCGCGGGTCGCCGCGTCGATGAGGAGAAAACCCGCCGGCTCACGGCGGACCGGCGGGCGCAGATGGGGCATGCGGCCCACCTGGGTCAGGGCGATGTAGTCGAGCAATCCGCCCAGCGCCGCGACCTCGGCCTTCGCGAAGTTTCCGAAGGCGTCGAGGGCGGCCACGTCGAAATGCGATTCGAGGCGCTGCCGGGCGGCGGTCGAGTCGAAGCGCACGGCCGGCAGCGGCGTCACCGCTGCGCCGATGCCGTCGAGAATGGCCTGGTAGGGTGCCTCGCCGAGCAGGCTGTCGGGCACCAGGATCTCGCTGGCGCCGAGTCGCGCCAGATCGGCGGCGAGACGTCCGGGCGCGGTGGCCTGCACCGCGAGTTCGCCCGAGGAAATGTCGGCCCAGGCCAAGGCCGCGTCGCCCGAGCCGCGCAACCGCGTGACGGCCGCCAGATAGTTGTGACTGCGCTGGTCGAGCAGGCTGTCCTCGGTGAGCGTGCCGGGCGTGACCAGACGCACCACGTCGCGCCGCACCACCGACTTCGATCCGCGCTTGCGCGCCTCCGCCGGATCCTCGAGCTGTTCGCACACCGCCACGCGGTGTCCGTTGCGGATCAGCCGCTGCAGATAGGCTTCGGCGGCATGGACCGGCACGCCGCACATCGGAATGTCGTTGCCCTGGTGCTTGCCGCGCTTGGTCAGCGCGATGCCAAGGTCGCGCGCGGCGATCTCGGCGTCCTCGAAGAAGAGTTCGTAGAAATCGCCCATGCGATAGAAGAGCAGACTGCCGGGATTGGCGGCCTTGATCTCCAGATACTGCGCCATGACCGGCGTGGCGCGCTGGTCTCCGGCGCCGTCCGGCATCGCATCGGTGGCGGGCCTGTCGTTCATCAGCTTTCAATAGCAGGAATTGGTTCAAAACTCACACGGCGCGCGGCCAGACGAGACTTGAGAATGCGGGGCCGCCGCCCTAGTGTCCTCCTATCGCATCGCTTTGGGGTTTGTCATCCATGAGTACCGACAAGAGGCCGGGGCGCCGCCCCACCTTCACCGACGAGGAGGCGCTGCGCTTTCACCAGCAGGGCAAGCCCGGCAAGCTCGAGATCAACCCCACCAAGCCGATGGCCACGCAGCGCGACCTGTCGCTGGCCTACAGTCCGGGCGTCGCGGTCCCGGTGCGCAAGATCGCCGAGGATCCGGCCACCGCCTATGACTACACGGCGAAGGGCAATCTGGTTGCGGTGATCTCGAACGGCACCGCCATCCTGGGCTTGGGCGATCTCGGCGCCCTGGCCTCGAAGCCGGTGATGGAAGGCAAGGCGGTGCTGTTCAAGCGCTTCGCCGACGTCGATTCGATCGACCTCGAGGTGGACACCAAGGACGTCGACGCCTTCATCGGCGCGGTGCGCTATCTCGGCCCCTCCTTCGGCGGCATCAACCTGGAAGACATCAAGGCGCCGGACTGCTTCATCATCGAGCAGCGCCTGCGCGAGCTGATGGACATCCCGGTCTTCCACGACGACCAGCATGGCACGGCGATCATCGCCACGGCGGGCCTCATCAACGCGCTGCACCTCACCGGCCGCGACCTCAAGTCGTTCAAGCTGGTGTGCAACGGCGCGGGGGCCGCCGCAATCGCCTGCGTCGAGCTCATCAAGTCGCTGGGCGTGCCCAACGAGAACGTCATCCTCGCGGACTCCAAGGGCGTGGTCTACAAGGGCCGCAGCGAGGGCATGAACCAGTGGAAGTCGGCGCATGCGGTGGCCACCAAGGCCCGCACGCTCGCCGATGCGCTGGACGGCGCCGACGTCTTCTTCGGCCTCTCCATCGCCGGGGCGCTGACGCCCGCCATGGTCAAGAGCATGGCGCCCAATCCCGTCATCTTCGCCATGGCCAATCCCGATCCGGAAATCACGCCCGAGGACGTGGCCAAGGTCCGCTCCGACGCGATCATGGCCACGGGGCGCTCGGACTATCCCAACCAGGTCAACAACGTGCTCGGCTTTCCCTATATCTTCCGCGGCGCGCTCGACGTGCGGGCCCGCACCATCAACGAGGACATGAAGATCGCCGCCGCGCGGGCGCTGGCCCAGCTGGCCCGCGAGGACGTGCCCGACGAAGTGGCCGCCGCCTACCACGGCTCGCGCCTCAGCTTCGGCCGCGACTACCTAATCCCGGTTCCCTTCGATCCGCGGCTCATCGCCACCATACCCGTGGCCGTGGCCAAGGCCGCGATGGAGAGCGGCGTCGCCCGCCGCCACATCGCCGATCTCGACGCCTATGCGGCGGAACTCTCGGCCAGGCTCGATCCCATCGCCCGCACCATCCAGAGCGTCTTCGAGAAGGTCCGCGTCTCGCCCAAGCGCGTGGTCTTCGCCGAGGGCGAGGAAGACCGCATGATCCGCGCCGCCAATACCTATGCCGCGGCGGGTCTCGGCCGCGCCATCCTCATCGGCCGCGAGACCGAGATCGAGAAGACGCTGGCGGCCAGCGCGCTCGAGCTTCACGAGAACGTCGAGATCCTCAACGCGCGCATCTCCGAGCGCAACGTGGACTATGCCAACTATCTCTACGAACGGCTACAGCGCAACGGCTTCCTGTTCCGCGACTGCCAGCGCATGGCGAACCAGGACCGCAACATCTTCGCCGCCTGCATGGTGGCGCTGGGCGACGCCGATGCGCTGGTCACGGGTCTCACCCGCAACTTCTCGGTGGCGCTCGACAACGTGCGCCGCGCCATCGACCAGCGTCCCGGCCACCGCCCGATCGGCGTGTCGATGGCGCTGGTGCGCGGCCGAACCGTGTTCATCGCCGACACCTCGATCCACGAGCTGCCCTCGGCGGAAGAACTGGCCGACATCGCCCAGGAGGCCGCCGGCGTGGCGCGCCGCTTCGGCTACGAGCCGCGCGTCGCCTTCCTGTCCTATTCCACCTTCGGCTATCCGCGCGGCGAGCGCGCGCAATATGTGCGCGACGCGGTGGCGGTGCTCGACCGCCGCAATGCCGATTTCGAATACGACGGCGAGATGGGTGCCGACGTGGCGCTGTCGCGCGAGGCCATGGCGCTCTATCCCTTCTGCCGGCTGAGCGGACCCGCCAACGTGCTGGTCATGCCGGCCGCCCATTCCGCCTCGATCTCGACCAAGATGCTGCAGCAGCTGGGTGGCGTCACCGTGGTCGGCCCCCTGCTCACCGGCCTCGACAAGCCGGTGCAGGTGGCCTCGATGTCGGCCACCGCCTCCGACATCGTGAACCTCGCGGCCATCGCGGCCTACGACATCAACCGCTAGGCGCGCCGAAATGCGCGAAGTAGCGCGGATTGATGGCTGACACGGGCAGCACGATCAGCACGTCGATGGTGTTGAACTGGCGGTCGATGACGGCGCCCTCGCCGATGAAGCAGCCGAGCCTGAGATAGCCCTTGATCAGCGGCGGCAGGCGGCGCAGCGCCGCCCTGGGATCGACCGGCCCGCGGTTGCGGTCCATCGCGACGGCATGACCCGGCAGCGCGCGCACGCGCCAGGCCTCGGGTGCCGGCGCCGACTGCGCGAGGAAGCCCAGGGTCTCGGCATGGACATCGGGGTCGGTGCCCTCGAGGCTGGCGCAGCCGAACATCACGTCCATGCGATGACGGCGCACATAGTCCCAGATGCCCTGCCAGAGCAGCTCGACCACGGGCTTGGTGCGATAGGGGCGCAGCACGCAGGAGCGGCCGAGTTCCAGGAAGCGCAGCCCGGCGTGGCGCGCCAGCAGCGGGGCGATGTCGAATTCACCCGCGCTGTAGAAGCCGCCGTGGCGCTCGGCCACCTCCTGGCGCAGCAGACGGTAGGTGCCGACCAGATCGCCGTCGAAGAGGCGGATCGGATCGCGCTCATCATGGGTGCCGCTGCGGACGACAACGAGATGATCGCAGATCGCATCGAAGCGGTCGACGTCGCGCCGAGCGGCGCGTGCCTCGGATCCGGGCACGGCCTGCAGTTCCTCGTAGAAGACACGGTAGCGCAGGTGCTGGCAGGCCGCGATCTCGTCCCCTGTGCGGGCCAGACGGAGGATCAGCCCGCCGCGTTCGACCCTGATGTCCAGCTCTTCAGACAGTTGCGTTCCCCCTCGCCGCCTTCTGCCATACTGCGCCGGATTTTGACAGGCCCGTGACGGGCTCAGGCGGCGCTGCGGCCGAGCATCAGGCGGCTCACCGCCTCGTCCAGGTCCTGGCGGTCGAAGGGTTTCGACAGGTGTCCGTTCATGCCGGCGTCGAGACATTCGGCAATGTCCTCGGGCCGTGCGTTGGCGGTGAGCGCCAGAATGGGAATGGGCGCGTCGCCGTGCCGGGCCTCGTCGGCGCGGATGCGGCGCGCGGCGGCGAGGCCGTTCAGCACCGGCATCTCGACGTCCATGATGATGAGATCGGGACGCGGGCCCGCGGCCAGTGCCTCAAGCGCCTCCTCGCCGTTCTGCGCATGGCGCACCCGGCATCCCGCCTTCTGCAGCATGGTGCGGGCGAGCAGCGCGTTGACGGGATTGTCTTCCGCCAGCAGCACGTCGAGGCCGGTGGCGATGCGCGAGGAGTCGGCGATGCTGCGCAGGCCTGCGACGGCCGCGTCCAGCGCCGATGCGGAACCGTCGGCCAGGCGGCTCAGCACCGTCTGCCGGCGGAAGGGCTTGAGCAGGTAGCCGGCGAAGGGCGGCAGCAGGAGATCCTGCAGCTGGCGGCGCTCTTCCGAGCGCATCATCACGAAGACGCGGTGATCGGGCCTGCCCGCTGCCTGGCGTTCGGCCCAGTGCCGCAACACCTCCTTGTAGCTCGCATCGCAGATGACGGTATCGGTGCCGCTGCCGGCCAGCTGGCGCTCGAGGGCGGCGGCGTCCGCGAGCAGGGTGAGCCTCGCGCCGCGCTCAGCCAGCATCGCGGCGAGATGATCGGCGACCGGCCCGGGCCCGAGGGCCAGCGCGAAGCCGCGTCCCGCCATCTCGCCATGGCGTTCGGCACTGGCGGTCTCCGCCGGGACCAGCGGCAGGCGCAGGATGAAGCGGCTGCCCTTGCCCGGAAGGCTGGTGGCCGCGAGCGTGCCGCCCATGGCCTGGGCCAGGTCGCGGGCGATGGTCAGGCCCAATCCGGTGCCGCCGAAGAGGCGCTTGGTCTCGGTATTGGCCTGGGCGAATTCGTCGAAGACGCGGCCGAGTTCCTCGGCGGTCATGCCGATGCCGGTGTCGGTGACGGCGATGGCGAAGTGGCTTGTCCCATCACGCCGCACCACCACGGCGATGCCGCCGCGGGAGGTGAACTTGATGGCGTTGCCGCAGAGATTGAAGAGGATCTGGCGCAGGCGCTGGGCGTCGCTGACGATGCCCTGCGGCATGTCCTGCGCCACGAAGGACGAGATCTCGATGTCCTTGGCATGGGCGCGCGGCGCGAGCAGTTCGGTGACGGATTCGACCAGCGCCACGATGTCGAGGGGCCTGGCCACGATCTCGGGCCCGTCGCGCTCGGCCTTGCTCGAGTCGAGCAGCTCGTCGACGATCGAGAGCAGGGCGCGGGCCGAGGACTGCGCGGTGGTGGCATAGTTGCGTTGCTCCGGCGACAGCGGTGTCTCCAGCAGAAGGCCGATCATGCCGATGACGCCGTTCATCGGCGTGCGGATCTCGTGGCTGGTCGTGGCCAGGAAGCGCGACTTGGCATGGCTCGAGGCCTCGGCGTCGAGGCGGGCCTTCTGCAGCGCCGCGACCGCGGTCTGCAGCGCCTGCAGCCGGCGCCGCGTGCCGCGCCGCCAGGCGAATTCGCCGACGGTGACGCCGATGCACAGGATCAGGCCCGACAGCAGCAGCGACAGCTGCGGCCATGACGTGTAACCCGATACGGCGAGCGACAGACAGGCGCCGCTCAGCACCACGATGACACAGGCGGAGGCGACGAAGGTTCCATAGCCGAATTCCGGGCGCGACAGATCGACGAGCGCGGCCTCGAGATCGCTGTCCGGCACATCCGCAGGTATGGTCGGCAACTCGGTCACATCCGACATGTGCCATGGAGTCTTTGCAAAAGGTTTACCGTCTGCATTCAGGGTGAACAGCCGATGAATGCCGTCAGCCGCCGCAATGCAGGCCTGCGCGGCGCTGGCGGTAGCTCAGGGCCTCGGCCAGGTGCAGGCGTGTGACCGGTTCCTGGCGGTCGAGATCGGCCAGGGTCCGCGCCACGCGCAGGACGCGGTGATAGCCACGGGCGGAAAGCCGCATCGCATCGGCAGCGTCGCGCAGCAGCTGCAGCGCCGCCGGCTCGGGCATGGCGATCCGTTCCAGCAGGCTGCCATCGGCTTCGGCGTTGCTGCGCAGCTGGGCGACACCGAGCCGGCGGAAGCGCTCGCGCTGCAGCTGGCGGGCGGCGGCGACGCGCTGGGCGCTGTCGCTGCTGGCTTCGCGCGGCGGCGGCAGCGACAGGTCGGAGGGCCGCATGGCCGGCAGCTCGATCTGGATGTCGAAGCGGTCGAGCAGCGGACCCGAGAGCCGGGCCTGATAGTCGGCGGCGCAGCGCGGGCCGCTGCGGCAGCTGTGCCCCGGCTCGCCAGCCATGCCGCATCTGCAGGGATTCATCGCGGCCACCAGCTGGAAGCGGGCGGGATAGGTGACGTGATAGTTGACCCTGGCCACCACCGCCTCGCCGCTCTCCAGCGGCTGGCGCAGGCTTTCCAGCACGCGCGGCTGGAATTCGGGAAGCTCGTCGAGGAACAGCACGCCGAGATGGGCGAGGGCCATCTCGCCCGGCCGCGCACGCAGCCCACCGCCGACCAGCGCCGGCATGCTGGCCGAGTGATGCGGATTGCGGAACGGCCGGCGCCGTGACAGGCGGCCGCCGGCAAGTTCGCCCGCGAGCGAGGCGATCATGCTGATCTCCAGCATCTCGCGCGGTTCGAGCGGCGGCAGGATCGAGGGCAGGCGCTGCGCCAGCATCGACTTGCCGGCGCCCGGCGGCCCGACCATGAGCAGATGATGGCCGCCGGCCGCCGCCACCTCGAGGGCGCGCTTGGCCGCCTCCTGGCCCTTGATGTCGCGGAGATCGGGCAAGGGCCCCGCGTCGTCGGCCTGGCCCGGCCGCGGCCGCGACAGCACCTGGCTGCCGCGCACATGGTTGACGATCTGCACAAGATTGTCGGGCGCCAGCACGTCGACGTCGGCCCCTGCCCAGGCGGCCTCGGGTCCGGAGGCCATCGGACAGATCAGGCCCAGGTCACGGCCGTTGGCGGCCACGGCGGCGGGCAGAACGCCGGCCACACCAAGCAGGGCGCCGTCCAGCGCCAGTTCGCCCATGACCATGTAGCGGTTGAGAAAGTCCTGGGGGATGATGCCCATGGCGGCGAGCAGGGCGAGGGCGATGGGGAGATCGTAGTGGCTTCCCTCCTTGGGCAGGTCGGCAGGCGAGAGGTTGACCACCAGGCGCTTGCCGGGCAGCGCCAGGCCGATGGCGTGGAGCGCCGCACGCACGCGCTCGCGGCTTTCGGCCACCGCCTTGTCGGGAAGGCCGACCACCAGGAAATTCACCTGGCCCGCAACGAATTGCGCCTGAATGTCGACCGGCACCGCCATGATGCCCTGGAACGCCACGGTGGAGACGCGCGCGATCATGCCGGTTTCTCCCAATGCGGGTGTCATGCTATGAAAGCAATCTCCGATTGTCCATGACTTCCGTCTCGCAACTGCACAGCGGCCCTCTTGCGATGTTTAGCGATTTTTGTTCTACTAAACTGAATTGCTAAACAACCGGGAGCGTCCCTTGGCCCTTTCTCCGGACCGGCTGATCGACACGCTGGCGGCGCGCATCATCGCCGCGGCGGACGAATTGACCGCGCTCGACTCTGCCATTGGCGATGCCGACCACGGGCTGAACATGAAGCGCGGCTTCGAGGCGATCCTGGCCGAGCGCACCAGCCTCGCGGCCAAGCCCCTGCCCGACGCACTCAAGGCCATGGGGACCCTCCTGGTGATGAAGGTGGGCGGTGCCTCGGGTCCGCTCTACGGCACCCTGTTCATGACCCTGGGCAAGGAACTGCCGGCCGAATCGACCGTGGCCGATGCGGCCCGCGCCATGGCGGCGGCGATGACGGCGCTCAAGGCGCGCGGCAAGGCCGACCTCAACAACAAGACCATGCTCGACGTGCTGGGACCGGTCGCAGATCACCTGGCCTCGGGCACCGCCAGCCTCGACAGCGTCCGCCAGCTCGCCGCCGCCAGCGCCGCGGCCACGGTGCCGATGAAGGCGATCCGCGGACGCGCCTCCTTCCTCGGCGAGCGCTCCATCGGCCACATGGATCCGGGCGCGCGTTCGAGCCAGATCATGATCACGGCGGTGTGCGACGTGCTGGAGGGCAAGGCATGAGCGGCAAGGTGGGGATCGTCATCGTCTCGCATTCGCCCGACGTGGCCAAGGGGGCGGCCGACATGGTGCGGCAGATGGTGGGCAACGACGTGCCGCTGGGTTTCTGCGGCGGCAATCCCGATGGCGGGCTTGGCACCAGCGTGGAGAAGATCCTCGCCGCCATCGACCAGGCCTGGTCGGAGGCCGGTGTCGCCATTCTCGTCGATCTCGGCGGGGCCGAGACCAACAGCGAAATGGCGGTCGAGATGCTGCCGGCGGAGCGCCAGGGCAAGGTGGTGATCTGCAATGCGCCCATCGTCGAGGGCGCGGTGATGGCCGCGACCGAGGCCTGGGGCGGCTCGTCGCTGGCCGAGGTCAAGAAGACGGCCGAGGAGCTGTCCCCGCAATGAGCGATGCAAGCGGCCAGATCGTCATCACCCATGCCGTGGGCCTGCATGCCAGGCCTTCGGTGAAGCTCACCAAGCTGGCCAAGGGATTCCAGAGCGCCATCGAGATCGCGGGCAGCGCGGCCGGTCCCTGGGTCGATGCCAAGAGCATCGTCAAGGTCATGGCGATGAAGGCGAAGCAGGGCAGCGAGCTCATGGTGCGGGCCAGCGGTGCCGATGCCGAGCAGGCGGTCGCCGCCATTGTCGACCTGGTCAGGCGTGACTTCGACGAGGCCGGAGACCATGGCGCCGCGTGAATACCGGGGCCACTGCGCCTCGGACGGCCTCTTCGCCGGACCCATCCTGCGGATCGATGCGGAGGCGGCGCAGTCGCGCAGCGCCGGGTCGCCAACACAGGAAGCCGACGCTTTGCACGATGCGATCGCGCTGGCCACGGCCGAGATCGCGGCATTGATGGAGAGCAGCGGCGGCGCTGCCGCCGACATCCTCGCCTTCCAGCTCGCCATGCTGGAGGACGAGGCCCTGCGCATGCCGGCGCTCGAGGCCATTGCCGGCGGAACGCCGGCGCATGAAGCCTGGTCGGCGGCGCTTGGCGCCGAGATCCTCGGCTACGAATCCTCTAACGACGAATATTTCCGCGCCCGCGCCGAGGATCTCCGCGACATCCGCAACCGGGTGCTGCGGCATCTCTTCGGTACGGACCAGGACGCGACCGGCGGGGCGGCCGTCTATTTCGGCGAGGACATGCCGCCGACACGCTTCCTCGGCATCGACTGGTCGGCGGGCGGCGCCATCGCGCTGCGCCGCGGCAGCGTGACCAGCCACGTGGCCATGCTGGCGAGGGCGCGGGGCATTCCCATGGTCGTGGGACTTGGTGCCGTCGATCCCGCGGCGGGATCACCAGCCATCCTCGACGGCGGCGAGGCCCTGCTCCTGCTCGATCCCGACCAGGCTGCCAATGACCGCCTCGCGGCCCGCAGCGCGGAGCAGGCCGCGCAGGCGGCGCGCGACAGATCCTTCCTTCACCAGCCCGCCAGGCTGAGGGACGGAACGCGCATCCAGCTCACCATCAACGTCGCCGGCGTCGAGGAGCTGGACGGCATCGATCCCGCGAGCTGCGACGGCATCGGCCTGATGCGTTCGGAATTCCTGTTCCGCGACGGCGCGCCGCTGCCCGGCGAGGACGACCAGTACCGCGCCTACCGCCGTTTCGTCGAATGGGCCGGCGGCCGGCCGGTGACCATCCGCACCCTCGACATCGGCGGCGACAAGCCGGTGCGCGGCCTGACGCCCGAGGGCGAGGCCAATCCCTTTCTTGGCCTGCGCGGCGTGCGCCTCACCCTGGCGCGGCGCGACGTGTTCCGCACCCAGCTGCGCGCGCTGGCCCGGGCCGCGGTGCATGGCGATCTCAAGGTGATGATCCCGATGGTCAGCATTGCGGAGGAACTGGCGGAGACCTCCGCCCTGCTCGACGCGTGTGTCGCCGACCTGACGCGCGAGGGCCAGTCCTGCCGCAGGCCGGCGCTCGGCATCATGGTGGAGGTGCCGGCCGTCGCGGTGGCGCCCGACCTGTTCCGCGCGGCGGCATTCTTCTCGATCGGCTCCAACGACCTCACGCAATATGTCACCGCCACGTCACGCGACGGCGCGGCGATGCCGGGACTGGGCCAGGCCGATCACCCGGCGGTGCTGCGCCTCATCGCGGCGGTGGCGCAGTATGGGACGGCGCAGGACATCCCGGTCAGCCTGTGCGGCGACATGGCGAGCGACCCTGCCCATCTCGCGGCCCTGGTCGTAGCCGGCCTGCGGTCGCTGTCGGTCGCACCGGCCAGGCTGGCCCGCGTCAAGGCCGCGCTGGCGGAGCTGTGACATGAGCGGCGCGGCCCAGCAATCGGTCTCGGCCTACAAGACGCTGCTCAACGACATTCTCGAGCGCCGGCCCTCCGGCACCCGCCAGCGCCTCGCGGCGGCGCTTGCCAAGAACCGCAGCTTCATTTCCCAGATCACCAATCCGGCCTATGCCACGCCGGTGCCGGCCTCGCATCTCGACACGATCTTCGAGGTCTGCCACTTTTCGCCAGCCGAGAAGCAGCATTTCCTCGCGGCCTATGGCAAGGCCCATCCGAAGCGGCTGGCGGCGCGCGACCCGGCGGAGACTCCGGTGCGCAGCTTCAGCGTCACGGTGCCGGATCTGGGCGATGCGGCGCGCAACGACAGGCTTCAGGCCCTGGTGCAGGATTTCGTCCAGCGCCTCGCGGCCCTGATCGAACAGGAACCGACCAAAGGGAGTGGCCCATGAAGAAACTCATCAACGACGTGTCCAGCGTGCTGACCGAAAGCCTGGACGGCTTCGCGGCGGCGCATGGCGACATCATCGCGCTCGGCGATGAGCACAAGTTCGTGCGGCGCAAGGAGCTGAAGCAGGGCAAGGTGGCGCTGCTCTCGGGCGGCGGTTCGGGGCACGAGCCGCTGCATGCGGGATTCGTGGGCTATGGCATGCTGGACGCGGCCTGCCCCGGCCAGGTCTTCACCTCGCCCACGCCCGACCAGATGATGGCCGCCGCCGAGGCGGTCGATACTGGTGCGGGACTGCTTTTCATCGTCAAGAACTACGAAGGCGACGTGATGAACTTCGACATGGCCCGCGAGATGTGCGGGCGCGAGGTCGAGACCGTCGTCACCGACGACGACGTGGCGGTGGAGAATTCGCTCTACACCACCGGACGGCGCGGCGTGGCCGGAACCCTGGTGGTGGAGAAGATCGTCGGCGCCGCCGCCGAGCGCGGCGCCGATCTCAAGACGCTGAAGGCGCTGGGCGACCGGGTGAACCGGGCGACCCGCTCGATGGGCGTGGCGCTCACCAGCTGCACGGTGCCGGCGGCGGGCAAGCCCACCTTCGACATCGGTCCCGGCGAGATGGAAATGGGCGTGGGCATTCACGGCGAGCCTGGCCGGCGCCGCGTGGCGCTGCAGGGCGCCACGGCGATCGCCGAGGAAATGGTGGCGGCGATCGCGGGAGACCTGGCGGCGAAGGGCAATGTGCTGCTCTTCGTCAACGGTTTCGGCGGCACGCCTTCGATGGAACTCTATCTCATGTACGACGCAGCCCGCCGGCAGCTGGCGAAACACGGCCTCGTGCCGGCGCGCGCGCTGGTCGGCAGCTACGTGACCTCGCTCGACATGGCGGGCTGTTCCATCACCGCCACCCTGCTCGACGACGAGATCGCCGCGCTGTGGGATGCGCCGGTGCAGACGCCCGCCCTGCGCTGGGGACGCTAGATCACATCGGCGTGGTGCCGAGGAGATTGTCCGGCGCGAAGGCCTGGTCGAGCTGGGCTTCGGTCATCAGGCCCTCGCCGAGCACGACCTCGCGGATGGTGCGCCGGCTCTGCAGCGCAAGCTTGGCCACGCGGCTGGCGGCGGCATAGCCGATGTAGGGATTGAGCGCCGTCACGGTGACCAGCGAACCTTCCAGCAGCTCGCGGCAGCGCTCGCGGTCGGCCTCGATGCCGTCGATGCATTTCTCGCGCAGCACCGCCATGCCGCGCATCAGCATGCGCATGGACTGCAGGATGTTGAGCACGATCACCGGCTCCATGGCGTTGAGCTGCAGCTGGCCCGCCTCGGCGGCCAGCGTCACGGTCAGGTCGTTGCCGATGACCTGGAAGGCGATCTGGTTCACCACCTCCGGAATCACCGGATTGACCTTGCCCGGCATGATCGAGGAACCGGCCTGCACCGGCGGCAGGCGGATCTCGCCGAAGCCCGCCCGCGGCCCGGAGTTGAGCAGGCGCAGATCGTTGCAGATCTTCGAGAGCTTGACGGCGATGCGCTTCAGCACGCTGGAGAAGGTGACGAAGGCCCCCATGTCGGAAGTGGCCTCGATCAGGTCGCCGGCGGCGACCAGGGGCACGCCCGATACCTTCGAGAGATGCGCGATGACAAGCCTGGCATAGCCGGGCGGGGTGTTGATGCCGGTGCCGATGGCGGTGCCGCCGAGATTGACCTCGCGCAGCAGCGCGGCGAATTCGCCCAGCCGGTCGATGTCCTCGCCCACGGTGACGGCGAAGGCCCGGAACTCGGAGCCGAGCCGCATCGGCACGGCATCCATCAGCTGGGTCCGGCCCACCTTGATCACGTCGTGGAATTCGGTCGCCTTGCGCAGGAGCGCGTCCTTGAGGGCGCGCTGGCTTTCGATCAGCTCGGGGCAGTTGCGCAGGATGGTCAGGCGCACCGCGGTGGGATAGACGTCATTGGTCGACTGCGACAGGTTCACATGGTCGTTGGGATTGACCGTGGCATAGTCGCCGCGATGACGGCCAAGGATCTTAAGCGCGAGGTTGGCGATCACCTCGTTGGCATTCATGTTGGTAGAGGTGCCGGCCCCACCCTGCAACATGTCGACCACGAAATGCCGCAGCCCCTCGCCATGGATCACCTGGTCGCAGGCCGCGATGACGGCATGGGCAATCTCCGGCCGCAGGGCACCGAGATCGAGATTGGCCATGGCTGCCGCCTTCTTGACCATGGCCAGCGACTGCACGAATTCCGGATAGTCCCTGAGCAGGATGCCGGTGATGGGGAAGTTGTCGGCGGCGCGGGCCGAGTGGATGCCATAGTCGGCTTCTTCGGGGAGATCCCGCTCGCCGATCGAATCACGTTCCCTGCGCATGCGGGTCATGGCCGTCTCCCATTGGTCCTTGTTTTCCGGCCATCCTAGCGCAGATTCCATCACCGAGGTGACGATTGCCTTCTCCGTTTCCAGTCCTGTAGTGTGTTACCACCGGGGCCGCCGCTGGCCGGCTCCCAACGAAAACACCAGATCCGCATCCAATGAGGAGACACCATGCATCGCCGTAACTTCATCCGTTCGGCCGGCGTCGCCGCCGCCGCCGTGCCCGCGCTCGCCGCGCCCGCCATCGCCCAGTCCATGCCGGAGCTCAAGTGGCGCATGACCTCGAGCTTCCCCAAGGCGCTCGACACGATCTTCGGCGCGGCCGAGACCTTCTCCCGCTATGTCGCGGAGGCCACCGACAACAAGTTCCAGATCCAGGTGTTTCCGGCGGGCGAGATCGCACCAGGGCTCGAGGCCGCCAACGAGGTCGGCAAGGGTTCGATCGAAATGTGCCACACGGCCAGCTACTACTACTGGGGCAAGGATCCGACCTATGCCCTGGCCACGGCGGTGCCCTTCGGACTCAACGCGCGCCAGCAGAACGCCTGGATGTACTACGGCGGCGGCATCGACCTGATGAACGAGTTCTACGCCACCCAGAACCTGATCGGATTCCCCTGTGGCAATACCGGCGCCCAGATGGGCGGCTGGTTCCGCAAGGAGATCAACTCGGTGGCCGATCTCCAGGGCGTGAAGATGCGCATCGGCGGCTTCGGCGGCAAGGTCATCTCCAAGATTGGCGTTGTGCCGCAGCAGATCCCTGGCGGCGAGATCTATCCGGCGCTGGAAAAGGGAACCATCGACGCCGCCGAGTGGGTCGGACCCTATGATGACGAGAAGCTCGGCTTCTACAAGGTGGCCAAGTACTATTACTATCCGGGTTGGTGGGAAGGCGGTGCCATGCTGCATACCATGGTCAACCTTGCCAAATGGGCCGAGCTGCCGCCGATGTATCAGGCGATCGTGAGGTCGGCCAGCCAGGCCGCCAACTGCGACATGCTGGCCAGCTACGACGCCAAGAACCCCGGCGCCATCAAGTCGCTGGTCGCCAATGGTGCCGTGCTGCGGCCCTATCCCCAGGACGTCATGGAGGCCTGCTTCAAGGCAGCCAACGAGACGTACGACGAGATCAATGCCAGCAATGCCGCATTCAAGAAGATCTATGATTCGATGGCGGCCTATCGCCGCGATGCCTATCTCTGGCTCCAGGTTTCGGAAGCGACCTACGATAACTTCATGATGGCCCAGCAGCGCAAGAAGGCGCTCTGACCGCTACTTGCCTGCTCCACGGCGTTCGGAGGGGCCCCGGAAACGGGGCCCTTTCCATGTCAATCGAAAGCGGGTGGCGGCGGCACCGCTCCCGGGTCTCCACCGCCCGTGTCGATGGCCGGGATCTCGATCTCGATGGAATTGGGATCTATCTTGGGGCCGCTGTCCGGCAGAGCGATCCAGGGGAAGGCCACGGTGACGACGATCATGATGACCTGCAGCACGATGAAGGACACGGCGCCGCGATAGATCTGGGTGGTCGAGACGCCGGCGATCCTTCCGCCCGTCACCTTGTCGACGTAGTCCTTCAGCGGCGCGACGGATCGCATGTAGAACAGCGCAAAGCCGAAGGGCGGCGTGAGGAAGCTGGTCTGCAGGTTGACGCCAAGCAGCACGCCGAACCAGACGAGATCGATCCCCAGCTTGGCCGCGACAGGGGCCAGCAGCGGCACGACGATGAAGGCGATCTCGAAGAAGTCGATGAAGCAGCCGAGTATGAAGACGAGCACGTTCACGGCGATGAGGAAACCCATGGCTCCGCCGGGCAGGCCGAGAAACAGTTCCTCCACCCAGATATGCCCGTTGATGCCGTAGAAGGTGAGCGAGAAGATGCGGCTGCCGATGAGGATGAAGAGCACGAAACAGGACAGCCGTGCGGTGGCGTCGAGCGCATCGCTGGTCAGCTTGACACTGAGCCGGCCCTTGGCAATTGCCATGAGCAGGGCGCCTGTCGCCCCCATGGCACCGCCCTCGGTCGGCGTCGCGATCCCGAGGAAGATGGTGCCCAGGACCAGGAAGATCAGGCCGAGCGGCGGCACCAGGACGATGACCACCTGCTGGGCGAGATGCGACAGCATGCGCAGATCGAGGTGCCTGTCCGCCAGCGCGAAGGCATAGGTCAGGATGGTGGCGAGGGTTGCGGCCCAGATGCCGGCGCCGCTTTCCAGCCGGCCGGCAAGCAGCCAGTATGCCAGGGCTCCGATGGCAAGCGCCGCAAGCGCAATGGCGAGGAGTGGCGCCGGGCTTCCCTTCAGCGTGCGGGCGGCCGCGGGCAGAGCCGGTACCTTGGCCGGGCTTACCACCGAGACGAAGAAGACATAGGCGCAATAGAGTGCAGTCAGCAGCAGGCCCGGGATCATCGCACCGGCATACATGTCGCCGACGGAACGGCCGAGCTGGTCGGCCAGCACGATCAGCACCAGCGAGGGCGGAATGATCTGGGCCAGCGTGCCCGAGGCCGCGATGACACCGGTGGCCAGCGGCCGGTCATAGCCATAGCGCAGCATGATGGGCAGCGAGATGAGCCCCATGGCGATCACCGAGGCCGCGACCACGCCGGTGGTGGCAGCCAGCAGCGCGCCCACCAGGATGACGGCATAGGCGAGGCCGCCCCGAACGGGCCCGAAGAGCTGACCAATGGTGTCGAGCAGATCCTCGGCCATTCCCGATCGTTCCAGGATGATGCCCATGAAGGTGAAGAAGGGAATGGCGAGCAGCGTGTCGTTGCGCATCACGTCAAGCACCCGGCCCGGCAAGGTGCGCAGCAGCGGCCAGTCGAGTGCGATCTCGTTGGAATAGGGCGACAGCTCGACGGCGATCACGAAGAAGAGCAGGCCGTTGGCGGCCAGCGAGAAGGCCACCGGATAACCCAGAAGCAGGAACACGATCAGCGACAGGAACATGATCGGCGCGAGATTGTGGGCGATCAGCTCGATCATTCGTTGCCTCCCGCCTTGGCGGCGGCGTCGCCCGGCGCATGGCCATGGACAGCCGCGGGTTCCGGATCGGCGATGCGGCCGCTCAAGACCGCCAGTCGCTTCACCAGTTCCGAGATCATTTGCAGCAGCAACAGCATGAAGCCGGCTAAGATCAGGAACTTGGCGGGCCAGACCGGCAAGCCGCCGGCATTGTTGGAAACCTCGCCGCTCCTGAAGCTGTCCCAGAAGAAGGGAAAGGACAGCCACACCATGACAGTCGCTAGGGGAGCCAGCATCACGACATGGCAGATGGCATCAATGATGTCGCGCGTGCGCTTGCTGAAGCGATTGGAGAGCACGTCGATCCGGACATGCGCGTTGACCTGCAGAACATAGGCCGCGGCCAGCATGAAAACGGCACCGAAGAGCAGCCATTGCAATTCAAGCCAGGCGTTTGAACTTGAGTCGAATACCTTGCGAATGATGGCATTGACTGCACTTACAATCACAGCCGCCAGAATCAGCCACCGCACGTGATAACCGATGAAACGCGTCGTCCCATCGATCATCCGGCTGATGGACAGCAGGAATCCCATGCGCATTCTCCCCGTCGCGGCCGTTGACCGGCGCCTGTATTATGAGCTTCACACTTACGGGAATCGCCCGACGCCAACAAGAGGACAATCGCCGCCGTGGAGCTTCGCCCCGATGGACGCCAGTCGGACACGGCCCTGGCCGTGCAGCGCGGCGTTTGCCGCCTGCTGCGCCAGGCGGGCTTCGCGGTGCTGCCCGAGTTCACGCTGGCCTCGGGGCGCCGCGCCGACGTGATCGCGCTCAGCCCTGCGGGCCTTGTGTGGATCGTCGAGATCAAGTCGTCGCTGGCCGACTTCCGCAGCGACGGCAAGTGGCCGGAGTATCGCGACTATTGCGACCGCCTGTTCTTCGCCATTCCGGAGACGCTCGATCCCGGCATCATGCCCGGCGACGCCGGGCTGATCGTCGCCGACATGTTCGGCGCCGCCATCATCCGCGAGGCGCCCGAGACGCCGCTGCACGCCGCGCGCCGCCGGGCGGTGACGCTGGCCTTCGGCCGCAGCGCCGCACAGCGCCTGCACGCGCTCTACGACCCCATGGCCGACATGCAGCAGTGACTATTTGGGCGCGCGCTTGGCGAGGATTCGCTGCAGGGTGCGGCGATGCATGTTGAGGCGCCGCGCCGTCTCCGAGACATTGCGGTTGCAGAGTTCGTAGACGCGCTGGATGTGTTCCCAGCGCACCCGGTCGGCCGACATGGGATTGTCGGGCAGCACGGTGCGGGCCGCACCGTCGCCGACCAGCGCGCCATGGACGGCATCGGCATCGGCAGGCTTGGCCAGGTAGTCGATGGCGCCGAGCTTCACCGCCGTCACCGCCGTGGCGATGTTGCCATAGCCGGTCAGCACCACGGCGCGGGCCTCGGGCCGGGCCGCATGCAGCACCTCGATGACGTCGAGGCCATTGCCGTCGCCCAGGCGCAGGTCGACAACCGCGAAGGCAGGGGCGGCGCGGCGCACGGCGGCCACGCCTTCCGCGACCGACTCGGCCACGCGCACCTCGAAGCCGCGCGCCTCCATGGCCCGGGCCAGCCTGGTCACGAAGGGCTTGTCGTCGTCGACAAGCAGCAGGGTCTTGTCTTCGGGCAGGCTGACGCCAGTCATTGCCGCTCCACCGGTTCCGGTCCCATCTCGATCATGTCCCTCTGTACCGCCTGAGGTCATGCGGTTCAACACTTCTACGGGAGGAACTCAGGACCGGCCCACATCGATCGCGACCCGCGGCCAGACCACATGCACCACCGCGCCATGGGCGGGCGAGGGGCGATTGGCCAGCGACACCGCTGCGCCCGAGCGCTCGAGCAGCGTCTTGGCGATGAAGAAACCCAGGCCCATGCCGTCGTGCCGGCCGTGTTCGCCACTGTCCTCGCCATAGCCGGGGCGCGTGGTGACGAAGGGATCGCCGAGCCGGTCGAAGACATCCTCCCGGAAGCCCGGACCATCGTCGCGCACCGTGATGGCGACCGTGCCGGGCGTCCAGCGCGCGTCGACCTCGACCTTGCTGGCGGCGAAATCGGCGGCATTCTCGAGCAGGTTGCCGAGGCCATAGGCAATGGCGGGATTGCGCCGCAGCACCGGCTCCTCGGCCCTGGCCTTGCCCGGTTCGTCGGCGCTGCTGGTCACCGCGATCTCGACGTCAGCGCCGCGCAGGGGCGCGATCAGGTCCTCGATCATCACGAGAAGCTTGGTGCGCTGATAGACCTCGTCGGCGCCAGGATCGTGGTTGGCCAGCCGCGCAAGGATCTCGCGGCAGCGCGCCGCCTGGCCGATGAGGAGATCGAGATCTTCCGTATGCGGACCATCGCCCGGTAGCTCGCGCTTCAGCTCCTTGGCGACCAGCGCGATGGTGGCCAGCGGCGTGCCCAGCTCATGGGCTGCGGCAGCCGCCAGGCCGTCGAGCGCGGAGAGCCGCTGCTCGCGGGCCAGCACAAGCTCGGTCGCGGTGAGGGCCGCCTGCATCTGCCGCGCCTCCTCGGCGATGCGCCGCGCATAGATCGCGGCAAAGACCACGCCGCAGACGATGGCGGTCCACATGCCCGCGATATAGACGGTGGGCAGGATCAGGGACTCGCCCGGCTTCCACGGCAGCGGCAGATGCTCGAAGGCCAGCAGGCTGGCGCAGCAGAAGGCGGTGGCGCCCAGCCACAGCGTCCAGTTCAGCGACAGCGAGGTGGCCGAGATGGTGACCGGCACGAGGAAGAGGAAGGCAAAGGGATTCTGCAGGCCGCCGGTGAGATAGAGCAGCACCGCGAGCTGGAAGATGTCGTAGGCGAGCAGCAGGCCGGCATGGGTCGGCTGCAGGCGGACGCTCTTGCGGAAGCGGATGGCGAGGAAGATGTTGAGCCAGGCACTGAGCGCGATGGCGCCGAGGCAGAAGCCCAGTGGCAGCGGATAGCCGAGATAGAAATGCACGCCCAGCACCGCCACCGTCTGACCGGTGATGGCCAGCCAGCGCAGGCGCACCAGGGTGCGCAGGCGCAGGCCCCCGGCTTCCGCGTCGGTTGCGGTCTTGAGCGCGTCGGGAAAGCTGTCGAGGACCATGCGCGGGCTTCGCTTGCGGTTGTTGTGCGGTCCCCAGAATAGGACTATCGGGAGGCGATCGGAAGTGAATGACATGCCGTCGCGAACCAAGCTCATCTTCGCCGCCGCCATCCTGGCACTCGCCGCCCTGATCGGCGTGCTGGCGCTGGGCAGCCGCGGCCCCGGGCCCGGCGGGTCGGGGGAGGCACTCGTCGGCGGACCCTTCAGCCTCGTCGACCAGACCGGCAGGCGCGTGACCGAGGCCGACTTCAAGGGCAGGTTCATGCTGGTGTTCTTCGGCTACAGTTTCTGCCCCGACGTCTGCCCCACCGAACTGCAGGTCATGACCCATGCGCTGGAGACAATGGGTACATCCGGTGAGCGCATCACGCCGGTCTTCATCACCATCGATCCGGCGCGCGACACGCCCGCGGTGCTCAAGTCCTATGTCGAGAACTTCAGCCCGCGCCTGGTGGGCCTCACCGGGACCGATGCCGAGATCGCCCAGGTCGCGAAAGCCTATCGCGTCTACTACAGGAGGGCGGGCGACGCAGCTTCGCCGGACTATCTGATGGATCATTCGAGCATCATCTATCTCATGGGCCCCGACGGACGCTTCGTGAAGCACTTCACCTACACCACCGACGCCAAGGCCCTGGCCGGAGCCTTGCAGGAGGCCGTGGCGTCATCCCCCTAAAGGCTAGGAAATCGCCGGTTGCCGCGCATTTACGGAGTTGATACCTTGCAGGCGCAAGATCGGGGCCGAGGGAACTGAATGCTCTATTATCTCTATGAGATGAATCACGCTGCCCTCGCGCCGTGGCGCGCGGCCGCCGATGCCGGCCTGTCCTTCTGGACCAGCCCGTCGAATCCGCTGGCGTCGACACAGATGGGCCGCTCCTTCGCCGCCTCGCTGGAACTGTTCGAACGCGGCACGCGGCGCTATGGCAAGCCCGCCTTCGAGATCACCGACACGATCGTCGGCAGCGATCTGGTTCCGGTCGAGGAAGTCGAGGTCCTGCGCAAGGACTTCTGTCACGTCGTCAATTTCCGCAAGGCCTGGACCGTCGCGCCCAAGACGCCCGAGCACAAGCTGCTCATCGTGGCGCCCATGTCGGGCCATTACGCGACGCTGCTGCGCGGCACGGTCGAGGCCATGCTGCCGCATTTCGACGTCTACATCACCGACTGGATCGACGCCCGCACCGTGCCGGCCAGCCGCGGCAGCTTCGACCTCGACGACTACATCGACTACGTCACCGAGATTCTGCAGACGCTCGGCCCCGGCACCAGCGTCATGGCGGTATGCCAGCCCTCCGTGCCGGTGCTCGCAGCCGTGTCGCTGATGAACGCGGCCAAGGATGCCAGCGCACCGCGCAGCATGATCCTGATGGGCGGGCCCATCGACACGCGGCGCAACCCCACCGCCGTCAATCGCCTGGCCGAGAAGCGCGGCATCGACTGGTTCCGCCAGAACGTGGTGATGAAGGTGCCGCCGCCGCATGCCGGGATGATGCGCGACGTCTATCCGGGCTTTCTGCAGCTCGGCGGCTTCATGACCATGAACCTCGACCGCCACATCGATGCCCATCGCGAACTGTTCTGGCACCTGGTCGAGGGCGATGGCGACTCGGCCGAGAAGCACCGCGACTTCTACGACGAATACATGTCGGTCATGGACCTCACTGCCGAGTTCTATCTGCAGACCGTGGAGAAGGTCTTCATCAACCACGACCTGCCGCGCGGCACATTTACGCACCGCAACCAGAAGATCGATCCCGGCAAGATCACGTCGACCGCGCTGATGACCATCGAGGGCGAACGCGACGACATCTCGGGCGTGGGCCAGACCGAGGCCGCGCACGACCTGTGCAGCGCACTGCCGCCCGAGAAGAAGCTGCATCACCTGCAGGACGGCGTCGGCCACTACGGCGTCTTCAACGGCTCGCGGTTCCGCCGCGAGATCGTGCCGCGCATCGTCGAGTTCATCACCGCCAACGCCTGATGGCCGGCCTCTTCGCGCGCTTCCGCAAGGCGCCCGCGGCTCGGCCGTTCGAGCCCGGCGTGATCGTCGTTTCGGGCACGCCGGTGACCGTGCACTTCAAGCGTCATGCCCAGGCCCGTCGCCTGGTGCTGCGGCTGACGAGCGACGGCAGCGGCGTCTCGGTCACGGTGCCGCCGCGCGTCGGACGCGCCGAGGCGCTGCGCTTCGCCGAGGCCTCGCACGACTGGATCGCCCAGCGCATCGCGGCACAGGGCGACAGCATCGCGCTGGCACCCGGTAGCCGCATCCCGCTGCGCGGCGTCGATCACGAGATCCGCCACGTGCCGGCGCGGCGCGGCACCGTGGCGGTCGATGCGGTACAGGCTGTGATCCACGTGCCGGGCGAGCTGCCGCATCTGCCGCGCCGCCTCACCGACTGGCTCAAGACGGCGGCGCGCGCCGAGCTGCACGCGGCCTCGCGCAGATATGCGGAGCTGATGCAGGTGAGCTTCTCCCGCATCACCATCCGCGACCAGCGCAGCCGCTGGGGCTCGTGTTCGGCGGGCGGCGAACTCTCCTATTCCTGGCGGCTCATCCTGACGCCGCCGCATGTGCTGGATTATGTCGCCGCGCATGAGGTCGCGCATCTGAAGCACATGAACCACGGCCCGCGCTTCTGGCGCCTGGTGCTGACCCATTGCCCGGAGGCCGCGGCCGCCAAGCGCTGGCTCAAGGCGAATGGCCAGAGCGTGCACCGCATCCGCGGCTGATCAGGGACTGTCCTTGCGTCCTTCCCAGGGCCGTGGCTCGCGGCTGCGGGACGTGCCGCCGGAGAAGAGATTGCCCAGCTTTTCGAAGAAGCCCTGGCGCTTCGGCTTCACCACCATGGTTTCCTCGGCCACCTGCTGCTGGCTCGGCGCCTCGACGCGCGAGATGGTGGTGAGATCGGGATCGGTGGCGATGGTTTCGCCCGGCAGCGGCCGCACCGACAGGCCGCCCATGGCCTGTTCCATCACGTCGCGCCAGATCTCGGCAGGGAGCGCTCCGCCCGTCACCTTGCGCGTCGGCGCATTGTCGTCATTGCCCACCCAGACGCCGACGACATAGTCGGCGGTGTAGCCCACGAACCAGGCATCGCGATAGTCCTGGCTGGTCCCGGTCTTGCCGCCAATGTCGTAACTGCCGATCTGCGCCTTCTTGCCGGTGCCTTCGGTGACCACGGCGCGCATCATGCGGTTCAGCGCGCCCAGCTCGGCATCGGTCAGGGCACGGGCGAAGCCGTCGCCGCGGCGTTCGTAGAGAACCTGACCGTCGCGCGTCGAGATCCGGCTCACCACATGGGGGACGACCGGATAGCCGCCATTGGCGAAGGGCACGAAGGCGGCCGTGAGTTCAAGGGGCGTCACTTCCGACGTGCCCAGCGCGATCGAGGCATCGGTGCCGAGCGGCGAGGTGATGCCGAGGCGATGCGCCATGGCGGCCACGCGCGCGGGGCCGACCTGCGCGGCGAGCTTGGCGGCGATGGTGTTCAGGGAGAGCGCAAAGGCGGTCTCGAGCGTGACGGGGCCAAGATAGTTCTGGCGATAGTTCTCGGGCTGCCAGTTGCCGATGCGCACCGGTTCGTCGACCATCACCGAGTCCGGACCGAAGCCCTGTTCGATGGCCGCGAGATAGACGAAGGGCTTGAAGGCGGAACCCGGCTGGCGCTTCGCCTTGGTGGCACGGTTGAACTGGCTCTTGCGGTAGGACTTGCCGCCGACGAGCGCCTTCACCGCGCCGAGGCCGTCGAGCATGACCAGCGCGCCCTCCGAGGCCTTCACCTTGCGGCCCTCGTCATTGAGCCGCTTGCGCAGGGCCAGCTCGGCCGCGGCCTGCATGGCGGGATCGATGGTGGTCTCGACGACGATCGACTGATCGTAGGTCCCGACCAGGTCGGGCAGCTGCTCGCGCACCCAGTCGGCCACGTACTGGGTTGCGGGAATGTAGTCCGAGGCCACGACCTCGGCCGGCGCGTCGATGGCGAGCTGCGCCTCCGTGGCTGAGATGAAGCCCTCGTCCGCCATGCTCTGCAGCACCAGGCGGGCGCGGCGGGCCGCGGCCTCCGGATTCTTCATCGGATTGTAGGCGGAGGGCGCGGGCAGCAGGCCGGCCAGCGTGGCGGCCTCGGTCAGGGTGAGTTCCGCCGCGGGCTTGCGGTAATAGGTCTGGGCCGCCTTCTCGATGCCGGTGGCGCCCTGGCCGAAATAGACGCGGTTGAGATAGAGCTGGAGAATCTCGTCCTTGCTGAACTGGGTCTCGAGCCACACCGCCAGCACCGCCTCCTGCAGCTTGCGCTCCAGCGTGCGCGCCGGAGACAGGAAGAGGTTCTTGGCCAGCTGCTGGGTCAGGGTCGAACCGCCCTGCACCATGCGTCCGGAGACGAGATTGGTGAAGACGGCCCGCCCCAGGCCGATGGGATCGACGCCGAAGTGGCTGCGGAATCGGCGGTCCTCGATGGCGATCAGGGCATTGGGAACATAGTCGGGGAGATCGCCCAGCCGGGTCTCGTCGCCGCGGAAGGCCCCCTGTTCGGCCAGTCGCGTGCCGTCGTCGGCGAGGATCATGACGCCCGGCTCGCGCTCGGGGATGCGCAGCACGCCGTTCTGGCTGAGCGTCAGCCAGATGTAGCCGAAGAGCAGCGCCAGCGCGAGGCTGCCCCACAGGGCGGAGACGACACCGAAGCGGAACAGGAGTCCTGCGAGCGAGCGGCGGCGGCGCGGCGGCGCCGGCCGCGGGCGCGAGGGCTGGCGGTCCGCCCTGCGGTCGGTCACCAGACGCGGCTCGACGCGTTCGGTCCTGCGGCGTTTCCTGCCTGCGCCTGCCATTCCCTCATCCTGGTCCCACGGCCCCAGCATTCTGGGTATCAACGGAGACTTTACGTTTGATGAACCCGGACGCGGCCGGCCGCAGCCGTCACAGATGACGGGCAATCATGGTGCAATGATGACTGCCCTCGGCGGCGCCTACATCACCGCGCCGACCTGCCATGGCACGTATTCATTGTCGCCATAGCCCAGGTCCTCGGACTTGCTGTGCTGGCCCGAGGCCACCTTCAGCATCATCTCGAAGATCTCGCGGCCCTTGTCCTGGATCGAGACGCCGTCGAGGATGTCACCGCAGTTGATGTCCATGTCGTCCTTCATGCGGTTGTAGGTGTCGCTGTTGGTGGCCAGCTTGATCGACGGCACCGGCTTGCAGCCATAGGCCGAGCCGCGGCCGGTGGTGAAGCAGATGAGGTTGGCGCCGCCCGCCACCTGGCCCGTGGCCGAGACCGGGTCGTAGCCCGGCGTGTCCATGAAGACGAAGCCCTTGCCGGTGACCGGTTCGGCATAGTTGTAGACGTGACGCAGCGTGGTGGTGCCGCCCTTGGCGGCGGCACCGAGCGATTTCTCGAGAATGGTGGTGAGTCCGCCCAGCTTGTTGCCGGGCGACGGGTTGTTGTTCATCTCCATGAGATTGCGCCTGGTGTAGTCTTCCCACCACTTGATGATGCCGACCAGCTTCTCGCCCACCTCGCGATTGGCGGCGCGGCGGGTGAGCAGATGTTCGGCGCCGTAGATCTCGGGCGTCTCGGACAGGATGCCGGTGCCGCCGTTCTCGACCAGAATGTCGACCGCTGCGCCCAGCGCCGGATTGGCGGTGATGCCGGAATAGCCGTCGGAGCCGCCGCATTGCAGGGCCACCACCAGATCCGAGGCATGGCAGGTCTCGCGCTTCACGTCATTGACATGCGTCAGCATCTCGCGCACCGCGGCGACGCCGGCGGCCACCGTCTTGCGCGTGCCGCCCGTCTCCTGGATCGTCATGGTCCGGAAGGTTTCGCTTTCCGTCACGTTGTAGGCCTCCTTGAAGCGCGGGATCTGGAAGCCCTCGCAGCCCAGGCCCACCATCAGCACGCCGCCCATGTTCGGGTTGGTGGCATAGCCCCAGGCGGTGCGCTTCAGGATGTCGAAGATGGCGCCGCGGAAGTCGACGACGCAGCCATTGTCCATCTTCAGCGCCACGATGCCGTCGATGTTGGGATAGTCCTTCAGCATGCCGGAGCGCTTCACTTCCTCGGCGATGAAGCCCGCCACGGTCGCAGAGCAGTTCACGCTGGTCATGATGCCGATGTAGTTGCGGGTGCCGACCTTGCCGTTGGCGCGGCGGTAGCCCTGGAAGGTGGCCTGCCGCTCGGGCGCGAGGATATGTTCCGGCCTTGCCTCCTGGGCGAAGGCATAGTCGCGGGCGAAGTCCTGCATGCCTGTGTTGTGCTCATGGATCCAGCTGCCCCTGGCGATGTCCTGCCTGGCGAAGCCGATGATCTGGCCGAACTTGCGCACCGGCTGGCCGGTCCCGATGTCGGCGGCGGCCATCTTGTGGCCCTTCATGATACGGTCGAGCGCCACGATGCCTTCCGGCGCCGTGGCGCCCTTGTCGACCACGTCGATGGCGACGAGGACATTGTCCTCGGGCGACAGGCGGAGCATGCGGGGGGACTTGGGCACTGTGGCGATCATCGTGGCGGGTCTTTCGTGTTGCAGGGCTTGCCAGCCCGGGGAATCCAGCTAACATGTTAGCATGCCAGTTTCGGCCGTCACCTATGATTTTCTGACGCCCGACCGCGCCGCCGGCAAAAGCGGCGCGACGGCGCGCAGCTATGCCCTGCTGCGCGAGGCCATCGTGTCGCTCGACCTGCGCCCCGGCGAGGCGCTGGACAAGCAGGCGATCGCGGCCCGCCTGGGCGTCTCGCGCTTCCCGGTGGCCGAGGCCATGAGCCGGCTGGCCAGCGAGGGCCTGGTCGAGATCGTGCCGCAGAGCGGGTCGCGCGTCGCCCGCATCCGCATCGCCGACGCGCGCGAGAACATGTTCCTGCGCCGGGCGCTCGAGGTGGAGACGGCGCGGCGCGTGGCCGAGACGGCCAGTGCCGGCCTCATCGCGGCGCTGCGCCAGAACCTGCGCTACCAGCAGGCCGCCATCGACAGTGCCGATCCAAGGGGCTTCCACCGCTTCGACCTCGACTTCCACGCCATGCTGCAGGATCATCTGGGCTTCAGCCGGGTGCGCGGCGCGACCGAGACGGCGCGGCTCGGACTGGAGCGCGTGCGCCGCATGCTCAACACCCGGCGAAGGCTCGAGGACACGAAGGCCGAACATGCGGCGATCGCGCAGGCCATCGAGGCCGGCGACGGGGCGGCGGCGGCGGCGGCCATGAACGCGCATCTCGCGGCCGTGCTGGCCGAACTGGAGGACTTCGCCCGCGACCGGCCGGAGCTCTTCGCGGATCTGACTGACAAGGGAGACGGACAGACATGAAGAAACGCCACTTCAAGGCGCCATCGGGACAGAGCGTCAGCTTCACCGAACTGGGCTTCGGCGCGGCCCCGCTCGGCAACCTCTACCGCGCGATCGCCGACAAGGACGCGCAGGACACGCTGAACGCCGCGTGGAAGGCGGGCATCCGCTATTTCGACACGGCCCCGCTCTATGGCCTCGGCCTGTCGGAGACGCGCCTCAACCAGTTCCTGCGCGGCAAGAGGCGCAAGGACTATGTGGTCTCGACCAAGGTCGGGCGCCTGCTCGAGGTCTGCCCGCCCGCCGAGCGCACCGGCATCGGCAAGTTCTTCGACACGCCGGCGCGCCGCGAGCGCTTCGACTACAGCTATGATGGCGTGATGCGCTCGCTCGAGTTCTCTCTCGAACGCCTGGGCATCGATTCGATCGACGTCGTCTTTGCCCATGACGTCGACGTCTTCACCCACAAGTCGGAAGCCGCGCGCGACACCCATGTCGAGAGCCTGATGGCAGGCGGCTACAAGGCTCTGGTGAAGCTGCGCGACGAGAAGGTGATCAAGGCCTTCGGCGCCGGCATCAACGAATGGCAGGTGGCCGAGACCCTGGCCCGCCGTGGCGACTTCGACGTCTTCCTGCTGGCGGGCCGCTACACGCTGCTGGAGCAGGAGGCGCTGCGCTCCTTCCTGCCGCTGTGCGAGGAGCGCGGCATCGGCATCGTGCTGGGTGGACCCTACAATTCCGGGATCCTCGCCACCGGGGCCCGGCCTGGCGCCTATTACAACTACGAGCCCGCGCCGAAGCCGGTCCTCGACAAGGTGCGGAAGATCGAGGCCGTCTGCGCGGCGCACAAGGTGAAGCTGGCGCAGGCCGCCCTGCGCTTTCCGCTCATGCATCCCTTGGTGGTCAGCGTCATCCCGGGGGCGGTGAGTCCCAAGGAAGTTGCGCTCAACGTGAAGACGCTCGCCGCGAAGATCCCGAAGGCGCTGTGGAAGGACCTCAAGGCGGAAGGCCTGCTCGATCGCGCAGCACCGGTGCCGAAGTGAAGGCCGCCGTCATCGGGTCCGGCCTCATCGGCCGCTCCTGGGCCATGGTCTTCGCCAGGGGCGGAGCCGAGGTCCGGCTCTGGGACCGCGATCCGGCCCAGGTCGAGAAGGCGCTGGCCAGCATTGCCCAGTCGCTGGACGACATGGCGGCGGCCGGCCTCATCGCCGACGCCGCCGCGCTGCGCCACCGCGTGGCCGCCGCCGCGACCCTGGCCGAGGCCGTGAGGGATGCAGACCACGTGCAGGAAAACATCGCCGAGAGTCCGGCGCCCAAGCAGGCGCTCTTCGCCGAGGTCGAAACGCTCGCTCCGGAGCATGCGGTGCTGGCCAGCTCCACCTCGGCCATCATGCCCTCCATCATCTTCGGTGCCCTGAAGACGCGGGCGCGCTGCCTGGTGGCGCATCCGATGAACCCGCCGCATCTCGCACCCATCGTCGAGCTGTGCGGTGCCGCCTTCACCGCGGCCGAGACCGTGGCCCGCGCCCGCAGCTTCATGGGCCAGTGCGGCATGGCCCCGATCGAGGTGAAGCGCGAGATCGAGGGCTTCATCCTCAACCGCCTGCAGCTGGCGGTGCTCAACGAGGCCTTTCGCCTGATCGCCGGCGGCTATGTGACGGCCGCCGATCTCGACCGCACCGTGACCGAGGGCCTGGCGCTGCGCTGGAGCTTCATGGGACCGATCGAGACCATCGACCTCAACGCGCCGGACGGCGTGGACGACTACCTGGCGCGCTATGGCGAGACCATCCGCCGCGTCGGCCGGTCGCAGGCCGCGGCCCCCGAATGGCCCGCCGACATCGGCGGCCAGCTCGAGGCCGAACGGCGCAAGGCGGTGCCGCGCGACCGGCTGGCCGAGGCCCAGGCCTGGCGCGACCGACGACTCATGGCACTGGCCCGGCACAAGGCGGAAGCCGCAGGCAAGTTCAGTCGCCCGACTTGAGATCCTCGGGACGCGGCATGGAGATGATGTTGTAGCCGGAATCGACGTAGTGGACCTCGCCGGTCACGCCGCCCGAGAGCGGCGACAGGAGATAGAGACCGGCGCCGCCCACTTCGTCGAGCGTGATGGTGCGGCGCAGCGGCGCGTGGCTCTGCTGGTAGTTGAACATGGCCCGGGCATCGCCGATGCCGGCTCCCGCGAGGGTGCGCATCGGGCCCGCCGAAATGGCGTTCACGCGGATGCCGCGCGGACCGTAGTCGGCGGCGAGATAGCGCACCGAGGCCTCGAGCGCCGCCTTGGCCACCCCCATGACGTTGTAGTTCGGCATGACCCGGACGGAGCCGCCATAGGTCAGCGTCACCAGGGCGCCGCCATCGGGCATCAGTGCCGCGGCGCGGCGCGTGATCTCGGTGAAGGAGAAACAGGAGATGACCATGGTGCGCACGAAGTTCTCGCGCGTGGTGTCGGCATAGAGGCCCTTCAGCTCGTTCTTGTCGGAAAAGGCAATGGCATGGACGAGGAAGTCGATGCTGCCCCAGGCCTTCTGCAACTCGGCGAAGGCCTGGTCGACGGTGGCGACGTCCTCGACGTCGCAGGGCAGCAGATGCCTGGAGCCGAGCGAATCGGCCAGCGGCTTGACGCGCTTGCCGAAGGCCTCGCCCTGGTAGGTGAAGGCCAGTTCGGCGCCATGGGCGTGGAGCTGCCGGGCAATGCCCCAGGCGATGGAATGGTCGTTGGCGACGCCCATCACCAGGCCGCGCTTGCCCTTCATCAAAGCTTCGGTCATGAGGATCAGCCGTTGTAGCGCTGGAAGATCAGCGTCGCATTGGTGCCGCCGAAGCCGAAGCTGTTCGACATCACCACGTCGACCTTGGCGTTGTCCCTGCGGGACCTGAGAATCGGAATGTCGGCGAATTCGGGATCGAGCTCCTCGATGTGCGCGCTCTCGCAGAGGAAGCCATTCTTCATCATCAGGATCGAATAGATGGACTCCTGCACGCCGGTGGCGCCCAGGGAATGGCCGGTCAGCGACTTGGTGGACGAGATGGGCGGAATGTCGCTGCCGAAGACCTCGCGGATCGCCTCGATCTCCCTCTTGTCGCCGATCGGCGTCGAGGTGCCGTGCGGATTGATGTAGTCCACCTTCTCCTTCACGGTGGCCAGCGCCTGGCGCATGCAGCGCACCGCGCCCTCACCCGAGGGCGCCACCATGTCGTAGCCATCGGAGGTGGCGCCATAGCCGACGAGTTCGGCATAGATCCTCGCGCCCCGCGCCTTGGCGTGTTCCAGCTCCTCCAGCACCACGGTGCCGGCGCCGCCGGCGATGACGAAGCCGTCGCGGTTCTTGTCATAGGCGCGCGACGCGGTGGCCGGCGTCGCATTGAACTTGGACGACATGGCGCCCATCGCGTCGAAGAGCACCGAGAGCGTCCAGTCCAGCTCCTCGCCGCCGCCGGCGAACATCACGTCCTGCTTGCCCCACTGGATGAGTTCGGCGGCATTGCCGATGCAATGGGCCGAGGTGGCGCAGGCCGAGGAGATCGAGTAGTTGACGCCGCGAATGCCGAAGGGCGTGGCCAGCGTCGCCGAATTGGTGCTCGACATGGCCGCCGGCACGGCGAAGGGGCCGACGCGCTTGGGACCCTTCTCGCGCGTGGTGTCGGCGGCCTGCACGATGGTGCGGGTCGAGGGACCGCCAGAGCCCATGATGATGCCGGTGCGGTCGTTCTTGACGTCCGTCTCCGCGAGGCCCGAGTCGGTGATGGCCTGCTGCATGGCGACGTAGTTCCAGGCCGCGCCGTCGCCCATGAAGCGGCGCACCCGGCGGTCGACCGTGTCGAGGTCATAGGTGGGCGCGCCATGCACCTGGCAGCGGAAGCCGAGCTTCTCGTAGGCCTCGGCCTTGACGATGCCGGACTTCGCCTCGCGCAGCGACGCCAGCACTTCCTGGGCATTGTTGCCGATGCTGGATACGATGCCGATGCCGGTGACGACCACTCGCCTCATGTCATTCTCCTCTGCCTCAGGCCGCCTGCGGCTGGAACAGGCCGACCTTCATGTCGGTGACCTGATAGACCGTCTCGCCATCCGCCTTCATGATCCCGTTCGACACCGCCAGCTTCAGCTTGCGCAGGATGAGCCGGGTGATCTCGACTTCGTAGGTCACCTTCTTCACCGCCGGCGTCACCATGCCCGCGAGCTTCACCTCGCCCACGCCAAGGGCGCGGCCCTTGCCCGGCTCGCCCAGCCAGCCGAGAAAGAAGCCGGTGAGCTGCCACAGGGCATCGAGCCCGAGGCAGCCCGGCATGACCGGGTCGCCCTGGAAGTGGCAGGGGAAGAACCACAGGTCCGGCCTGATATCGAGTTCCGCCACGACCTTGCCAAGACCTGCGGCACCGCCGTCCGCGGTGATTTCGGTGATCCGGTCGAACATGAGCATCGGCGGCAGCGGCAGTTGCGCATTCCCCGGACCGAAGAGTTCGCCCCGGCCGCAGGACAGCAAGTCCTCGTAATCGAAGCGCGATTTGCGTTCTTTCATTCCCAGTTCAGCCCCTTCCGGGCAGCTTCGCCCGTGTTCCGCAGGTTCCTATCACATGGACAGGACCGGCTCAAACCACGCTTTGGAACGCGGCAGCGCGCCGCAGCGGCAGCCGAGTTGCACATGGATAAGGGTTTGGACTATATGAGAAAGTGATCATGACCGGAACCCAGAGCGGAATTGCCGAGAAACTTCGGCTGGCGGGCCTGCGCCCGACCCGGCAGCGCATGGCCCTGGCCGAGCTGCTGTTTGCCGCCGGCGACCGCCATGTCAGTGCCGAATCGCTGCACCGCGAGGCCGAGGCGGCCCGCATCCCGGTGTCGCTGGCCACGGTCTACAACACGCTCAACCAGTTCACCACGGCCGGCCTGCTGCGCGAGGTGGCGATCGAGGGTGACCGCAGCTTCTTCGACACCAACACCTCCAATCACTTCCATTACTATCTGGAAGAGGCCGGCGGCCTGGTCGACATCGGGACCGACGAACTGGAGGTGCGCGGCCTTCCGTCCTTGCCCAAGGGTATGGAGGTCGACCGGATCGATGTTATCGTCCGGCTGCGCAAGAGCGGTTCAGGCGAGGCCTGAGACTCCGGCTTCCCAGCCGAGAATGGCCTGCTTGCGGGTGAGGCCCCAGTGGTAGCCGCAGAGACTGCCCGATTTTCCCAGCACCCGGTGACAGGGCACCACGAAGGATATCGGATTCCGGCCGACGGCGGCACCCACCGCGCGCGCGGCCTTGGGCTTTCCCAGATGCGCCGCGATGTCGGAATAGGTCGTGGCCTTGCCCATCGGGATGCGCAGCAGCGTCTGCCACACCTGGGTCTCGAACGCAGTGCCGATGAAGACGAGACGCAGCGGCTGTCCGGCCTGCCACTCCGAGGTCTTGAAGATTCGGGCCACGAAGGCCGCGGTCTTGGCCGTGTCCTCGACATAGTCGGCCTCGGGCCAGCGCCGCATCATGTCGGCCAGCGCGGTGCGCTCCTGGCCCGCATCGGCGAAGGCCAGGCCGCAGAGACCCAGGTCCGTCACCATGATCAGGGCGCGGCCGAAGGGGCAGTCGTGAAAACCGTAGGAAATGAGCAAGCCCCTGCCGCGGGCCTTGTAGACGCCGGGCGCCATGCCTTCGTGGGTGACGAAGAGATCGTGCAGGCGGCCGGGTCCCGACAGCCCCACCTCGTAGGCGGTGTCCAGCACGCTGGCCGATTCGCGCAGCAGCTTGCGCGCATGATCGATGGTGAGCGCCTGCAGGAAGGCCTTGGGGCTGAGGCCCGCCCAGCGAGTGAAGAGCCGCTGCAGATGCGCGGCGCTCATGTTGTTGCGGGCCGCCAGCTCCTCGAGCGAGGGCTGGTCGCGCCAGTTCTCGCGCAGGAAGTCGAGGTTGCGCCGGACCATCTCGTAGTCCTTGGCGGGTGAAACGTCGCTGTCATGGGTCATCATCATGATCCCGACTCTAGGCGCCGGCGCCAGGGTCTGCCACCCGATTCCTGATCGGGCCGAAATCCTAACGGGCGAGGTCCCGGCCCATCAGGACGCAGGCGGTTCCATCCTCCATGAACCGGTCGAGGACGGTCCAGCCGCAGGCCGCATAGAAGGGTTCCGCGGCATCCGTGTAGAGGTGGAGCCTCGCGATGCCGTGGGCGGCGGCATGCGCCTCGATGGCCCCGACCAGCGCCCGGCCCACGCCCTGTCCGCGCCAGGCCCGTGCCACGAAGAGACTGGCAAGCCAGGGCGAACAGTCGTGGCGCGGCTCGATCTCCGCATCCACCAGCATGCACAGGCCCGCGGGCTGGCCCGCACAGGATGCCCAGAGGGTCACCTCGTGCGGTGACCGGCTCGCGGCGATGGCGCGGAGCTGTGCCATGCTGTCGGCGAGGGTCAGCCCCATGCCGGCGAGAAAGGCATCGTGGCGCCACCGCGCGAGCTCTGGCAGGCAGGCGCTGTCAACGGAAAGCCGCTCGATCACGAGACCGGACATCAGATATGCGGAATGGCAAGCGCGCGGCGCAGCTGGGCGGCGAAGGCGCGGCGCTCGTCGGGCGGCAGGAAGGCGCCGATGGCGGTGCGCCTGCCCGATGCCGAGAGATAGAGGTTGCCGACCAGCTCGCGCTCCGTGTCTTCCTCGAGATCGACCCTGACCCAGCGGCGCACGAACCGCAGCTCCTCGCGCGCCCGGTTGTCCGCCAGCCGCTCGAGGACAAGCTCGTCCTCGGTGATGAGGATGCGCTCGGCCCGGCGCGCATCGGCGAAATTGACGCGGAAGGCCCACCAGATGGCCAGCACGTCGAGGCCCAGGAAGCCCACCACCGGCCAGGCGCCGATGGCATAGAACATGCCGCCGATGACCAGGTTGACGGCCGCGATCAGGCCCATCACCAGCAGAAATCCGCCGCGGCTCAGGCTGCGGTGCGGCGTCAGCACCGCCTGCCAGGTTTTCGGGTTGCCTCGTTCCATGATCCCGTATTACCCAAGGCGCGCAGAGAACAGGAATTCCATGGCCAGGGCAAGGCGCTATCCCGCCGCAGATGCTGCCGAGATCTTCCGCCGCTTCCGCGAGATCAACCCCGATCCGCAAGGCGAACTCACATCGGTCAACGACTTCACCTTCCTGGTGGCGGTGGTCCTTTCGGCCCAGGCCACCGACGAGAGCGTGAACCGGGCGACGCCGGCGCTCTTCGCCGTGGCCGACACGCCGGAAAAAATGGTGGCGCTGGGCGAAGAGCGGTTGCGCGACACGATCAAGACCATCGGCCTCTACCGCACCAAGGCGAAGAACGTGATCGCCCTGTCGCAGGCGCTGATCGATCGTCACGGCGGCAAGGTGCCGGACGACCGCGCCGCGCTCGAGGCTCTGCCCGGCGTCGGCCGCAAGACCGCCAACGTGGTGCTCAACGCGGTCTTCGATCATCCGACCATTGCGGTCGACACGCATCTCTTCCGGCTGGGCAACCGCATCGGCCTGGCGCCGGGCAAGACGCCGGCCGCGGTCGAGGCCGGGCTGCTGAAGGCGATCCCCGCGCCCTATCTGCGCCAGGCGCATCACTGGCTCATCCTGCACGGACGCTATCTGTGCAAGGCGCGCAAGCCCGAATGCTGGCGCTGCCCCATCGCCGATCTCTGCCGCTTCAGGCCGAAGACACCCGCGCCTGCTTGAAGACGTGCACGAAATAGGCGGTGGCGAAGAGCGGCACGATGACGTTGACGACCGGAACCACGGCGAGAAGCGCCGGCGGGATCCCGGCCAGGAAGATCGCCGGCGCGTGTTCCTTGCGGTAGCGCCGGGCCTCTTCCAGCGGCATGTGGCGGCTGGCGGCCATCTCGAAGAATTCGCGGCTCAGCAGATAGGCATTGGCGGCCAGCAGCGCGATGGCGCCGATGCCGGTGAAGACCAGCGGCAGCATGGCGAGGTTGACCAGCAGCACCAGGCCGGCGAAACGCAGGCCCGCCAGCAGGGCCGCTGTGGCGGGCAGCGGCGTGCCCGGCGGATCGGCCGGATAGTGGCGCAGCTCGACGCGGGCCGCCACCTCGTCGAGAAAGAGACCGGCGAAGGCCGCGGTCACCGGCGCCATGAGGAAGAAGAAGGCGACGAGCAGCACGAGGCCGGTGCCGAGGCCGACCATGACGTCGGCCCAGGGCCAGGAGAACCGGGTCAGGGCCGAGACCAGAAGCTCGGCGCCCAGCATCACAGCCACGAAGAGCACCAGCGTGAGCAGGATGGCCCGCCACAGGATGCTGCGCAGTTCGGGCGACAACACATCGCCGAGGGCTCGAAAGGCGGCCGTGATCATGCTCCTCACCTAGGGCGCGAGCCTTGCCAGTGCAAGTGCGCTCGGCTAGGTGCTCGCCCGGGAAGAACCGGAGACTGTCATGACCCGCGAAACGGATGTCCTGTGCATCGGCAATGCCATCGTCGACGTGATCGCGCGGGTGGACGACGCCTTCGTCAGCCGGCACGGCCTGGTCAAGGGCTCGATGAACCTGATCGACGAGGCGCGCGCCGAGGCGCTCTACGCCGACATGGGCCAGGCCATCGAGGTCTCCGGCGGCTCGGCCGGCAACACGGCGGCGGGCATCGCCTCCTTCGGCGGCAAGGCCGCCTATTTCGGCAAGGTCAAGGACGACCAGCTGGGCGCCATCTACCGGCACGACATGCGGGCGCAAGGCGTGAACTTCGACTCGGTCGCCTCGCGCGCGGGGCCGGCCACGGCGCGCTCCTTCATTCTCGTGACGCCCGACGGCGAGCGCACCATGAACACCTATCTCGGCGCCTGCGTGAATCTCACCACTGCCGACATCGACCGCCGCGTGGTCGAGGCGGCCCAGGTGACCTACATGGAGGGCTATCTCTGGGACCGGCCCGAGGCCAAGGAGGCCTTCAAGCTGGCGGCTGCCACCGCGCGCAAGGCCCATCGCCGGACCTCGATCACGCTCTCGGATTCCTTCTGCGTCGAGCGCCACCGCGACAGCTTCCTCGAGCTCATCCGCTCGGGCATCGACATCGTCTTCGCCAATGAGTCGGAGATCAAGTCGCTGTATCAGACACAGAACTTCGACGGCGCACTGCAGGCCATCCGCAAGGACTGCCCCATCGCCGTGCTGACCCGCTCGGAAGCCGGCTGCGTGGTGGTGCGCGGCGCCGAGGTCCATGCGATCCCGGCCTATCCGGTGAGCAAGGTGGTGGACGTGACCGGCGCCGGCGACCTCTTCGCGGCCGGCTTCCTCTTCGGCCTCACCCGCGGCCTGAAGCTCGCCCATTGCGCGCAGCTGGGCGCGCTGGCGGCGGCGGAGGTGATCTCGCACATTGGCGCCAGGCCCGAGATCAATCTCAGGGCCCATGCCACTGCGGCGGGATTGCTATAGCTTTCTCAGGAAGACGCTGCGGATGAAGTGATCCGCGCCCTTGCGCAGCACCAGGTCGGCGCGCGGTCGCGTGGGCAGCACGTTCTCGCGCAGATTGACCAGGTTGATGGTGTCCCAGATGCGCGTGGCGGTGGCCTGGGCCTCGCTGTCGCTGAGCGAGGCATAGCGGTTGAAGTAGGACTTCGGATTGCGGAAGGCGCCATCGCGCAGCGCGAGGAAGCGCTCGATGTACCAGGTCTTGAGGTCGGCCGGGTCGGCGTCGAGATAGAGCGAGAAGTCGAAGAAGTCGGAGGTATTGGGAATGCCGCGTCCATCGCGTGGCGGACGCCCGGTCTGCAGCACGTTGAGACCCTCGACGATGAGGATGTCGGGCTGGTCGACGACGATGCTCTCGTCCTTCAGCACGTCGTAGGTGAGATGCGAATAGACTGGTGCGCGAACCTCGCGCTTGCCCGCCTTGATGTCCGACATGAAGCGCAGGATGGCCGGAAGATCGTAGCTTTCCGGGAACCCCTTGCGCGCCATCAGGCCCTCGCGTTCGAGGATGGCGTTGGGCAGGAGGAAGCCGTCGGTGGTGACGAGGTCGACCTTGGGCTGGCGCGGCCAGCGCGCCAGCAGCCGCTGCAGGATGCGCGCCGTGGTGCTCTTGCCCACCGCGACGCTGCCCGCCATGCCGATGATGTAGGGCACCTTGCGGTCGGTCAGATGCAGGAAGTGATTGGTGGCGCGGAACAGCCCGCGCGTCGCCTCGACATAGAGCGTCAACAGGCGCGACAGCGGGAGATAGATGGTCTCGACCTCGGTCAGGTCGATGCGGTCATTGAGGCTGCGCAGCTCGTCGAGATCGGCCTGGGTCAGCGTCATCGGCGTATCGGCGCGGCGGGCCGCCCATTCCTCGCGCGAGAAGCGGTGGAAGGGTGAGACTTCCTTGGCGAGTTCATCCATGATCAGTCCTTCGGGCGGGCGGCCTTCTCGGCCAGGCCGCCAGTCCCTTCGCGGCGTTCGAGCTCGGCCATCACGTCGGCCAGGTCGACGCCGGACGCGGCCAGCGTGACGATGAGGTGATAGAGCAGGTCGGCCGATTCCGCCGCGATCTGCCGGCGGTCACCCGAGACGGCGGCGAGCGCCGTCTCCACGGCCTCCTCGCCCAGCTTCTTGGCGCAGGCGGCAACGCCCTTGCCGATGAGCTTCGCCGTATAGGACTCGGCGGCGGCCCCGGCCTTGCGGGCGGCGACGGTGTCGGCGAGCCGGGCGAGAACCTCAAGTCGGTACGCGGTCATAGGTCCTCCTATCACAGCCGCATCGGGATGCCATTCGACGAAAGATGCCGCTTGGCCTCGGCGATGGAATGGGTGCCGAAGTGAAAGATCGAGGCCGCCAGCACCGCCGCCGCATGGCCGTCGCGGATACCTTCCACCAGATGATCGAGCGTGCCAACGCCCCCGGAGGCGATGACCGGCACGGGCACCGCGTCGGCGATGGCGCGGGTGAGCGCCAGGTCGAAGCCGCGGCCGGTACCGTCGCGGTCCATCGAGGTCAGCAGGATCTCGCCGGCGCCGCGCGCCACCACGTCGCGGGCGAAGTCGACGGCATCGAGTCCCGTGGGCCTGCGTCCGCCATGGGTGAAGATCTCCCACTTGCCCGGAGCCACCTCCTTGGCGTCGATCGCCACCACCACGCACTGGCTGCCGAACTTCTCCGAGGCCTGGCGCACGAAATCGCGATCGGCGACGGCCGCGGAATTGATCGACACCTTGTCGGCGCCGGCCAGCAGCAGCCGGCGGATGTCCTCGAGGCTGCGCACGCCGCCGCCCACGGTGAGCGGCATGAAGCAGGCCTCGGCCGTGCGCGAGACGACGTCGAGCAGGATGCCGCGGTTCTCGTGCGTGGCGGTGATGTCGAGGAAGCACAGTTCGTCGGCACCGGCCGCGTCATAGGCCTTGGCGATCTCGACCGGATCGCCGGCATCGCGCAGGTCGACGAAATTGACGCCCTTCACCACACGGCCGTCCTTCACGTCGAGGCAGGGGATGAGTCGCGCCTTCAGCATCTCACGCCGCCTCCGCCTTGCGGATCAGCGCCAGGGCCTCGGCCGCGTCGAGCCGTCCGTCATAGAGGGCGCGGCCCGAGATGGCACCGGCGAGGATGCGGCAGTCGGGCTCGAGCAGCCGGCGCACGTCGGCAATCGAGGCCAGTCCGCCGCTGGCAATGACGGGAATGGATGTCGCGCGAGCGATCTGCAGGGTGGACTCGATGTTCAGCCCCTTCAGCACGCCGTCACGGTCGATGTCGGTGAAGATGATGGCCGACACGCCGGCATCGGCGAAGCGCCGGGCCAGTGCTGCCGCCGTGATGTCTGCGGTCTCGGCCCAGCCTTCCACCGCGACGCGGCCGCCACGCGCGTCGATGCCCACCGCGATGCGGTCCGGAAACCTGCGGCAGGCATCCTTCACCAGCTGCGGGTCGCGCAACGCCACGGTGCCGAGGATGACGCGGCGGATGCCGCGGGCGAGCCAGTCCTCGATCTGCGCCATGGTCCTGATGCCGCCGCCGAGCTGCACCGGAATCGACACGGCCTTCAGGATCGCCTCTACCGCCGCGGCATTCACCGGCTGGCCGGCGAAGGCGCCGTTGAGGTCGACGAGATGCAGCCAGGAGAATCCCTGGCGCTCGAAGAGGAGCGCCTGCGCGGCGGGATCGTCGTTGAAGACCGTGGCCTGCTCCATGTCGCCCAGCTTGAGGCGCACGCATTGTCCGTCCTTGAGGTCGATCGCGGGAAAGAGGATCATGGCGACCACTTCAGGAAGTTGGCGATGAGGGCCAGGCCGAGAGCCTGGCTCTTCTCGGGATGGAACTGGGTGCCCGCCATGTTGTCGCGTCCCACCATGGCGGTCACGATGGCGCCGTGATCGGTGGTGGCGACGATATCGTGCGGGTGGCGGCAGGCGAGATGGAAGGAGTGGACGAAATAGGCGTGCAGGCCCTCAGGCCCGAGCGCGATACCATCGAGCAGCGGATGCGGCCGCACCAGGTCCAGCGTGTTCCAGCCCATGTGCGGGATCTTGAAGCTCCCGTCGCGCGGTACGATCGGAGTCACGTCGCCCGCGATCCAGCCGAAGCCCTCGGAGACATCATGCTCCAGCCCGCGCGTGGCCATGAGCTGCATGCCCACGCAGATGCCAAGGAAGGGCTTGCCCTTCCGGGTCACGTCCTCGACCAGCGTGTCCCACATGCCGGGCACGGCCTTCAGCCCGTCGCGGCAGTCCTTGAAGGCGCCCACGCCGGGCAGCACGATGCGCGCGCACCGGCGCACGACATCGGGATCGGCCGTCACCGTGACCGGCGTCGCGCGTCCAGACTCGCGCGCCGCCCGCTCGAAGGCCTTGGCGGCGGAATGGAGATTGCCGGACCCGTAGTCGATGATGGCGACGCCCATGATCTCACACGTTTCCGAAGAGGCCCAGGGGGTCGCCCTGGACCGCCTGCGGCATGGGCCGGACGCCAGTCGCGGTCTGCGGTCGCTGCGGCAGGGCCGCCGCGAAATAGGTCAGTTCGGCCGCCTCGCGGCTGCGGGCCTCGACCAGCGCGTCTTCCGCATATCCCGCCCGGCGCAGCGACCAGAGCCGCAGCGACTGTCCCTCGAAACCCAGGATCAGCGCCAGGCCGAGATTGAGGACGGTCGCAACCGTGTCGGGGGCCTCGCTCGCCGCGGCCAGCAGCGCCACCGCGGCCATTGCCGCAAGAATCAGTGCACTGACGATCCACAGGCGGTTCCACAGCGCCCAGATCACGCCCAGCGCGAAGGCCGCGAGGGAAAAACCCTCGCGCACGACCACCGCCCTCTCGGCGGGGTCCCCGTCCCTGCGAAGAAAGGTGTAGATGGCCATCAGCCCTGCAGCGATCCCTTGGTCGAGGGAATGCGGTCCTTCTGGCGCGGATCGATCTCGACGGCCTCGCGCAGGCTGCGCGCCAGGGCCTTGAAGCAGGATTCCGCGATGTGATGGTTGTTCTCGCCGTAAAGCGTTTCGACATGCAGCGTGACGCCGGCGTTCATGGCGAAGGCCTGGAACCACTCGCGCACAAGCTCGGTGTCGAAGTCGCCGATCTTTGGGCGGCTGAACTCCACCTTCCAGACAAGATAGGGCCGGCCCGACACGTCGATCGCGGCGCGGGTCAGCGTCTCGTCCATCGGCAGGTGCAGGCTGGCATAGCGGCGGATGCCCTTGCGGTCGCCCAGCGCCCTGGCCACCGCCTGGCCCAGCGCGATGCCTGAATCCTCGGCGGTGTGATGAAAGTCGATGTGGGTGTCGCCACTGGCCTTCAGGCTGATGTCGATCAGCGAATGGCGTGACAGCTGTTCCAGCATGTGGTCGAGGAAACCGACGCCGGTGGCGATCTCGAAGCTGCCGCTGCCGTCGAGGTCGACGGCGGCTTCGACCGCGGTTTCCGTGGTCTTGCGGCTGACACTGGCTTTGCGCATGGCTCTCCCTCCGCGCTGTCGCGGTCCGCGCCCTTTAGCAGATGGGCCGGGACATGGCCAAGACGCCTTTTCTTTCGGCCCTCCAGAGCCTACATGAAGCGTTAACGCGCGAGGACATGAGCCATGGCAGAGCCGCTACAGTGGCATGGAACGACGATCCTGACCGTCCGCAAGGGCGGACGGGTGGTGATTGCCGGCGATGGGCAGGTGAGCCTGGGCCAGACCGTGATCAAGGGCAATGCCCGCAAGGTCAGGCCGCTCGGGTCGGGCGGCCACGTGATCGCCGGCTTCGCCGGCGCCACCGCCGACGCCATGACCCTCTTCGAGCGGCTCGAGGCCAAGCTCGAGCAGTATCCCCAGCAGCTGACCCGGGCCTGCGTCGACATGGCCAAGGACTGGCGTACCGACCGCTACCTGCGCCGCCTCGAGGCCATGATGATCGTGGCCGACCGCAGCGTCAGCCTGGTGCTGACCGGAACCGGCGACGTTCTCGAACCGGAGCGCGGCGTCATCGCCATCGGGTCGGGGGGCAATTATGCGCTGGCCGCAGCCCGGGCCCTGATCGATACCGACATGGACGCCGAGGCCATTGCCCGCAAGGCCATGGCGATCGCGGCCGAAATCTGCGTCTACACCAATTCCAACATCACGGTCGAAAGCCTGGGCGCATGAGCGCAGCCGGGACCACCGCGCGCGCCACGGGCCTCGAGGCGGCGATTGCCGCGGGCGTCATCGACCGGGCCACGGCGGAACGCCTCAAGCCCTTCCTCGCCGGCGATGCGGACACTGCCCCGGCGGCCGATCCCGACGACGAGCGGCTGCGCCTGATCACCGGCTTCAACGACATCTTCGTCACCATCGGCCTGGTGCTGTTCCTGGGTGGCCTGGGCTATGTGCTGTCCGGCCACCCCACGACCCAGTCGGGGCTGGAACTCCCTGCCGCGGCCTGGGGTCTGGCCGAGTTCTTCACCCGCAGGCGGCGCATGGCGCTGCCCAGCATCTTGCTGCTGGTGGTCTTCGTGGCTTCGGTGTTCTACGCGACGGCGAATTTCGCGGGCAGCATGCAAAGCTGGGGCCCCTCGCAACTGCTCGCAGGCGGGCTGGCCGCCGCCGCCGCTGCCTTGCTGCACTGGCTCCGCTTCCATGTGCCGATCACCGTGGCCGCAGGGGTCGCAGCACTGGCGGTCATCGCCCTGGCGCTCGCGCAGAAGCTGGCGCCAGACCTGCTGCGGGACCATCCCATCGCCGTCTTCCTGCCGCTGGGCCTCGCCATCTTCGCGCTCGCCATGTGGTTCGATGCCTCCGACCGGACGCGCCAGACACGGCGCACCGACATCGCCTTCTGGCTGCATCTGCTCGCCGCGCCGATCATCGTGCATCCGATCCTTCTGGCCGTCTCGGCCAGCGGCGACAGCAGCACCGGCCAGTCGGCTCTGGTGGTCGGCATCTTCCTGGTTCTCGGCGTGGTGGCGCTGATCGTCGACCGGCGCGCCATCCTGGTCTCGTCGCTCTCCTATCTTGCCTATGCCGCAGGCACGCTGATTTCCGCCAGCGGACTTGCCTCGTCCTCCTATGCACCCTCCGCGCTGGCGGTGGGCGCCGTGGTGCTGCTGCTTTCGGCCGCCTGGCGGCCGCTGCGCCGCGGCTTCGTGCGCGTCCTGCCGCCCGGCATCCGGCAGCGCGTGCCGGTCGCGGCGTGAGCACGCCGATGCCCGATACTCACCTGTCACCGCCCCACGTCTTGCAATGGACCTTGTCATGACCGACTTCTCGCCCCGCGAAATCGTCTCGGAACTCGACCGCCACATCGTCGGCCAGGGCGAGGCCAAGCGCGCCGTCGCCATCGCGCTGCGCAACCGCTGGCGGCGCAAGCAGCTGAGCGGCGCCATGCGCGACGAGGTGATGCCGAAGAACATCCTGATGATCGGGCCCACCGGCGTGGGCAAGACCGAGATCGCGAGGCGTCTGGCGCGGCTCGCCAATGCGCCCTTCATCAAGGTCGAGGCCACCAAGTTCACCGAGGTGGGCTATGTTGGCCGCGACGTCGACCAGATCGTGCGCGATCTGGTCGAGGCGGGCATCGCCATGGTGAAGGCGGCCAAGCGCAAGGGCGTGGAGGCGCAGGCGCAGCTCAACGCCGAGGCCCGGGTCGTCGAGGCGCTGGTCGGCGCCAATGCCTCGGAGTCCACCCGCGAGGCCTTCCGTCGCAAGCTGCGCGGTGGCGAGCTCGACGACCGCGAGATCGAGATCCAGGTAGCCGACACCGGCGGCATGCCGCAGTTCGACATTCCCGGCATGCCGGGCGCCTCGGGCAGCGTCATCAATCTCTCCGACATGCTGGGCAAGGCCTTCGGCGGCCGCACCAAGACACGGCGCATGACGGTGAAGGCCAGCCACGAGGTGCTGGTTGCGGAGGAGTCCGACAAGCTGCTGGACCAGGAGCAGATCGTGCAGGAGGCCATCGACGCCGTCGAGAACAATGGCATCGTCTTCCTCGACGAGGTCGACAAGATCTGCGCCCGCAGCGAGCGCCAGGGCGCCGACGTGAGCCGCGAGGGCGTGCAGCGCGACCTCTTGCCATTGATCGAGGGCACCACCGTGTCGACCAAGCATGGCGCGGTCAAGACCGACCATATCCTGTTCATCGCCTCGGGCGCCTTCCACATCGCCAAGCCTTCGGACCTGCTGCCCGAGCTGCAGGGCCGGCTGCCGATCCGCGTCGAGCTCAAGGCGCTGGACCGCGCCGATTTCGAGCGCATCCTGACCGAGCCCGAGGCGAGCCTGCTCAAGCAATACACGGCGCTTCTTGCCACCGAGGGCGTGACGCTGGCCTTCACGCCCGACGGCATCGCGGCCATAGCCGGCATCGCCGCCGAGACCAATGCCGCCATCGAGAACATCGGCGCGCGGCGCCTGCAGACGGTGATGGAACGCGTGCTGGACGAGGTGAGCTTCGGCGCCACCGACAGGTCGGGCGAGACCGTCACCGTCGACAGCGCCTATGTCGAGCAGCGCGTTGGCGACCTGGCGCGCAACGCCGACCTGTCGAAATTCATCCTTTGACGGAGGATTTCGCGCGCCGGCGGTCGACCAGCGCCACGAGATCCTCGAGCGTCGCCTGATCGAGCTTGCCGATCTCGGCGGCCAGCCGGTTGGCCAGTTCGGTGGCGCGAGGGGACAGTCCCGCGGTGTCGATGGGAATGCGCGGATGCGAGATGCGCGCCAGGTGCACGACCTCTTCGGCCTCGTCCCAGATGATGTTGAAATGCGCGATGATGCGCTGGATCAGATGCCAGCTCGGCCGGCCCCGCTTGCCGTGTTCCAGCGCCGAGAGATAGGCGGGCGAGACGCCCACGGCCTCGGCCATGGCCTTCAGCGTCATGCCGCGCTCGGCGCGCAGCTTGCGCATGCGGTCGCCGAAGGGTGTCATGAGTCGCCCCGCAGGCGGCGCAGGCGGATGTAGAAGGCCCCACCGCCGCCATGCCGCGGATGCGCGGGCTGATAGCCCGAGACCAGCTCGCGGAACTGTGCCTCGTGCAGCCAGTCGCCGAGCAGACGGCGGAGCCGCCCCTGGCGCTCGTCGGCGTGGAAGTGCGAGGTGCCGTGCAGCGTGTGGCGGGCATAGGGCGAGTCGCCCTTGCCGGTGATGACGAGGACGGTGCGCAGGCCCTCCTCGCGGCCTTGCGCGAGAAAGCGGTAGAGCCGTTCGCGGGCCAGTTCGATGCCGCTGCCGTGCAGGTCGAGGCGGCGTTCGATCTCGACATTGCCGCGCAGCAGCTTCTGGCTGGTGCGGCGGTCGAAGCCGGTGATCGGCGGCGGGCCCTGCGGCAGGTTGCGCGGCACCTGCACATGGGGCGCGGAGACGCGTGGCGCGTGGGGCTTCGGTTCTGGCGGGGTCCGGACGGCGGACCGGCTGCGGCCGGGGCCGCGCAGCGGCTTCACCGTCTTCGTCACCTCGGCCCACAGCTCGAAGTCGGGCGGCCGGCGGCTCACGGCGCCTCCAGCAGGCGATCTGCCAGTCGATTCGGCAGCAGAACGATCATGCGGCCTTCGCTCTTCATATGGCCGGCGCGCCAGGCGGCCGCGTCGCCGGCGCCGAAGAAGACATCGCCGCGGGCCATGCCGCGTATGGCCGAGCCGGTATCCTGGGCGACCAGGAGGCGGCGCAGCGTTTCCGGTCCGTCCGGACCGACGAGACTGGTCTCGAGCCAGACCGGCGTGCCGAAGGCCCAGATGCTGCGGTCGACCGCCAGGCTGCGGCCCGGTGTGAGCGGCACCTGCTGGGCGCCGGGCGGGCCGAGATCTGGATGGCCGCCCGCAATCTCTCGGAAAAAGACGAAGGAGCGGTTCTCGCGCATGAGCGCGCGGGCCTCGGCGGGATGGCTGGCCATCCAGGCGCGGATGGCCTGCATCGACAGCGCCTCCCTGGCGATGTAGCCGCGTTCGGCGAGGAGATGTCCGATGCTGGTGTAGGGAAGCCCGGTCTTCAGCCCATAGGCGAGGCGCATAACCTGGCCATCCGGAAGCCTGACCCTGCCCGACCCCTGGACCTGCATGAAGAAGGCATCGGCAGGATCGGCAAGCCAGGCCATCTCGAGGCCGCGCCCGGCGAGTGCGCCGTCCTCGATCTCGCCACGGGTGTAGTAGGCCTGCGGCCGACCGTCGACGAGACGGCCATACCTGACACCGGCCAGCGCCGCCTGGGCCTCGTCGAAGGCCACGAGATCGGACGGAACGGCATAGAGCGGCACGTCGAAGCCCGGTGCCCGGCTGCGGCTGCCCCGAACCTCGGGTTCGAAGTAGCCGGTGAAGAGCCCGGCCGGCCGCTCGGGATCGCGAACCTCCAGGGCGGTGAACTCCGTCTCGAAGTATGACCGCGCATCGCGGGCCGACATGGCCACCGCGCAGACCGCAAGCCAGTCATCGCGCGTGCCGCCAAGTATCACGGGACGCGCGAAGCCACGACCATTCGCGCGGATTTCGTCGCAGGAGCGGCGGAACGTGGCCAGAGCGGCGCCGTGGTCTTCGGCGGCCCAGCCGGCAAGTCCGGCGAGGGCCACGCGCTCGAGGTGGCGCCCGGCGTCAGCCGGCATCGGCCATACCATGGCCAGCGTCATGACGAGGGCGAGCCCACGAAGCCATGTCACGTGACGTCTTCGGTCGCCACCAGCTTCCAGTTGGGATCGCGCGCGGTGACATCGCGTTCGAAGGTCCAGACGTCGGTGATCTCGCGGATCTCGCGCGGATCGCCGTCGATGACCTGCCCGGCCTTCGACAGGGTCGCCGAGATGAGCTCGCTGACGAAGCGCAAGGTGATGCGCGCCTTGCGGCCCTGCAGCGTCGCCGATTCGATCGCCGCCTTGTCGATGCCGACGAAGCGCTGGTCGATGCGCTCGCCACGCGCCTCGCGCGCGTCGATCACCCGGGCGAAGCCGTCGTAGACCTCCTTCGAGAGCAGCGGCTTCAGCGTCTGCCGGTCGCCGCGGGCGAAAGCCTCGACGATCATCTCGTAGGCCAGCTTGCCGCCGTCCAGGAAGGATTTCGGCGTGAAGGTCCGGTCAGCGGCGGCAATCTCCTCGAGGCCCTTGGCCAGGCTGCTGCCCGCCTCGGCGAATCCGTCCCAGACGGGCTTGGCGGCCTCCTCCGGATCCTGCGGGCGCGGCGGCTCCACGCCATCCTCGCGCGGCAGGCGCAGCACGTTGCCGTTGGCGGCTTCCGGCGCCGTCCCGGTCTTGGCGCTGCGCGAGCCCAGCGGGTCGAAGGGCGGGCGTTCGTTTCCGGTGCGCGAGCCCAGAACCGACCGCAGACGCCAGAACACGATGACGGCGATGGCAAGAAGCAGAAGGTTGAACGGATCAAAGGCCATTGTCGGTCCCGGTCATGACGAAGAAAACCCGTTGGTGCGCCGCAACAGGCGATCCTATATATAGGCGAGTCCGCGTCAGGTCCAAGCCGAAAGGACCCGCGCCGAGGAATTGGAACTTGCGCTACTTTCCAGCACTCTTTCTTGGCGGCTTCGTCATCGAACTGGCCAGCCTGATCTGGGTCGGGCGCATGGTCGGCGTGATCCCGACGATCCTTCTGGTCCTGCTTGCGGGCGTGCTGGGCATGAGCGTCATCCGCCGGACCGGTCTGGATGTCGGAGCGGCGCTGCGCCGGGCCGGCGGCCGCGGCGAGATCACCAGCATCGACGCCGGCGTGGTCTTCCTGCGCATGCTGGCCGGGCTGCTGCTGATGATCCCCGGATTCGTCTCGGATGCGGTGGCACTGGTGGTGCTGATCCCGCCGGTGACGGCCGCCCTGGCCAGGACGATACTGAAGCCCGTCGACATGGAGGTGCGGACCGGTCCCATGGGGCCCCGCGGGATGGGACCGATCATCGAGGGCGAGGCGGTCGAGATCGAGGGCACGCTCGCGCCGCCGCCGGACAAGGCCGAGCCCCGGCCCTAGCCCTGCTTGCGACGCAGAGGGCGCCGTGTTAGCCATGCCACGCGTATCAAAGAGGCCATACCATGACGAAAGCCGCCAAGCCCGCTGCCAAGAAGGCAGCGTCCGCCAAGACCAACGGTGAGAAGCCGGCGACGAAGCGGGCCGCGGCGCCCGCCGCCGTCAGCGCCAAGCCCGCCGAGGAGCCGATGATCCAGGCGCCGGCGCCGCAGCCCGGCTCGCAGCCATCGATGCGCATCCTGGGACAGTACCTGAAGGATCTGAGCTTCGAGAATCCGCATGCGCCCAAGTCGCTGGCGCCGCAGTCGGCCCAGCCCGACATCAACATCTCCGTCAATGTCAACGCACGCAACCTGGCGCCGACCGACTATGAGGTCGAACTGCATCTCGACGCCAAGGCAACGCTCGAGGGCAAGGTCGTCTTCGCCGCGGAACTCATCTATGCCGGCGCCTTCCGCCTGGAGAATTTTCCGCAGAACCTGCTGCATCCGGCGGTGCTCATCGAATGCCCGCGCATGCTCTTTCCCTTCGCCCGGCAGATCCTGGCGGATGCCACGCGCAACGGCGGCTTTCCGCCCATGATGCTGGATCCGATCGACTTCGCCGCCATGTACCAGAAGCGCCTGCAGCAGCAGCCCGCCTCGCGCGCGTAGCGGCCCTCCTCCTCAGACCTTCCACAAGGCCGCGTCGCCGAGGCTCTCGACGAAGGCGCGGTGCCTTGCACGTTCCTCTTCCGTAAGCCGCGGCGGCAGGCTGCGGCCGCGCGCCTGGACCATGCCGCTGGCCACCGCCTGCAGTCGCGGCGCCTGCGATCCGCTGTGCAGCGACAGGGCCGTCTGCCGGCCGCCCACCAGTTCGAGATAGACCTCGGCAAGAAGTTCCGAATCGAGCAGGGCGCCATGCTTGGTGCGCCGGGCATTGTCGATGCCGTAGCGCCGGCACAGCGCGTCGAGGCTGTTGGGTCCCGTCGGGTGCTTCTGGCGCGCGATGTGCAGCGTGTCGATGACGCGTTCGGGCGGAAGCGGCGGCCGGCGCAGGTAGGACAGCTCGGCGTTGATGAAGGCCATGTCGAAGCTGGCATTGTGAATCACCAGCACGGCGTCGCCGATGAAGGCCAGGAAGTCGTCAGCGATGGCTTCGAAGACGGGCTTGTCCCTCAGGAAGGCGGCCGACAGTCCGTGCACGGCCTCGGCCTCGGGCGGCATGTCGCGCTCGGGATTGATGTAGACGTGAAAGGTCTTGCCCGTGGCGACGTGGTTGAAGAGTTCGACCGCGCCGATCTCGACGATGCGATGCCCGGCGGCCGGCTCCAGTCCGGTGGTCTCGGTGTCGAGGATGATCTCTCTCATGGCCTGCCCGCGCTGTGCGAATCGATGTCGGCCAGAATAGCCGCAACCTGGCGCCGCGCCTCATCGAGGCCGTGCGCGGTGTCCACAACATAATGAGCGCGGCGGCGCTTCTCGGCGTCGGGCACCTGGCGCGACAGGATGAGATCGAGCTTCTCCGCCGTCATGCCGGGCCGTGCCAGGGCGCGCTGGCGCTGCAGGTCAGCCGGCGCAGTCACCACCACGACGCGGTCCACCTCGCGGTCGCGGCCAGTCTCGAAGAGAAGCGGAATGTCGAGCACCGCCACACTGGCGCCACCCGCGGCGCAAGCGTCGAGAAACTCCTGCTGACGCGCCCGGACAAGCGGATGCACGATGGCCTCGATGCGGGACAGCAGGGTCGGATCGGCGGCGATGGCACGGGACAGTTCGGCGCGGTCGATCTGGCCGTCGCGCAGCGCTCCTGGCACCTGTCTTCCGACCGGCACGACCGCAGCGCCGCCCCTGGCATAGAGGCGGTGGACTTCGGCATCGCTGTCGAAGACCGGCACGCCCAGATCCAAAAACATAAGGGCCGTCTCACTCTTGCCCATGGCGATCGAACCGGTGAGGCCGATGACGATCACGGGCGATAGTCCGGATCGATGTCACGGGCGGCGAGGTCGTAGAGCGCGGCGGTCACCACGGGACGCTGGCCGAACCACTTCTCGAAGCCGGGCACGGCCTGGTGCAGGAGCATGCCGAGACCGGGGACGATGGCATGGCCGCGATGGCGTGCCGCCACCAGGAGATCGGTGACCAGCGGCGTATAGACGATGTCGGCAATGGCCGCCTCCTGCGGCAGCGCCGACAGGTCGATGGCGAGCGGCGGCTGGCCGCTCATGCCCAGCGACGTGGTATTGACCAGCAGGGTCGCCTCGGCCAGTGACGAGGCCCGACGCTCCCAGTCGACCGGCTTGATTGCGGGCCCGAAACGATCGGCCAGTGCCTGGGCCCGTACCAGCGACCGGTTGGCGACGGCGATTTCCGACACGCCCGCGTCCTGAAGGACGCCGGCAATGACCGCGGCCGATCCGCCCGCACCGAGGATCACGGCCTTGCGGTTGCGCAGATCGAGACTCGGCAGCGTCGACCTGAGATTGGCCATGAATCCGAAGCCGTCGGTGCTCATGCCGAAGGTGCGGCCGCCTTCGCGATAGACGGTGTTGAGGCTGCCCAGCCGCGCGGTCTGTTCGTCGGCCACGGTGACCAGCCGAAAGACCTCTTCCTTGTGCGGGAGCGTCACGTTGCAGCCGGCATAGCCATTGGTTCCGAGCGAGGCGATGAAGTCCGCGAGTTGTCCGGGCTCGACCGGAACCTTGCCGTATGCGCCATCGATCCCCATGCTGCGCAGCCAGTAGCCATGGATCAGCGGCGAGCGCGAGTGCGCGACGGGCCAGCCGATGACGCAGGCGCGGATCATGTCGCGATTGCCCCTTCGCTGCGGAGAAAGCCGAGCAGCGGCAGAAGCGGCAGCCCGAGAATGGTGCTGTGGTCGCCCTCGATGCGGCTGAAGAGCTGGATTCCCAGTCCTTCCACCTTGTAGCCGCCAACGGTCGTGAGCAGCTCGTGGCCGAGCCGGCCGACATAATGGTCGAGAAAGGTCTCGGACCAGTCACGCATGGTGAGACGCGCGGCCGACTCGTGCGACCAGACCGTCTCGCCTCGGCGCGCCGCCGAGAGCGCCGACCTGAGTTCGTGGGTTCGGCCGCGCAGGCTGCGCAATTGTCTGCGAGCGTCATCGAGATCGACCGGCTTGGCATAGGCGGTGCCGTCGAGAACAAGCGTCTGGTCGGCGCCGATCACCAGGGCATCGCCGCTGCGGCCTGACACATCGAGAGCCTTGGCGCGCGCCAGGGCGGGCGCGATGTCCTCGGCCCGCCACTCGGGATGCGCCGCGCAGAGCGCCCGCTCGTCCGTCGTGGGCGCCACGGTCGCGAAGTTCAGGCCTGCCGCCGACAGCAGCGCCTTCCGGGTCGGACTGGTGGATGCGAGAATGACGATCATCGCGCGGTCTCGTCCTGGCGACTGGCAATGAGGTTCAGGATCGATGCGGCGGTTTCTTCCACCGAACGCCGGGTTACGTCAATCATCGGCCAGCCATGTTCGGTGCACAGCGACTTGATCAGGACCATTTCCTGGGTGATGTGGCGCGGGTCGGCATAATCGGTCGCGCGGGCCTCGTTGAGCGTGAGCAGGCGGTGGCGCCTGATCTGCGCGATACGATCGGCGGAGGCGATCAAGCCCACGATCAGCGTGTTGCGCAGCTCGAACAGCTGTGGCGGCACGGCAATGCCGAGCACGATGGGAATGTTGGCCGCGCGGATACCGCGTTGCGCAAGATAGATGGAGGTTGGCGTCTTCGAGGTGCGGCTGATGCCGAGAATCACCACATCGGCCTTGTCGAGGTCGCTGACATTCTGTCCGTCATCGTGACTCATGCTGAATTGGAGCGCGTCCATGCGGCGGAAATATTCGGCATTGAGCACGTGCTGGCCGGCGACCTGCGGTGTCTGCTCGGCATTGAGATATTGCGCGAGGATGGCGATCACCGGATCGAGGATCGAGATGCAGGGCAGGCCCAGCGCCTGGCAACGGTCCTCGAGCTGCTTGCGGAGTTCCGGCGACACGATGGTGAAGAGCACGATGCCAGGCTGCTGCTCGATCTGGTCGAGCACACGGCTCAGCTGGCGGCTGGTGCGGATCAGCGCATAGATGTGTTCGATCGGCCGGTAGGCGGCATATTGCGCCATGGCGGCCCGTGCGACGGTGTTCAGGGTTTCGCCCGTTGCATCGGAAATCAGGTGCAGGTGGAAAAAGCGGTTCGTGGCCGTCACGTCAAGCCGCCTGCCTGTTCACAAGTTGTGGAGAAGCGGGAGGATGACGGCGCGGATGACCGTGGCCAGGTGAAAAGCGGTCCGGATTGTCAACAGCGGGCGGGAACTGGAACATCGCCTGACTATAGCGGGGAAAGCAGGGCTTGGGGACAAGTCTGGAAAACTTGCTTCGACAGCAGTCCGGCATCACATTAACGATTTGTTAAGACATATTAATTTTTCGTTAACGACTCCGGTCGATTTGACCATGTCGCAAGGGCCCGACAGTTTGTGTGGATTGTTGCTGACAGCCGCGATATCCCCTCATCCGGTGGCACAACTACAGAAACACTAAGGAGTCAGAGAGTCTCTTTGGTGACGAAAGAGGAATGAATGTCGACCCCGCTGCTCGATGTCTTGACTGGCCGTACCCCCTCTAGGCGACCGATCTGGTTCATGCGGCAGGCGGGACGCTATCTGCCGGAATACCGCAAGGTACGCGCCGAGGCAGGGTCCTTTCTCGATCTCTGCTATACGCCGCATCTGGCGGCCGAGGTCACACTCCAACCCTTGCGGCGCTATGATCTCGACGCGGCGATCCTGTTTGCGGATATTCTGGTCGTACCCCAGGCGATGGGGCTCGGTCTCCGCTTCGCCGAAGGCGAGGGTCCTATTCTCGAGACCGTGACGTCCGGCGCCGACGTCGCCCGGCTGCGGCCGCTTGCAGCGACCCGGGAGGTGGGCAAGGTTTGCGAGACGGTGTCCTTGCTGCGCCGCGATCTCGGTACTGCGGTTGGCCTCATCGGGTTCTGCGGCGGACCCTGGACGGTGGCGAGCTATATGGTGGAGGGCGGCTCCTCGGACCGGGCCAAGGCCAAGCGCGCCGCGATGTCGAATGCGCCCTGGTTCCGTGACCTGATCGACCGGCTGGTGGATGAGTCGGTCGAGTATCTCTCGCAGCAGATCGCTGCTGGCGCCCAGGCCGTGCAGATCTTCGATTCCTGGGCCGGGGAACTGCCCGGCGTTTCCGGTGAGACGTATGTCACCCAACCCTTGGCTCGCATGGTGAGCGAATTGAAGCAGCGTCATGCCGGTGTGCCGGTCATCGTCTTTGGCCGTGGCTTCGGCGTGCGGCAGCCGGCGCTGGCTGAGGCAACAGGTGCCGGCGCGATTGGACTGGAAGCCGAGCTGCCCATGGCCTGGGCCACGAAGAACGTGCCCGGCAACGTGGCGCTTCAGGGCAATCTGGATCCGGTCGTTCTGCAGTGCGAGCCTGCCACCATCAGGGCCGAGACCCGCGCGGTGCTGGAGAGCGTCCCAATGCAGCGCCACGTCTTCAATCTCGGTCATGGCATCCGCCAGGGCACCGATCCGGAGGCGATCACAGAGGTGATCAGCACGGTGCGTGACTGGGACAAGGGAGTCCGGAGTGAGTGACGGGTATTCCTGGCTGAAGGTCATTCATCTCCTGGCCGTCTTCTCGTGGATGGCGGGCCTGTTCTACCTGCCGCGGCTGATGGTCTATCACGCCGATGCCGCTGTGGGCTCGGCGGTGTCGGAGCAGTTCAAGATCATGGAGCGGCGGCTGCTCAAGGCCATCATGCGGCCGGCCATGGTGGTGTCTTGGATTGTCGGCCTGTGGCTTGGAATTGCCGGCGGGTGGTTCGACGCCGGGATCTACTGGCTGTGGATGAAGCTTGTCGCCGTTCTTGGTCTGACTGGTGTTCATGGCCTTCTGGAACGTCATGTGGCGCTCTTTGCCCGCGATGCCCGGGTGAAATCGGGCGTCTACTTCCGCGTGCTGAATGAAGTGCCCACACTGCTGCTGATCGCGATCGTGATTCTCGTCGTCTTCAAGCCCGTGTGAGTTTTCGGTTGGCGACGCAGGCCGCTCTTGCTATAAGAGAACTCTCTCCTCTGTTCGCTGCTGCTGGTGAACGGGCACAAGCCCGGCAAGCGCGGCGCATTTCCCCCCATATCTGAAAAAGTACACGTCACATGTTGAACATTGCCGAATTGAAGGAAGTCAAGCTTCAGGACCTCAAGCAGCGGTCGCCCGCCGAACTGGTGAGCATCGCCGAGGAGCTGCAGGTGGAAAACGCCAGCGCGCTGCGCAAGCAGGAGCTTTTCTTCGGAATTCTCAAGAACCTTGCAGCCCGCGACGTCGAGATCATCGGCGAAGGCGTGGTCGAGGTCCTGCAGGACGGCTTCGGCTTCCTGCGGTCTCCGGATGCGAACTATCTGGCAGGTCCGGATGACATCTATGTCAGCCCGAGCCAGATCCGGAAATTCACCCTGCGCACCGGTGACACGGTGGAAGGACAGATCCGCAGCCCCAAGGAAGGCGAGCGCTATTTTGCCCTGGTGAAGGTCAACACCATCAATTTCGAGGATCCGGAGAAGGCGCGCCACAAGGTGCACTTCGACAACCTGACCCCGCTCTACCCGGACCAGCGCTTCGAGATGGAAACCGGCGATCCGACCCGCAAGGACTACTCCTCTCGCGTCATCGACATCGTGGCGCCGCTCGGCAAGGGCCAGCGCGGACTGATCGTGGCGCCGCCGCGCACCGGCAAGACGGTGCTGCTGCAGAACATCGCCCATTCGATCACGGCGAATCATCCCGAGTGCTACCTGATCGTGCTGCTGATCGACGAACGGCCCGAGGAAGTGACCGACATGCAGCGCTCGGTAAAGGGCGAGGTGATCAGTTCGACCTTCGACGAGCCCGCCGCCCGCCACGTGCAGGTTGCCGAGATGGTGATCGAGAAGGCCAAGCGCCTGGTCGAACACGGGCGCGACGTGGTCATCCTGCTCGATTCGATCACCCGTCTCGGCCGGGCCTACAACACGGTCGTCCCGTCGTCGGGCAAGGTGCTGACCGGCGGTGTCGACGCGAACGCGCTGCAGCGCCCGAAGCGCTTCTTCGGTGCCGCACGCAACATCGAGGAAGGCGGGTCGCTCACCATCATCGCGACCGCGCTGATCGACACGGGCAGCCGCATGGACGAAGTCATCTTCGAGGAATTCAAGGGCACCGGCAATTCCGAGATCATCCTCGACCGCAAGGTGGCGGACAAGCGGGTCTTCCCGGCCATCGACATCCTGCGTTCGGGAACGCGCAAGGAAGAGCTGCTGGTCCGCCCGGACATGCTGAAGAAGACCTATGTGCTCCGGCGCATCCTCAATCCCATGGGCACTGTCGATGCCATCGAATTCCTCCTCGACAAGCTGCGCCAGACCAAGACCAACAGCGACTTCTTCGATTCCATGAATGCCTAGGCGGCAGGGCCAGCCCTGCGGCGATTGATTCGGGAGCGGAATGACGGCGGCGGACACCATCTATGCGCTGTCGAGCGGGGCCGGTCGGGCGGCCGTGGCCGTGGTCCGGCTGAGTGGTCCCGCAAGTTCGACCGCCATCCGGTCTCTTGCCGGAGATCTGCCGCCGCCGCGCCGCTTCGTGCGCCGGGCGTTGCGCTCCGCCGATGGCGAGCGCTTCGACATGGCGGGCGTCCTCTGGCTGCCGGGGCCTGGTACGGCCACGGGCGAGGACATGGCCGAGTTTCACATTCACGGAAGCCAGGCCGTGGCGGCGGCCTTGTTCCGCGCGCTGGCGGCATTGCCCGGCCTGCGTCCGGCCGAGGCGGGTGCCTTCACGCGGCGCAGCTTCGTCAACGGCAAGCTCGATCTGGTCGAGGCGGAAGGTCTTGCGGATCTGCTCGAGGCCCGCAGCGAGGGACAGCTGCGCCAGGCCCTGTTCCAGTTCCTCGGCGGATCGAGCGCCGTGGTCGAAGCCTGGCGCGGACGGCTGATCGCGGCGCTGGCGGCCGTCGACGCCGTGGTGGAATTCTCGGATGAAGGTGACCTGCGCGGTATTGCCGATGACGGCTGGCGCCGCGATGCGGTAGCGCTTGTCTCCGAGATGTCGGAGGCATTGGCGATGGCCGATCGTGCCGCGGACATGCGGCGCGGATTGCGCATCGTGCTGGCGGGGGCCCCCAATACCGGCAAGTCGAGCCTGCTGAATGCGCTGGCGCAGCGCGACGTGGCGATCGTGTCGCCGCTCGCGGGCACGACGCGCGATACGATCGACGTCGAGCTGGATCTTGGCGGCGTGCCGGTGATCGTCACCGATACGGCGGGGCTTCGCGCCGAGACGGGCGACGAGATCGAGCGACTGGGCATGGCACGCGCGCGGCGCTTCGCGGGTGCGGCGGATATCCTGGTATGGCTCTGGTCATGCGATGTCCCTGGCAGCGCGGAGATGGCGGAGGGACTGGTTCCGGACCTGGTGGTTGAAGCCAAGGCCGACCTCGCTCCGCCTCTTGGCCGTGTCGACTCGATTCGGATTTCGACCCGCGACGGCGCGGGTCTCCCGGAACTGGTCATGCTGCTGGGCCGACTGGCGCAGGACCGGGTCGGACTGGGTGAGCCCGCGATCATCGTCCGTGAACGGCAGATGTCCGCGGTCCGCGAGTCGATTCGGTTCCTCAACGACGCGCTCCGGCTGCCGGCCTCGTCGCTGGAACTGGTCGCGGCCGAGCTTCGCGCGGCCGCCGATTCCCTGTCGCGGCTCACGGGCCGCATCGACGTGGAGGATTGGCTCGACGCGATCTTCAGCCGCTTCTGCATCGGCAAGTAAACGCTGTTTCACGTGAAACGCGGCGCGGCTTTGACGCCGGCACGCGACTGACCTATGGAACGGCCATGGCTAGGACCTACGATGTGATCGTGGTTGGCGGCGGACATGCGGGTGTCGAAGCCGCTGCGGCGGCGGCGCGCCTCGGCGCGCGCACGGCGCTGCTCACACATGGTTTTGCGACCATCGGCGAAATGTCGTGCAATCCCGCGATCGGCGGTCTCGGCAAGGGACATCTGGTGCGCGAGGTCGATGCCCTCGATGGCCTGATGGGCCGCGTGGCCGACCGCGCCGGGATTCAGTTCCGCCTGCTCAACCGGTCGCGCGGCCCCGCGGTGCGCGGTCCCCGCGCCCAGGCCGACCGGAAGCTCTACCGGACGGCCATGCAGGAGGCCATTCGCGCGCAAGGCAACCTCGACGTCATTGAAGGTGCCGCGCAGGGCTACATCGCGAAGAACGGGACACTGGCCGGGCTGACCACGGAGGACGGGCACGTGCTGTCCTGCGGTGCCGCGGTCCTCACCACCGGCACCTTTCTTAATGGCCTCATCCATCTGGGCGAGAAGACCATCCCTGCCGGCCGCTTCGGAGAGAAGCCGTCGCTTGGATTCTCGGCGCAGCTGGCCGCTGCGGGCTTGGCACTCGCCCGGCTGAAGACCGGAACCCCTGCCCGCCTTGACGGCACCAGCATCGACTGGGGCCAGCTCGAGGAGCAGCGCGGCGACGAGGTGCCCGTGCCCTTCTCGATGATGACGGCGGCGATCACGACGCCGCAGGTCTCGTGCTTCATCACCCACACGACCGAAGCGACGCATGACATCATCGCGCGCAACCTGACACGCTCGCCGCTCTATTCGGGCCAGATCCAGGGTGTCGGTCCGCGCTACTGTCCCTCGGTGGAAGACAAGATCCACCGCTTCCGCGACCGCACCTCGCACCAGATCTTCCTCGAGCCGGAAGGGCTCGACGATCCCACCGTCTATCCAAATGGCATCTCGACTTCGCTGCCCGAGGACGTTCAGGACGCCTTCCTGCGCAGCATCCCGGGGCTGGCCAAGGTTCGCGTGCTGCGCTGGGGCTATGCCATCGAGTATGACCATGTCGATCCGCGCGAACTGACCCACGGCCTGGAGTCCAAGCGCATTCCCGGGCTCTTCCTGGCCGGCCAGATCAACGGCACGACCGGTTACGAGGAGGCGGCCGCCCAGGGCCTGATCGCCGGCGCCAATGCCGCGCGCCGCGTCGGCGGCCAGGATCCCCTGGTCATCGACCGGGCCCAGGCCTACCTCGGCGTGATGATCGACGATCTGGTCACGCGTGGCGTCAGCGAGCCCTACCGCATGTTCACATCGCGCGCCGAATACCGGCTCAGTCTGCGCGCCGACAATGCCTGGGAGCGGCTCACGGGCCTTGGCATCGCGTCGGGACTGGTCGGACCGGAGCGTGCCCGGGCCTACCGCACCCGCCAGTCCGACATCGACCAGGCGCGGGCCCTGGCCCAGGAGCTGAGCCTGACCCCGGCCCGGGCGGCCAGGGCAGGGCTCAAGGTCAATCAGGACGGGAAGACGCGGCGGGCGCTGGATCTCGTCGCCATGCCGGAGGTGGGGTTTGCCGGCGCCTGCCGAATCTGGCCCGACCTTGCGGCCCTGCCGCCCCATGCCGTCGAGGCGATCGAAGCCGACGCCCTCTATGCCGGCTATCTCGACCGCCAGGACGCCGATATCCAGGCGCTGCGCAAGGAAGAGCAGCTGCGCCTGCCGGCGGACCTGGACTACGCCGCGCTGCCCAGCCTGTCGGCCGAGCTGCGCCAGAAACTGCTGCGGGTACGGCCCGTGACACTCGGTCAGGCCGCGCGCATCGACGGCATGACCCCGGCCGCGCTCGGGGTCATCCTTGCCCATCTGCGCCGGGTGCCGCAGCGCCGGACCGCCTAGGCCATGACCGACGCAGCGGTCCGCGAACAGATCCGCAGCCTCGGTGTTTCACGTGAATCACTGGAGAAGCTGGCGGCCTATGTCGCGCTGCTCCTCACATGGCAGCGGAAGATCAACCTCATCGGGCCCTCCACGGCCGAACAGGTCTGGACGCGGCATATTCTCGACGCGGTGCAGCTCCTCCCCCTGCTGGGGCCCAACCCGGTCAGGCTTGCCGATCTCGGCAGCGGCGCCGGCATTCCCGGCCTGGTGCTGTCCATTGCAGGCGGTCACCAGGCCCATCTCTACGAGAGCAATGGCAAGAAGGCCGCCTTCCTCGGCCAGGCCATCCGCGTCACGGGCGCCCCGGCCACGGTGCAGCAGGTCAGGCTGGAGGATCTTCCCGGTATGACCGACCTGCCGCAGGTGGACGTGGTGGTGGCCCGCGCCCTTGCGCCCCTGCCGCTGCTGCTCGACTATGCGACACCTTTCCTGAAGGCCGGGGCCCGGGCCCTTTTCCACAAGGGACAAGATGTAGACATGGAATTGACCGAAGCCACCAAATATTGGAAACTGCTGTGGAAGACGCATCCGAGTCTCACCGATTCCCGCGGTGTGATCCTCGAGATCAAGGAGGCCAGCCGTGTCCAACCTGCCGGATGATCGATTCGGATCCGAAACACCGCGAATCCTGGCCGTCGCCAACCAGAAGGGCGGCGTGGGCAAGACGACGACCGCCATCAACCTCGGCACGGCGCTGGCGGCGGTGGGCGAAACCGTCCTCATCATCGATCTCGACCCCCAGGGCAATGCCAGCACCGGTCTCGGCATCGCCCGCAAGCCCGGCCAGAAATCGACCTACCATGTGCTGATCGGCGAGGCGAAGCTGGACACGGTCATCGTGGAATCGGGCATACCGCGGCTGCACTGCGCGCCCTCCACCATGGACCTTCTCGGCGCCGAACTGGAGCTCGCCGATTTCGACCGCAAGACCTACCGGCTGGCCGATGCCATCAAGACCATGACGGATACCAAGGCGGTGGGCCGGTCCTACAGCTACATCCTGGTGGACTGCCCGCCCTCGCTCAATCTCCTCACCATCAACTCGCTGTCGGCCGCCGATGCCGTGCTGGTGCCGCTGCAGTGCGAATTCTTCGCGCTCGAGGGTCTCAGCCAGCTGCTCAAGACGGTGGAACGGGTCAGGACCACGCTCAATCCCCGGCTTTCCATCCAGGGCGTGGTGCTCACCATGTTCGACAAGCGCAACAGCCTTTCCGAACAGGTGGCCGAGGACGTGCGCAGCGTGCTGGGCGACAAGGTCTACCAGACGGTCATCCCGCGCAACGTGCGGGTCTCGGAAGCCCCCTCGCACGGCAAGCCGGTTCTGCTCTATGATAACAGCTGCATGGGCGCCCAGGCCTATATCCGCCTGGCGTCCGAGGTCATCCGCCGCGAGCGGACCCTGCGGGCGGCCTGACCGATTCGCAGACGAAACAATCACAGGGGTCTGACCAGGCCCTCCCGACAGACGGAATGCCGCGCATGATGCAAGCACAAAAGAAGCGACTTGGCCGGGGACTGGCCGCCCTGATCGGCGACGACACCACCGAAGAGGCGGTGATCCAGGATGTCCGCAGCCTGCGCCACATGCCGATCGACCTGATCCATGCCAGCCCCAACAATCCGCGCAAGCATTTCGCCGACCACGACCTCGAGGATCTGGCGCGTTCGATTCGCGAGAAGGGCCTGCTCCAGCCCATCGTGGTCCGCCCGCGCGGCGGCGGCGACTACGAGATCGTGGCCGGCGAGCGCCGCTGGCGCGCCTCGCAGCGCGCCGGCGTGCACGAGGTGCCCGTCATCATCCGAGAACTGAGCGATGGCGAGGCCCTCGAGATCGCGCTGATCGAGAACATCCAGCGCAGCGACCTCAATCCGCTGGAAGAGGCGCGGGCCTATGGCCTGCTGCTCGAACAGTTCAGCTATACCCAGCAGCAGCTCGCCGATTCGGTGGGCAAGAGCCGCAGCCACATCGCCAACACGCTGCGCCTGCTGAGCCTGCCCGAGTCGGTGCGGACGCTCATCGAGCAGGGCAAGCTCACAGCCGGCCATGCCCGCACCCTGGTGGCGACCGATTCGCCGGCCGAACTCGCCGACCAGATCATCAAGCTTGGCCTGTCGGTCCGCGAGGCCGAGACGCTCACCCGCGAGGCTGCGGCGCCCGCCAGATCCAGGACGGGGAAGCCAGAGAAGGACGCCGACACCCGCGCCCTCGAACTTGCCGTTACGCAAGCTCTGGGACTGAAGGTCCAGATCGGCCATACGTCATCTGGCGGCACCGTAACGATTTCCTACAAGTCCCTGGAACAGCTGGAAGAGATCTGCAGCCGCCTGCAGGCCCGGCGGTAGTTGCCGGCCATACCCCCTAATGGCGGAAATGCCGGACGCCAGTGAAGACCATGGCGAGCCCGGCCTCGTCGGCCGCCCGAATGACCTCGTCGTCCTTGACCGATCCGCCCGGCTGAACCACCGCCGAAGCCCCGGCCTCGGCCGCCTGCAGCAGGCCATCGGCGAAGGGAAAGAAGGCATCCGAGGCGACGACGCAGCCCTTGAGCCTCGACGGGCCGCCCGCGATCTGTGCCGCGTCCTCGCCCTTGCGCGCGGCGATCCGCGCCGAATCCACCCGCGACATCTGGCCCGCGCCAATCCCCACGGTGGCGCCGTCGCGCGCATAGACGATGGCATTGGACTTCACATGCTTGGCCACGCGGAAGGCAAACCGGAGGTCGGCCAGCTCGCGCGGGTCGGGCCGGCGCTTGGTCACCACTCGCCAGTCCATGTCCTCGACCACGGCCGAATCGCGCCCCTGCACCAGCAGGCCGCCGCCGATGGTCTTGACCGTCAAGCCCGCCGCATTGGCGGGGATCGGCCGGTCGACGATCAGCAGGCGCAGGTTCTTCTTCGCCGCGACGACGGCAATCGCCGCCTCGTCGGCCGCCGGCACGGCGATCACCTCGGTGAAGAGGGTCACGATCTCGCCGGCCGTCGCCGCGTCGAGCGGGCGGTTCAGCGCCACGATGCCGCCGAAGGCGCTGACCGGATCGCAGGCCAGCGCCGCGCGGTAGGCCTCCAGCGGCGTGGCGGCAACCGCGACGCCGCAGGGATTGGCATGCTTGACGATGACGCAGGCCGGATCGCCGCCTGAGAACTCGGCAAGGCATTCCAGCGCCTCATCCGTGTCGTTGAAATTGTTGTAGGAGAGTTCCTTGCCCTGCAGCTGCCGCGCGTTGGCAACCCCGCCCGCCTCGCCGGCAAGCCGGTAGAGCGCCGCCGCCTGGTGCGGGTTCTCGCCATAGCGCAAGGCCTGAAGGCGCGTGCCGCCAATGGCGAAATAGGGCCCGAAGGGCTGGCCGAGCCCGCGCCCGAACCACTGGGCAATGGCCGCATCATAGGACGCGGTGCGGGCAAAGGCCTTGGCCGCCAGCGACCTGCGGGTGGCAAGCTGCGTCATTCCTCCGTGTACTGATAATTCTTCCAGCACCAGCTGGTAGTCGGCGGGATCGACCAGCACCGTGACAGCGTCATGGTTCTTTGCCGCGGCCCGGATCATGGCAGGCCCGCCGACGTCGATGTTCTCGATGGTCGTCTCCCAGTCGGCACCGCGATCCACGGTCTGCTCGAAGGGATAGAGATTGACCACCAGCAGGTCGATGCCGGCGATGCCATGCGCGCGCTGCGCCGCCTCGTGCGCCGCATTGCCACGCACCGCCAGCAGACCGCCATGCACCTTGGGATGCAGCGTCTTCACCCGGCCATCCATCATCTCGGGAAAGCCGGTCAGCTCCGCCACATCAGTGACGGCGAGACCGGCCTCCTGGAGGGCCCTGGACGTGCCGCCGGTCGAGATCAGCTCGATGCCATGCGACGCCAGCGCCTTCGCAAACGGAACAAGTCCGCTCTTATCCGATACCGACAGCAATGCCCGCGCGATCTTCCTGTTCATTCCGGATCCTCATCGTCTGGCCTCCCATAGCATGGCGGCCGTCCGGTGAAAGTCCCGGACGCGGCGCAATTCACAGGCGGCGGAAGCGGGCCGCGAAGAACCCGTCCATGCCGGAGGATTCGCCCAATGCCAGGTCAGGCCGGGCGCGGAACCATCCGGCGGCGGTCACCAGATGGGACGGCAGGCCGGCCTCGCCGGCTTCCAGCGGCACGGCCGCAAATCCCGCCTCGCGACCGAGGAAGTCAGCGGCCTGGGCCTCGCCCTCCTCGGGCTCGAGCGAACAGGTGCAGAAGACCAGCAGCCCGCCGGGCCGCACCAGCCTGGCCGCGGCCGCCAGCAGGCGCCGCTGCACCACCGCCATCTCGCGGACCTGCGACTCCGACTTGATCAGCAGCACCTCCGGATGGCGGCGCAGCGTTCCGGTGGCGGAACAGGGCGCATCCAGCAGCACCGCGTCGAAGCTCCGTCCGACCATGGCCGTCTCCGCATCGCCGGTGACCACCTCGGCCTCAAGTCCGGTGCGCGCAAGATTTTCGCTCAGCCGCACGAGCCGGCCGGCCGACTTGTCCACCGCCGTCACCCGCGCGCCCGCGGCCGTAAGCTGCAGCGTCTTGCCGCCTGGCGCGGCGCAGAGATCGAGCACGGCGCGGCCCCGGACGTCGCCCAGCAGCCGTGCAGGAACCGCCGCCGCGGCGTCCTGCACGAACCAGGCGCCGTCGCCATAGCCGGGAAGCTCCTCGACCGCCTCATGATCCGGCGCCAGACGAATCGATCCGGTGGGCAGCTCGCGCCCGTTCAGGCGTCTCGCCCAGTCGGCACCGTTTGCCACGGGTGTCAGGTCGAGCGCCGGCGCCACGAGACGGGCCGCGGCGATGCCCGCGGCCGCCTCGGCGCCGTAGGCCTTCACCCAGCGTGTCCAGCACCAATCTGGGATGTTCCGTTCGGGGCCACCGGCCGCCCGCAGCGCAGCCTCGGAATTGCGCGCCAGGTTGCGCAGCACCCCATTGATGACACCGCTGAAGTGGCGCGCCCCCGGGTCGGCCTTGGCCTGGCGCACGGCCGTGTCGACGACCGCATGCGGGGCCATGGCCATGAACAGCAGCTGTGCCGCCGCGATCTCAAGGATGCGCATCGCGGCTCCGGACTTGCGGGGCAGCGGCCGCTCGAGCACCGAGGCCAGCGCGCGATCGATCTGCCCCAGATGGCGCAGCGCGGTCAGCAGCAGGGCATGGAGGAAGGCGCGGTCACGCGGGGCAAGGGCGGCAACCTCCGCGTCACGCCCCAGCACCTCGTCCGACAGGCGTTTGCGCTCCAGGATCTCGTCGAGACAGCGGGCCGCCACACGCCGGGCCGCCAGGCCGTCGCCGCTCTCCTGCACCCCTGTCAGCCCCAGGGTCCCTTCGGCTGCGAACCGCCGCTCCAGGGTCCGCGCTGCGGCTCGGGCGCAGCGCCGCCTCCCATCTGCAGCAGCGCGTCGATGCGGTTCTGCGTGTCGGGATGCGTGGAAAAGAGATTGTCCATGCGCTGGCCCGACAGGGGATTGATGATGAACATGGGCGCGGTCGCCGGATTGGCCTCGGCGGTCCGGTTCTCGATGCGATGGGCCGCGCCCGCGATCTTGGCCAGGGCCGAGGCCAGCGCGCGGGGATTGCCCGAGATCTCGGCGCCGCCGCGGTCGGCGCCATATTCGCGGGTACGGCTGATCGCCATCTGCACCAGCATGGCGCCGATGGGGGCCAGGATCACCATGAGGATGGTGCCGATGGCGCCCAGCGGATTGTTGCGGCTGTCGCTGCTGCCGCCGAACCAGAAGGCGAAATTGGCGAGCATCGAGATGGCGCCGGCGATGGTGGCGGTCATGGTCATGACCAGCGTGTCGCGGTGCCGGACATGGGCCAGCTCATGGGCCATGACGCCGGCGATCTCGTCGCGGTCGAGAAGCTGGAACAGCCCGGTGGTCGCGGCCACGGCGGCGTTCTGCGGATTGCGCCCGGTGGCGAAGGCATTGGGCTGGGGATTGTCCATGATGAAGACCTTGGGCATGGGCAGGCCGGCGCGCTGCGCCAGCTCCTCGATCATGGCATAGTATTCGGGGGCCGACTGGCGGTCGACCTGGCGCGCGCCATACATGCGCAGCACCATCTTGTCCGAGTTCCAATAGGCGAAGACATTGGTGGCGGCCGCCGCGAGGAAGGCAATGATCATGCCCTGCTCGCGGCCGATGAGATAGCCCACCGCCATGAAGAGCCCGGTCAGGGCCGCCAGAAGCAGTCCGGTCCGAAAGGTGTTCATCGACGGCAAAACTCCCTGTTCACGCCTGTCACGCGCCATCATATGATCGTCCGCATGAGCGAGCACAAGAGCACGGAATCGCAATTGTCCCCGGCGGCGCGCCGCGCCCTGGCGGAGGCGGAGGCCCGGCGCCGGGCCCTGGCGCCGCAGGACCTGCCCCGCGAGGTCGGCGGCCGCGAAGGCCCCGAGCCCACCCGCTATGGCGACTGGGAACGCAAGGGCATCGCCAGCGACTTCTGACCTCAGCCGAAGCCCAGCTCGCGGCGAATCTCTTCGGGAGTCACGCCCTGCCTGCGCAGCGCGGCGAGCCCGGTGCTGCCGGCCGACTTCGACAGCTTGCGGCCCTCCGCGTCGCGGATCAGGCGGTGATGATGGTAGTGCGGGTGCGGCAGGCCGAGCAGCCCCTGCAGCAGCAGGTGGATCGGCGTCGATGCCGCAAGGTCCTCGCCGCGCACCACGTGGGTGACGCCCTGCAGCGCATCGTCGGTGACGACCGCGATGTGATAGTAGGACCCGACCTTGCGCTTGGCGATCATGACGTCGCCCCACACCGCCGCGGCTCCGTCGCCGCTGCGGGCCATGCCGATGCGCCAGCCATGCTGGTCGCCCCGGCCGATGCGCGCCTCCGCCTCATGCCGCGGCAGGCTCCGGCAGCGTCCGCCATAATGGGCCTGGCCGTCGGGATCGGCGGAGCCGAGGGCCTCGGCCGCCGCCTGCTTGCGTGAGCAGAAGCAGGGATAGACCGCCCCCATGTCCCACAGGCGGCGGAGATTGGCGTCATAGTCGGCGAAATGCCGCGACTGGATGCGCACCGGCTCTTCCCAGGTCAGGCCGAGCCAGGACAGATCGCGGTAGATTCCCTCCACGTGCTCGGGGCGGCAGCGGCTGGTGTCGGTGTCCTCGATGCGGAGCAGCAGCCTGCCGCCCGCCGCCTTCGCCATGTCGGCATTGAGCAGCGCGGAATAGGCATGGCCGAGATGGAGCTCGCCATTGGGACTGGGCGCGAAGCGGAAGACGGGCCGGGACATGGCCCTGCTTGCGCCAGTGCCGGGCTTTGCGTCAAATGCGGCGATGCGCGTGATGCAGACGCAGGACGATCTCGCCGCGGCCGTAGGCGCGCTGGCGCGGCGCGAGCCACGCTTTGCCCTGGTCCTCGCCCGCCACGGCGTGCCGGCACTCCGCCGCATGCCCGAGGGCCATGCCAGCCTGCTGCGGATCGTGACCGACCAGCTCATCTCGCTCAAGGCTGCCGCCGCCATCTGGCAGCGGCTCACCGCGGCGCATCCCGGCCTCGACGCTGCGGCGCTGGCCCGCGCCCCCGAGGCCGAATTGCGCGGCCTCGGCCTTTCCGGCGCCAAGGCGCGAAGCTTTCGCGCCATCGCCACGGCCGTGGTCTCGGGCCAGCTCGACATGCCCGGCCTGGCGGCGCTCGACGACGAGGCTGTCCTCACCCGCCTCACCGCCGTGCATGGCATCGGGCCCTGGACCGCACAGATCTATCTGCTCATGGGGCTTGGCCGCGGCGACGGCTGGCCGGCGGGAGACCTGGCGCTCCAGATCGCCGCGCAGGATCTCTTCGGGCTTCCCGGGCGGCCCGCGGCGCGCGAGATGGTCGCAATGGCCGAGGCCTGGCGGCCCTGGCGCGGCGCCGCGGCCCATCTGCTCTGGCGCCACTACCGCGAGATGCGGGGAATCGCCCCGGCCTGACCGCGACAGAGAGGCACTTCACAGCACCGTCACACTAGATATAGTATTGAAACTCGTAAGCAAACCGACGAGGTGCGCGTGCACTACGGCCCGATCGCGCCGGAAGCCTGTCCAGCCCTGGTCCTCAACGCGGACTTCCGCCCGTTGAGCTACTACCCGCTGTCGCTGTGGAGCTGGCAGGACACGATCAAGGCGGTGTTCCTCGACCGCGTGAACATCGTCTCCGAATACGACCGCGTGGTGCGCTCGACGAGCTTCGAATTCCGCCTGCCCAGCGTCGTGTCGCTCAAGACCTATGTGAAGCCGTCGCGCACGCCGGCCTTCACGCGTTTCAACGTGTTCCTGCGCGACCGCTTCACCTGCCAGTACTGCGGCGATCATTCCGACCTCACCTTCGACCACGTGACGCCGCGCTCGAAGGGCGGACAGACGACCTGGGAAAATGTCGTCACCGCCTGCTCGCCGTGCAATCTGCTGAAGGGCGGACATTTCCCGCACGAGATCCGCATGTATCCGGCGCAGAAGCCGCAGCGCCCCACCGTGTCGCAGCTGCACCGCAACGGGCGCCTGTTCCCGCCCAACTACCTGCACGACAGCTGGCAGGACTATCTCTACTGGGATACCGAGCTCGATCCCTGAGCGCGTGCGCCGCGCCAGGCGACGATGGCGAGGCAGAGCGAGATCAAAGCATTCCAGCCGGCCAGCGAAATCCCGAAGATGCGGATTGCCGCCTGGTCGCACATCACCACCGCACTGGTCAGATCCGGAAGCCCCGTCGTCATCTGCCCGGTGCCGGTGCAGGCCGAAGGGCCAGGCCAGAACTTCCATTCGACGCCGGCGTGATAGGCGCCGAAGACGGCGCTGGCCAGCCACAGCAGCGCCAGCAGGTAAAGGCCCGGACGCTGCAGCGGAGGAACCAGCAGAAACAGCAGCGCCAGCGGAATGCCGGTGTAATAGGCCCAGCGCTGCTTGAGGCAGAGTTCGCAGGGCGGATAGCCGGCATATTCGAAGATCCAGGCGCCTGCGATGGTGGCGAAGGCGACGGCGAGAAGGACGGTGAGGGCGGCGCGAGGCGTGAGCGTGGTCAGCATGAGGCAAGGGATCCGGAACCGGCCAGGTATTTCAGCGCGAAATAAAGCGCGATCAAGGCAAGCGCGGCAAGCGCGGCAATCAGGCCCAGGCGGCGCTCGATGAAGTCGCGGATCGGCGCGCCATAGGTCCGCAGCGCCCAGGCGAGCGCGAAGAAGCGCGCGCCGCGCGCGACGATGCAGGACACGATGAAGAAGGTGAGGCTGATCTGCGCCACGCCGGCAAGGATGGTCACCACCTTGATCGGCGGCAGGTGCGCGAGGCCGGACGTCACGAGGAGCATCATCAGCGTGTCCTCGCCGGCGCAGCGCCGCATGGATTCGAAACTGTCGAGCTTGCCGTAGAAGGCAAGGATCGGCCGGGCGATCGACTCGTAGGCGAAGTAGCCCAGGAGATAGCCTGCGATCCCGCCCAGCGTGGATGCGATGGTCGCGATCGCGGCATAGCGCCAGGCGCGCGCCGGCCGGGCCAGGGCCATGGGCAGGAACAGCACGTCGGCCGGCACCAGGAAGACCGAGCTTTCGATGAAGGCGATCACCGCCAGCCAGACTTCCGCCGTCTTGCGCGCGGCCAGCGACAGGGTCCAGTCATAGAGCTTGCGCAGCATGGCGTGGGTCTAGTCCAGCACCGGCCGGGCCTGGCGCAGCTTCTTGGTCTGGCCGTGCCGGGCCTTGGAATCGAGGCGGCGCTTGGCCGAGCTGCGGGTGGGCTTGGTGGCGAACCGGCGGCGCGGGCGCACCGCCGCCTTGCGCAGGAGCTGCACCAGCTTGTCCATGGCGGTCTCGCGGTTGCGCTCCTGCGAGCGGTGTTCCTGGGCGGTGATGACCAGCATGCCGTCCTGGGTGAGCTGGCGACCGGCCAGCACCTTCAGCCGCGCCTTCATGTCGTCGGGCAGCAGGGCGCGGCCAACGTCGAAGCGCAATTCCACCGCGGTCGAAACCTTGTTGACGTTCTGGCCGCCGGGGCCCGAGGCCCGCATGAAGCTGAGCGCGATCTCGTCCTCGTCGATGGCGATGGAATCGGTGATCCGGATCATGCCCGCTTGTCGCGCGAACCGCAGGCCGGCGCAAGGGTCCGGCCTTTCCGGTTGACGGCGTGGCGAGGGGCAACTATGCCCCGGCGCTGGAGCCTCTGTGGCGGAATGGTAGACGCGGCAGACTCAAAATCTGTTGCTCGCAAGGGCGTGGGGGTTCGAGTCCCTCCAGGGGCACCAACATCATCCGTGCTCGCCGCAACACTCAGGCGCGATCCTGCACCTGCAATGTCCGGCGCCGCCGCTGCCGCGGAAGGGTTCCCGGCACCCGCGACTGTCCCGCCACCTTGCGCGCGATGCCGAAGGTCTTGGCCAGCAGGGCCTCGTCCACCGGGTGCTTCAGCTGCCCGGCCAGCATGTCGAGCGCATGGTCATAGGCATCCAGGAAGGCGTCGATGTCGACCCAGCTCTTCTGCGCCAGATGGATGGGCGGGTCATAGACCTTGCCGAGCGGACGCGGGCGCTCGACGTTGTCGAGCAGCCGCAGGCGGATGCTGTAGGGGTGGGATGGATCGAGCGACTCCATCCCCTTGCTGGTCACGCGCCACTGGGCGTTCTGATAGAGGGCAGCCATGTGCCTTGCTCCTTGATGATCCTTCCCCATGATCAAGGAGCCGATTGCGGCAATTTCCAGTGCCTCGGCCGAGGCGCGGGCAGCCTTGCCGAAATTTAATCGGCGAGGCCCGCGCGGGCGTCAGGTCAGTCGGCCTCGCGCAGCACGACCTTGGCGACGCCGGCCGCCAGGTTCACGCCCGTCTGCGTCTGCACCGAATAGGGCTGCAGCACGATCGAGCGCTCGAGGCCGCCGTTGAGCGAATTGGCGCCGATGCCGGCACCCACCGACGCATTGGCCGACAGGCCCACATAGGTGCCGGCCAGCGCGCCCTTGGGCACGCCGTTCTGCAGCGAGAAGACCAGCCAGGTCAGCTCGGCGCCGTTGGTCTCGCCAAGCTCGAGGCCGAATTCCTGGATGGTGCCGGAATAGACGTCGACCGCGCCGCCATTGTCGGGCGTGAAGGTGCAGCCCATCTCCTGCTTCTCGGTGAAGATCAGGCCGACGCCCGCCGAAATGTCGCAGGTGAGAACGCCGAAGCGGACGGCGTCGCCGGCGCGGGCCCCGGTCGACATGGCGGCGGCCGCGGCAATCAGCACGGCGGAGGCGAGGGTTCTGGCAGCAAGCATGCGGGTGACTTTCCTGAGGTTGGCGGTTGAAGACATCATTGCTCGGAGCGCTGGCGCGCATCCTTGGGCTTGTGGACCACGTACTTCTCGCGGTCGTCGTAGGAGACGGCGATGGCGCCCTTGCGCTTGTCGGCGATGCGCCGCAGATAGGTGTCCATCTTGTGGTCGGGCAGATCGGCGAAGCCCTCGGTGCGCCAGAACTCGCCGAGCGACAGGCGCGTCGCGTCATGGCTCGGGAGATAGACGTAGCGCGGGCCCTCGAGCAGGATGATCTCGGGGCCGACATGCTCGTAGGGCCCGTAGACCTTGTCGCCCATGGAGGCAGGGGGCACCATCGGGATGATATCGTTTTCGTCTACCACACGGGTCAGGGGCAGGTTGCCAAGCTTCGCCACGCCGACCGCAGTCGTGAAGCGCGGCTGGCCGAAGGTCACGACGCGCTTGACCTGGTGCCCGTCCTCCATGGCGTAGATGGCGACGAGGGCGGCCACCGCGCCGCCCAGCGAGTGGCCGGTGACATAGGTGGTGTAGCCCTTCTTCAGATTGGGCGCGAGATCGGCATAGACCACCGCGGCCACGTCGTCGAAACCCTTGTGCACCGGGATCCCGGCATGGCGGTCGACCACGAGTTTCGCCTTCTCGTCCTCCGACAGGTTGCGGCGGTTGGCGGTGCCGCGAACCGAGATGGTCTGGGTCTTCGCCGCATCGTCGCGCTCGACGAAGTAGCGCACCTGGTCCTTGCCCGGCGTGGCGATGCGGACGGTCCTGGGATAGGCCGCGCGAATCTGGGCCTCGGTGCCATAGGCGGCCTTGGCCCGCTTGGCATAGGTCTCGATGTCGGCGAAGTCGACGACGGTCTCGTTCACCCGCGAGCCCAGAATGTCGAGCTGCTGATTCGCCGCGGAACTGGCGCAGCCCGCCAGCCCCATCGCCGCGAAGATGGTTGCGGCCATGGCCCGCCGCCGTCCTGCGTTTTCCAACCGTTCCGTCATGCTCGCCTGTCGATGAAACGCCGGCATCTGCCTGCCGGCGTCGGTTTGTTGCGACCACACCCGTCGCGATGGCCCAGCAATAGTGCCGGCCGGCCACCGCTTCAAGAGGTGCTGCCTAGTAGATCACCGCCCGGCGGTAGGCACGGCGCGCCGCGCCGGCATAGGACACCGGGGTGAGCGGCATGCCGATCACGTCGATGAAGACCGAGACATCGGCGCCGCTCGCCGGCAATTCGCCCTCGAGCACCTTCACGGTGTAGGAGAGATTGCCGTCCTTCAGCTCCGGCTGCTCGATGGTCGCGACCACCTGGCGCATCTCGCTGCCCTCGATGATCGAGATGTCGGCGTTGGGCGGATCGCTCAGGAAGCTGTCCTTGCCCTCGCTCCAGAACGGCACGAAGCGCGCCGTCTTCATGTTGCCGGCGATGCGTTCGGGCCGGTCGGCGAACATCACGGTGATGGGGCTGACATCGACCAGCGTCAGCTTGTTGCTCGCCTTGTCGAAGGTCATCGACTTGGCGGTCTGGACGAAGAGGAAGTCAGCCTGCTGAACATCCGCCGCCTGGGCCGCGGCCACCTTGACGGCCGGAAGCGCCAGCATGGCCGACATCAGCACGGAACGGCGCGGAAGTCTCGAAAGTGTCATGGTCGGTCTACTCCTTGAGTTTGCCTAGAGCTCAGTTCGGTTTCTTCATCGCCGGTGACGCGCGGGTCACAGCTGGCGGTCAACGTCAATGTCCGCGCGGCGGGCGGCTGGTCTCGGTCGGCGCCAACGGCGGACGGCGGAGGCGATATCCAACCCCTTGGCGCAAAGCAAGACCATCGACCGCATCCCGGCACCCGCAATACCGGCATCGATCGTCAGCAACCCTTCCGTCGTGCCGGCGCATACCCTCGGACAAATGCGAGAACCGACAGACAAATCAAAACGCTCGTCGTGGCGCCACGCGCGCTCTCGCCGGACCCGGACCAGTTCATGCCGAAGGATTACAACCAATTTAAGCTGCCATGCTTGGCATTTGACGACAGACAGGGACATGTTCCGGCAGACTGCCGGCAGTCACGGACCAGCATGAACGGCACGCGGGTGGGCCGCGTGACGCCCGGCAGTTGATCCGGCCCCGGGCCTGTGATTTACCGGCGTCATGAGCAAGGATTCCGTCGCGTGACCGGGTTTCGTCTCCTCATCGTCCTCCTGGTGCTGGTTGCCGGTGCGGCAAGCGCCAGCGCCAAGGCGGCGGCAGGCCCGACACTGGTCTTCGATCCATCCACCGGCGAGGTGCTGTCGCAGGATCGCGCCGGCGAACCCTGGTATCCCGCCTCGATCACCAAGCTGATGACGGCCTACATCGTCTTCGACCGCCTGCGCAGCGGGCGCATGACGCTGGACCAGAAGCTCGAGGTCTCGGCGCTGGCCAGTTCGCAGCCGCCCAGCAAGATCGGCATGCGGCCCGGCTCGAAGATCAGCACCAATCTCGCGCTGCAGTCGATGCTGGTCTATTCGGCCAACGACATGGCCTATGTGCTGGCCGAGGGCGCGGCGGGGTCGGTGCCGGCCTTCGTTGCCGAGATGAACGCCACGGCGCGGATGCTGGGCATGACCGGCACGCACTACATCAATCCCAACGGCCTCTTCGATCCGCGCCAGGTGAGCACGGCGCGTGACATCGCCATTCTCGCCACCGCCCTGCTCAAGACCTTTCCCGAGCGCGCGCACTACTTCTCGCAGGACGCGGTGACCATCGGCAAGCGCCGCCTGCCCAACCGCAACGCCCTGCTCCGACAGATGAAGGCCGCCGACGGCATGAAGACGGGCTTCGTCTGCAACGCCGGATTCAATCTCGTGGCCACGGCCACGATCGACGGGCGCAAGCTGGGTGCGGTGATCTTTGGCGCCAGCAGTGGCAAGCACCGCGCCGATCTGGCCGAGATGCTGCTGGTCGATGCCTTCGGCCGCAAGGATCCGCCGGCGCGCCAGCCGCTGGCCGCGATCCGCAACATGCCGCTGGGCGGCATCGTGCCCGCCGACATGACGACGACGCTGTGCCGGCAGAAGCCCGCCGTGCAGCTGGTCAACGCGCGAACCCTCGAAGGCTGGGGCATCTCCTTCGGCACCTACGACACCGCGGTCAAGGCCGACATGGCGCTGCGCGGCCGCCTGCTCAGCGCCTCGGCCGAGGGACTGACCGGTCCTGCCGGCGTGATCCGCATGCCCCGCGATCTCGGATATGCCGCGGTGGTCTGGCAGCTCGGCCAGGACCAGAGCGTGTCGGCCTGCAGCAGCTATCGTCAGGAGAAATCGCCCTGCGACGTGCTGACGCCCGCGACCTTCGCGGAGATCGCCGCCCTCACTCCGGTGCCACCGCCGTCACAACCCGCCGCCGTGCAAGGCTCCGACGGCAGCAAGCCCGCCAAGAAGAAGAAAAAGAAGCCCTGAGGCATCATGATCAACCGCAGCGGACTTGGCATCGCCTGCGCGCTGGGTGCCGCAGCGCTCTACGGCTTCGTGCCGAACCTGGTCCGTGCCGGCTACCAGAACGGGGTGCCGCCGGTCGAGAGCACGCTGTTCCGCACCGCCGCCGTGGGCGTCGTCTTCGCCATCCTGGCGGTGCTGCGCGGCGAGGCCCTGGCGCTGCCGCGGGCCGCGCGCGGAAGCTTCGCCATCCAGGCCGTGGCCACGCTCGTCATCTCGGTCGGCTACCTGGCATCGGTGCAGTTCATTCCAGTGGGGCTTGCCGTCATCATCTTCTTTTCCTTTCCGGTGCTGATCATGCTGGCGGCCCCGATGGTGGAGGGCCAGAGGCCCGGCCTGGCGCGCATCGGCATCGCCATCTTCGCCTTCGCCGGCCTGGGCGTGGCGGTGGGGCCGAGCTTCGCCGATCTCGACATCCGCGGCATCCTGCTGGCGGCGGCCGCCGCCGTGGCCTGCGTGCTGCAGTTCTTCTCCGGCCGCAGCATCTCGACCTATCTCACGCCCACCGTCTTCGGCAGCCTGGTGCATCTCGCCATCCTGCCGGCCGCCTTCCTGGTGGCGCTCTTCGCCGGCGACGGCAGCATCCGCATCTTCCCGGGCGGAACCGCCACCGGCGTCGGCCTTGCCTTCATGGCCGGCGTTGGCGCCATCTACATCGTCGCCTATATGATCCACATGCTGTCGCTGCGCTTCGCCCCGGCCTCCACGGTGGCACCTTTCTACAATCTCGAACCGGTCATGACGACGCTGGTGGCCGCGCTGCTATTGCATGAGCGGCTGAACCCGAACCAGTATCTGGGCGGCGGCATGGTGCTGCTCGCCCTGCTGGCCTCGAGCCTCGTCGGACAGCGGAGGACCGCCTCGCCATGACCCGTGCCCCCATTCCGGTTGCCATCCTCACCGGCTTTCTCGGCGCGGGAAAGACCACGCTGCTGAACCAATTGCTGAAGGATCCGATGCTGGCTGACGCCGCCGTGATCATCAACGAGTTCGGCGACACCGGCATCGACCACCTGCTGGTCGAGCGCGCCGACGAGAACGTGATCGAGATGGCCTCGGGTTGCCTGTGCTGCACCATCCGTGGCGATCTCATCGACACCATCCACGACCTGCTGGCCAGGCGCGGGCGCGGCGAGATCAAGGCCTTCAACCGCATCGTCATCGAGACCACGGGCCTGGCCGATCCCGCGCCCGTGCTGCATGCGGTGATGAGCGAGCCGGGACTGCTCGCGGCCTGCCGGCTGGAGGGCGTCGTCACCGTGGTCGATGCGGTCAACGGCATGGCAACGCTCGATGCGCATCCCGAGGCGGTGAAGCAGGTGGCCGTGGCCGACCGCATCGTGCTGACCAAGGTCGACCTGCTCTCGGGCCGCGAAGGCGAGGACATGCTCTTTGCCATCATCGCGCGGCTGCGCAAGCTGAACCCGGCGGCGCGGCTGCTCACCACCCACCGCAACGAGGCCACCGCCGAGCGCCTCTTCACCATGGGACTCTTCGACCAGACCACGAAGACCCCGGACGTGCGGGCCTGGCTGGCGGCGGAAGCCTATGCCACAGGCGAGAAGCGCAACCGGCGGCACAGGGGGCATGGCCATCACCATCACCACGATCACGACCATCATCACGACGTGTCGCGCCACGACGCCCACATCCGCTCCTTCAGCTTCAGCGAGGACCGGGCAATCAGCATCCAGGGTCTCGAGCTCTTCCTGGAACTGCTCAAGTCGTATCACGGCGCCAACATGCTGCGCATGAAGGGCATCGTGAAGCTGGCGGACGATCCGGCGCGTCCGGTGGTCCTGCACGGGGTGCAGCACGTATTCCATCCGCCGGTGCGGCTCGCAGCCTGGCCGGACGGGGATGAGCGGACGCGCCTGGTGTTCATCGTCAAGGACATCGAGAAGCCGATGATCGAGGGTCTGTTCCGGGCCTTCACCGACCAGATCAGCGGTGGGGCCGACGCCTTCACCGACAAGACGCTTTCGCTCAACAGGTAACGGGGACAGACATGGCGCTGAAACTCTACGGATTGACCAAGTGCTCGACCTGCCAGAAGGCCGTCGACTGGCTCAAGGCACACAAGATCCCTCACAGTTTTTCCGATGTGAAGGACACTCCCATCACCAAGGACCAGGTCGCGGCCTGGTCGAAGGCGCTGGGCGGCTGGGAGAAGATGATCAACAAGGCAGGCTATACCTGGCGCGGCCTGCCGCCGGCCGAAACCGCGAACCTCACCGAGGCCAGGGCCGTGGCGCTTGCGGTGAAGAATCCTTCGCTGATCCGCCGCCCGCTGATCGAGCACAGGGACGGCAGCGTGACGGTGGGGTTCTCGAAGAAGATCCAGGAGCTGCTGGGCTAGGCGCCCGACGTGGTGCAGGACGCGCCACCTGGCGCGTCCGCGCAGTCCGCTATCCGCGCACCAGAGGTCTCGTCATGCAGGTGGGCCCGCCTTCACCCTTGCGGCAGATGTCGTAGCCCCTGATCACCTCGACCCTGACGCCCGCGGCGCGGAGACGGCGCTCGGTCTCGGGATTGCCCTCCACCATCATGGCGTGGCGCGGTCCGAGCGCGAGAACGTTGCAGCCCATGGTGTCGAACTCCTCGGGCGGGACCTCGATGAACTTCATGCCGCGCGACTCGAGGAACTCGATCTGGCGCGCCGCCATCAGCGGCGGATAGGCCACCGCGAGATCATGGTCGAGCGGCGACAGCGTGCTCATGAGATGGAAGACGTCGCTGCGGCCCTTGTAGTGCGGCATGTCGAACCACAGGATCTCCACATCCTCGCCGGCCAGCTCGCCCAGCTGGCGCACGCCCTCGAGGTTGGTGCGGTAGCCGATGCCGGCCAGCAGCGTGTAACGGTCGATCCAGATGAGGTCGCCGCCTTCCACCTTGCCCTCGCCGGTGATTTCGCCAGCAATTGGGAAACCGAGTTTCTCGAGCGCGGCGCCGTTCACGTCGGATTCGCGGCGGCGCTGCGGCTTGCCCATGCGCGGCTTCACCAGGCCGCGCGGCGTCACGATCAGCGCGTCATGCGTGTAGATCGAATCGAGCGTCAGGCCGTCCCCGGGCGGCAGCTTGATGACGTCGGCGCCGGCCGCGGCCAGCACGCGCTCCACCGCGGCATATTCGCTACGCGCCTTCGCCAGGTCGGGGCGGGAATGGAAATTGAGGTCCTTCCATTCCGCGTCGATCTTGGCGTCGCTGGCGAAGGCCGTGTCGACGTCGCGGATGGCCACGGTGCGGAGCTGGCCCCAATTGTTGAAACTGCCGAAGTCGAAGCTCATCTGCGCCTGATCCTGAAGATGTATGTGTCCGCCGACCGGTCCTGCCCGAGCAGCGCATGTCCCTGCTCACTGCAGAAGTGCGGCATGTCTATGGCCGACATGGGGTCCGTGGCAATGACCTTGAGCACCTGCCCCGAGGGCATCGCCTCCAGCCGCTTGCGTGCCTTGAGCACGGGCAGGGGACAGAGCAGGCCCGTCACGTCGAGCTCGGAATCGGAATGACTGTCGTCCATGGTCTGGCTAGAAGGATCTCCTCAGCCGGGAGTTACACCAATGTCCGAGCTTCTGTCCAAAGCCTCCTTCACCGGGCGCGTCGTCCGGCTCCTGGCCAGTCCCGACCGCAAGACGGGCCTGGAGAAGGTGGCGCGGGACAGCCTGTCGCTGCGCTTCTCCGGCATCGCGGAGGATTGCCACGGCGGACTGACGCGCGCGTCCGACAGCCGCATGGTGAAGCAGTTCAAGCGCGGCACGGAAGTGAAGAACGCGCGCCAGGTCTCGATCCTGTCGGAGGAGGAGCTGGCCGAGATCGCCCGGACCATGGGCATTCCCGCGGTCCGCGCCGAATGGGTTGGCGCCAATCTGGTGACCGCCGGCATCCCCGACCTGACGCTGCTGCCGCCCACCACGCGCCTGCAGTTTCCGAGCGGGGCCATGATCGTTGTCGACATCGAGAACCTGCCCTGCCGCTATCCGGCGGCGATCATCGAAAAACATCATCCCGAGCAGAGCATGGGTTTCGTGAAGGCCGCCAGGCACAAGCGTGGCGTGGTCGGCTGGATCGAGGCGGAAGGCGAGATCCGCGTGGGAGACGCCGTCACCGTGTGGCTGCCGCCGCAGCGGATCTACGCCCACGCATGAGGATCGCCGGCGCCATCGTGGCGGGCGGCAGGTCGCTCCGCATGGGACAGGAGAAGGCCTTCGTGGCGCTCGCCGGCCAGCCGCTGCTGGCGCATGTGGTGGCCCGCATCGCGCCGCAGGTGGATGCGCTGGTGCTCAACGCCAATGGCGACGCGCGGCGCTTTGCGTCGTTTGACCTTCCCGTGATCCCCGATCTGCGGCATGACCGCCCGACGCCGCTGGCGGGACTCGCGGCCTGCCTGGGATTTGCGGCCGACCGGGGCTTCGATGCGGTGCTCACCATGCCTGCGGACACGCCCTTCCTGCCGCGCGACCTGGTGCGGCGGCTGCGCGCGGCCGCAGCGCGGGCGGCAATCGCCGCGTCGGGCGGACAGGACCACTATCTGACCGGCCTGTGGTCCGTGGAGCTCAGGACCGATCTCGACCGCGCCATGGACGGGGAGGCGCTGACCAGGGTCCAGGACTGGGCGCGGCGCTGTGCTGCGGTTGCCGTCAGCTGGCCGGCCTTGCCCTTCGACCCTTTCTTCAACGTCAACACGCCCGGGGATCTTGCGGAGGCCGCACGGATCGCGGCAGACTTCGCGCCATGACCAAGGTGATCGGCGTCGCAGGCTTCAAGAACGCGGGCAAGACCACGCTGGTCGAGAAGCTGGTGCGCGAGCTGACCGCCCGCGGCCATCTCGTGTCCACCGTGAAGCATGCGCATCATTCCTTCGACATCGACCACGAGGGGCGCGATTCCTTCCGCCACCGGAAGGCGGGCGCATCGGAGGTTGCCGTGGTGTCGCGCCACCGCTGGGCCATCATCCACGAGCTGCGCGAGGAGGAGGAACCGCCGCTGGCCGAGATCCTCGCCAAGCTCGCCCCCTGCGACCTGGTGATCGTGGAAGGCTACAAGCGCGACAGCCATGACAAGATCGAGGTGCGCAACCTCGCGCTCGACCATCCGCACCTGGCCGGCGCGGACCCGACGGTGGTGGCGATCGCCGCGAACGGCACCATCGATGAAGCTCCGGTGCCAGTGTTCAGCCGCGACGACGTCACCGCGCTGGCGGCCTTCATCGAACGTCACATGGCGCTCGCATGACGCCGGAGACCGTGGTCCGGGTCTGGGAGTTGGCAGGCCCGTCGCGCTGGTTCACCAAGGATCCGGCCTTCGACGGCGCCCTGTCGGTGCGGTTCGGAGCGGCGCTGCGCCAGGCCCGGAACGGGGCCTTCGACCATTGGGGCGAGACGCCGGAGGGCGCGCTCGGCCTTGTCCTGCTGCTCGACCAGGTGTCGCGCAACATCCATCGCGGCAGTCCGCTGGCCTTCGCCGCCGACGCCCGGGCCCTGGCGCTGGCCAGGGGATGGATCGGCCAGGGCTTCCACCACCGGCTGACGGCGCCGCGGGCGCGCTGGCTGATCATGCCCTTCGAGCACGCCGAGGACCTCGATGCGCAGCGGCGCGGCGTGGCCCTGTTCCAGACCATGGGCCTGTCGGAGATGGCCTACTGGGCGCAAGTCCATCTCGACATCATCGCCCGCTTCGGGCGCTTCCCGCACCGCAACCCGGTGCTGGGCCGCCGCTCGACGCCGGCGGAACTGGACTTTCTGAGGGCCGGCGGATTCGCCGGCTAGTGTCGTAATCCGCCCTGTCCCGGTCGTTCCGCCTCACGCCTGTTGAATTCGCCTCACTATTGTGCCCTCCATTCGGTTTCCGGTTCGGAGGGTTCTCCCATGAAGACACAGGCGCGCGTGGTGGTGATCGGCGGAGGCGTTGTCGGCGTCGGCACGCTCTATCACCTGGCCAAGAAGGGCTGGAGCGACGTCGTCCTGATCGAGCGCAAGGAACTGACCTCCGGCTCCACCTGGCATGCCGCGGGCCTTCTGCCGCTCTTCAACCTCTCCTACTCGGTGGGCCAGATCCACAAGTATTCGGTCAAGCTCTATGGCGAGCTCGAGGCCGAGACCGGCCAGCCGGTGGGTTTCAAGAAGGTGTCCAACATCCGCCTCGCCCGCACCAAGGACCGCTGGGACGAGTTCATGTATTACGCCGGCGTGGCCGAGACCATCGGCATCAAGGTCAACCAGCTGACGCCGGCGCAGGTGAAGGACATCTGGCCGCTGTGCGAGACCGATGGACTGATCGGCGCCATACAGCATCCCGACGACGGCTACATCCAGCCGGCCGACCTGACCCAGGCCATGGCCAAGGGCGCGCGCAGCCGCGGCGCCGAGATCTATCGCAACACCACGGTCACGGCCATCGAGCAGAAGCCCAACGGCGAATGGCTGGTCAAGACCGACAAGGGCGACATCACCTGCGAGCATGTCGTCTCGGCCTCGGGCAACTTCGCGCGCAAGACAGGCGCCATGGTCGGCCTCGACATTCCGGTGATTCCGGTCGAGCACCAGTACATCGTCACCGAGCCGCATCCCCTGATCCGCGAACGCCAGGCCAAGGGCCTGCCGGAGATGGGCGTGCTGCGCGAGGCCGATTCATCGTGGTACATGCGCGAGGAAAACGGCGGCCTGCTGCTCGGTCCCTACGAGCATGGCGCGCCCTGCTGCTACATGGACGGACCGTCCGACCAGAGCGAATACGAACTCTTCCAGGAAGATCTCGACCGCCTGGCGCCGCACATCGAGACCGCCATCACCCGCGTTCCGGCCTTCGGCGAGGTCGGCATCAAGAAGGTCTACAACGGCGCCATCGCCTATACGCCCGATGGCTCGCCGATCATCGGCCCCGCCTGGGACCGCAGGAACCTCTGGCTCAACGAGGGCCACAGTTTCGGCGTGACCGCGGCCGGCGGTGCCGGCTGGCAGCTGGCGGAGTGGATCGTCGAGGGCGAGCCCTCGATCGACATGATGGGCGTGGATCCGCGCCGCTTCGGCCCCTATGCCACGCGCGGCTACCTGAAGGTGAAGAACGAGGAGGCCTATGCCAATGTCTTCACGCCGCACTATCCCGACGAGGAGCGCTCGGCCGCGCGTCCACTGAAGCGCACGCCCTGCTATGACCGCATGAAGGACCTCGGCGCCGTCTTCGGCTCGGTCTATGGCTGGGAACGGCCCGGCTGGTTCGCGCCCAAGGGCTATGCCCTGACCAGGGAAGAGCTGGACAGCCCCGACGTGCTGACCAACCACAATCATGCTCCGCCCACGGAGGATGGCCGCATCGTCGAGAAATGGTCCTTCCGCCGCTCCAACTATTTCAAGTTCGTCGGCGAGGAATGCCGCAACGTGATGACCAACGTCGCGTTGCAGGACATGTCGGCCTTCGCCAAGATGGAGGTCTCGGGACCAGGAGCGCGCGAGTGGCTCGACTCGATCCTCGCCAACCGCATCCCCAAGAAGATGGGCCGCGTCGCGCTCTGCCACCTGCTCACCCCGCGCGGCGGCGTCCGCGCCGAGTTCACCGTCTATGAATGGGCGCCGGGACGCTTCTACCTCGTCTCCGCCGGCGCCTACGAGCGCCACGACCACGACGTGCTGCGCAAGCTGGCGCCGAGCGACGGTTCGGTGCGCCTCAATGCCATCACCACGCGGCTCGGCGTGCTGGTTCTCGCCGGTCCCAACAGCCGCAAGGTCCTGCAGAAGCTGACCGATGCCGATCTCTCCAACGAGGCCTTCCCCTGGCTGTCGGGCAAGGAGATCAGCGTGGGCACCACCACCGCGCATGCGCTGCGGGTGAACTTCGTGGGCGAACTCGGCTGGGAATTCCATCATCCGATCGAACAGCAGGTCGCCCTCTTCGACCAGCTGATGGACGCGGGCAGGGAGTTCGGCATCCGTCCCTACGGCATCAAGGCCATGTCGTCGCTGTCGATCGAGAAGAGCTACCGCCTGGTGCCGCGCGAGCTTTCCATCGAGTACTCCGCCTATGAATCGGGACTCGACCGCTTCGTCCACCCGAACAAGGGCAGTTTCATCGGCCGCGATGCCCTGGTGGAGGGCAAGCAGAAGGGCCTGAACTGGACCTTCGTGACCATGGAGGTCCACGGCGTCGGCGACGGCGAGTCCGACGCGCGCGGCTCCGAGCCGCTCTATCACAAGGGACAGCTCATCGGCCGCGCCACCAACGGCGGCTACGGCTTCCGGGTCGGCAAGTCGCTGGCGCTGGGCATGGTGAAGCCGGACTTCGCCGCGGTCGGCACCGAGCTCGAGATCAAGATCCTCGGCAAGCTGTTCAGGGCCACGGTGATCCCGGAGAGTCCCTACGATCCGGACAACGCGGCGCTGCGCGCCTGACGGTGCTGACAGGACATGACGGGGCCCATGCGATCCTGGCCGATCCATGGGCCCCTTTCCTTTGCTAGGCTGGCCCGCGAATCGGGGGCGGCATGACGGCACGGGACGAGCAGAGCTACGGGACGGGCGTCATCTTCGTGCTGCTGGCCACGCTGGGCTGGAGCCTGTCGGGCATCTTCGTGCGGCTCATGCCCGATCTCGACGGCTGGCAGATCAACACCTGGCGCGGCTTCTGGATGTCGGTGGGCCTGCTGGTCTATCTCGTCGCCATCTACGGACGCGAGACCCTGGCGCGGTTCCTGGCCGTGCCGCTGCTGGGCCTCTGCCTCTCGGCCGGCTTCTTCTCGCTGGGCTCCACGCTCTATGTCACCTCGCTCACCATGGTGAGCACGGCGACGATCTCGGTCATCGGGGCCTCCTCGCCCATCTTCACCGGGCTGCTCAGCCCCTGGATCACCGGCGAACGTCCCGGACTTGCCGCCTGGGGTGCTGCGGCGCTGGCCATGGCGGGCGTCGGCGTCATCGCCTGGGACGGACTCGAGACGGGCAAGATGCTGGGCATGATCATCTCGATCTGCGTGCCCATCTCCTTTGCCATGCAGACCCTGGCGCTGCGGCGCTACCGCAACGTCGACATGGTGCCGGCCATCTGCGTCGGCGGCTTCGTGACCTTCTTCGCCGCGGGCCTTCTCGGCTTCCTCGCGGGCCATGCGGGCGGCGGCTTCAATGTCGGCCCGCGCGAGGTGCTGCTGCTGGCGCTGATGGGGCCGCTGCAGCTGTCGATCCCGTTGATCTTCTACGCCAAGGGCGCGCGGTCGGTTCCCGCGGTGACGCTGTCGCTCATCGTCATGCTCGATGCGGTGGTCAACCCGCTGTGGCCCTGGCTCTTCGTCGGCGAGGTGCCGGAACCCACCGCCTTCATCGGCGGCGCCATCATCATCGGTGCGGTCATCATCAGCATCTTCGGCGGCCGCTTCATGGCCAGGCGGGCTCAGGCACCGCGCAGCTGACGCGTGATGCGAGGCCAGGTCACGCCTCAGCCACCCGGGTGCCGGACCTCCCAGGGCTTCACCCAGTCGCCGGCGACACGCAGGTCGATGCCGGCGTCATCCTCGACCACCTTGCAGACGGTCATTTCGCCCGCCGCCATGCCGTAGCGCCGGCCCGCCTCCTTGAAGCGTTCATGCGTGGCCCGCGTGAGATCGTCGCGGGTGCCGACTTCGGTCATCAACTCTTCGATGAGCGACAGGTCCTTGAGGCAGAGCGCGATGGGGAAGGACGGATCATAGTGCCCGGCGAAGATCGAGGGCACGTCGTGCTGCATGACGAAGCTGTCGGCGGCGCCGCCCTTCATCACCTCCCACCAGACAGCGGGATCGAGTCCCGCCAGCTTTGCCGTCACCATGGCCTCGCCGATGGCGGCGGCATGGATCTTCCACAGCTGGTTGTTGACCAGCTTGGCGACATAGCCATTGCCATAGGCGCCGACCTTGCGCAGCTGGCCCATGGCCTCGATCACGGGGCGCACATGTTCCACGTCGTTCTCGCTGCCGCCCACGAACATCGGCATGTCGCCGCGGATCGCGGCATCGACCGAGCCGGTCACGGGCGCGTCCACCGCGTGACCGCCGCGGGCGGTGAAGGCCGCGGCCAGCTCGCGCATCAGCTTCGGACTGCTGGTGGTCATGTCGATCCAGTACTTGCCGGCACAGCCGGTCGTGAGAAAGCCTGCCTCGCCGCGCAGCACCTGGGCCACTTCCTTCGGTCCGAAGACCATGGTCACCACCACGTCGCAGCGGTCGAGGACATCGGCCGGACTGGCGCCGGCGGCGGCCCCGGCCGCCAGCAGCGGCGCCAGCGCCTCCGGCCTCACGTCATAGACCACCATGCCGAATCCGGCGCGGCGCAGATTCAGCGCCGCGTTGCGGCCCATGGTGCCCAGTCCGATGAAACCCACGATCATGCCTGTCCTCCGATGTTCCAGACTTCGGTCCCGCGCAGCCTGCAGGCAGTGTGGGACTGGCCGGCGATGTCGGATTGCGCAAATGCGACGGTTTGGCAGCGATCCCGGACCGCGCCAATTTGCAATGCGGCAGCGATGGGCTAAGAGGCGGGCATTCAAGCGTGGAACAGTCCAATGTCAGTCCGCGGCGCAACCCTGGTCGGCTTCACCGCCGTGCTGATGTGGGCCTTCCTGGCCCTGCTCACGGCCGCCTCGGGCCAGGTGCCGCCATTCCAGCTTGCGGCCATGACCTTCCTGGTCGGCGGGGCCATGGGCGCCGTCACCTGGCCGTTCCGGCCGGCGGCGCGCCAGGCGCTGCGCCAGAACTGGAAGGTCTGGGCCACCGGCATCGCCGGGCTCTTCGGCTATCACTTCGTCTATTTCTCGGCGCTCCGTTCGGCCCCGCCGGTGGAGGCGAGCCTGATCGCCTATCTCTGGCCGCTGTTCCTTGTGGTCTTCTCGGCGCTGCTGCCGGGCGAGAAGCTGAGGCTGCATCATCTCGTGGGCGTCGCCTGCGGGCTGGCGGGCGCGGTGCTGGTGATCACCAAGGGCCAGGGCCTGGCGCTGCAGGACGGCTTCAAGCCGGGCCATGCGCTGGCCTTCGCCTGCGCCATCATCTGGTCGGGCTACTCGGTGCTGTCGCGCCGCTTCGGCAAGGTACCGACCGACGTGGTGGCCGGATTCTGCCTGGTGACGGCCCTGCTCTCGACGCTGTGCCATCTTGTCTTCGAGACCACGGTGTGGCCGCAGGGCGCCGGGCAGTGGCTGGCGGTGATCGGACTTGGTCTGTTTCCGGTAGGGGCTGCATTCTATACTTGGGACTACGGCGTGAAGCACGGCGACATCATGGTGCTTGGCGCATCGTCCTATGCTTCACCACTTCTCTCCACCCTGATCCTGGTGACGGCCGGCTTCGCGCCGCTCAGCGGGCCGGTGATCGCCGCCTGCCTGCTGATCACGGCCGGCGCGGTGATCGCCGCCAAGGACATGATCCTGCGCCGGCCCGCGCCCGCTACTTGAAGGCGTTCTTGCGGCGGCGCAGCTCGGCAAAGACCTCGGCGTCGCCCGCCTGTTCCAGCTTCAGGGTGCGGCGGATCTCGGGACTGTCGCAGCGGAAATAGGGATTGGCCTTCAGCTCGTCGGCCAGCGTCGAGGGACAGGTCATCTTGCCCTGCTGGCGCAGCAGCTTCACCTCGGCGGCGCGCTGCTGCAGGGCGCGGTTGCCCGGCTCCACGGTGAGCGCGAAGCGGGCATTCGATTCGGTGTATTCGTGGCCGCAGTAGATATAGGTCGAGGGCGACAGGGTCTTGAACTGCGTGACCGAGGTGAACATGACGCCCATGTTGGCCTCGTCGACGCGACCGCAGCCGAGCGAGAAGAGGGTGTCGCCGGCGAAGAGGCAATACTCGGACGGGATGGAATAGGCGATGTGCCCGCGGGTATGGCCGGGGCAGTCGTAGACCTTGACCTCGCGGCCCGCCCATTTGAACGCATCGCCGCCGCCAACCTGCGTCTTGATGCCGGGGATGTCGGCGGCCTCGTTGCGCGGCCCGATGATGGTGCAGCCATACTGGTCCCTGAGCGCCAGGTTGCCCTCGACGTGATCGATGTGGTGATGCGTGTTGAAGATGTGGGTCAGCTGCCAGCCACGCTTCTTCAGCTCGGTCTCGATGGCCGCCGCGTCCGGCGCGTCGATCGCTGCCGTAGCGCCCGACTGGTGGTCGTGGACCAGCACGCCGTAATTGTCGGACCGGCAGATGAACTGGTGGATTTCGAGATGTGACATGTCGCCTGCTAACCTTGCCTGAATTGGATGATGACCCGCGCAGTCCCTGCGGTTATGGTGCGCCGCCATGGACGTGGTCGACCTGCGCGAATTCTACGCGAGCCCGCTTGGCAATACCACACGGCGGCTGATTGCCAATAGGCTCAAGGCCAGGACCGGCCCGCTGGGGGCGGCGGTGGTCCTGGGCCTGGGCTATGCCATGCCCTATCTCGAGGACACGGGGGCCGAGGCGGGCACCTGCCTGTCCTTCATGATGGCGCGGCAGGGCGTCATACACTGGCCGGCCGACGGCCCGGTGCGTTCGGCGCTGGTCGACGAGACCGACCTGCCGCTGCTCGAGAGCGCCGTCGACGTGATCATCGCCGTGCATGCGCTGGAGCTGAGCCAGGCACCGGCCGAGATGCTGCGCGAGGCCTGGCGCGTGCTGGCGCCGCAGGGGCGCCTGCTGCTGGTGGTGCCCAATCGCCGGGGCCTGTGGGCCCGCTTCGACACCTCGCCCTTCGGCCAGGGACAGCCCTTCTCCCGGCCGCAGCTTTCGGGCCTGCTGCGCGACTGCGAGTTCTCGATCCTGTCCTGGTCGCATGCGCTCTACTTCCCGCCCTCCGGCCGGGGCATGGTGCTGTCCTCGGCCGGGGCCATGGAGAGCCTGGTCGGACGGCTGATGCCGGCGGTCTCGGGGGTGCTCATCGTGGAAGCGGTGAAGCAGGTCTATGCCATCGCCGCGGGCAAGCGGGCGCGCAAGCTGTCGCCGCGGCTGCGCCCGGCCCTGCTGCCCCAGCCCTCGGCCCGGACCAGGCCGTGACCGTTTGCTTTTCCCGCCGCTGCCCCTATGAATAGCCCGCCTTCGGGCCGGCAGCGGGCTGCCGGGCGCTGGCGCCCAATGGACTGAGACATGAACGCCGGACCGCAGGACACCACGCTCGACGAGATTCGCCGCGAGATCGACGCCATCGACGATGGCCTGCTCGATCTCCTGGCGCGGCGGTTCCAGGCCTCGGCCCGGGTGCGCGGCGTCAAGACCGGCGACGGCACCCTGCGCGCCTCGCCGATCCGCCCGGCGCGCGAGGCCGAGATCCTGCGCCGCCTGATGGCGCGGCGCGATGCCGATGTCGCGCCCGAAACCCTGGTGCGTCTTTGGCGCGTCATCCTGACCTCCTCGACCCTGGCCCAGGCGGCCGTCACGGTGCACCTGCCGGCGGCGGTGAACGAGACGCCACAGCTGCGCGACGCCGTGACCCTGCATTTCGCGGCCACGCCGGTCGTGGTGCACGAAGGTGCCGCGGCCGCCATCGACAGCCTCGGCGCCAGGCCGGGCGACGTCGCCGTGGTCACGCCGCAGAGCGGCTGGACACTGGCGCTCGCGGCTTCGGGCCGCAAGGCGCCGCGCGTCATCGGCGTGCTGCCGCAGGTCTCCGCGGCACGCGAGCCCGCCTTGCTGATCCTCGGCCATGCCCCGGCCCAGCCCAGCGGTGACGACCGCACGCTGCTGGTCGGCACCGCGCCCTGGCGTGGCGCGGCCGTGCCCGACTGGCAGGTCCGGTCCGGCACGCAGCACGTGGTCTGCCTGCCGGGCTTCTTCGACGAGGCCATGATCCAGCGCGACCTTGCGCCGCTCGGCTGGCGGCTTGCGGGGCGCTATCCGACACCCCTAAAGGTCCCGTCATGACATCATCCACCGCCGATACCCGGCCGCGGCCCCGCCCCGGCATCCTCGACATCGACGCCTATGTGCCGGGCAAGAGCGGCGCCAAGGGTGTCAAGGTGCACAAGCTGTCGTCGAACGAATCGCCGCTGGGCGCCAGCCCGGCGGCCATTGCCGCCTATCGCGACGCGGCCCAGAAGCTGGAACTCTATCCAGATGGATCGGCCGCGACGCTGCGCGAGGCCATCGCGGCGCGCTACGGGCTGAACCCCGATGCCATCGTCTGCGGCGCGGGATCGGACGAATTGCTGCAGCTCATCGCCCACGCCTATCTCGGTCCCGGCGACGAGGCGATCTACTCCGAATACGGATTCCTCGTCTATCCGATCGCCATCAAGGCCAATGGCGCCACGCCGGTGGTGGCGCCCGAGCGCAACCACACCGCTGACGTCGATGCGATCCTGGCGCGGGTCACGCCGCGGACGCGCGTGGTCTTCCTCGCCAATCCCAACAATCCGACCGGCACGCATCTGCCCTTCAGCGAGGTGAAGCGCCTTCATGCGGGCCTGCCGCGCGACGTGCTGCTGGTGCTGGATGCGGCCTATGCCGAGTATGTGAGGCGCAACGACTACGAGTCCGGGATCGAGCTGGTCTCGACCTCGGGCAACGTGGTGATGACGCGCACCTTCTCGAAGATCCACGGGCTGGCCGCGCTGCGCCTGGGCTGGGCCTATTGTCCGCTGCATGTCGCCGACGTGCTGAACCGCATCCGTGGCCCGTTCAACGTCAGCGCGCCGGCCCTTGCGGCGGGTGCTGCCGCCATCGCCGACGCCGGCTTCCTGGACCAGGCGGTGGCGCACAACGAGCAATGGCTGCCCTGGCTCACGCGCGAGCTGGAGGCGCTGGGACTCAAGGTGACGCCCAGCGTCGGCAATTTCCTGCTGGTGCATTTCCCGGCGGAGGCGACGCGCAACGCGGCGGCGGCCGATGCCTTTCTCGCCGAGCGCGGCTTCGTGCTGCGGCGCATGGACGCCTATGGCATTCCCGGCGCGCTGCGCCTCACCGTCGGCAGCGAGGAGGCCAACCGCGGCGTGGTCGCGGCGCTCAAGGCCTTCCTGGCATGACCGTTCTCTTCGACCGCGTGGCGCTCATCGGCGTGGGCCTCATCGGCTCGTCGCTGAGCCATGCCATCCGCGCCCAGGGCCTGGCGAAGCACATCAGCGCGCATGCGCGCAGCGCCGCGACGCGCCAGCGCGCGGATGAGCTGGGACTGGCGCACCAGGTGCATGGCAGCGCCGCCGCGGCCGTGGCCGATGCCGATCTGGTGGTGCTGTGTTCGCCGGTTGGCAGCTATGGCGCCATCGCCGCCGAGATCGGCCCGCAGCTGAAGCCGGGGGCGATCCTCACCGACGTGGGCTCGGTCAAGAGCGCGGTGGTGCGCGATGTCGGCCCGCATGTTCCCAAGGGCGTGCACTTCATTCCCGGACATCCCATCGCCGGCACCGAGCAATCGGGCCCCGACTCGGGCTTCGCCACGCTCTTCGTCAACCGCTGGTGCATCCTCACGCCGCCCGCGGACTGCGATCCCGCGGCCCTGGCGAAGCTGGAACAGTTCTGGCGCAGCTGCGGCTCCAACGTCGAGATCATGACGCCCGAGCACCACGACCTGGTGCTGGCCATCACCAGCCACCTGCCGCATCTCATCGCCTACAACATCGTGGCCACCGCCGCCGACCTCGAGGAAGTGACCAGTTCCGAGGTGATCAAGTATTCCGCCGGCGGCTTCCGCGACTTCACCCGCATCGCCGCTTCCGATCCCACCATGTGGCGCGACGTCTTCCTCAACAACCGCGAGGCGGTGCTGGAAATGCTGGGACGCTTCTCCGAGGATCTCTCGGCGCTGCAGCGGGCGATCCGCTGGGGCGACGGCGAGACCCTGTTCTCGCTCTTCACCAGGGCGCGCGAGATCCGTCGCGGCATCATCGCTGCCGGCCAGGACACGGCGGCTCCCAACTTCGGGCGGAATCCCGAGAAGCCTCAGTAGAGGCGCACGAGGTCGGCCACCTTCACCGGGCCGACATAGAGCAGCCCGTCGCGCGCGGTGATGTTGACCTTGGAGGTCCGCGCCAGAAGACCCGCCATGGTCCTGAAGCCGGCGAACTGCTGTGGCGTCATGTCGAGGTGCGGTTCGAGAATGCGCATCAGCCCGTCGAAGTCATTGGTCTCGGTGGCGAGCAGGCCGGAGAGGCGATGCTGCGAATCGAGGCCCAGCTCGCCCGCCCCCTTGTAGATCACGCTGCCCTCTTGCAGTTCGATGCTGTCGACCTTGAGCAGGCCATCGGACCCGAGGCTGCCGACCAGCGAGCCGGTCGCCACGGGCAGCGGCGGCCGGCCCGTGGGCTGGTAGTTGGCCTCGCTGGTGGAGATGGCAACCCCGGTGGTGCCATCGGGCTGCGGGCGGGTGAAGAGCAGGAGCTCCCTGGCCTGGAACCAGCCGACCAGGTCGGCATCGGGAATCTCGACGGAGACTTCCGGGTCACTGGCCCCGTCGGCGAACTGCAGGCTGGTGAGGATGGTGTGGTGATTGAGGGTCAGGGGCGGGCGGCCAGCCGGTGTGAAGATGGTGGGGCCATCGACCAGCAGGAGCACGTGCCAGGGATTGTAGGCCATGGCCACGGCGCGCAGCCGACCACTCGAGAGGACGCCAAGGGCCTTGTCCGTCACCACGGGTTTGTCGCAGGTGAACTCGAAGCGGAAGGGATAGCCGCCCCAGTCCTCGCTCGCGCAATCGAGGCGCTGGCCGCGTTCGGTGGCGAAGGCCATGCGCTCGTCGAAGGTGTTGCGCGCCGCGCTGGCGGCCACCAGCCAGTAGACGCTCCACGCCGCGGCAAGGACCAGCACGACCAGCAGGGGCAGCAGCATGCGCCACGGCCGCGGGGTCGGCTTTTGTTCTTTCATCGCGTCGGACATCTTTGTAAACAGCCGGGACCATGCCGGAATTCTGGGTCTTTGGCTACGGCTCGCTGATGTGGAAGCCGGGCTTCGCGTATGAGGAAAGCGCACCGGCGCTGCTGCGTGGGCTGCACCGCCGGCTCTGCGTCTTCTCGCATGTCCATCGCGGCACGCCGGAACGGCCCGGCCTGGTCCTGGGCCTCGACCGCGGCGGCTCGTGCCACGGCATGGCCTTCCGTGTCGAGGCGGCGCAGCGCGAGGCGACGCTCGCCTACCTGCGCGGCCGCGAGCAGGTGACGATGGTCTATCTGGAGCGGATGAAGCCCGTCCATCTCATCGGCAGCGGCCGTCGCGTCGCGGCCGTGACCTATGTGGTCGACCGCAGCCACAAGCAATATGCCGGGCGCCTCGACGAGGCCGCGCTCGACGATCTGGTGCGCCAGGGACAGGGCCAGTCAGGCGCCTGCACCGACTACGTGCGCAACACCGTGGCGCATCTGCGCGAGATGCGCATCCATGACGCCGGACTCGAGCGGCTGGCCCAGCGGCTGAACCTCTAGGCGGCCATCCTCCGCTCGGCACCGACGCCCGAGATTGCCGCCTCCAGGTCGTCGAGCACGGCGGCAGCGGCGGCCTCACCGCGCGCCAGCAGATGGACATGGATCTCGTCGGCCGCGAAACCGGGCGGCGCGAAGCCCTCCCAGCGGTCAGCGAAGCGACCCAGGCGGACCACCTCGCGCTGGCCGTCGCCACGGCGGCGCACCGCCAGGAAGACCGCGCCGGGCAGCGGCGGGCAGGCGCCCGCCGGATAGATGGAGTGGATGTAGGTCTGGCCCGAGGCGCCGCGCCAGTACCAGAAGCGTTCACCGATCCCGAGCTCGTCGGGCAGTTTTGCAGAGATGGGGAAACCGTTCAGCATGAGAACAAAACTAGAACAAACTTGGGCCGCTGTCAAGCCCTCTCTCAACTGCACTTCGAATAGCCACAGGACAGGCAGGTGGCGCAGCCCTCCTGGAAGACCAGGGCGCGCTCGCCACAGCGCGGGCAGCCGCTGCGCTTGAGCGCGCCATCCGCCGGCGCCAACTCGGCCGTCACCGGTGCCTTGAGGAAGCCGATCTCCAGCATGTGGCGCTCGATGACGCCGCCGATGGCGGCGAGCAGGCTCGGCACGTAGCGGCCATCCATCCACTGGCCGCCGCGCGGATCGAAGACGGCCTTGAGTTCCTCGACCACGAAGGACACGTCGCCGCCGCGGCGGAACACGGCCGAGATCATGCGGGTCAGCGCCACGGTCCAGGCATAGTGTTCCATGTTCTTCGAGTTGATGAAGATCTCGAAAGGACGCCGCTCGCCGTCGAGCATGATGTCATTCATGGTGATGTAGATGGCGTGATCGCTCTCGGGCCAGCGCAGCTTGTAGGTGAAGCCGGGCAGCACCTCGCCGCGCGCCAGCGGCGCATGCGACTCCGCCCCCTCGCCCGCCGACAGCACCGAGCCGGTGATGTCGTTGGGACGGAAGGTGGTGCAGCCCTTCAGCCCGAGGTCATAGGCCTGCTCGTAGACCGCCATGAAGTCTGCGAAGGGCAGGATGGCCGGCACGTTGATGGTCTTCGAGATCGAACTGTCGACGTGCCGCTGCACTGCCGCCTGCATGCGCAGATGGTCGGCCGGGGTCAGCGCATCCGCCGTGACCAGGACGGCCGGCGGCTCCGCCTCGCCATGCAGCGCGTGCCACACCGACAGCGCATAGTCGGTGACCCGCGCCATGCGGCTGGTGCCATCGGGCTGCAGGATGCGCCGGTCGTAGCCCAGGCTGAAGATCGGCTCGATGCCGCTCGAGACGTTGCCGGCAAAGAGCGAGATGGTTCCGGTCGGCGCGATCGAGGTGAGGAGGCCGTTGCGGATGCCGTGCTGGCCGATCAGCTCGCGCAGCTCCCGCGGCAGCCGCGCGGCATGGCCATCCTGCCCGAAGCGCGCGGCATCGAAGAGCGGGAAGGCGCCGCGCTCGCGGGAAAGCCCGATGCTGGTGCGGTAGGCAGCATCCTCGATGACGGCCATCCACTGTGCGGCGGCCGCGGCGGCGGCATCGGAGCCATAGGTCAGCCCGCACATGGCGAGCGCGTCGGCGAGGCCGGTGATGCCCAGCCCGATGCGGCGCTTGGCCCGGGCCTCGGCACGCTGCGCCTCAAGCGGATAGTTGGAAACCTCGATGACATTGTCCATGAAGCGCACCGCGATCGAGGTGATGCCGCGCAGCGCCTCCTCGTCGAGACTGGCGCCGGTGGTGAAGGCCTCGTTCACCAGGCGCGCCAGGTTGACCGATCCCAGCAGGCAGGCCCCATAGGGCGGCAGGGGCTGTTCGCCGCAGGGATTGGTGCAGCCGATGGTCTCGCAATAGGCCAGGTTGTTCTCGCCGTTCACGCGGTCGATGAAGATGACGCCGGGCTCGGCATAGTCATAGGTGGCGCGCATGATGCGGTCCCACAATTCGCGCGCCCGGATCACGCGGAAGGTGACGCCGCCGAAGACCAGCGGCCAGTCGGCGTCCTGCTTCACCGCCGCCATGAAGGCGTCGGTCACCAGGACCGACAGGTTGAAGTTGCGCAGGCGGCGCGGATCGCGCTTGGCGGCGACGAAATCCTCGATGTCGGGATGGTCGCAGCGCATGGTGCCCATCATGGCACCGCGCCGCGCGCCGGCCGACATGATGGTGCGGCACATCGAGTCCCAGACATCCATGAAGCTGAGCGGGCCCGAGGCATCGGCGCCAACGCCGCGCACCGGCGCGCCCTTCGGCCGCAGCGTCGAGAAGTCATGCCCGATCCCGCCGCCCTGCTGCATGGTGAGGGCCGCCTCCTTCAGCCCCTCGAAGATGCCGGCCAGCGAATCGGGCAGCGTGCCCATGACGAAACAATTGAACAGCGTGACGGCGCGTCCGGTGCCGGCCCCTGCCAGGATGCGGCCCGCCGGCAGGAAGCGGTAGCCGGCCATGGCCTCGTGGAAGGCGCGGGCCCAGCGCTCACGCTGGGCGGGTTCCTCGGCCATGGCAACGGCGCGGGCCACGCGCCACCAGGTCTCGTCGACCGACTGCTCGAGGGGCGTGCCGTCCGCGGCCTTGAGCCGGTACTTCATGTCCCAGATCTCGTGGGCGATGGCATCCAGCGGAATGGCGGGCGTGTGGTCCATGGCCGGAAAGTCTACGCCCAAGCGTGCCGCGAGTCGAGAATTCGTTCTCTATTTGTCCTGCGGCCGGCCTTCCGCCACCAGGGCCCGGGTCGCCGTCTCGATCGACTCCTCCAGCCGGGCCTGGAAGGCCCTGCGCGGCAGGCCGGGCGGAATGGGAGGCAGGAACTCCACGATGATGGTGCCCGGATGGCGCAGGAACTTGCGGCGCGGCCAGTAGAGTCCGGAGTTCAGCGCGAAGGGCACGCAGGGCACGGCCAGGGCCGCGTAGAGCGCGGCCGCACCCGGCTTGTAGGCCGGCGGATCGTCCGGCGCCCGGCGCGTGCCCTCGGGCATGATCACCACCTGGCGGCCCTCGGCCACGCAGGCCTGGCCCTGCTTCACCAGGTTGCGCAGGGCGGCGGAGCCGGCGCTGCGCTCCACCGCGATCATTCGGAACTTGTAGATGAACCAGCCGAAGAAGGGGATGTAGGCAAGCTCCTTCTTCAGCACCACCGCCGGATCGGTGAGCAACGGCAGGATGGCGAAGGTCTCCCAGAAGGACTGGTGCTTGCCGGCAACGAGGGCCGCGCCCTGCGGAATGTGCTGGGCCCCGCGCAGCTCCATGCCGATGCCCGCCACCACGCGCAGCAGCCACAGCGAGCTGCGGGCCCAGACCTTGAGCGCCGCCATCGACCAGCTGCGCGGTGTCACATAGAAGACCGATCCGAGGACCAGGAACAGGACGAGGTTCACGTAGAAGACCACGTTGAAGATCAGCGAACGGATGGCGGTCACAGCACTTCACCCAGCATGCGCATCAAGGTCACCCGCGAGGTGACGAGGCTGATCAGTGTCGCCATCACCGGCACGGCCAGAAGCAGGGCATAGGAATAGCCTGCCGACTCGGGCGGTGCGAAGAGCAGGCTGCGGCTGGCATCGGCGAGACCGCCGCCGCCACGCGGCCCGGTGAGCGACAGAAGGAAGAAGGTGGCAAGGCCAAGCAGCAGGCCCAGCAGGCCGGCGAAGAGTCCGGTCTTGAGGAAGCGCCCGTCGATCTGGCGCGCGATATAGCCGTCGCGCGCGCCGACGAGATGCAGGAGGTCGACGATGGGACGATGCGCCTGCAGAACGGCGCGGGTGCCGAAGACCACGATGGCCACGGCCGAAACGCCAATCAGCGTCAGCACGGTGTAGGCCAGGATCGACAGGGCGCGGGCCATGCGGGTGAGTTCCGACTGCCAGCGGCGGTGGGTGTCGAGGTTGGCGCCCTTCACCTCGCGCAGCGCCTCGGCGAGGGACTCGTAGTCGGGCGGCGCGGTCTCGTCGATGACGACCTTGATCAGACGGGGAATGGGAAGGTCCTCGAGGTTCTGGCTGCCGAGCCAGGGCTCGAGCAGCCGGGCACCGGCGTCGCGGTCGAGCACGGCGATGCCGGCGACCCCGGGAAAGTCCTGCAGGATCTCCTGCGCCTTGGCCACCTCGGCGTCGAGATCGACGTCCTTCATCTGCCGCACCTGCACGGTCACCTCGCGCGACAGGCCGCTGGTCCAGCTGTTCACGGCACGGTTGGTCAGCACGAGGGCGCCGATGGCGAGGCAGGCCAGATAGCACATCACCGTCATGGCCACGGTGAGCGAGCGCAGCGCGCCGATGTTGGCGGGGATGATGGCGCCGGGCCTGGTGCTGGTGCGGCTGGTCATCGCAGTCTCAGGTGTCCGTCTTCGAGATGATAGACCGGCGCCCGGGCGCGCTGCACCAGGGCATGGTCATGGGTGGCGATCAGCACGGTGGTGCCAAGCCGGTTCAGCTCGACGAAGAGATGCAGCAGACGGTTGGCCAGCGCCGGATCGACGTTGCCGGTGGGCTCGTCGGCCACCAGCAGCTCGGGCTTGGCGATGACGGCGCGGGCAATGGCGGCGCGCTGCTTCTCGCCGCCCGAGAGCACGGGCGGATAGGAGCGGGCCTGGTCGGCAAGGCCGACCCAGCTCAAGAGGTCGCTGACGTCGGCGCGGTAGCTCGATTCGCCGTGACCCGCCACGCGCAGCGGCAGCGCCACGTTGTCGTAGGTCGTCAGGTGATCGAGAAGATGGAATTCCTGGAACACCACGCCGATGCGGCGGCGCAGCGCGGGCAGCGCCTTGCGGCTGAGGCCGGCCACGTCCTCGCCGAAGAGGCGGATGGAGCCGCGGCTCGGACGCTGGGCGAGGAAGAGCAGGCGCAGCAGCGACGACTTGCCGGCGCCGGACGGACCGGTGAGAAAGGCAAACTCGCCGACGTCCATCTTGAAATTGACGTCCTTGAGGATCTCCGGTCCCTGTCCGTAGCGCAGGGCCACACTCTCAAGCCGTACCACCGAACCGCTCCCTTTCCTGACCCTCGGTTTGACCACAGAGCCCGTTAACGAGGCATTAACCCTAATTGCCGTTAAGCTCCATCATCTGCGGATGCGCGCCACCATGATGATTTCCTGCCCGTCCTGTTCGACCCGCTATGACCTGCCGGCCCAGCGCTTCGCCGCCGACGGCACGATGATCAAGTGCGCCGCCTGCGGCTACAGCTGGCTGGAGAGCCGCGCCATCGAGATCACGCCGGTCAATCCGCAGCAGCTGCCGGCCCTGGTCGATCACGCCTACGAACCGGAGCACGAGGTGCGCCGCCTGGTCGAGGCGACGCGCGAGGCCGAGGAGGCCTTCGCGCGGCAGCGCGCGCTGCGCAACCGGCGCCTCGCCGGCTGGTCGGCGATCGCTGGCCTCGCCATGCTGCCGCTGATGACGGCAGCGGCCTTTCCCGAGCAGGTGGTGACGCTCGCGCCGGCCACGGTCACGGCCTATCAGGCCATCGGCTGGGACGTGAACATCTATGGCCTGGAGATCCGCCGCGTCGACATGCAGCACATGATCGTCGACGGCACGCGGGTGCTGGCGGTCAAGGGCGAGATCGCCAATGTCTCCGACAGCGACCGCAAGATTCCCTGGATCCGGTTCGGATTGCGCTCCGCCGGCAATGCCGAGGTCTACAGCTGGACGCTGGACACCGGCGCGCGGCCGCTCAAGCCGGGCGAGACGACCAACTTCGTGACGCGGGTTGCGGCGCCGCCCGAAACTGCGCAGAACGTGGAGATTCGCTTTGCCCATGTGCATGAAATCGGCTCAAATGCCACGCCATGAGCGAACAGACCATCCAGGGACACCGCATCGGTGTCCTGTTTTCCGAACGTGAGATCTCCGGCCGCATCGCCGAACTGGCGCGGGAAATCGCCAGCCGCAAGCCGGAACGGCTGCTGGTGGTGCCGGTGCTCAAGGGCAGCTTCATCTTCGCCGCCGACCTGATCCGCGCCATGCATCATGCCGGGCTCTCGCCCGAGGTCGACTTCATGATGCTGTCCAGCTATCGCGAGGCCACCCGTTCCTCGGGCCAGGTGCAGGTGCTGCGCGACATCGAGTCGGACGTGAGGGGCCGGCACGTGCTCCTGGTCGACGACATTCTCGAATCGGGCCGCACGCTGGCATTTGCCAAGGACCTGATCTCGGCGCGCGGCGCGGCCGGCGTCTATACCGCCGTGCTGCTCAACAAGCCGGGCCATCTCGCCGCCAACATCGGCGCCGACTTCGAATGCTTCAAGTGCCCGGACAAGTTCGTGGTGGGCTACGGCATGGACATGGCGCACCAGTTCCGGGAACTGCCCTTCGTGGGCCATGTGCTGGGCCCGGCTTCCTGAAACCACGACTCCGTGGTGACGACGGTCCGAGGGCCATGGAATGCAAAGTTTCATGAAACCATTTACAATTTATGCGTGAACGATTTCCAACTTGCACGTCTTGCGTGATTTTCCTAGGGTGAATCACCGGCGGCGTGATGCGCCGGAATCCAAGTTCAACGACGTGAGGTAGAGCATGACCGGGAAGTTGGTTGCCACCAATCCTTCGGGCACAGAAGAAGCATTCATGTTCATCGGCGAGCTGGCGAAGCAGACCGGGATCGATCCCAAGACGATCCGGTTCTATGAGCGGGCCGAGCTGATCGCGCCGCCACGCCATGGCAAGTTCCGCACCTATCTGGCGTCCGATGTGCGCCGCCTGCACAACATCCTCCGGCTGCGCCGGCTGGGCGTGCCCATCGCCCAGATCCGCGACATGCTCGACCGGGTGGGCGACTGCGCGAACATTCTCGAGAACGAGCCGGCGGTGAAGATGCTGCGCGGCCATCTCGACGTGCTGCGCAACAAGCACCGGGAAATCACCCGCCAGATCGAGCAGACCACCCAGATCGTGCAGACCGAGGCCGCCTGACTACTGGACGAGGCCGCGGGCGTCGACGCGCACGGCGCCCAGCACCTCGTCTCCGTCCACGATCACCACGCGGTCGAAGAGATTGATGGCCGGGCAGACGTGATTGGGCACGATGCGCAGACGGTCGCCCACCTTCGGCTTGCGCGCGCTGCCCGAGAGATCGAGGAAACCATGTTCCTCGCTCAGGTCATAGACCAGCGCACCATCGAGGCTTCGCACCGTGCCGTAGCCCTTCATCCCGAGGAGGTCGCTGGTCAGCGACTTGGATCCGGCATCGAGCAGCGCCCGCTCCGGCGTCGGCATGCTGACCACCGTGGCGAGGATCGAGACCGCGCAGTCGTCGTAGGAACAGACCTGCCGCTCGGCCAGCGAGCGGTCGAAGTAGATGTAGGTGCCGACCCGATACTCGCTCAGCACCTCGAGACCCTCGTCCTTCCACATGTCGGGCGAGCCGCCGGAACTGATCACGGCGGTGTCGAGGCCGGATCGCGCCGCGCCGTCGCGCGCCGCGGCGAGGTAGGTCGCCGCCTCCCGCCGCGTGCCGGGCTTCGCATAGGTCATGAGCCCGCCATAGGTCACCCCCGGCGTGGCATCGATGGCCTGCGCCAGGGCAATGGCCTCGGCCGGCGACTGCACGCCGTTGCGATGCGCGCCGGTGTCGCATTCGACCAGCACGCGAATGTCGCGTCCCGCCGCCGTGCCGGCCCAGCCCAGGCCTTCGACCACGGCCGCGTTGTCGGCCACGACCGAAATCTCCGTCCGCCGCGCGAGGGACGCGAGCCGCTCAAGCTTCGGCCGACCGACGATGTTGAAGGTGACCAGCATGTCGGACAGTCCCGCATCGGCCATGACCTCGGCCTCGCCCAGCTTCTGCACGGTGATGCCGCGCGCGCCCAGATCGCGCTGGTAGCGCGCGAGGCCCGCCAGCTTGTGGGTCTTGATGTGCGGGCGGTTGCCCAGTCCCAGCGCGTCGGTGCGGGCCTGCCAGCGCTTCAGGTTGCGCTCGGCGATGCCGATGTCGACCAGCGGCACGGGCGTATCGAGATCCGCGATCCGCCGGCCCACGGGTTCGTAGTCGAGATAGTCCCTGATATCCATCGCAGCGCTCCTTGCGGCGCCAGACTAGGTCACGATGCGGCGAAAGTCACACGATGCCGGCCGAGGTCCCTTCCACCACCGGGCGTTCCCTGGCCTTCGCGGCCCGATAGCCGCTGGCCCGATAGGTGGCGATGGGATCGATGGCCCCGCCCTTGCGCCGCCGCGCCTCGGCAAGGATCGGCGAGACGTCGGTGACGAAGGCCTGCTTGACGATGCGGTGGCCCAGCATCACGTCGCTCGCGTCCTGCGCCGCGGCAAGCGCCTTGCGGTCGATGAGCGAGGCCTGGACGAAGGCACGCTGGATCTCGACGGCCGAGGCGATCAGGCTTTCGATCGGATCGGTCACGTTGTGCGACTGGTCGATCATGTAGGCCGGGGCGAAGCCCTCGGCCCGGCGCATCTCGGCATCCACCAGTTCGTTGAAGACGAGGAAGAGCCGGAAGGGATCGACCGAGCCCGAGTCGAGGTCGTCGTCGCCGTATTTCGAATCGTTGAAGTGGAAGCCCGCGAGCTTCTTCGCCCGGATGAGACGCGCCACGATCTGCTCGATGTTGGTGTTGGGCGCGTGATGGCCGAGGTCGACGAGGCAGCGCGCCTTGGGTCCCAGTTCCAGCGCCGCCATCAGGTTCGAACCCCAGTCGGAGATTACCGTGGAATAGAAGGCGGGTTCGTAGAGCTTGTGCTCGAGGAAGACGAGCCATCCTTTTGGGAGAGCGTCGTAGATGGTCTTCAGCGACTCGATGTAGCGATCGAAGGCGGCATTGAGGTTTGCCTGGCCGGGAAAGTTGGAGCCATCCGCGATCCACACGGTGAGGGCCGTGGAGCCGAGCTTCTGTCCGATCTCGATGCATTCGAGATTGTGCTCCACGGCCTGCTGCCGCGTGGCCCGGTCGGCATGGGTGAGCGAGCCGAACTTGTAGGACAGGCCCTGCCCCCTCTGGTCCTGGAAGGTGTTGGAATTGACCGCGTCGAAACCCAGCGCATGCGACGCCGCCTCCTGGCGCAGCGCGTTGTAGTCGGCGACCTTGTCCCAGGGAAAATGCGGCGAGACATTGGGCGTGGCGCGGGCCAGCTGCTGGATCACGCCGCAGTCCTCGAGCTTGTCATGGATGTGGCGCGGCTCGCCGGGGCCGGGGAAGCGCGCGAAGCGCGTGCCGCCGGTGCCCACGCCCCAGGTGGGCACCGCCACGGCGAAGTCCATGGCGCGCCGGGTCATGTCCTCGATGGCGATGCCGCGGCGCTCGAGCTGGCGGCCGAGCGCGGCATAGTCGTCGGCAAGCGCGGCCTCGGCCCCGCGATTGGCCTCGCCGATGACATCTGCGGAAATGGCGAAGCTCATGGGACTAGCGCGTGAAGGACGCGGCATTGCCCGCGTCGACGTTGAGGAAGTTGCCGGTCGACTTGGCCGAGAGATCGGAGGCGAAGAAATAGACGCCCTCGGCGATGTCTTCCGGATAGACCGAGCGCTGCAGCAGCGAGCGCTTGCGGTAATGTTCCTCGAGCTCGTCCTCGCTGATCTTGAGCGAGGCGGCGCGCTGCTGGCGCCACGGCCCCTGCCAGATCTTCGAGCCGCGCAGCACCGCATCAGGATTGACCACGTTCACCCGGATGCCATGGGGCGCGCCTTCCAGCGCCATGCAGCGGGCCAGCTGGATCTCCGCCGCCTTGACCGAGCAATAGGCCGAGGCGCCGGGGGAGGCGGTGACGCCGTTCTTGGAGCCGATGAAGATCATCGAACCGCCCAGCTTCTGGCCCTGCATGAGGCGATAGCCCTCGCGCGCCACCAGGAAGTAGCCGGTGCCGAGGATGGCCATGTTCCGGTTCCAGAGCTCGAGGCTGGTGTCCTCCACCGGCGCGGCCAGGGTGATGCCGGCATTGTTGACCACGATGTCGAGGCCGCCATAGGCGAGCACGGCCTGGTCCACGGCGGCGATCACGGCATCCTCGCTGGTCACGTCCATGACCACGCCGCGCACATTGTCCTTGCCATAGGTCTTGCCGAAACCGGCCGTCACCTCGTCGAGCGAGGTCTTGTCGATGTCGGCCAGCACCACGCAGGCGCCCTCCGAAAGCAGCTTCGCGGCAATGGCCGAGCCGATGCCCCCTGCGCCGCCGGTGACGAGGGCGATCCGGCCCGCGAGGCTCTTGGGCTTCGGCATGCGCTGCAGCTTGGCCTCTTCCAGAAGCCAGTACTCGATGTTGAAGGCCTCCTGCGCGGGCAGGCCGACATAGGCCGACACGCTGGAAGCCCCGCGCATGACGTTGATGGCGTTGACGTAGAATTCGGCAGCGATGCGCGCGGTGGCCTTGTCCTTGGCGAAGGACAGCATGCCGACCCGGGGCACGAGGTAGATCACCGCATTGGGATCGCGCATGGCGGGCGAGTTGGCATGCTTGCAGGCCTCGTAGTAGGCCGCGTAGTCCTTGCGATAGCCCTCGACCAGCGCGTCGAGCGCGGCACCCTCGGCGTCGAGGGGCACGATGAGCGGGCGGATCTTGGTGCGCAGGAAGTGATCGGGGCAGGAGGTGCCGAGCGGGGCCAGCTGTTCGAGCTGCTTCGAGTTCACGAACTGCAGGACCTCGTCGGAGTCGACGAAATGGCCAACCTTCATCTCGTGCTTCGAGATGCGGCCCCGGATGGCGGGCAGCAGGCGGCGCGCCACCTTGCGGCGCTCGCCCTCGGACAGGCTCTTCGCCGCCTCGCCGCCGAAGGCGGGCGTCTTGCCGTTGCGCTCCAGCCAGACGGCCGCCTTGTTGATGATGCGCAGCGTTGTGTCGTAGCAGGTCCTGGCGTCATTGGCCCAGGTGAAGAGGCCGTGGCTGCCCAGCACCACGCCCACATATTCAGGATGATCCTTGGCCATCTGCCCCAGCTTGATGCCGAGGTCGATGCCGGGGCGCTGCCAGGGCAGGTAACCCATCTCGCTGCCGAAGATCTCCCGGGTCAGGCGCTCGGAGTCCCTGGAGGCGGCGATGGCGATGACCGCGTCGGAATGGACGTGATCGACATGCGCGTAGGGCACATAGCCATGAAGGCAGGTGTCGATCGAGGGCGCGCGGGGATTGAGATTGTAGATGCAGTGGTTCAGCGCGTGGACCATCGCGTCTTCCTGGTCGAGGCTCTTGTAGAGGCCTTTCAGCGATTCGAGCTTGTCCATGTCGAGCGTGGCGAAGCCGTCGAGCTTCATCGAGCCGATGTCGCCGCCCGAGCCCTTGACCCACAGCACGGTCACGTCGCCGCCGGTCAGCGGATCCTTCATCTTCACCTTGGCGGAGGTATTGCCGCCGCCGAAGTTGGTGATGCGGAGATCGGCGCCGAGAAGGTTGGACCGGTAGAGCAGCAGCCCCGGCTCGTCGAGGGTTGCGGCCTTCTTGTCGTCCCACAGGGACGGAACGGTCACGGAATTGCTCATGTCACTCTCACGGTTGCTGGAGGCGCGCCGGCCCGGGGGCCAGCGCGCCGGATTGCGGCAGATCAGAAGTCGAACTGACCGATGTTGTCCTTGGTGAAGGTGTAGGGCGCGCCCAGCAGGATCTCGGAGCCGTTGATGACCTGGAGATCGCCGAGCTTGCCGGCCTTGACCGTGGTGGCGCCGGGCTGCAGCGTGCCATCGGCGACCGCGCGCAGCACCTGCAGGGCGGCATAGCCGAGGTCGACCGGATTCCACAGCACGACCGACTTCACGCAGCCCTTCTCGACATAGGGCTTCATGGCGTTGGGCGTGGCCAGGCCGACGACGGCGATCGCGCCGCACTTGTTGAGCTGGGTCACGGCCTCGGCCGAGGCCGGGGTGGCGACCGAGGTCATGCCGAAGATGCCCTTCAGCTCATCGCCGTACTTGTTGATGAGCGTGGTGGCCTGGTTGAAGGACAGGTTGTTGTCCTCCTGGGCCTCGACCGTCTCCAGCCACTTCATCTTGGGATGGCACTTCTCGGCATAGGCCGCCATCTCGGAGATCCAGCGCGCCTGGTTCGGCGTGGTGAAGGTCGAGGTCACGATGGCGAAGGCGCCATCCTCGCCGATCTCGGCGGCCATGTTGTCGACCAGCGCCTTGGCGATGCCGTTGAACTCGGCCTGGTTGACGAACCACTGGCGGGCGTCGGGCGTGGAGTTGGCGTCATAGCCCACCACGTTGATGCCCTTCTCCAGCGCCTTCTTCAGCACCGGCGCGATGGCCACCGGATCGTTGGCGGCGAAGAGAATGCCGTCGACGCCCGAGGTGATGTAGTTGTCGATGAAGGTGATCTGCTCGTCGATGTTGGCCTTGGTCGGTCCGTCGGTCTTGGCGTCGACATTGCCGAGTTCGGCGGCGGCATCGGAGATGCCCTTCGAGGTGGCGTTGAAGTAGCCGATGCCGATGAGCTTCGGAATATCGACGACCGTGATCTTCTTGCCCTTGCGGTCCGGCGGGTTGACGGGCGAGCCGCCGTCATAGGGCTTGGCCGCGGCCGCGGCGGCGGTGCCGTCGCAGGACAGCGGGTTGGTCGGCAGGTCGTCGCCGCCGGTCCAGGCGGAGGCGGCCATCGCCGACCCGCCCATGAGGCCGAGGCTGAGAAGCACGCCGAGTGTCAGTCTTTTCATGTCAGTCGCTCCCATATGGTGTCCCCGTGCCACAGGCGGGTGGCGCGGCGGACGTCCTCCCGAATTCAGCCGCCTCTGTTCCTGTCGAAGATTGCCCCGATAAGAATGGCCGCAATGAGGACGACGCCGATCACCACGATGGTGCCGTCGCCCTTGACGCCGGACAGCGCCAGGCCGTTCTTCAGTGCCTGGATGAGAATGAGCCCCAGCGCCGTGCCGAGGATGGTGCCCTTGCCGCCGAAGATCGAGGTGCCGCCGAGAACCACGCCGGTGATGACGTCGAGCTCGAGGCCGGTGCCCATGTCGGAACGCGTGGTGGTGACGCGCGAGACGAAGATCACCGCGGCCAGCGCCGACATGAAGCCGGCGCCGGTGTAGATCCAGAGCTTCACTGAATCCACCCGGATGCCGGAGAAGCGCGCCGCCGTCTCGTTGGCGCCGATGGCATAGGTGGCGCGGCCGAAGGGCGTCATGCCCAGGATGACGGCGGCGATCACCGTGCAGATGCCGAGGACCCAGAGCTGGAAGGGCACGCCCAGCACCTCGCCCTGGCCGAAGAAGAAGAACCACTCCGGATAGCCGCGCACCGAGCGGGCCTGGCTGATGCCTTCGGCCAGGCCGCGGTAGAGCGCCAGGGTGGCCAGGGTGGCGATCAGCGGCGGCACGCCGAAACGGGTGATGATGAAGCCGTTGCCGAAGCCAGCGAGTGTGCCGCTGGCGATGGCCGCGAGCATGGCCAGCGGGATCGGCAGGCCCAGCGACTGCCAGTAGATGCCGAAGAGGATGGCGGTGAGGCCGAGGATGGAACCGACAGACAGGTCGATTCCGCCGGTGACGATGACGAAGGTCATGGCCAGGGCCACCAGTCCAACCTCCGACATGAGCCGTCCCTGGTTCAGCAGGTTGTCGACGGTGAAGAACTTGTCCGACAGCGAGGCCAGCACGACCAGCGCGATGACCGTGAGGAGGGCGAGGATGGTCTCGTGGCGGAAGAGCAGGCGCCTGGTCACATGATCCTCCGGCGGCGGATCATGTCGGCAAGCACGGTTGCGAGGATCATCAGGCCCAGCACGGCGCGCAGCCAGTAGGCCGAGACATTGAGGAAGATCAGCGACGAGCCGATGCAGGCGAAGAGGATGGCGGCCAGGGTCGAGCCGATGACGGTGCCGGTGCCGCCGAGAATGGAAACGCCGCCGATCACGGAGGCGGTGATGACGGTGAGCTCGAGATTGGGCGGCACGGTGGACTGGATCACCTGGAGCTGGGTGGCGAAGAGGATGCCGGCGATGCCGGCGAAGAGCCCGTGCAGTGCGAAGACGCCGACCACGGTGCGCTCGGGATCGAGGCCCGCGGCCCGCGCCGCCTCGATGTTGCCGCCGACCGCGTAGATGGCGCGGCCGAAGCTGGTGTAGCGCATGAAGAGCGCGGCCAGCACGGTGAGGATCACCATGAAGTAGACCGAGGAGGGAATGCCGAAGAGACGCATCTGGGCGATCATGAATCCGGGCGGCATGTCGGTGATCCACGAGCCGCCGGTGGCGCTGATGAGGCCGCCCTTCAGGATCGACAGCATGCCCAGCGTCACGACGATGGAGGGAATGCGCATGTAGGCCACCAGCGCGCCCACGCCGGCATTGACCGCGATGCCGAAGAGGATGGGCACCAGCCAGGCCACCCAGATCGGATAGCCCGACACGGCCAGCGTGCCGGCGATGGTGGCGATGACGCCGATGAGCGAGCCGACCGACACGTCGATGTGGCCCGAGATGATCAGCATGGTCATGCCGATGGCGGCCACGGCAATATAGGCATTGCCGGCGAAGATGGAGTTGATGTTGGTATCGGACAGGAAGCGCGGATTGATGGCGCCCACCACCACGAAGAGCGCCACGATGCAGAGGAAAACCACGATCTCCTGGCCATAGCCCCCGACGAAGCGGTGCAGGCCCGAGCGGCCGATCGGCGCTGCGGCGGCGCTGCTGCTCATGCCGCGCTCCGGCCCTGGGCGGCATGGGTCATGGCGGCGCCCACCGATTCGGGCGTCGCCCTGCCCTTGTCGAACTCCGCGACGATGCGGCCCGAATTCATCACCAGCACGCGGTCGCTCATGCCCAGGACCTCGGGCAACTCGCTGGAGATCATCAGGATGGCCATGCCTTCGCCGGCGAGCTTGCGCATCAGCAGATGGATCTCGGCCTTGGCACCCACGTCGATGCCGCGGGTCGGCTCGTCCATGATCAGGATGCGGGGGCTGGTGGCCAGCCACTTGCCCAGAACCACCTTCTGCTGGTTTCCACCCGAGAGCTGGCGCACGATCTGCTCGGGCCCGCGGGCGCGGATGCCGAAGCGCTCGATGGCCCTGCGGGCCTCGGCCACGACCTTGGCCGTGTCCATGAGGACGCCGCGCATCAGGCGGCGCAGATTGGCCAGCGCCACGTTGTCGGCGATGGTCTGTGAGCGGATCAATCCCTGCAGGCCGCGGTCTTCCGGCACATAGGCGATGCCGAGGTCACGCGCGGCCTCGGGGCTGGCGATGGTCACCGCCTTGCCGTCGATGAGGATCTCGCCCGCCGTCGCCGGCGTGATGCCGAAGATGGTGAGCGCGGTTTCGGTGCGGCCCGATCCCACGAGTCCGGCAAGGCCCAGGATCTCGCCCCGCCGCAGGGCGAAGGAAATGTCGCGGATCACCGCGCGGTGCGACACGCCGCGCAGTTCGAGAGCCACCGCGCCGCTCTCGCCCTGGCTCGCCGGGTAGAGCTTGTCGACGGCGCGGCCCACCATGAGCGAGACGAGGCGCGACTCGTCGACCTCGCCGATGTCCATGGTACCGACATGGGCGCCGTCGCGCAGCACCGTGACGCGGTCGGCCAGGGCGAAGATCTCGGGCATGCGGTGGCTGACATAGACGATGGACACGCCGGAGGCGCGCAGCTTGCGCACGATGTCCATCAGGCGCTGCACGTCGGCCTCGGCGAGGGCCGCGGTGGGTTCGTCCATGATGACGACGCGGGCGTCCTGGGCCAGCGCCCTGGCGATCTCGATGCGCTGGCGGTTGGCCACCGACAGGCTCACCACCTTCTGGTCGATGTCGAGCTCGCGGCAGTCGAGGATGTCGAGCAGCTCGCGGGCGCGGCGGCGCATGGCCTGCCAGTCGACCGTTCCGATACCGGTCTTCGGCGCGCGCCCGAGGAAGATGTTCTCGGCCACGGTGAGTTCCGGAAAGAGCAGCAGTTCCTGGTGCACGGTGGCGATGCCGGCGGCATGGGCGTCACGCGGCGAGGCGAAACGGACCGGGGTGCCATTGACGAGGATCTCGCCGGTATCGGGCTGGTGGAGGCCGGCCATGATCTTGATGAGGGTCGACTTGCCGGCGCCGTTCTCGCCCAGCAGGGCGTGGACCTCGCCGGGGCGGACATCGAAGGAGACGTCGCTCACCGCCCGGATTCCGGCAAAGGCCTTGGAAATGCCCCTTAGCTCGACCGCCGGTCCGGCCATGTCAGACTGCCCCTCCCTTCCGCTGTCGCGCCCGGCGGTTGGCCGGCATACCGGTGTCCGCGGGTCGAGTCCGGCCGGGATTTACAGCGCCCGGGCGGTGAGCAATAATAAACATTGATGAGCAAAGAACGTCAAGTGAGTTAGTTCTTGATTATTCTATGATTTTTGCGATGCAACATTGATTGAAGTCGCTCACCATGACCGAGGCTGACCGACAGCGCCTGATGCTCGACTTCCTCAAGGACCGACCCTTCGCCTCGGTCCGCGACCTCCTGACCGTGGTGCAGGCCTCGCCCGCCACCATCCGCCGCGACATCGGCAAGCTTCACGCCACGGGAGCCGTGCGCAAGGTCTTCGGCGGCATCGCCGCCACCGAGCTGGGCAGCGGCCTGGAACCGCTGGCGGCACGGCCCTTCGAAGAGAACCAGATGCTGCAGGTGGCCGAGAAGAAGGCGATCGCCGAGGCCGCCGCCGCCCTGGTGCGCGACGGCGACTCGCTCATCATCCATGGCGGCAGCACCTGCTACCTCTTCGCGCTGCTGCTGGCGCAGCGCAATGTCCGCATCTTCACCAACTCGATGCCGATGGCCGCGGCGCTGTGGCAGAAGGGATCGTGCCACCTGACGCTCGCCGGCGGCGATCTCTACCGCGAGCCCGGCATCCTCCATGCCAGCGGCGCGCCGCCGCCGGAGTTCTACGCCTCCAAGTTCTTCCTCGGGGCCCAGTCCATCACCCATGCCGGCATGTTCGAATCGCATCCGCTGATCGTGCGCGAGACCGAGATGCTGCTGAGCCGGGCCGACGAGGTCATCGTGCTGGCCGACAGCCGCAAATTCGGCTTCCGGGCGCGCTATCCGGTCATGCCCTTCTCGCGCCTCGACACGCTGATCACCGACGACCGCATCACCGAGGCCAATCACCGCATGCTCACCGACGCCGGGGTGCGGGTCATCATCGCCACGGCGCGCGGCGAGGCCGAGCGCAGCTAGCCTGCCCAAACTTGGCCCGGTTTCGCGTCCAGAAGCCGCCCCATGTCCAGACACCCGATCCTGCTCGCCCTTCTTGCCGCCCTGGTCCTCGCCCTTCCGGCGGCCGACCTGCGCGCCCAGACGCTCAATGCCTCCGACTTCCGCATCGAATGGAAGGTGGTGAACCGGTTCCGGCTGTTCAGCGATCCCTCCTTCTTTGTCCTGCACGAGAACGCGTGGCGGCAATATCTTCTCTATACCGACGGGCTCGACATGGACGCGGCCCAGCGCGCCGAATTCGTGGCCCGCACCTCGGTGCTCGGCTCCGAGCATGTGCTCAACGACCGGCGCATCGCCTTCAGCGAGGTGCTGCGCAAGAACTTCGACTGGCGCGGCTGGGCGGCGCGCGCCGACGCCACGCTGTGCTACGATGCCGAGAAGCGCGACCACCGCGCCTGCAGCGGCGTCGACGCCTATCTCAATCCGACCGGCCACGCCATCGAGATGTGGATCACCACCGCGGCTGGCGTGTCGCTTCCCGCCGGCCGGACCTGCGAGTGGCGCATCGGCGGCACGCTGGTGGCCGAGGCCGACTGCGCCGAGCGGGTGCGCGACCCGCGCGCCGTCCTGCCCTATCCGGGCGGCGCCGAGATCTCGGTCAACGTCGCGGGCGAGCCGCCCATCATGATCGATGCCGCGGTGCGCGACCTGCTGATCGCCGGGCTGGGCGACAGCTTCGCCTCGGGCGAGGGCAATCCCGACAGGCCCGTGGCCTTCAGCGAGACCAGGCGCCACCGCAATCTCTATCCGGAACGCGCCGACAACAGCGTGGCCGGGTCGGCGGGCTGGAGCGACGAGCTCTGCCACCGCTCGCTCTATGGCCAGCAGCTGCGTGCCGCGCTGCAGATCGCCATCGAGAATCCGAAGGCCTCGGTCACCTTCCTCGACTACTCCTGCTCCGGCGCCGGCGCCGTCGACGGCATCCTCGGCCCCCAGGTCTATGTCGCGCGCCAGAGCGAACCCGACAACGCCGCGGCACCCGGCGCCAAGCTCCTGTCGGGCGGCAGCCGCGACGGCCAGCTTTACCGCCTGATGCGCGAACTCTGCCTGGACAAGCCGGAGTGGCGCAAGGGACAGGTCGTGTGCCCGGAGAACCGGTTCCGGCGCAGCCTCGACTTCGTCTTCCTGTCGATCGGCGGCAACGACATCGGCTTTGCCAACGTGGTTGCCTGGGCCACGCTGCGCGAAGGCGTGTCGGCCAGCATCGCCGCCTTCTTCGGCGCCACGGTCTCGGCCACGGACTTCGCCGACCGTGTCCGCGACGTGCTGCCCGATACCTATGCGAAGCTGGCCAAGGCCTTCGAGGTCTCGCTGCCGCTCTACTCCGCCGGTGACGGGATCTTCGATCCGTCGCGCGTGGTTCTCACCGCCTATCCCGACCTGGTGACCGACGCGCGCGGCGAGATCTGCCCGGCGCCGCGCAGCAGCGACGAGGACGAACTCGATTTTCCGGCCAACCAGTCGCTCAACCTGTTTTCCTCCTGGCTCACCGCCGACAGCGCTCGCCTCGAGGCGGTGCGCCAGCAGTTCGCCGTGCTCTACCAGCGCATGCGGGATCTGGCCGAGGACCACGGCTGGACCTTCGCCGGTCATGTCTATGCCGACGGCATGTTCGAGGGCCATGGCTTCTGTGCCCGCAACGAGGCGCGCGCCGACGATCCGGCGGAACTGCTCACCATTCCCTGCTGGGGCAAGCCCAGCGACAACGGTCTTGCCTGCGCGCAGCGCTGGTCGGGCAAGGACGGCGTCTGGGTGCCCTACAATCCGGCCACGCAGAACTATCCCTATGCGCTGCGCCAGCGCTGGGTGCGCAGCTTCAACGATGCCTACATGGTGGTGAACGAGAAGGTGACGGGCCGCAGCGGGAAGATCGACGAGCGCGGATCGGAGGCGGTGTTCTCGGAGACGACGGGCGCCCTTCATCCCACCGCCGAGGGCCATGCGGCGATGGCCGACGGCCTCTTGCTCAGCATCCGTCCGACGCTGCAGCAGATGCTCTACGACGGCCTGCGCTGAGGCTTGCGGAACAGGATCAGCACCTGGCCGATGGTGATGCCCCACTTGCTCAGGGTCGAGCGGTTGAGCACGGTGGCGGCATCGACCGGGTAGAAGACGTCGTCGAAGGTCACGGCCACAAGCCGCTTGCCCACCGCCAGCCGCAAGGTCGACCGCATGCTGGCCACGCCGCCAGCGCAATGGCCGACGGCCGGAACCGGCGCATCGGCGCAGGTGCCGGTGAAGCGTCCGCCGGCCGTCCGGTCGAGGGTCCAGCGCCGCTGCGACTCCTCGCCGTCATCGAAGTGGAAGGCCTCGTCGAGGATCAGCCGGCTGCCCTCGCTGCGTCCCGCGATGTCGACCGTGAAGCGCCGCTTGAGCCGACCGCGGCGGTCCTCGAAGACGCCGTCGGCCCGGGTCTCGCCCTCCAGGAAGGCAAGCAGGTCGAAGCCGGCCTGGCCGGCGGAACTGTCGAGACGCTTGAGCATGTCTCCCCTACGCGGGCGCAAAGGGCGCCGATCACTTTCCGCCCTCAGGGGCGGGCGAAACGGTAGATGCCGACGTCGATGGCGCGTTCGGCGAAGCCGGCTTCGCAATAGGTCAGGTAGTAGCGCCAGCGGCGGCGGAAACGCTCGTCGAAGCCGAGATCCTGGATGCGCGGCCAGGCGGCTTCGAAGCGCTGCAGCCAGAGGGCGAGGGTGCGGGCATAGTCGGCGCCGAAGCTCAGGACCTGTTCGTAGCCGAGGCCTGCGGCCGCAGCCTGCTGGCGCAGGATCTGCCGTGTCGGCAGCATGCCGCCCGGAAAGATGTAGCGCTGGATGAAGTCGGCGCTGCTGCGGTAGTCCGGATAGAATTCCTCGTCGATGGTGATGGCCTGGACCGCGGCGCTGGCGCCCGCCTTGAGCCGGTCGCGCAGCGTGCGGAAATAGGCGGGCCAGTGGCTTTCGCCCACCGCCTCGATCATCTCGATCGAGGCGATGCCGTCGAAGCTGCCGCGCGTATCGCGGTAGTCCTGAAGACGGATCTCGGCCGAGGTTCCCGCAAGCCGCGCCACGGCATAGTCATGCTGTTCCTGCGAGATGGTGATGCCGGTGACGCCGTAGCCCTGGCGAAGGGCTTCCTCGGCGAAGCCACCCCAGCCGCAGCCGATCTCGAGCAGATGGCTTCCGGGCGCGGCGCCGGTGGCATGCAGCACGGCGCGATACTTGTCGCGCTGGCCATCTTCCAGATCATCGGCGCCGCGGCCGAAATAGGCCGAGGAATAGGTCATGCTCGGATCGAGCCACAGGCGGTAGAAGTCGTTGCCGAGGTCGTAATGCTCCTGGATGTTGCGCCTCGCACCGGCGCGGTCGTTGTCGCGCATGATGTGCCAGAGTCGGTCGCCGATGCTCTTGTAGAAGACCGGCTTCGCCGCCCGGTCGAGGGCATGGCGGTTCTGCAGGTAGAAGCGCAGCAGGGCGGTGATGTCGGGACTGTCCCAGCCCCCGGTGATGTAGCTCTCGGAGAAGCCCACTGCGCCGCGGCGGATCGAGGCCCAGACCGGCGCATAGCTGTTGAGGGTGAGGCTGGCCGTGGCGCCCGGATTACGGAAGCCGATGTCGAGACTCCGGCCCGAAGGCAGGGTCAGGTGCAGGCCGCCGCGCAAATCCTGCGGCACGAGCCTGCGGCCGACGGCCAGCATCAGCCGCCCGATCAGTCCCTCGGACCGCGCTGCCGCTTCGGAGGTCATGAGGCGTGCCGGGCCCGCTTGGCGATCAGGGCCTGCTCGGCTGGCGGCGGTGGCTCGGGCTTGAGCCTGAGGCCCTTGATCCACAGTCGTGCCGCCTGCAGGTGAATGGCGGCCATCACCTTGAAGGTGAGGAAGGGAATGCGCAGGAAGGAGCGCAGCAGATTGGCGTCGGTGAGAGGCTCGCGGCGGCCCGAGACATAGGCCTTGAGCACCGGGCCGGCATCGGTGGCGAGCGACACGCCCAGCGCCATGCGGTCGCCCGGGACCGAGAAGCGGAATCCGTAGCGGCCCTCGACCGCGTTGAAGGGCGACACGTAGAGGCGCTTGGGGCAGGACTGGCCATCGCCGCCTTCCGCCGGGATGACGTAGGAATGGCGTCCGCCGAAGGTATTGTTCACCTCGTAGATCATCAGGCAGAGGTCATCGTTGGCGTCGAACCCGTAGTAGACGGTCAGGGGATTGAAGACATAGCCCAGGACGCGGGGATAGCAAAAGATGAAGATGCGGCTGACGCGGTGAGCCATGGGCGAGGCCCGCACAAGGCTCCACAGATGGTCCTTGAGCGGCGTGCCGTCGCCCGGTCCGTGGCTGCGGTCCGAGATCGAGAAGAGGTTGAAGGCATTGTAGCCGAAGAGCCGCAGCTTCCGCCCGAGCGTGGGCAGGTCGTCGATGTCGGCGAAGAGGTTGAAGACGCGGTAGCGGAGTTCGTGGCGGACGGGGGCGAGGCGCTTGTGGACCACCTCGCCGGCGTAGAGGCAGGTTCGGGGGCCGGTCACTCGGCCGCCTCCAGCAGCCGGTCCGGCTCCAGCCGTTCACGGACATGGATGCGGCCGGAGGGCTTCGCAACCGTCCAGGGCCGGGCCAGGCCGCCCAGCTGCTCGGCCACGGCAAGGCCTGCCTGCAAACCGTCCTCGTGGAATCCCGCGCCGAAATAGGCGCCGCAGAACCAGGTGCGGCTATTCCCCTGCAGCGACCACAGCTCCTTCTGCAGCGCCATTGCGCGCGGGTTGAAGATCGGATGCTCGTACATGAGTTCGGCCCTGATGCTGTCGTCCCGCGGCGGGCGCGGAGGATTGAGGGTCACGAAGATATCATGGGCCGTGGGCAGAGGCTGCAGCGAATTCATCCAGTAGCTGACGGTGCTCGGCGCCGCATCGCCGCCCTGGAGCGGTGCCAGGTAGTTCCAGCTCGACCAGAGGCGGCGCCGCCGCGGCATGAGGCCGGGGTCGGTGTGCAGGAAGGTGCGGTTTCCGGAATAGGCGAAGCCGCCGAGGATGCGGGTCTCCTCGGCACCGGGCTGGTCGAGCAGCCGCAGCGCCTGGTCGGCATGGGTCGCGATCACCACCTGATCGGCCTCGAGCGCGCTGCCGTCGTGCAGGCGGATGGTGACGCCCTGCGGCCGGCGCAGGATCCGCGCCGCGCCGCCGCCGTCGGCCAGCGCGAAGCGGCCATCGGCCACCAGGCGCGAGACGTAGGCCTGGGATCCGCCCTTCACCGTGCGCCACTGCGGCCGGTCGTTGATCCGGAGCAGACCGTGATTGTCGAAGAAGCGGATGAAGGCGCGGGCCGGATAGTCGCGCATGTCGCGGGCGGCGGAGGACCAGATGGCGCCGGCCATGGGCAGGAGATGCAGCTCGGCGAAGGCGGCGGAATAGCCTTCCTGGCGGATGAACTGGGCGAGAGTCAGCTGTTCGGGGATCGTCTCGAGGCGGAGGGCCGCCGTCTTCAGGAAGCGCAGCAGGTCGCGCACCATGCGGAGATGCGCCGGATTGACCAGGTTGCGGGCGTGGCCGACGAGCTGCAGCACGGTGGAGCCCGCGTATTCGTAGGCGCCCTCGCCCATGCTGACGGAGAAGCTCATGGCGGACGGCGCGGTCGGCACCTTCAGGTGAGCGAACAGCGCCGTCAGATTGGGATAGCAGGGCTCGTTGTAGACGATGAAGCCGGTGTCGACCGCGATCTCGCCATCGGGCATCGCGCAGGTGAGCGTGTTGGAATGGCCCCCGAGGCGGCTGCCGCGTTCGATGAGGGTGACCCGGTGACGCTGCGACAGCAGCCAGGCCGCCGCGAGGCCGGATATGCCCGATCCGACGACGGCAATGTTCTGATTGGACAAAAGAAACCCAAGCCTTTTCGCGTTCTCCGGACACGTTACGGGGCCGGACCGGCTTTGGATCAAGCCGTGATCCGGAACCGGGGCCAGGGCGTAGCAGCGCTGGAACGAGGAAACAATGGTATGCTTGTAGCTGCAATGACCATGGCCGACCAGCAGGGCAAGCAGGACAAGGCGAATCTCGAGGCGGAGCTGCGGACCCTGATGAAGCGGGTGGCGCAGAACCGCGACCGGGCGGCCTTCGAGGCGCTGTTCGCGCATTTCGCGCCGCGCCTGAAGAGTTTCATGATGCGCAAGAACGCCAACGCCGAGCTGGCCGAGGACCTGGTGCAGGAGGCGATGATCGCGGTGTGGACCAAGGCCGGGCTCTACGAGCCCGGCAAGGGATCGGTCACCACCTGGATCTTCACCATTGCGCGCAACCTGCGCATCGATCGAATCCGGCGGGAGGCGCCCATGCCCCTCGTCGAGCTGGGCGATTACGACGAAGCCTCGGATGAACCCGCGGGCGACGACGTTCTCGCCCGCAAGCAGGAAGACCAGCTGGTGAGCCGCGCGCTTGACGGCATTCCCGACGAGCAGCGCCAGATCCTGCGCCTGTCCTTCGTCGAGGACATGGCGCAGAGCGAGATCGCGGCCCGCCTCAACATTCCGCTTGGAACCGTGAAATCACGCATGCGCCTGGCCTATGGCCATCTGCGGCGCCTACTGGAGACGAAACCGTGACGCCCGACCATCATCTCGACCCCAGCACCATCCTGGCCCACGCGGCCGGCACACTCGACGAGTCGATCGCCCTGGTGGCGGCCGCGCATCTCGCCTGGTGCCCTGAGTGCCGCGCCGCGCTGCGCGGTGCCGAGGCGCTGGGCGGCGAGCTCCTGGAGGACATGCCGGAGACGGCGGTGACCGCGGATTGCCGGAGCCGGACCATGGCGATGCTCGATGGCGCGACCCTGCATCGCTTCCCGGCCCGGGTGCCCGGCGATGCCGTCGTGCCAGCACCCCTGGCGCGGATGCTGCCCACGGCCGATCTCGATGCCCTGCCCTGGAAACGGAAGGCACCAGGTGTCGCCATGTATGACGTCAAGCTGTCGCCGTCGGCGCGCGGCCAGGTCAAGCTGCTGCGCATCGCGCCGGGCCGGGCCGTGCCCGAGCATGGCCACGGCGGCGAGGAACTGACCCTCATCCTGCGCGGCGCCTATCGCGACCATCTCGGGCGCTTCGGCCGCGGCGACGTGGCCGACCTCGACGAGGACATCGAGCATCGCCCGGTGGCCGAGTCGGGCGAGGACTGCATCTGCCTCGTCGCCATCGAGGCGCCGACCCGCTTCAAGTCGCTGGCCGCGCGCCTGATGCAGCCGCTGGTCGGCATCTGAGCGTGGCCCAGGCGCTGCCGTGGACGACCGCCTGGATCACGGGCGCGTCGACCGGCATCGGGCGCGAGATGGCGCTGCAGCTGGCCGCCGCCGGGGTCACGGTGGCGGCGTCCTCGCGCAGTGCCGCCAGCCTCGCGGGTGTTGACCCGCGCATCCATCCCCACCCGCTCGACGTGACCGATGCGGCCGCGGTGGCCGATACCGTGACCCGGATCGAGGCTGAGCACGGGGCGATCGACCTTGCCGTCTTCGCCGCTGCCTTCTACCAGCCGGTCGATGCGGCGGCGCTCGATCCCAAGCTGTTCGAGACGACCTTCGCCACCAATGTCATGGGCGTGGTCAACTGCATCGCGGCCATGCTGCCGCGCATGCAGGCGCGCGGCGCCGGGCATCTCGCCTGGTTCGCCTCCGTCGCCGGCTACCGCGGCCTGCCCAAGGCCGCCGCCTATGGTCCGTCGAAGGCGGCGCTGATCAACCTGGCCGAGAGCCTGAAGCCCGACCTGGCGCGCATGGGCATCGCGGTGAGCGTGATCAATCCGGGCTTTGTCGAGACACCGCTGACCGCGGCGAACGACTTTCCCATGCCCTATCTCATGAAGCCCGCCGATGCGGCGCAGCGCACGATCGCGGGACTGGCGCGCGGCCGCTTCGAGATCAGCTATCCCTGGCAATTCGTCAGTCTACTGAAGATTGCCCGGATCCTGCCCTATGGACTCTACTTCCGCCTCATCGACCGCATGGTGCTCAAGTAGCGCCTACTTGAGATAGGAGCGCAGGGCCGCGGCGCAGGCCAGCGGCGAGAGCACGAGGCAGGCCAGCGCGATGGCGGCGAGGATGAGCAGCGCGGCCTGGGTCACGCCGTCCCCGGACAGCGCGCCGCCGGAGGCCGAGACGCCGAAGATCAGCACCGGCACGTAGAGCGGCAGCACGAGAATCGAGACGAGAAGCCCGCCGCGGCGCAGGCCCACCGTGACGGCCGCACCAATGGCGGCGAGCAGGGAGAGGGTGATGGATCCCAGCGCCATGGCCAGGAACAGCGGCAGGATGCTCGCGGGTTCGAGATTGAGCAGGAAGCCCAGCAGGGGGGCCGCGATCGCCAGCGGCAGGCTGGTCGACAGCCAGTGCGCGACGGACTTGGCCAGCGCCACGAGCTCGAAGGGCACCGGCCCCATCGCCATGATGTCGAGCGAGCCGTCATCGTAGTCCTGCTGGAAGATGCGGTCGGCGGAGAGCAGGACCGAGAGCAGCAGCGCGATCCACAGGGCGCCCGGCGCCAGCTGCTGCATCAGCGCCTGGTTCGGGCCAAGCCCGATGGGCAGCAGCACCACCACGGTGAGGAAGAAGCCGAGCGCGGTGCCGACGCCGCCGCCCTGGCGCAGGCTGAGCAGCAGGTCGCGGCGGATCAGCGCCCAGATCAGGCTCATGCCGCGCCTCCCAGGTCGAGACGGAGATCGGGCTCGCGCCCGAGCGGCACGTGGGTGGCGGCGATGATCATGCCGCCGGCCGAGAGGTGCCGGTCCATCACCGTCACCAATCCCTGCAGCGAGGCGGCGTCGAGACCGACGGTCGGCTCGTCGAGCAGCCAGACCCTGCGCTGGATGAGCACGAGCCTCGCCAGCGCCAGCCGCCGCTTCTGCCCGGCAGACAGAAGGCCCGCCTGGAAGGCGGCAAAGCGGGTGAGCGCGAAGGCCGCGAGCGCCGCCGCAACGTCGCCGCCGCCCAGGAAGTCGCGCCAGAACTCGAGATTCTCGGAGACGGTGAGCGCGGTCTTCACCGCGTCCTGATGCGCGATGTAGTGGGCCTGCTGGCCGATGCCCAGCTCGGGATGGCCGCCCGCCAGGGCCAGCGTTCCGGCGCTCGCCTCGTTGAGGCCGGCGATGAGCCGCAGCAGCGTGGATTTGCCCGATCCGTTGGGACCGGTGAGCTGCATGAGCTGGCCCTCGGCCAGGACAAAGCCGAGGCCGCGGAAGACCGTGCGGCCGCCGCGGTCGCAGGCGAGATTGTCGGCCGTGAGGATCATGGCCCTCAAGCGCATAGCGCCTGGCGGGGAGAAAGCAACTGCCCCCGCGCCGCGCGCCTCCGCCTACATCATGTACTGGCCGCCATTGGCCGAAAGCGTCGAGCCGGTGATGAAGCCCGCCTCGTCGGACGCGAGGAAGACCACGGCCCGGGCGATTTCCTCGGGTTCGCCGAGGCGGCCCACCGGGATCAGCGGCAGGATGCGCTTCTCGAGCACGTCCTGGGCGATGGCCTTGACCATCTCAGTGGCGATGTAGCCCGGGCAGATGGCATTGACGGTGATGCCCTTGGCCGCCCCTTCCTGGGCCAGCGCCTTGACGAAGCCGATGTCGCCGGCCTTGGCGGCGGAGTAATTGGCCTGGCCCATCTGGCCCTTCTGGCCGTTGATGGAGGAGATGCAGATGACGCGTCCGAAGCTGCGGTCGCGCATGCCGCCCCACACCGGCTGGGTCATGTTGAAGAGCGAGGTGAGATTGGTGTTGATCACCTCGTTCCACTGCTGCGGCGTCATCTTGTGGAACATGGCGTCGCGGGTGATGCCGGCATTGTTGACCAGGACCTCGACCGGGCCGAGATCGGCCTCGACCTGTTTCAGGCCGGCCGCGCAGGCCTCGTAGCTCGAGACGTCCCACTTGTAGACCGGAATGCCGGTCTCGGCCTTGAACTTCGCGGCGGCCTCGTCATTGCCGGCGTAGTTGGCGGCGACCTTGTAGCCGGCCGCCTTCAGCGCCTTGGAGATGGCCGCGCCAATGCCGCGGCTGCCTCCGGTCACGACTGCAACTCTTCCCATGTCCTGCTCCCATTGTTCCGATGTGTTAGCGTTCGACGCACATGGCGACGCCCATGCCGCCGCCGATGCAGAGCGTGGCCAGACCCTTCTTCGCGTTGCGGCGCTTCATCTCGAAGAGCAGCGTGTTGAGCACGCGGGCACCCGAGGCGCCGATGGGGTGGCCGATGGCGATGGCGCCGCCATTGGTGTTCACGATCGCCGGGTTCCAGCCCATGTCCTTGTTGACCGCGCAGGCCTGGGCCGCGAAGGCCTCGTTGGCCTCGACGAGATCGAGATCCTCGACCTTCCAGCCGGCCTTCTTCAGCGCCAGGCGCGAGGCGGGAATGGGACCGGTGCCCATGATCGCCGGATCGACGCCGGCATGAGCCCAGGAGACGATGCGGGCGAGCGGCGTGATGCCGCGCTTCTCGGCGTCCTTGGCGCCCATCAGGATGACGGCCGCGGCGCCGTCGTTGATGCCCGAGGCATTGGCGGCGGTGACCGAGCCGTCCTTGGCGAAGGCGGGGCGCAGCTTGCTCACCGACTCCAGCGTGACGCCCTTCTTGATGTATTCGTCCTCGCTCACCACCACGTCGCCCTTGCGGGTGAAAATGGTGACGGGCACGATCTCGTCCTTGAAGCGTCCAGCGGCCTGCGCCGCTTCGGCCTTGTTCTGCGAAGCCACCGCGAAGGCGTCCTGCATCTCGCGGGTGATCTGGAACTGCTTGGCCACATTCTCGGCGGTGGTGCCCATGTGGTAGCCGTTGAAGGCGTCCCAGAGACCGTCCTTGATCATGGTGTCAATCAGGTGATGATCGCCCATCTTCACCCCCTCGCGCAGATGCGCCACGTGGGGCGCGCGGCTCATCGACTCCATGCCGCCGGCGGCCACGACGCGCGAGTCGCCCAGGGCAATCTGCTGCATGCCGAGCGCCACGGCGCGCAGTCCCGAGCCGCAGAGCTGGTTCATGCCCCAGGCCGTGCTCTCCTTGGGGACGCCGGCGTGGATGGCGGCCTGGCGCGCGGGATTCTGACCCTGACCGGCAGCCAGGATCTGGCCCATGATCACTTCCTCGACCTCGGCGGCCTCGATGCCGGCCCGCGCGATGGCGGCCTTGAGCGCCACCGTGCCCAGTTCCGCAGCCGACAGGCTGGACAGGGTCCCGTTGAAGGACCCGACCGGCGTGCGCGCCGCGGAAACGATGACAACCTCATTCACTGAACCGGCCATAAACTGCCTCCCTGTTGGAATTCGTGGGTTCTGGATATGCCCTCCATAGCATCTCTGGTGCAATGCGACATAGGTTGGGGCCGGGGCCCGAGCAAAATTTTCGCGCTTGCAATTGTGCAGTGCAGAGCGCAAGTTTTTGCGCTGAAGCCCCTGAGCGGGATGACAAAAGCGGGGCCAGTGCTGGAGGAGTAAGGGCGTTGAGCGACGAGAAAGCTGCACCGCAAAATGCGGTCGTGATCAAGAAATACGCCAACCGGCGGCTCTACAACACCGCCACGAGCACCTATGTGACCCTCGACGACCTCGCCGCAATGGTGAAGGGCGGAACCGATTTCCTGGTCTATGACGCCAAGACCGGCGAGGACATCACCCGGTCGGTCCTCACCCAGATCATCTTCGAGGAAGAGAACAAGGGCACCAACCTCCTGCCGATCAACTTCCTGCGCCAGCTGATCCGCTTCTATGGCGATTCGATGCAGGCCTTCGTGCCGGGGTTCCTGGAGTTCTCGCTGGAGAACCTGGGCAAGGAGCAGGAGAAGTTCCGCAGCCAGCTGATGGAAGCCTGGGGCGCGGACCCCTTCAAGGCGATGCAGGACCACGCCCAGCGCAACATGGCCATGTTCAATGACGCCATGAAGATGTTCAACCCCTTCGCCGCCATCGGCGGCATGCCTGGCGCCTCGGGGGCGGCGGCCCAGCCGCCGCGCAGCGGACCGGCGCCGGCGCGCGACGACCTGCAGGTGCTCAAGGACCAGCTTGCCGCCATGCAGCAGAAGATCGACACGCTGGCCCAGAAATAGGATTCAGCCTGCGGCGCGCCGTTCCGCCTTGGCCGCGGCCGGTCCGGGCTTGGGCGACTTGAGCGCCTTGTCGAGCGCGGCAATGGCCTCGCGCAGCTTCGACAGTTCCCCCGACAGCGACTCCTCGAAAACCCTGACCGCGGGGTCCTGCGGCGGCGCGGTGCTGGCCGGGGTCCAGGCCACGGCCTGGCCCGCCGGTGCGTCCGGCAGGTCGGAAATCTGGACCGTGTCCGTTGCGGCGGCTTCGTCCTCGATATCGTCCCAGCTCATCTCGGAGGGCAGGACGAAGGGCATGCGGCTGGCCCCCGCGCCCGTTTCGGGGGCTGCGGGCCATGGCGATTCCAGCAGGGCCTCGCCGAAGAGATTGCCCTGCATCATGTCGATGCCCCAGCTGCTGAGCAGATGCGCGTCGGCCTCGGTCTCGACCCATTCGGCGACGGTCTTGATGTTGAAGGTCCGCGCCATGTCGATCAGTGAACGGACGAAATAGGTATTGTCGCTGTTGCTGCTGAGATCACGGCAAAAGGTGCCGTCAAGCTTGAGGATGTCGAGCGGAAGGGCCCGGAGGTTGCGGAACGAGGTGAAGCCCGCGCCAAAGTCGTCGATGGCGACGCGGCAGCCGAGCTCTCGGAGATGCTCGACGAAGCGCAGGGTCTCGCGCATGTCGCCGAGCGCCACGGTCTCGGTGATTTCCACGGTCAGGCGATCGGTGACGGCGCGGTTCGAGGCCAGCATCTCGATGATCTGCGGATACCAGCGCGGGTCGGTCGCGGTGGTGCCCGAGAGGTTCAGCGACAGGCGCGCCTCGGGATGGCGGTGCAGGGCCGCCACCACCATCTGGCCCACGGCGCGGTCGATGAGCCGGACCAGGCCGAGTTTCTCGGCGATCGGAATGAGATGGGCGGCGGTGACCACCTCGCCGTGCGCATCGACCATGCGCAGCAGCGCCTCATGGAACAGCGGCTGGCGCGTTCCGGCGTCGACCACCGGCTGGAAGGCCAGCCGGAACAGGTTCTCGCGCAGGCAGCGCACGGTCTCGGTGGCGCTGCGCGCGTTCAGGGCGCGCTCCGAGCTGCGCTCGGGCGAGGGGCGATAGACGACATAGCCGTCGGATGGCCGGCGCCGGGCTTCGGCCAGCGATTCCTCGGCCCTTGCCATGGCGGTGTTGGGATCCTCGGCATGGGCGGGCAGGATCAGGGCGCCGATCGAGAGCAGGGCCCAGACGGGGCCGCGCTCGGTCTCGATCACGCTTTCGCGCGCCACGCTGAGGAAGCGCTCGGCGGCGACGGCGAGATCCTCCTCGCCGCAGTTGTTGAGGATCAATCCGAACTTGCTGCCGGAATAGCGCCCGATCGCGTCGCCCGCGCGCACCACCTGGCGCAGCCTCCGGGCCATGTTGATGACAACCTCGTCGGCCACCTCGAAGCCATAGGCCTCGTTGACCACCGAGAGATTGTTGATCGCGGCGACGAGGAAGGCGCAGCTGGTGCCGTCGCGCTGGGCCACGCTCATCGCCTCGCCCAGGGCTTCGGCCATGCGGCCGCGGTTCATCATGCCGGTGAGCGGGTCGCAGTTGCCGAGGAAGCTCAGGTGCTGGTCGTGCTGGTGGCGGGCATCGATGCGGCGCAGCGTGCCATAGGCCTCCACCGGGCGGCCATCCTTGCCGCCATACCAGCTGCCCTGGTCCTCGAGCCAGATCTGGGCGCGGCCGAGACGGCCTTCGGGGCGGAACTTGTACTCGATCTGGAAGGGCACGCCATGACCGTCGTCGATCACGGTGGTGCGCATGACCGCGTCATAGCGGCTGGTGATGTTGTCGGGATCGAGGTAGGAGGCAAAGGCGCGGCCGGTGGCGATGGCGGCGGGGTCGCAGCCCAGCACGCCGACGGCATTGGCCGACCAGACCATCTCGTCGGTCTCGATGATCCAGTGATAGGTGGCAATGCCGGAGGCCAGCAGGGCGCGCTCGACCTGGCCGTCGGCCGGGCCCGGCGCAGGCCGCTCCTGATGCGCTGACGTTGTTCCTTCGCTGCTCACGCCGTCTCCCTCCGGGTCATGGGCGACGCCCGTCTCACCAATACCCGGTCTAGGGAATTGACCTTAGATGAGCAGGGGAAATCTTTTCTTAACAGGATTGCTCAGATTCCAAGGGCCAGGCCGTCCTTGCGAGGGTCGGACCCGCCGACGAGCACGCCCCGGGCATGGTCGATGACGATGGCCTGCCCGCCGCCCAGCGGTTCCGGCGGCGGCACCAGGACATGGCCGCGGGCGCGCAGTCCGGCGCGGGCCGTCTCGGTCACGCCGCCTTCCACCAGGACCTGTCCCGCCTTGGGAAAGTAGCGCGCCGCGTCGATGGCGGCCTGGGGATCCATGCCATAGATGTAGCGGTTCACCGCCACGCACATGTGGCCCATGGGCTGGTAGTCCCCGCCCATGACGCCGAAGCTCATGTCGATCCGCCCATCCTTGCGCGCCATGGCGGGAATGATGGTGTGCAGCGGGCGCTTGCCCGGTCCGATGCAGTTGGGATGGCCGGGGTCGGTCACGAAGCAGGCGCCGCGGTTCTGCAGGCTGATGCCGGTTTCGGGCGTCACGATGCAGGATCCGAAGCCGTCGTAGACCGAATTGATGAAGGAGACGGCCAGGCGGTCGCGGTCGACCACGCTCAGATAGATGGTGTCGGACGGCCGCATGACGGTGCGGATGTCGAGGGCGCGGGTCATGTCGATCAGGCCCGCCAGCTTCGCGGCCATACCGGGGCTGAGCAGCTCGGCGACCGGCACCTCGGCGAAGTCGGGATCGGCGATGTGCCGGTTGCGCAGCTCCCAGGCCAGCTTCATCGCCTCGATCTCGAGATGCATGCGCTCGGGCGAGGCGGGGTCATACCGGGTGAGGCCGAACTGCGACAGGATGTTGAGGGCGATGAGGGCGGTCAGGCCCTGTCCGCTCGGCGGGATCTCAAGAATCTCGTGGCCGGCGAAGACGGTTGAGATGGGCTGCACCCAGGTCGAGGTATGGCGGGCGAAGTCCTCCCGGGTCAGCAGCGATCCCATGGTCCGCAGGTGATCGACGATGTCGGCGGCGATCTCGCCCTGGTAGAAGGCATCGCGGCCCTCGGCGGCGATGCGGCGCAGCGTCCGGGCGAGGGCCGGATAGGCCATCAACTGGCCCTCGCCGGGTGTGCGGCCTTCAAGCAGGTAGTGCCGGCGCCCGCCGGCATCGGCGGCAAGCTCGGGCGCATCGTCGGGCCAGTCGGCGGCCACGCGGGGCGTGACCGGCGTGCCGGACTCGGCCAGGGCGATGGCAGGGGCGAGGCAATCGGCCAGCGTCATGCGGCCATGGACCCTGAGCAGCTCGTCCCAGCCGTCGATGGCCCCGGGAACGGTCACGGCATGGACACTGCGCCGCGCAATGCGGGGGAGGCCGGCCGTCTTGAGCCAGGCGGCGTCGGCGGCCAGCGCGGCCCGGCCCGAGGCATTGAGGCCATGGACCTTGCCGTCGGGGGTGCCGATCAGGGCGAAGCAGTCGCCGCCGATCCCGGTCATGGCCGGCTCGACCACGCAGAGCACGGCCGAGGCGGTGACGGCGGCGTCGACGGCGTTGCCGCCGGTCCTCAGGCAGTCGATGGCCGCAAGCGTTGCCAGTGGCGCGGATGTGGCGGCCATGCCGGCTGTGGCATAGGCAGTTGAACGGCCGGGACGGTCGAAGGCACGCATGGGAAAGGCCTGTCTCTGGATGGGGTTACGGAATGCATGTTGCCTTTTCCATCCCGTTCGGCGCAAGATTGGCCGCGATTGGTCGAAATTGGTTGCGATTGGGCGTCGAAAACGGCGTGATCATGTCGGTTGGAACGCTGCGCAGCCTCCGGAGACTATGTTACGCCCCGCCGCAATACAAACCCCAATGAGGAGCCGCCACAGATGTCCACGGTGAAGAGCGATATCGAAATCGCCCGCGAAGCCAAGATGAAGCCGATCATGGAGATCGGGCGCGGCCTCGGGATCCCGGAAAAGGATCTCATCCCCTATGGCCACACCAAGGCCAAGGTCTCGCTCGACTACATCGACGGGCTCAAGTCGAAGAAGGACGGCAAGCTGATCCTGGTCACCGCGATCAACCCGACGCCGGCCGGCGAAGGCAAGACCACCACCACCGTGGGCCTGGGCGACGGCCTCAACAGGATCGGCAAGAAGGCGATGATCGCGCTGCGCGAGCCTTCGCTCGGCCCCTGCTTCGGCATGAAGGGCGGCGCGGCCGGCGGCGGCTATGCCCAGATCGTTCCGATGGAGGACATAAACCTCCACTTCACCGGCGACTTCCATGCCATCACCTCGGCGCACAACCTGCTCTCGGCGATGATCGACAACCACATCTACTGGGGCAACGAGCTCGGCATCGACACGCGCCGCGTCGCCTGGCGCCGCGTCATGGACATGAACGACCGGGCGCTGCGCGAGATCGTCTGCTCGCTGGGCGGCGTTGCCAACGGCTTCCCGCGCGAGGCGGGCTTCGACATCACGGTGGCTTCCGAGATCATGGCCATCCTCTGCCTCTCGACCTCGATCGAGGACCTCGAGCGCCGCATGGGCCAGATCGTCATCGCGGCCAAGCGCGACAAGGGCCAGGTGCTGGCCAAGGACGTCAAGGCGCCGGGCGCCATGACGGTGCTGCTCAAGGACGCGCTGATGCCCAACCTGGTGCAGACGCTGGAGAACAATCCGGCCTTCGTGCATGGCGGCCCCTTCGCCAACATCGCGCATGGCTGCAACTCGGTGATGGCCACCAAGACGGCGCTGAAACTCGCCGACTACGTGGTGACCGAAGCCGGCTTCGGCGCCGACCTGGGGGCCGAGAAGTTCTTCGACATCAAGTGCCGCAAGGCCGGGCTGAACCCGGCGGCCACCGTCATCGTGGCGACCGTCCGTGCACTGAAGATGCACGGCGGCGTGGCCAAGGACGATCTCAAGAAGGAGAATGTCGAGGCGCTGAAGAAGGGCCTCGCCAACCTCGGCCGCCACATCGAGAACGTGAAGAAGTTCGGCGTGCCCATCGCGGTGGCGGTCAACCACTTCATCTCCGACACCGACGCCGAGATCGAGGCGGTGCGCGCCTATTGCAAGGAGCACGGCGTCGAGGCCTTCAAGTGCACGCACTGGGCCGAAGGCGGCAAGGGCATCGAGGCGCTGGCCACGCATGTGGCGGGCCTGGCCGACAAGGGTGCCGCGCAGTTCAAGCCGATCTACGACGAGAACCTCTCGCTGTGGGACAAGGTCCGGACCATCGCCCGCGAGATCTACCGCGCCGACGACATCGTGGCCGACAAGTCGGTGCGCGACCAGCTCAAGGCCTTCGAGGCCCAGGGCTACGGCAAGTTCCCGATCTGCATGGCCAAGACGCAGTATTCCTTCTCCACCGATCCCAACCTCAAGGGCGCGCCGAGCAACCATGTGGTGCCGGTCCGCGAGGTCAGGCTCTCGGCGGGCGCCGAATTCATCGTGGTGATCTGCGGAGACATCATGACCATGCCGGGCCTGCCCAAGGTGCCCTCGGCCGAAGTCATCGGCCTGGACGACAAGGGTCGAATCGTCGGCCTCTTCTGAGGCCGATTCGCCCGAAGCCGATCATCGATCTGGCGCGCCGGTGCCTACCGGCGCGCTTTTTCATGTGCCGGCGGGTGCCGATGGCGGGCAGAGGCTGCGACATTCCGGCCCAGCCTGGGCCCCGGGCCCTGCACAGATGGCGGGCAGCAGGGCCCGGCTTGGGCCCCAAACCGCTTCAAAAGTGACCAATCTGACTGACTTTGCGGCATCGCAGCATCGGATTTGAACAGTGTTACAGAATTATAAACATATGGATTAGTTCAGATAAACTTAGATATGCAAAAAAAGCATTGCTTGTTCTGTTGCGTTGCACCTAGATTGTGGACGTAACCAGCAACCGACCGAACGTCAATCCAAAGGGGAATGACCATGTTTGAAGTCCTGAAATCCCGCTACGCAGTCTGGAAGCGCTATTCCAAGACCGTTTCCGAGCTCGAGATGCTGAGCGCCCGCGAGCTGGCCGATCTCGGCATCAGCCGCTGCGACATCCCGCGCATCGCCCGGGAAGCGGTCCGCTCATGATCAGCTTCTCCGGACTGGCCCAGCTGCTGCTGCGGAGCCGCCGGATGAAAGCCTACCGGCAAGCCCGCGCCGAGGTCGAGACCCTTTCCGAGGCCGACCTCGCCGACATGGGACTGAGGCGCTACCAGCTTGGGGCCGTGGCCCGGGCCAAGGCACTGCGCTAGGGCCCGACACACCGTTTTCACGCAGCCCGCGGCGGCCGGGAAAGGCCCCGCGGGCTGTGCTGTTTCCGCGCCGCGCGCCGCGGCCGCCATGCGGCGCCACATCGCGGTTGCGAGTCCTTTTCCACTGTGATAGCCAACGCGCGCGGCGAAGCGGGCTTCGCTCCGCAGGTGCGGCCTTTTGCGCGCGCACTTCCCTGAATATGCAGCGGTTGCAGGCCCTTCCCGGCCCATGCCGCGAAGCTGAACGAAAGACGGATCGTGGCAAACACAGATCAGACAGTTTCCGGCGTGCCGGGCCGCTATGCCAGCGCCCTGTTCGACCTCGCCAGCGAAGGCAAGTCGGTGGACACGGTGCAGGCGCAGCTCGCCGGGTTCCGCGCCGCCATCGCAGGCTCCGCCGACCTCCGGCGCCTCGTCACCTCGCCCGCCTTCAGCGCCGACGACCAGGTGGCGGCGATCGAGGCGATCTGCGCCAAGGGCAAGATCAGCGGCATCGCCCTCAACTTCCTCAAGCTCGTCGCCCGGAACCGCCGCCTTCCCGCGCTCACCGCGATGATCGACGCCTTCGACACGCTGGTGGCGACCGCGAAGGGCGAGGTCGGCGCCGAGGTCATCTCCGCCGACAAGCTCAGCGCCACGCAGATCAAGGATCTCAAGGCCGCGCTCAAGGCCTCCACCGGGCGCGACGTCACGCTTTCAACCCGGGTCGATCCGTCGCTGCTCGGCGGGCTCATCGTGAAGGTGGGCTCGCGCATGATGGACAACTCGCTCAAGACCAAACTCCAGAATCTCAAGATCGCCATGAAGGGGACCGCCTGATGGACATTCGCGCCGCTGAAATTTCCGCAATTCTCAAGAAGCAGATCAAGGATTTCGGCAAGGAAGCCGAAGTCTCCGAGATCGGCCAGGTCCTGTCGGTGGGCGACGGCATCGCCCGCGTCTATGGCCTCGACAGCGTGCAGGCCGGCGAGATGGTCGAGTTCGCCAATGGCATGAAGGGCATGGCGCTGAACCTCGAGACCGACAACGTCGGCATCGTGATCTTCGGCAACGACCGCGAGATCAAGGAAGGCGACACGGTGAAGCGCACTGGCGCCATCGTGGAAGTTCCGGTGGGCAAGGAACTGCTGGGCCGCGTCGTCGACCCGCTCGGCAATCCCATCGACGGCAAGGGCCCGATCAAGTCCAAGACCTTCAAGCGCGTCGACGTGAAGGCGCCCGGCATCATCCCGCGCAAGTCGGTGCACGAGCCGATGTCGACCGGCCTCAAGGCGGTGGACGCGCTGATCCCCATCGGCCGCGGCCAGCGCGAGCTCATCATCGGCGACCGCCAGACCGGCAAGACCGCCATCATCCTCGACACGATCCTGAACCAGAAGCCCATCCACCTCGCCGGTCCCGAGAAGGACAAGCTCTACTGCGTCTATGTCGCCTGCGGCCAGAAGCGCTCGACCGTGGCCCAGTTCGTGAAGACGCTGGAGGACAATGGCGCGATGGAGTATTCCATCGTCGTCGCCGCCACCGCTTCCGATCCGGCGCCGCTGCAGTACCTCGCGCCCTTCGCCGGCTGCACCATGGGCGAATACTTCCGCGACAACGGCATGCACGCGCTGATCGCCTATGACGATCTCTCGAAGCAGGCCGTGGCCTATCGCCAGATGTCGCTGCTGCTGCGCCGCCCGCCGGGCCGCGAGGCCTATCCGGGCGACGTCTTCTACCTCCACTCGCGCCTGCTCGAGCGCGCCGCCAAGCTCAACGACTCGCAAGGAGCTGGCTCGCTCACCGCGCTGCCGGTCATCGAGACCCAGGCCAACGACGTGTCCGCCTACATCCCGACCAACGTCATCTCGATCACCGACGGCCAGATCTTCCTCGAGACCGACCTCTTCTACCAGGGCATCCGTCCGGCGGTGAACGTCGGCCTCTCGGTGTCGCGCGTCGGCTCCGCCGCCCAGACCAAGGCGATGAAGCAGGTGGCCGGCAAGATCAAGGGCGAGCTGGCGCAGTACCGCGAGATGGCGGCCTTCGCGCAGTTCGGCTCCGACCTCGACGCCGCGACCCAGAAGCTGCTCAACCGCGGCGCCCGCCTCACCGAGCTCCTCAAGCAGCCGCAGTTCTCGCCGCTCAAGACCGAGGAACAGGTCGTGTCGATCTATGCCGGCGTCAACGGCTATCTCGACGCGCTGCCGGTGAACAAGGTGCGCGCCTTCGAGGACGGGCTGCTGCGCTTCATGCGCGACAAGCACGCCGACATCCTCGAGTCGATCCGCACCGAGAAGGCCATCTCTGACGCGGTGATGCCGAAGCTCAAGGCCGCGGTCGACGCCTACGCCAAGTCCTTCGCCTGATCCGGAGCCCCGATGCCGAGCCTCAAGGACCTCCGCAACCGCATCGCCTCGGTCAAGGCGACCCGCAAGATCACCAAGGCCATGCAGATGGTGGCCGCGGCCAAGCTGCGCCGCGCCCAGGAGGCGGCCGTGGCGGCGCGCCCCTATTCGGAGCGCATGGCCTCGGTGCTCGCCAATCTCGCCTCCGCCATGGAGGGCCAGTCGGGCGCGCCGCGCCTGCTGGCCGGCACGGGATCGGACCAGACGCACCTGCTGATCGTGGCCACCGCCGAGCGCGGCCTCTGCGGCGGCTTCAACTCCTCCATCGCCAAGCTGGCGCGCGAGCATGCCGACCGGCTGCTGGCCCAGGGCAAGACGGTGAAGATCTTCACCGTCGGCAAGAAGGGCAATGACGCGCTGAAGCGCCTCTACGGCAAGTACATCGTCGAGCACGTGGATTTCCGCGGCGTGAAGGCCATGTCCTTCGCCGAGGCGCAGCTGGTGGCGCACAAGGTGCTCGAGCGCTTCGAGGCCCTCGACTTCGACGTGGCCACGCTGTTCTTCTCGGAATTCAAGTCGGTGATCTCGCAGAAGCCAACCGCGCTGCGCCTGATCCCGGCGGATGTCGCCAGCGGCAAGCCCGCCGATCTCGGCGGCGCCGTCTACGAGGCGGAGCCCGAGGAGGGCGAGATCCTCGCCGACCTCCTGCCGCGCAACATCGCGGTGCAGATCTTCCGCGGCCTCCTCGAGAACGCGGCCTCCGAACAGGGCGCCCGCATGAGCGCCATGGACAATGCCACCCGCAATGCCGGCGACATGATCAACAGGCTGTCGATCAAGTACAACCGCCAGCGCCAGGCGCAGATCACCAAAGAACTCATCGAAATCATTTCGGGCGCCGAAGCGCTCTAGACGAACCGGAGAAGGACCGAACCCATGGCCAAGAAACCCGCAAGCGCTTCCACCGCGACCGGCCGCATCACCCAGGTGACGGGCGCCGTCGTCGACGTCGCCTTCGATGGCGGCCTGCCGGAGATCCTCAACGCGCTCGAGACCGACAACGGCGGCAACCGCCTGGTGCTCGAGGTTGCCCAGCATCTGGGCGAGAACACGGTGCGCTGCATCGCCATGGACTCGACCGAGGGCCTGGTGCGCGGCCAGCCGGTGAGCAACACGGGCGCGCCCATCACCGTTCCGGTGGGCGACGAGACGCTGGGCCGCATCATGAACGTGATCGGCGAGCCGGTCGACGAGGCCGGCCCGATCAAGACCAAGGCGGTGCGCGCCATTCATCAGCCCGCGCCCGAATTCGTCGAGCAGTCGACCCAGGCCGAGATCCTGGTCACGGGCATCAAGGTCGTCGACCTGCTGGCGCCCTATGCCAAGGGCGGCAAGATCGGCCTGTTCGGCGGCGCCGGCGTGGGCAAGACCGTGCTCATCATGGAACTCATCAACAACATCGCCAAGACGCACGGCGGCTACTCGGTCTTCGCCGGCGTAGGCGAGCGCACCCGCGAGGGCAACGACCTCTATCACGAGATGATCGAGTCGGGCGTGAACAAGAACCCGAAGGAGGGCGGCGTCGCCGGCTCCAAGGCGGCCCTCGTCTATGGCCAGATGAACGAGCCGCCGGGCGCCCGTGCCCGCGTTGCGCTGACCGGCCTGACGGTCGCCGAGCATTTCCGCGACCAGGGCCAGGACGTGCTGTTCTTCGTCGACAACATCTTCCGCTTCACCCAGGCAGGCTCGGAAGTCTCGGCGCTGCTCGGCCGCATTCCCTCGGCCGTGGGCTATCAGCCGACGCTGGCCACCGACATGGGCCAGATGCAGGAGCGCATCACCACCACCACCAAGGGCTCGATCACCTCGGTGCAGGCCATCTACGTGCCGGCCGACGACCTGACCGACCCGGCGCCGGCCACGTCCTTCGCCCATCTCGACGCCACCACCGTGCTGTCGCGCTCGATCGCGGAAAAGGGCATCTATCCGGCGGTCGATCCGCTCGACTCCACCTCGCGCATGCTCGATCCCCGCGTCATCGGCGAGGAGCACTACAATGTGGCGCGCCAGGTGCAGCAGATCCTGCAGCGCTACAAGGCGCTGCAGGACATCATCGCCATTCTCGGCATGGACGAGCTCTCCGAAGAGGACAAGCTCACGGTCGCCCGCGCCCGCAAGATCGAGCGCTTCCTGTCGCAGCCCTTCGACGTGGCCGCCGTCTTCACCGGCTCGGCCGGCGTGCAGGTGAAGCTGGAAGACACGATCAAGGGCTTCAAGGGCCTGTGCGAAGGCGCCTATGACCATCTGCCGGAGCCGGCCTTCTACATGGTCGGCACCATCGACGAAGCCATCGCCAAGGCCCAGCGCCTGGCGGCCGAGGCGGCGTAACCGACATGGCGGGCCTTCATTTCGAACTCGTGAGCCCGGCGCGGCTTCTGTACTCGGGCACGGTGGCCTCGGTCACCATCCCGGGCACCGAGGGCGAGATGGGCATCTTTCCGGGACATGCGCCGATCCTCTCGACGCTGAAGCCAGGCGTGGTCACGGTCTACAAGGACGGCGGCGCCAATGAGCGCATCTTCGTGCGCGGCGGCATGGTCGAGGTCAATCCGCAGGGGCTGACGCTCCTGGCCGAGGTGGCCATTCCGATGGCGGAGCTCAGCGCCGATCAGCTCAACCAGCAGATCCGGAACGCCGAGGAAGACCTGGCCGATGCCAGGGAGGGAGAGGCAAAGCGCAAGGCAGCCGAGACCGTCGAACACCTCAAGGCCATGCGCGCCGCCATCTGATCCGCGCCGGACAATCCAGGACAGGGGCCCGCGCCATGCGCGGGCCCTTTCTCATTGCGGGTCTGGGATTGCCACGCCCGGCACCCAGACATAGCCCTCGTCGTCCACGATCATGCATTCACGCAGGCCATGCGGCTTGTCGAGGCTGCCGGCGAGCACGGTATGGCCCAGCGCCCGGGCTTCCGCCTCGGCCACATCGGGATCGCAGCCATAGATCCGGAGTTCCACGCCGGCGCCGCGCCCCTGCACGCCCTGGACCACGCCCAGCAGCGGATTGCCGCGATAGGTATGGTCGGCATGGAACATGAATTCGCCGCCGTTCAGGCGGAGCGCAGCGAAGCTGTCGTTGTCGTAGACGCTCGTGGCGCCCAGCACGCGCGTGGCGAAACGCACCGCGCGCGGCACGTCGCTGACCAGCAGGTTGACGCCGATGCCGCGCAGGGCCCGGCCATAGTCGGGGGCGGAAACGGGCGGTTCGCGGTCGGCCGGCGTGTCGCTCATGCCCCCAGAAGAACACGGCCGCCCTGCTCGGGCCCGTGCCACATCACGGTGCAGGGAGGAATCCGCTTCGGGCTGGCGATGCCCTGGTGCTTCAGGGCCAGCAGCAGGACCACGGCCGCATCGGTCACGGCCTCGGTCAGGTCGGCGGTCTCCAGTCCGCTCTCCAGGATGCGGGCGAGCTGGCCGGCTGCCGCCGCCGACATCCTGCCGATCTCGTCCGGCGACAGGCTTGCCGCCTCCTGCCAGCTCTCGAGCAGGTCGGCATGGCTGATCTCGGCCCGGACCTCCTCGCCGATCATGAAGGTCAGGCTGCCGCCCTGGCGGGCGCTGCGATAGCCGGGGCAGTTGAGCACGAAGGCCGGCGCGGCCAGGTCGGTCGGTATGTCGGGGCGCATGGCATGCCTCCTTGGGTGAGACCATGCTGCGCCTCTTGCGTTTCCGATCGGTTAACGATGGCGGCGATCAGGGCAGCGGCGCGGCGGGCAGCGCCAGGGCCTTCAGATCGGCCATGGGAAAGCGGCAGTCGTATCCGCCCTCGGCATGAGAGCCGATGACCTCGGCGTCGAAGCCGATGGTGGCCGCCTGCATGGAGAAGCTCCAGGCGCCGAGCGTTGCCACATGTTCGGCGATGATGTCGTCCTGCAGCAGCGTGTCCTTGGCGGCATCGTAGCCTGCCCCGAGCCGCGCCGTCTTCTCGGCCACGATCTGCGATTTGCAGCTGGCCATGAGGGCCGTTGCCGCTGCTTCCGAGAAGAAGTCGCCGAATTCGTAGTCGCGGCCGGTCACCGGATCGAAGTTGTAGCTGTTGGTGCCGCCATAGCCATGTGCGCCGCCGGTGAAGGACCAGTAGCTCTGCTCGACGGAGTAGAGCTTCGGCGAGGCCAGGCGGAAGGCCTCGCTGTCGATCGACTCGTAGACGCGCCCCTGCGTGTCCTCGCCATGCGGGCCAAGCCGGGCCATGGCCGCCATCTCGTCGGCGATGGCATTGAAGCGGTGGTCGCCTGGCGTCTTCGCTTCGAGCATGCGCAGCATGGTGATGTCGAGGTCGTACTGCGCCGGCGTGCCGTCCTGCACGATGAAGACCGGAATGATGCGGAGGGCGGGCGGCGTTCCGCTGTCCGGTTTCGCCTCGAGCAGGGCCAGCCGGTCGCGGGTCATGTTGGCGATGCAGGCGGGCAGGCCCTCCTCCGCTTCGGGACAGGTCTTGCCGCGCCGCGCGATCCAGCGCAGCTGGGCCTTCTCCAGCATGATGCGCTGGTCGGGTGAGGACAGCGCCTTGACCGCGTCATTGGCGGCGGCCATGCGCGCGTCGAGCGCTGCGAGATCAGGATCGGCGCAGATCGCCCGCTCGACCTCGGTCGTGGCCTTGGCGCAGTCGAAGGCCTGGGCCGGCGCTGCAATGAGCAGCAGCGCGACGATGCTAGGCGAGATGCGCATAGGCCAACTCCTTCCAGCGCTGGTGGTAGGCGGCGAGGCCCGAGATCGCGGCCGGCGCCTGTTCGGTCAGCGTCAGGCCGATGGACGGAAGCCGGCCATCGTCGATGAGGGCCATGCTCGCCGCGCCCACCGTGGTGCCGTCACGGAGCGCCGAGGCGCGCAGCCGCTGCTTGGGCCGCAGGGCGGCGAGGCAGGCCATCAGCACCTGGTTCTGCGCGAAGGGGCCGTCGACGATGATGTCGTGGCGCGAGGAGATGGCATCGAGCTGTTCCGACACCATCTGCGCGCAGTAGAGGGCCGCGAGCGAGGAGCGCGCCTCGCGCGAGGCGGGCAGCGGTCCGAGGATGCGGCCCCTGCCTCCCGAACGCGGCACCGGGCCGCCCGAGTCGGTGAAGGAGGGCAGCGCCATCACGCCATCGGCGATGAGCCGCGACACGGAGTCGCGCGACGCGGCCTCGGCCGGTGCGTCGCCCGCCACCTGCTCGAATTCCTTGCCGCCGAAGAAGCGGCTGCAGGCCACGGTGCGGCCCAGCGGGTCGGTGTTGGTGTTGGTGTCGCGCTCCTCCACCAGAAGATCGAGCGGGGTCGAGGTGTCGAAGCTGATGCTCCAGGTGCCGGTCGAGACCAGGCTGAAGCGGTCCAGTCCGGCACAGACATAGCGCATGTAGTTCGCGGTGGAATCATGCAGGCCGCCCAGCACCGCGCCGCGGCCGCGGAAGTCCGGGCCGCGGAACGCGGGCCTGAGCGCGCCGATCGGGTCCCAGGCCCTGGCCATGGGCGGAAACAGGCCTTCCCAGCCCTGGCGGCGCACCAGCGAGGAGAGGCCCTGGCTGCGCGTGTCCATGAGGTGGGTCTGGCAGGACATGCTCGACAGTTCGGTCACCGCCGCGCCGCTGAGCCGGAAGCCCACATACTGGATCCAGGGTATGACGGTGCGGATGCGGGCGAAGTCCTGCGGCCAGCCGCGCTGCTGCCAGTAGAGCTGCAGGCCGTGGGTCAGGGCCATGGGCAGCAGCGTGCAGAAGGTCTCGTCGAAGCCAGGGGCAATGCGGCGGTAGTCGGCGACGATGTCGGCAGGCGGCTCGGACACATAGTCCATCACCGGCATGGCGAGACTGCCGTCGGCCGCGAGGCAGGCCAGTGCCGCGCCATGGGCGCAGGGCACGACCGCGTCGACCGGCAGGATGCGGTCGAGCTCGGGCAGGGCGGTGCGGCAGAGTTCGACCATGGGTTCCGGGTCGATCGCCGGATAGGGCGGTCCGGGCAGGTGGCGGCTGGCGATCTTGCGCTCCGCCACCGGCTCAAGGTCGGGCGAGAAGAGCACGATCTTGGTGTTGGTGTATCCCACGTCGGCGACGGCGATGCCCCGCGGGCGCTCGAAACTCATGATTCAATCCCGTTTTGCGCCAGTCTGCGCATTCGCCGCATGGGCGTCAATCGCCATGGGCAGCTTGTCTATGACGGCGGAGTGTGACTATAGGACCACCGAACACGAAACCCCGCCTATCCGTCCGGAGTCCCCATGGCCAAGCTGAAGCACCTCGCGCTGCGCGAAGAGATCATCGAAACCTGCCTGAAGATGAACGAGGAGGGCATCAACCAGGGCACCTCCGGAAACGTCAGTGCACGGATCGATGGCGGCTTCCTGATCACCGCGTCGGGCGTTCCCTATCACAAGATGAAGCCGCATCACATCGTGGAGATGGATCTCGAGGGCCGCTATGTCGGCGAGTTCCTGCCCTCGACCGAGTGGCGCATGCACATGGACATCTTCAAGCACCGCAAGGAAGCGGGCGCGGTGGTCCATACCCATTCGATCTATGCCACGGCATTGGCCTGCCTGCGCAGGGACATCCCCGCCTTCCACTACATGATCGGCATCGGCGGCGGCACCACCATCCGCTGCTCGGACTATGCCGAGTTCGGCACACAGGACCTCTCCGACGCCATGCTGAAGGCGCTGGAGGACCGCTCGGCCTGCCTGCTCGGCAACCACGGCCAGATCGCCTTCGGCCCGAACCTGGAAAAGGCCCTGTGGCGGGCCGGTGAGGTGGAGACCATCTCCCATCAATACTGGGCGGCGCTGCAGGCCGGCACGCCCGTGATCCTGAACGACGCGCAGATGACGACAGTGCTGGCCCGCTTCAAAACCTATGGTAAACAGTCGGACGAGCTCGGCAAGGACGAGGCGCATGCGGTTTTCGCCCCGCAGCGCAAGGACGCGCCGAAGAAGCACAAGAAGAAGGTCAAGAAAGCGAAGTGATGATCACCGGTGTCTCGCCCCTCGTTGCCGAACTGAAGGCCCGCGCCGAAGCGGGCAAGCCCGTCACCATCGGATTGGCCGGCTGCGGCCAGATGGGGACGGACATCGTGGTCCAGCTCAATCGCATGCCGGGCCTCAGGCTTGGCGCCGTGGCCGAGATGCGGCCGCCGCAGGCCAAGGCGGCGGCGATGCTGGCGGGATTCGCCGAGGACACGCTGGTCCATGCCGACACCGCGCCGGCCATCGATTCCGCCATCGACCGGGGCCAGCTTGCCATCACCTCGGACCTCGAGGCGCTGGCCCGGGCCGGACGCATCGACGTGGTGATCGACGCCACCGGAAACCCCAACATCGGAACCCGTTTCGCACTCGATGCCATCGCCAATGGCAAGCACGTGGTCATGCTCAACGTGGAGGCCGACATCACCATCGGCCGTCACCTGCATGAGGAGGCCCGGCGCGCCGGCGTGATCTATACGGGTGCGGCGGGCGACGAGCCGGCGGCGACGCTCGAGATCATCGGCTTCGCGCAGTCGATCGGACTCGACATCATCTGCGCCGGCAAGGGCAAGAACAATCCGCTGAAGTTCGACGCGGTGCCGGCGGAATACGAGGCCGAGGCCAAGGCGCGCAACATGAACGCGCGCATGCTGGTCGAGTTCGTCGACGGGTCCAAGACCATGATCGAGATGGTGGCGATCGCCAATTGCACGGGCCTGGTTCCGGACGTGCCCGGCATGCACGGTCCGGCGGCCACGCGCGACGAGCTGGCCTCGGTGCTGGTGCCGAAGTCGGATGGCGGGGTGTTGTCAAGGGCGGGATGCGTCGACTATTCCATCGGCAAGGGCGTGGCCCCCGGCGTCTTCTGCATCGTCGGCACCGACCATCCGCGGGTGCTGGAGCGGCTGATCGATCTCAAGGTCGGCAAGGGTCCCTACTTCACGCTGTTCCGCCCCTACCACCTGACCAGCCTCGAAGTACCGCTGTCGGCGGCCCGGGCGGTCCTGCACCGGCGGGCCGACATGGTGCCGCTGGAGCGGCCGGTGGCCGAGGCCATCACCGTGGCCAAGCGCGACCTGAAGGCCGGCGAGACCCTGGGCAAGATCGGCGAGACCGAGTACCGGGCCTGGGCCATGACCCATGCCCAGGCGCGCAGCGCCAATGCCGTTCCGCTGGGACTGGCCGAGGGGGCCAAGGTCATCAAGCCGGTGAAGGCCGGCGAATACCTGACCTACGAGAACTGCGTGCCCGAGGATTCCTTCATCGTGACGCAGATCCGCAAGCGCCTCGACCAGGCCGACGCCCGGCTGCACACGCTCTAACCTCCCGCGATTCCTGATTTTGCGACGCAACATGCTGTTTGCGTTGCACAATTCGATGTGGCTTACCGCCTTGTATGTTGACGGCGGTTCACGGCCGAACTAGGCTTTCTGCACATTTGATATTTTAAAATAACAAAAGTTACGGCCCGCAAACGGGCCGAGGGTGGGAGTCGCACGCTGACATGGCCACGGATCTGACCACGCCACGGCACGCCTGGCTGCCGCGCTGGATGACCTCGGAGCACCCGCTGCCCTGGCTCCTGCCGGCGGGCGCGCTGATGGTCGTGTTCGGCATCTTCCCGCTCTACAAGGCGATCGAGACCTCGCTCTACCGGCGCAATGCCGCGACGAGGAAGATGATCTTCGATCCGACCTACAACTGGACCAAGGTCTTCTTCGACGAGCGGGTGTGGAACGCATTGTTCAACACGCTGCTCTATACTGGCGTGGCGCTGGTCTTCCAGCTGGTTCTCGGCATGCTGATCGCGCTGCTGCTCGACTCCGACCGCAAGGGCTATGGCGTGCTGCGCGCCATGATGACGCTGCCGCTCGTGATCCCGCCCGCCGTCACCGCCATGATGTTCCTGCTCATGCTCAACGGATCCTTCGGCGTGCTGAGCCGCGGCATCATCCAGCTGGGGCTCTTGCCGCCGGGCTTCTCGATCCTGGGCAATGCCTCCACCGCCATGGCCGGCGTCCTCGTCGCCGAGATCTGGCAGTGGACGCCCTTCATGGTGCTCATCATGCTGGCGGGCCTGCGCTCGCTGCCCAAGGAACCCTTCGAGGCCGCGGCCATCGACGGCGCCAGCGCCATCCAGGCCTTCTTCAAGCTGACCCTGCCGATGATGTCCAAGGTCATCGCCATCGCGGTGCTGATCCGCGGCATCGACCTGCTGCGCGCCTTCGACTACGTCAAGGTAATGACCGATTCAGGTCCCGGCACGGCGACCGAGACACTGACGTCCTATGCTGGACGCATCTACTTCGGCAACGCCGACTTCCCCTATGCCTCGACGGTGGCGCTGCTCACGCTCATCCTCGTCATCGTGCTTTCCTCGCTGTTCATGCGCGTCTTCAAGGTGAGGCTCTGATGGAACTCTCGCGCCCCTGGCAGATCCTGCGCGACATCGCCGCGGTGCTGGTGACCGGCATCTTCATGTTCCCGATCCTGTGGTGGGCGCTCACCTCGATCAAGCCGATCTCGGCCGTCTTCGACAAGGACCGCGTGGTCTTCTTCGACTTCGTCCCGACGCTCATCAACTACGGCGTGACCATGCTCGGCATGTCGCGCTCGCAATTGGCCATCGACCAGGGCATCGGCATGGGAGTCGCCGGTGCGGAGGCCTATGACTCGCGGCGGTCGATCATCGACTCGCTGGTGGTCTCGGTGGGCGCCACCGCCATCACCACGGTGATCGCGGTGCTGGCCGCCTATGCCCTGTCGCGCATGGCCTTCCGCGGCCGCGGCGGCTTCCTCAACTGGGTGCTTGGCCAGCGCTTCATGCCGCCCATCGCCATTCTCATTCCACTGGTGACAATCTACAAGACCGCCGGCCTGCGCGACACCGACAATCTCTACATGGGCTACCTCGGCCTCATGCTGATCTACTCGCTGGTCAACCTGCCCATCGCGGTGCTGCTGATGAAATCCTTCTTCGACGACGTGCCGAAGGACGTGGACGAGGCGGCGATGATCGACGGCGCCACCCGCCTGCAGACCTTCCGCAAGGTGGTGCTGCCCATGGTCAGGGGCGGGGTGGCCGCCACCGCCGTTCTCTGCTTCATCTTTTCCTGGACCGAGTTCCTGCTGTCGCTGTTCCTCACCACGGACATCCGCACGGTTCCGGTCAAGATCCAGACCTTCGTCACTTCGACGGGCAACGAGTGGGGCTTCATCGCGGCGCTGGGAACGGCGGCCGTGGTGCCGAGCTTCATCTTCATCCTGCTCGTCCAACGCCATCTGGTGCGCGGACTCACTCTTGGCTCCCTGAAGGAGTGAGTCCGTTGCGCGAGAACCTGAGCTCGAACCCATGGGAGGATTACAATGAGCTTTAAAGACTACGACAAGAAGACCTTCATCGCGGACACGGCCCGCGCCTATGCCGAACGCCGCATCTCCAAGCGCGAATTCATGAAGAAGATGGGCCTTGCCGGCGTGGGCTTCTCCGCCTTCGCTGCCGGTCTGCTCGGCAATACCCGCGCCTATCGCGGAAACCTCGGCCTGATCGGCACGGAAGCACTGGCCCAGGATGCCTCCGTCACCGAATGGCTGAAGAACGTCGGCGCTCCCTTCAAGGGAACGAAGATCCGCTACACCTCGGAGGCGACGCCGCCGACGGTGGTGCTCGACAAGCTGAAGAACGAGTTCACCGAGCCCACCGGCATCGAGGTGGAAATCGAGATCGTTCCGCTGGAGCAGGTGCTGGCCAAGGCCACGCAGGACGTGCAGGGCCAGCTTGGCACCTACGACCTCTACTATCTCGACCAGTCGTGGGTTGCGACCTTCGCGCAGGACACGATCGACCCGGTCGCCTATTACAAGGACAAGCCCGACCTCGCCATGCCGGGCTTCGACTTCGATGACTTTGCCAAGCCGCTGGTCTCGGGTCTCGCGGAGTACGAGGGCAAGTGGGTCGGCATTCCCTTCGACATTCCGATCTTCATGCTGATGTACCGCAAGGACATCCTCGAAAAGCACGGCATCGCGGTGCCCACCTCGCCGGCGGAATTCACGGCGGCGATCCAGAAGATCACCGAGGCCGAGAAGGCCAATGGCATGTTCGGCACCGGCCTCCAGGCCAAGTCGGGCCACTATTCGCTGAACTGCGACTGGACCCAGATGGTGTGGAACGAGGGTGGATCGATCTTCGGCGCCGACAAGAAGTTCAAGGGCAACGACGAGGCCGGCGTCGCCGGTCTGAAGCTCTACCAGGAGTGGATCAAGAACGCGCCGCCCGAGTCGCTGAACTCGACATGGGACGGCCAGTTCCAGATGATGGCCGCGGGCCAGTGCGCCCTCGTCCAGTCGTGGGACGAGTTCTTCCCGGGCCTCGACGCCGACGACTCCAAGGTCAAGGGCCTGTGGATGCCGGCCAAGCCGCTGGTCGGCAAGCCGCTGCGGCCGCTGTCGGAAGTGGGCTTCGGCGAAATCCCGAACTATGCCCACCAGGGCGGTTCGATCCTCGGACTGTCGAAGTACTCGAAGAACATCGACGCCGCCTGGCTGTTCATGCAGTGGGCCTGCTCGAAGGACATCATGACGCGCTGCACGCTGCTCGGCGGCTTCGCGCCCATGCGCATCTCGTCCTTCAACGACCCGCGCGTGAAGGAAAAGGCCGTCGTCGGACCGGGCACCACCCGCCATCTCGAAATGGTGAAGTGGATCATCGACAACAACATGGCCTCGGAACCCGACATGCCGCTCTGGGCCGGGTTCTCCAACAACGAAATCCCGGTCAACCTGGGCAAGCTGCTCACCGGCCAGGATTTCAACGGCGACGCCAAGGCCTGCATGGACACGGTCGCGGCCGCGATCGATGCGGCCGTCACCGAGGCCGGCCTCTAGGACACGCACGGGCGGGGGCGGCCCTCCGGGCCGCCCCCGTCTCCATCTCACGGCCGGATTCACATGCGCCACGATCTCGTCATCGGCATCGACTCCTCGACCACCGCGACCAAGGCCATCGCCTGGGACCGGAAGGGCCGTGCCGTGGCCGAGGGCCGCGCCGCCGTTCCGCTCTCCAATCCCCGGCCCGGCTGGTTCGAGCAGGAGGCCTCCGACTGGACCGGGGCCCTGGCCCGGTCGCTGCGACAGCTGTCGCGCCGGATCGACATGTCGCGCGTGGCCGCGCTCGCCATTTCCAACCAGCGCGAGAGCTTCGCGCAGTTCGACACGTCGGACCGGCCGCTGCGTCCGGGCACGCTGTGGCTCGACGAGCGTGCCCCCGCCGAGGCCCGCGAGCTGGCGCAGCGGCTGGGTGCCGACCGCATTCGTGCCATTTCCGGAAAGCCCAGCGACGTGACCCCCTGCATCGCGCGCTGTGCCTGGTTCGCCAAGCACATGCCCGGGCTGTGGAAGAAGACCGCCAAGACGGCGGAGGTTCACGGCGTGCTCACCCATTTCCTCACCGGCCAGTGGCACACCTCGACCGCATCGGCCGATCCCATGGGCCTGATCGACATGGCCCGCCATGACTGGTCCGACGAGCTGATCGCCGCCGTGGGGCTGACCCGCGCACAATTGCCGAAGCTCTTCCGCCCCGGCCAGGTCATGGGCGAGGTGACGGCCGTCGCGGCGAAGGCGACGGGCCTGAAGCCGGGCACGCCGGTGATCGCCGGCGGCGGCGACGGGCAATGCGCCGGCACCGGCACCAACATCTTCGTCCCGGGCCGGGCCTATGTGAACATCGGCACTGCCTGCGTCTCGGGGAGTGCTGGCGTGACCTATGCCCACGCCCAGGCCTTCCGTACACTGACGACCGTCGCCGAGGACGGCTACATCTACGAGACCTGCCTGCGCACCGGCACCTTCCTCATCAACTGGACGGTCGAGACGCTGTTCAACAGCAAGGGAACGCCGGCCCTGTTCGAGGCGCTGGAGGCGGAGGCCGCGGCGGCACCCGTCGGCGCCAACGGCATCGTGGTCATGCCGCACTGGTCGGGCTCGATGACGCCCTTCTGGGATTCGACCACGCGCGGGGTGATCGCCGGGCTTTCGGCGTCGCACCGCCGCGGCGACGTCTATCGCGCCGTGCTGGAGGGCATCGCGCTGGAACAGGCCATGATGACCAATCTCGCCGCGGCCGCGAGCCAGCCCGTGGATCACTACGTGGCGATCGGCGGCGGGGCAAAGTCGGATCTCCTCTGCCAGATCCTGGCCGACGCATCTGGGCGCGCGGTGAAGCGGCTCGCCACGGTCGAGGCCTCGTCGCTGGGCGCGGCCATGGCCGCGGCGGCCGGCGCCGGCTGGTTCGGCAGCGTGCGGAAGGCCGCGGCCGCCATGGCCGGCAAGCCGGTCAGGACCTTCAGGCCCAATGCCCGGGCGCAGCGCCGCTACGGCGAGCTGCTGGCCATCTACACCGACCTCTATCCCACCATCCGCGACTGGAACGCGAGGCTCGATGCCTTCGCGGCGAAGGACCGTCAATGACCGACTGGAATGCCCTGATCAGCGATGTCGTGGCCGGCAAGTGGAAGGATCCTTCCACCGGCAAGGCCGCCAGCGTGCCCTTCGAGACCATCCTCATCGCCGAGGATCTGGACGGCGGCGAAGCCGACATGCTGGCGCCGCTGAAGCTGGGCAAGCGCCTGGCCGTGGTCAGCGACACCAACACCGTCGAGGCCATGGGGCGGCGCGTCGCCAAGCACCTGAAAGGGCTCGGCAGCGTCGAGGAAATCGTGCTGCCCGCGACGCTGGAATGCGACGAACCCACCATCGCGCTGGTGCAGGAGAAGACCCGGCATGCCGACGCCATCGTGGCGGTGGGGTCGGGCGCGCTGTCGGACACCTGCAAGTATGCGACATTCAAGGACGGGCGGAAGTACGCGACCTTCGGCACCGCGGCCTCGATGAACGGCTATGCCGCCTCGACTGCCTCGGTCACGCTGGCGAACGGCTACAAGACCTCGCTTCCCGCCCATGCGCCGCGCGGCATCTTCCTCGATCTCAAGGTTTCGGCGGCGGCCCCGCACTGGCTTTCCGCCGCCGGCCTTGGCGACTCGCTCTGCCGGCCGACCGCACAGGTCGAATGGTGGGCCTCGCACCGGCTCTTCGACACCTTCTACTCGCAGGTGCCCTACGAACTCATCGCCGGCGACGAGCCGGACATGATCAGGACCGCGGCCGGACTCAAGACGCACGATATCGCCGCCAATGGCCACCTGCACCGCGTGCTGACGCTGTGCGGGCTGGGCGTCTGCTTCACCGGCGTCTCGCACCACGGATCGATGGGCGAGCACCAGGTGTCGCACTGGATCGACATGTTCGCCGGCGCCGATCATCCCGGCACCACCCATGGCCAGCAGGTGGGTGTTGCCTCGCTGGCCATCGCCCGCCTGCATCACGAGCTGCTCGCGCTCGACCAGCCGCCGCTGATCACGGCCACGCACATCGTCGAATCCGAGTTCATCGCCCGCTATGGCCCGGAGATCGGCCGCATGTGCCATGCAGAGGCCAAGAAGAAATCCTTCGACCGCGCCGGTGCCGAGGCCTTCAACCGCAAGCTCAAGGCACTGTGGCCGCAGCTGCGCGAGGAACTCCGACCCATGCTGATGGATCCGGCGAAGATGAAGGCCACGTTGGCGGCGGCAGGCGGACCCACCACGGCGACGGAGCTTGGCCTGTCGCGCAAGGTGTGGCGCGATGCGATGAAACACGCCCGCGACGTGCGCAACCGCTGGTCCTTCCTCGATCTGGCGGACGACGCCGGGCTGCTCGACGACTTCCTCGACCGCGACGAACAATGATTCAGGGGCTGGCATGGCATCGGTAAACGTCAAGAAGGTCTTCAAGAAGTACGGCGACGTCGAGGTCGTGCACGGCATCGATCTCGATATCGAGGACGGCAGCTTCGTGGTGCTGCTGGGACCGTCGGGGTGCGGCAAGTCGACCCTGCTGCGCATGATCGCCGGGCTGGAGAGCATCACCGGCGGCAACATCGAGATCGGCGGGCGGCGCGTCAACGACGTGCATCCGAAGGATCGCGACATCGCCATGGTGTTCCAGAACTATGCGCTCTACGCGCACATGAAGGTGCGCGACAACATGAGCTTCTCGCTCAAGCTGGCCAAGCGTCCGCAGGCCGAGATCGACGAGAAGGTGGCCTGGGCCGCGAAGATCCTCAACCTCGAGCCCTATCTCGACCGCTATCCGCGCGAACTCTCCGGCGGCCAGCGCCAGCGCGTCGCCATGGGCCGCGCCATCGTGCGCGATCCCGCCGTCTTCCTCTTCGACGAACCGCTGTCCAATCTCGATGCCAAGCTGCGCGTGCAGATGCGCACCGAGATCAAGGAGCTGCACGGCCGACTCAAGACCACGACGGTCTATGTCACGCATGACCAGATCGAGGCCATGACCATGGCCGACAAGATCGTCATCCTGCGCGACGGCGTGATCGAGCAGGAGGGAACCCCGCTCGACGTCTACGACCATCCCGCGAATCTCTTCGTGGCCGCCTTCATCGGCTCGCCGTCGATGAATCTGCTGAAGGGCGAGGTGGCGAAGGATGGCGTCACGCTGGCCGACGGCACGGTGCTGCCGCTGCCGGCCAGGCACAAGGCGAGGGCCGGACAGAAGGTCGTCTACGGCATCCGCCCGGAACATCTGAAGCCCGCCAAGACCGGCGTTGCCGCCAAGGTTGTCGTGATCGAGCCGACCGGCCCCGAGATCCACATCTACGCCGATCTGGGCGGCGAGGAAGTCTGCGCCATCACCGACGAACGCCTGCAGCTGGCACGCGACGAGGCCATCCGCCTGGCGCCGAAGCTCGACAAGATCCACCTCTTCGACGCGGAGAGCGGAAAGGCGCTGGCGTGAGCGTGATCACCATCCTCGGCGCAGGCGTCATGGGATCGGCCATGTGCCTGCCGGCGCGCGACCGCGGCCACGCGGTGCGGCTGGTGGGCACGCATCTCGACCGCGAGATCATCGACAGCGTCGCGGCCTCGGGGCGTCACCCGAAGCTCAGCGTGACACTGCCGGCAGGCGTCGCGGCCTCCCAGCACGAGGCCTTCGCCGCGGCCCTCGGAGAGGACACCGACCTGATCGTGCTGGGCGTGAGCTCGGCCGGCGTCGACTGGGCCATCGACCGGCTGTGCGAGGCGCTCGTCCGGCCCGTGCCGGTTGTGATGATCACCAAGGGCATGCACCCCGAAGCGCAGAGCCTCACGGCCCTTCCCGACCATGTCGCACGGGCGGTGAAGCGCCGCCGCGGCTTCGATCTCACGGTCGCCGCCATCGGCGGGCCCTGCATCGCCGGCGAGCTGGCCGTCCGGCGCCACACCGGAACGGTGATCACCTCGCGCGATCCCCAGTTCGCGCAGGCGCTCTGCGCCATGCTGGAGACCGACTATTATCATCCGCGTCCGTCCGGCGACCTGATCGGCGTCGAGGTCTGCGCGGCCTTCAAGAACTTCTTCGCCAT
>JAXMCU010000010.1:0-142748 GCA_046349195.1 Hyphomicrobiales bacterium
GGGTGGCTCGTGTCGGCGTCGGAAGTGGTGACGACGAGGCTGCCTGGAGTCGCGGCGACCATCGGGCGGGCGTTGGCCCAGGCGGTGGACCTGCAGGACGGGCGGCTGTTCCTCTGGTGCCCGGCCACGCTGGCGGTGGGGATCTGGACCTACTTTGCCCTGATGCATGAGCCAGATGCGATCGCGACCGGCATACTGGTTGCAGTCGTCCTGCCGCTGGCGGTGCTGCGCCCGGCGCCGGCCGTGCTCCTCGCCCTGCTGATCGCGGGCTTTGCGCTTGCGAAATTCCGCTCCGACTCGGTGGCCACGCCCTTGATCCGCGCGGTGACCGGCGAGGTGACGATCGTCGGGACCGTCGACAGCGTGGATCACGCGCGCGGCCAGCGGATGACGCTGATCCTTCGACCGGAGACAATCCAAGGTCTGACGGACGATCGCGTGCCGGTGCGGCTGAAGCTCACGGCGCTGCTGCGCGACACGCATGTGGAGGCCGGTGACAGGATCTCGGCCAGGACGCGGCTTGCGCCCATACCGGCACCCGTGGAACCGGGCGGCTACGACCAGGGGCGGCGGCTCTGGTTCGAGGGCATCGGGGGAACGGGTCGCATCATCGGACCGGTCCAGGTGCTCGACCATGAGTCCGGCTTGGACAATGTTCTGGCGCGACTGCTTGCGTCGCTGCGCGAGGCCATCGCGCAGCGCATTGGCGATCATCTCGATGGCACCGCGGAATCAGTGGCCGAGGCCCTGATCACGGGCGAGCGGGCCGAGATTCCGCGCGAGACCAATCTCAGCCTGCAGACCTCCGGCCTGTTCCACGTCCTCTCGATCTCGGGCCTGCACATGTGGATGGTGGCGGGGAGCGTGTTCTGGGTGCTGCGTGCCGGCCTGGCGCTCTGGCCGCGGCTTGCGCTGACATGCCCCATCCGCAAATGGTCAGCCGCGGGTGCCCTGCTGGTGGCGGCCTTCTACCTGCTTCTGGCCGACTCGGGCGTCGCCACGACGCGATCGTTCCTGATGATCGCGGTGGTCTTCTTCGCCATGCTGGTGGACCGGCCGGCGCTCTCGTTGCGCAACCTGGCGCTGGCGGCAATCGTCGTGTTGCTGCTCCAGCCCGAGGCGGCGGTCGATGCGGGGTTCCAGATGTCCTTCATGGCCGTGCTGGGTCTGGTCGCCTTCCACAATGCCTGGACGGGCCGGCAACCGGATGAAGCAGCGCCGGCCCGACACTGGGCCTTGCGCGCGATCAGGTCGATGCTGCGGGCAACGATGCTGGCTCTCGCCACAACCGCGATCGCCGGCGGCATGTCCTCGATCCCGGCGGCCTACCACTTCGGCCGGCTCGCGCCCTACAGCCTGCTGGCCAATGGATTGGCGTTTCCGGTGATCGGCATTCTCGTCATGCCCATGGCCCTTCTGGCCACCGTGCTGATGCCGCTGGGTCTGGAGGCGATCCCGCTTCTGGTGATGGGGCAGGGTCTCAAACTGGTTCTCGCCATATCCGACTTCGTGGCCGAACTGCCCGGCGCGCGGATGATGGTCCCGCAGCCGTCCAAGTCTGCCGTCCTGCTGCTGGCCGCAGGATGCAGTGGCGTCTGCCTGCTGGCCGGGCGACTGCCGCGCATGTCGGGTCTCGTCGTCGCGCTCTGCGGCCTCGTCTTGACCCTGCCGGGCCGCCAGGCGCCCGATATCCTGGTCGAGCGCAGCGGTGCCAACGTGGCGCTGCGCAACGGCGACGGGCTGCTGGTGCCGGCGCTGCCGCGCAAGGGCCGCTTCAGCGTCGAGAAATGGCTGATGACGGATGGCGATGGCGCGCTTCCGGCGACGGCGGCGAGACGGTCGGGCTGGACCTGTCTTGCTGGCCGGTGTACCGCAGCCGCCAAGGGCCGCCGCGTGGCCTACCTGACCGGTGACGGCCTTGGGCCGGTCGACTGCGCCGGTTTCGACATCGTGATCGCCAGCTTCCCACTGCGCGGCCGATGCCGGTCGGTGCCGCTGCGCATCGACCGCTTCGATCTGTGGCGCAAGGGCGCGCATGCGGTATTCCTGGCATCGTCCGGTCCAGTGGTGACCACCGCCCGGGACGGGCAGGGGCTGCGGCCGTGGCGGGTCGAGCCGGAACCTCGCGCGAGCCCCGTCAAGCCACCGTGATCGCGTCGCTTCGACACATTCCCGGTGGCGCAAAGCTTGGGCATGACGCAGCCATGCCGAACACCCCGCACCTGACCATGAGCGACATCCGGAAGGAAATCGACCGGATCGACGAATCCCTGCTGAAACTCCTGGCGGAGCGCCAGCGCTGGGTGGAGAAGGCCATCGTGGTCAAGCGCCGCGACGGGCTGCCGGCACGCGACCCGCAACGCATCATCCAGGTGATCGACCACATCCGGGTCCTGGCCCGGGCGCACCGGGTGGATCCGGCCCTGGTCGAGGCCATGTGGACCGAGATGATCGAGTGGTTCGTGGCCTATGAGGAGCGTTCGCTCGATTGATCGGGCACGGGGTTGGCGCTAGGCTCGGGACACCATGCCGTTTCCCCATCTCTTTGCGCCCTTCGTCCTCAAGACCACCGAAATCCGCAACCGCATCTTCTCGACCGGGCACGATACCTACCTCCCGGAAGGTGGCCTGCCGTCGGATGCCCTGATCGCCTACCAACGCGCCCGGGCGCGCGGCGGCGCCGGGCTGATCGTCATCCAGGTGGTCGGCGTGCACGAGACGTCACGCTACACCGAGGCCCTGCTGATGGGCACATCGGACGACTGCATCGCGCCATTCCGCCGCCTGATCGGTGCCATCCATGACGAAGGCGCGAAAGTCTTCGTCCAGCTGTTCCATCCCGGCCGCGAGTTGCTGGGCCGGCCGGACGGCGTGATCCAGCCGGCCTATGCGCCGTCGCATTCGCCGTCCGAACGGTTTCACGTGATCCCGCGCGAACTGTCGACCGACATGATCGGGGAGATCGTCGATGGCTTCGGCCAGGCAGCGCGGCGCATGGCCGAGGCCGGAGCTGACGGCGTGGAGATCGTCGCGAGCCACGGTTACCTGCCGGCACAGTTCATGAATCCCCAGGTCAACCGCCGCACCGACAGCTATGGCGGTTCGGCGGAGAACCGGTTGCGCTTCACCCGCGAGGCCATTGCCGCCATTCGGGCGCAGGTTCCGCCGGAGATGGTGGTCGGCCTGCGCATGTCGGGCGACGAGCACGATCAGGACGGCCTGACCGAAGACGACTCGCTGGCCATCGCGCGCGCGCTGAAGGATGAGCTCGATTACCTCAACGTGATCGCGGGAACCTCGGCTACGGCGTCCGGCGCGGCCCATATCGTGCCGTCCATGGCCAATGCCCATGGCTATGTTGCGCCCTTCGCCCGCAAGGTGAAGCAGGCCACCGGCGCCGTGGTCTTCGTGGCGGGCCGCATCAACCAGCCGCAGATCGCCGAGGAGGTGCTGGCTACCGGTGCCGCTGACATGTGCGGCATGACCCGGGCCATGATCTGCGATCCCGAAATGCCGAACAAGGCGAGGCATGGCTCGAGCGACGACATCCGCGCCTGCATTGGCTGCAATCAGGCCTGCATTGGCCATTTCCAGCTTGGACTTCCGATCTCCTGCATCCAGCATCCGGAAACGGGCCGCGAGCTGCTCTACGAGGCAAAGCCGCGGGTGGCGAAGCCGAAACGCATCATGGTGGTGGGCGGCGGGCCCGCTGGCCTCAAGGCGGCCGCAGTGGCGGCGGAACGGGGGCATCACGTGACGCTCCATGAGCGGGACGGCCAGCTGGGCGGCCAGGCGCGGCTGGCGCAGCTTCTGCCGACCCGGGCCGAATTCGGCGGGATCATCGGCAATCTTGCCCGCGAGGCCGAGCGGTATGGCGCCACGCTCCGGACCCGCAGCGTGGTCACGCCCGACCTGCTTGCCGCTGAGCGTCCAGACGCGGTGATCCTGGCCAGCGGGAGCCGCCCGCATCTGCCGCCCATGGAGGGCGAGGCCGCCCAGCTGGTGCAATACACGGATGTGATTTCCGGTACCGCGCGGACCGGTGCGCGCGTGGTGATCTATGACTGGCATGGTGACTGGATCGGCGCCGGGCTGGCCGAGAAGCTCGCCAGCGAGGGTGCCCAGGTGCGGCTCGCCGTGAATGCCATGTGCGCCGCGGCGAACATCCAGACCTACATCCGCTTCGAGATCGTGGCGCGGCTGCACCGGCTGGGGGTGGAGGTCATTCCCTGGATGCGGCTCTATGGCGCCGATGGCACGACCGCCTATTTCATCCATACCGCGTCGCGCGAGGCGGTGGTTCTGGAAGACGTCGACACGCTGGTCCTATCGACGCCAAACCACCCTTGCGACGACCTGCTGCCGGCGCTCCGGTCGCAGGGAATCCCGCATCGGCTGATCGGCGATTGCCTGACGCCGCGGACCGCCGAGGAGGCGGTCTACGAGGGCATGCAGGCGGGTTTCGCAGTCTAGGGCCGAGGGGTGCTTGGGGGATTGACCGGCCTGGCGGGCGGTCGCCACGGTTAACCAAGCCTTGTCCGCAGGCGGACGAATCGGCAGATTCTCCATGTTTTGCGGGCGTCAAGCGGGCATGTGGCTGAAGTGCAACAGCTGCACAAAACTTTATCCTGCCCAATTGCACCCCGGATTGAACCTTTCATCTGCCCAATTCCGGCAATAGACCAACAATACCGAGACGTTGAGTCCGCGGTACGACGGCGGGGCGGTACATGGCACCCGGACGGTGGCCTAGCCTGAGCACCATTCCTTCACCGGTGCGATGGCAGGTTTGCCGGAACCCGGTTGGATTGTTTAGCGACGTTGGCCAAGGGCGCGCGAACATCAGCGGCAACGCTGAAAGTTGAGGGTATTTTGTTTCTGACCGCACCGGCTAGGGACGGGAGTGATTGGTGGATGAGCGTTGATGTCAGGCCAGCCGTGCTGGCGCTGATCACGCTGATCGCCATGACCCTTGTCGCGGTTCGCGGTCACGCCGCCGAAGGCACCAATCCCGGTCCGCTGGCCGATTTCTACTCCTATCTGCCGGCCACCCCGGAACTGAAGATCCCCGACATCGAGATCCCGTTCTGGACCGATGACCTCAAGAAGGGCCAGAAGGCCTATCGGTCGGGCAAGTATGATCGTGCGCTGAAGAACTTCCGCAAGGCCTCCGACGACGGCAACGTGGTTGCCGACTGGTATCTGGGGCACATGTACCGGATGGGTCGGGGCGTGCCGCGCAACGATGCCATGGCCTATTCCTACTATTCGCGCGTGGCCGAAGCCTATGACCCCGACGAGCAGGATCAGATGCGGCTGCGCATCACGGTGGATGCCATGGTGCGTCTGGCGGACTATCAGCGCTCGGGAATCGCCGAGGCCAGCGTGAAGGCCAATCCGGCCGCCGCGGCGCGCAGCTACCTGAAGGTGGCAACAGCCTATGGCCATCCGGCCGCGCAATATGCGCTGGGCGTCATGAACATCCGGGGCGAGGGCGTGAAGCAGAACCCGCAGCAGGGCCTGAAATGGCTGATGACCGCCGCGCGCAAGCGCTATGCGCCAGCCGAGGCCTATCTGGGCGAACTCTACTGGGAAGGCAAGATCGTGCGGGGGGACCGCACCCGCGCGGTGATGTGGTATTCGCTGGCAAAGGAGTCGGCGCGGCCCGAGGAGAATCCCGAAATCTATGACCGCGCGCTGCAGCTTGAGGCGAATGTCAGCGAAGACGAGTTGATCGAGGCCGAGGCCAGGGCCAAGGTCTGGGACGGGCAGTATCCCGTCGAAGCCAACCGCGGCGAATAGGACTGAGGTCGCGCCGCGCTCGGGCGGCTATCAAGGCCGCAGGGCGCGCCAGGGCCAGCCGCAACCATGTGCATGTTTCTGCCTTGCGATGATCCCGCCGTTCATGTCATCAACCGCAGACGATGACCAAGCCGAACGAGTCCTCGTCAGCGAAGCCGACTGAAGGTGATGTCAAGGCCCAGCCTTCGCTGCTGGGCCGGCTGCGGGCCTATTTCTTCACGGGCCTCGTGGTCACCGCCCCGATCGCCATCACCATCTGGGCAACCTACTGGTTCGTCACTTTCTTCGACGCCTGGGTAAAGCCCTTCATTCCCGCGGTCTACAATCCCGACACCTATCTGTCGTTCAAGGTTCCAGGCTTCGGACTGCTCTTCGCGCTCATCGCCATCACGCTCATCGGTGCGCTGGCGGCCAATCTGGTGGGCAGGACCGTCATCGGCCTGTGGGACAAGCTGCTCAACAGCACCCCCATCGTCCGCTCGATCTACAAGGGCTCGAAGCAGATCTTCGAGACGATCTTCTCGCAGAAGGGCGCGTCGTTTCGTTACGTGTGCCTCGTCGAATGGCCGAGGCGCGATGCCTGGTCCATCGCCTTCGTATCGCGCGAGGTGGACGGCGGGCAGGTGGGCCTGGAACCGGGCCGTGCCATGTATGCGATCTATGTGTCGACCACGCCCAACCCGACGTCGGGCTATGTGTTCTTCGCCGACACGAAGGACGTGAAGATTCTCGACATGACGGTGGAGGATGGCTTGAAGCTGGTCATTTCCATGGGCCTCGTGTTTCCCGACAGGCCCTTGCCACCGGCGGAGGAAGAGACTGTGGCAAAGGTCAAGTCGAAGAAGGTCCGGAAGTTGGCTAGCCGGCGGAAATCAGCCTGACCGCTTCGTCGCGCTCGAACAGGTAGAGCAGCATGCGCAGGGCTTCGCCGCGCGGCGCTGTCAGCTTCGGGTCGCGCGCCAGGATGAGCTGCGCATCGTCGCGAGCCGCCGCCAGCAGGTCGCCATCGGTTGCAAGATCGGCCATGCGAAGAGGGGGAGTCCGGACTGCTTGGTGCCGAGCATCTCGCCGGCGCCCCGCAGCCGCAGATCCTCTTCGGCAATGCGGAAGCCGTCTTCCGTCTCGCGCATGATCGACAGCCGGGCCCTGGCGGTTTCGCCGAGCGGTTCCTGGTAGAGAAGGATGCAGCTCGAACCGGCGCTGCCGCGACCAACGCGGCCACGCAGCTGATGCAACTGGGCAAGGCCGAAGCGCTCGGCATTCTCGATGACGATGACGGTGGCCTCGGGCACATCGACGCCCACTTCGATGACCGTGGTGGATACCAGGATATCGAGCGCGCCCGACTTGAAGTCGGCCATGACCCGGTCCTTCTCCGGTCCCTTCAGCCGTCCATGCACGAGGCCAACCCGGCCCGGAAAGCGCGCCGCCAGCGCCTTGAAGCGCTCCTCGGCGGCCGAGAGATCGACGAGTTCGCTGTCTTCCACCAGCGGGCATACCCAGTAGGCGCGATTGCCATGGGTCATGCTGCGCGACAGGCCATCAACGACGTCGCCGAGGCGGGCCAGCGGCATGACGCGCGTATCGATCGGCAGGCGGCCTGCCGGCTTCTCCGTGATCTTCGAGACGTCCATGTCGCCATACACCGTGAGCGCCAGCGTGCGCGGGATGGGCGTCGCGGTCATCACCAGAAGATCGGCCAGGCTTCCCGCCTTGGCCTGCAGGGCGAGGCGCTGGTGGACGCCGAAGCGGTGCTGCTCATCGATGACGACCAGGCCCAGGTCCTTGAAGGTCACATGTTCCTGGAAGAGGGCGTGGGTGCCGATCAGCACATCGATCTCTCCAATGGCCGTACGGCGCAGGATGTCTTCCCGTGCGCTGCCCTTCTCGCGGCCGGTCAACAGTGCGATGCGCAATCCAGCCGCGTCGCCCATCCGGGACAGGGATGCCAGGTGCTGGCGCGCCAGGATCTCGGTCGGGACCATGAATGCGCCTTGCGCGCCGCATTCGACCGCCACGGCCAGCGCCAGCAGGGCCACCACGGTCTTTCCCGCGCCGACATCGCCCTGCAACAGGCGGAGCATGCGTTCCGGAGCCGCCATGTCGCGCAGGATATCGTCGATCGCGTGACGTTGGCCGGCGGTGAGCGCATAGGGCAGGGCAGTGGCGATCTTCGCGCGGATGGCGCCGCTGCCTCGCAGCGAACGGCCGGCGGCCCGCTTCATGTTGGCACGCACGAGCGTGAGCGCGAGCTGGTTGGCCAGAAGCTCGTCATAGGCCAGCCGCCTGCGTGGCGCGGCATCCGGTGCCAGCGCCTGTGGCGTCTCGGGGTGATGCAGGGCACGCAGCGCCCTGGCGAAGGGCGGCCAGCCCTGACGCTGGCAATAGGCCTGGTCCTGCCATTCTGGAAGATCGGGAAGACGCTCCAGCGCCGCCCGGATGGCCTTGGCCAGGACCTTGCCAGAGATCCCTTCGGTCAGGGGATAGACCGGCTCGATGAGCGGAAGCCGTTCGAACTCCTCGGCGCTGACCACGTGGTCCGGATGGGCCATCTGGGGTTCCGCGCCGTACCAGTCGATCTTGCCGGAGACAAACCGCCGTTCGCCTTGCGGCAGCATCCGCTTCAGGCTGTCGGCGTAGCCATGGAAGAAGATCAGCGTGAGCATTCCGGTCTGGTCATGGACCTCGACGCGGTAGGGCACGCGCCGGTTCTGCGGTGGTGGCGGGCGATGGCGGCCGACGGTGACCTCTATGGTGACGACCCCCTCACGCGGCAGGTCGGCGATTTGCGGGCGGAAGCGGCGGTCGACAATGCCCGACGGAAGGTGGAACAGGAGGTCGAGGATTCGGGTGGTGTCGGCGGCGGATGCATGCGACGGGCGCAGGAAGTCCGCCAGCAGCCGGTCGAGCTTGCTGCCGATACCCTTGAGGCTGGCGGCGCCTGCGAAGAGCGGATTGAGGGTGGCCGGACGCATGGGCGTACTGTCGATGGGAACGGGTTGCGGCGCAAGGGCGGATCGGGCAAAGAGCTTCGCGACATGACTGCCGCCTCCGACACCGATGCCGTTCGCCGCAAGCGACTGCTGTGGCGTGCCACTCACCGGGGCATCAAGGAAATGGACATCATCTTCGGGGGGTTCGTGACCCGGGGAATAGAGGCGTTCACCTCGACTGAACTTGACGAACTGGAACGCATGATCACGCTCCCGGATCAGGAGCTGCTTTCCTGGGCAACGCGCACCGCAGCCGTTCCGGCGGCCCATGACGGACCGCTGCTGCGGGCCATGCTGTCGTTCCGGCCATGATCGACCTTTCCCGCCTGAAGCCGCGGCTGGAGGTGTCCGGCCGGGTGCAGGTGGCCGGGGTCCCGCAGGGCCTCGATGCCATGCTGCTGCCGGGCGTGGCAGCGGCCGCGGGGCAAAGAACCGTCATTCACGTGGCCCTGGATGACCAGCGCGCTGCCGTGCTGGCCGATCAGCTGGCCTTCTTCGCGCCGGGGCTCGAGGTCCTGCGCTTTCCCGCCTGGGACTGCCTGCCCTATGACCGGGTCTCGCCCGTGGCGGACATCGTTGCGCGGCGGCTGGCGACACTGGCCCGTCTTGCGCAGCCTTCTGCCGGCCCGCGCCTCATCCTCACCACGGTGAACGCGGTGCTGCAGCGTGTGGTGCCGCGCGGGCTGATCGCGGCTTCCACCTTCAGTGCCGCGCCCGGCAACCGGATCAGCAGCGACAAGGTGATTGCCTTCCTTGCCGAGAACGGATTCTCGCGCACCGGGACGGTGGTCGATCCCGGCGACTTCGCGGTGCGGGGCGGCATCATCGACATCTATCCGCCGGGCGCGGAGGCTCCCGTCCGCCTCGATTTCTTCGGTGACACGCTGGAGTCGGTGCGGAGCTTCGATCCGGAGTCGCAGCGGACGGTGGCGTCGCTCAAGAGCTTCAGCCTCAATCCGGCGAACGAGGTTCTGCTGACCGATGAGACCATCGGTCGCTTTCGCCGTGCCTACGCCGCCGCCTTCGGCGGGCTCGACATCTCCGACCCGCTCTACGAAAGCATCACCAATGGCCGGCGCTACCAGGGCATGGAGCACTGGCTGCCCTTCTTTCACGATCACCTTGAAACGGTCTTCGACTACCTCGACGATCCGATCATCTCGCTCGATCATGCCGCGGACGAAGCCGCCGCAGCGCGCATGGAGCAGATCGACGAATTCTACCAGGCGCGGCGCGAGGCACTGGACAAGAAGGAAACCTTCGGCGCCGCGCCCTACAAGCCGGTGAGGCCCGAGCTTCTCTATCTCACGCCCGCCCAATGGACAGACATTCTCGTTGGTCATTGCACGCTGGCGCTGTCGCCCTTCGAAAGCCCTGACTCCGCCGCCGTGTCCTTCGGCGGCAGGCGCGGGCGAAGCTTCGCGCCCGAACGCAGCCTGCAGGACGGCAGCCTTTACGAGGCCGTGAAGGGTCATGCGGACACCCTGCGGAAATCGGGCAAGGCCGTAGCCATCGCGAGCTGGACCGAGGGGTCCCGCGAGCGTCTGCAGACCATCCTGAAGGACCACGAACTGGCGCCGCTGGCCTCGGCCGCGAACTGGGCCGAGGCCAAGGGCTGGGACCGCAGCATCGTCCGCCTTATCGTCCTGGCCCTGGAAGAGGGCTTCGAGACCGACGACCTCGTGATCATCTCCGAGCAGGACATTCTCGGAGACCGGCTGGTACGCCGGGGCCGCCGGACCAAGAAGGCCTCCGACTTCATCTCGGAGCTGCAGGCGCTGACGCCGGGCGACCTGGTGGTTCACGTCGACCACGGCATCGGGCGCTTCGAGGGGCTGAAGACCATCGAGGTGCAGGGCGCACCGCATGACTGCCTGTTCCTGACCTACGCCGGTGGCGACCGGCTGTTCCTGCCCGTGGAGAACATCGAGCTGCTCTCGCGCTACGGGTCGGACGAGCAGGGCGTACAGCTGGACAGGCTGGGCGGTGGCGCCTGGCAGGCCAAGAAGGCGAAGCTCAAGGAACGGATTCTCCAGATTGCGGAGAACCTCATCCGCACCGCGGCGGCCCGAGAGCTGAAGCCCGGAGAAATCCTGCCGCCGCCGGAAGGCTCCTACGACGAGTTCTGCGCCAGGTTCCCATACGAGGAGACGGAGGACCAGCTGACCGCCATCGACGCCGTCCTGGAGGACCTGCAGAAGGGGCGTCCGATGGACCGCCTTGTCTGTGGCGACGTGGGCTTCGGCAAGACCGAAGTGGCGCTGCGCTCGGCCTTCGTGGCGGCGATGAACGGCAAGCAGGTGGCCGTGGTTGTGCCGACGACTCTGCTCTCGCGCCAGCACTTCGCCACCTTCCAGGCTCGCTTCAAGGGCCTGCCGCTCAACATCGCGCAGGCATCGCGGCTGGTGCCTCGCAAGGATCTCGAGAAGACCCGCGTGGGGCTTGCCTCCGGCGACGTCGACATCGTGGTCGGCACCCATGCCGTGCTGGCCGAGAGCATCAAGTTCCGCGACCTCGGCCTGCTCATCGTTGACGAGGAGCAGCATTTTGGCGTGAAGCACAAGGAACGCCTCAAGGAGATGCGCAGCAACGTGCATGTGCTGACGCTGACCGCCACGCCGATTCCGCGCACCCTGCAGCTGGCGCTGTCGGGGGTGCGCGAGCTGTCGCTGATCACGACCCCGCCGCTCGATCGCCTGGCGGTCCGGACCTATATCTCGCCGTTCGATCCCGTCATCATCCGCGAGAGCCTGCTGCGCGAGCATTTCCGCGGCGGCCAGAGCTTCTACGTGGTGCCGCGGATCAGCGACCTCGACGAGATCGCCGGCTTCCTGCGCGACAATGTGCCCGAGGTGAAGTTCCGCGCCGCCCATGGCCGCATGGCGCCCACCGAGCTCGAGGACATCATGACCGGCTTTTACGACCGGCAGTTCGACGTGCTGCTGTCCACGACCATCGTGGAGTCGGGCCTCGACATTCCGACCGCCAACACGCTCATCATCCACCGGGCCGACATGTTTGGACTGGCCCAGCTCTATCAGCTGCGTGGCCGCGTCGGCCGGTCGAAGCAGCGGGCCTATGCACTGTTCACGACCCCGGCCAACCGCACGCTGACCGCCGCGGCGGACAAACGTCTCAAGGTGTTGCAGTCGCTGGATTCGCTGGGCGCCGGCTTTACCCTTGCGAGCCATGATCTGGATCTGCGCGGTGCCGGCAATCTGCTGGGCGACGAGCAATCGGGACACATCAAGGAAGTGGGCTACGAGCTCTACCAGCAGATGATCGAGGAAGCGGTCGCGAAGCTGCGGACCGGCGAGGACACGCTGGAGGCCGAAGGGAGCTGGTCACCGCAGATCAACATCGGCACGTCTGTTCTCATCCCGGAAAGCTATGTCGAGGATCTTCAGGTTCGGCTGGGACTCTACCGGCGACTGGCGGACCTGCACGACCAGCAGGCGGTGGACGGTTTCGGCGCCGAACTGCACGACCGCTTCGGACGGGTGCCGGACGAGGTGCGCCATCTTCTCGACATCGTATCGATCAAGCTTCTCTGCCGTGCCGCAAATGTCGAGAGCGTGGATGCCGGCCCCAAGGGCGCAGTCATCAAGTTCCGAGGCGATTCCTTCGCAAACCCGCCGGCGCTGGTGCAGTGGATCGGCGGGCAGGGCACACAGGCCAAGCTGCGGCCCGACATGAAGCTGGTGATCATGCGGGGCTGGGACAAGCCGGAGGATCGTCTCAAGGGTACGCGTCAGCTGATGCAGAACCTGGTAAAGCTGGCCGGTTAACGAAAGGTCTGAACAGGAAGACCACATGGACGTTCGGAGCTACCTTGAGCGCATTGGCTATCGTGGTCCTGTCGAGCCAACGCTCGCGTGCCTGTCCGGCATCCACCGCGCCCATGCGCTGACCATTCCCTACGAGAACCTGGATATCCAGCTGGGCCGGCCGCTCAGCCACCGGGACGAGGACATTTTCGACAAGCTCGTTACCAGGCGCCGCGGCGGCTGGTGCTACGAGATGAATGGTCTGCTGTGCTGGGCACTTCGCGAGATCGGCTTCCAGGTGATGCGGGTGACCGGCGGCATCCATCGTCGCGAACGCGGCGATGCGGCGATGGGAAATCACCTTGTGCTGCTGGTGAAGCTTGACCGTACCTATGTTGCCGATCTGGGATTGGGCGATGGCATGCGGCTGCCGCTTCCCCTGGCCGAGGGAGATCATGCGCAATCCGGCCTGAGTTTTCGCGTGGAGGCACTTGGTGCCGGCAGCTGGCGCGTGTTCAATCACAGCTTTGGTTACCCAACCGACTATGACCTGCGGGTGGAGGAGGCCGACGAGGCACAGCTGCTCTCCTATGCCGACCACCTGCAGACGTCGCCAGAGTCGGTCTTCGTGCAGAATCTCGATTGTGAACTGATGCGCGATGCGTCGCTCACCTGCCTCACAGGCAGGGTTCTGCGCGAGAAGTCTGCATCCGGAGCGGTTCGTCGCCTGATCGGATCGCCCGACGAAATGCATGAAGTCCTGCATGAGACCTTCGGCATTTCCGGTGTCGACCTTGGCCCGGTCTGGCCGCGGATCTGCGAACGGCACGAGATTCTCTTCGGCGACAGACCTTCTGGCCAGACCGGCGATGCCGATATCTGATCAGGCCATCTCGTTGGCCACGCGGCCGATGGCGTCGACCAGGATCTCCGGGGACTGTGCGCCGACCAGGGCGTAGCTCTGGGCGAAGATGAAGGTGGGAACGCCGGTCACGCCGATGGTCGTGGCGTGGGCGATCTCCGCCTTGACGTTCTCGACGTCCTGGTCGCTGTCGAGGAGATCCGCGATCTGGGCGCCATTGAGGCCGACCGCGCCGGCTTCGGCCGCGAGCACCTTGCGGTCGCCCACGTCCTTGCCCTCGCTCCAATAGGCCATGAACAGGCGTTCGGTCATCTCGTTCTGCCGGCCCGCCGTGTGCGACCAGCGGATCAGCCGATGGGCATCGAGTGTGTTGGGCGTCCGCGTGATGGCAGCGAAGTTGTAGGGCACGCCGTCCTCCGCGCCGGCACGCTCCAGCGGGTCGTGAAGGGTCTTGAGGCGCTCCTCGCCAAACTTCCCCGCAAGATAGGCATGGCGGTCCAGGCCCTCGGGAGGAATGGACGGGTCGAGCGCGTAGGGGCGCCAGCGCACGAAGACATCGAGGTCGGCAAGCTGTTCCAGCGCCTTGTCGAGGCGGCGCTTGCCCAGGAAGCACCATGGGCAAATGACGTCGGAAATGACGTCGATCACAAACTGATTCTGCACGGCGAGGGCCCCCTCACGGTTTGTCGAGCGCTTTCCGGATGAGCTTGCCATTGGCGGTTCGCGGAAGCGCAGGCACGAACCAGATCTGCTTCGGTACCTTATAGGCAGCGAGGCGGCCACGTACAAATGACAGGATTGCGGCATCATCCGGGCTGCGGCCAGGCTGCGGCACGATGAAGGCGGCGATGATGGTCAATGTCTCGGACACGCGCCACTCGCGCACGCCGGCGTCGAGCACATCAGGATGCTGCAGGAGAACGGTCTCGACCTCGAGCGGAGAGACCCGGAAGCCTCCGGCGTTCATCTGGTCGTCGGCGCGGCCCCGGTACCAGATGTAGCCGTCGGCATCCATGTCGGCCAGATCACCGGTGGCGAACCATGTTTCTTCCAGCCGCGGCTCGCTCCAATAGCGCAGGAGCAGGCCGGGATCGCTGCGGTGGACGGCAATCTGGCCGTCCTCGAGGATCCGGACGGCACGGCCCTGCTGCGGCTTGCCGGGCGATCCGGCGCGAACCGGCACATGCGGGGATGAGGAGATGAAGGTTGATATCTCGCTCAAGCCAAGCGCCTCGTAGAGTTCGAGACCGGTTCGGTCACGCCACTGTTCGAGAATGCTCACGGGCAGCGCCTCGCCCGCGGTCAGGGCATGGCGCAGGCTGCTGCCAAGCCGCAGGTCGGTTCGCAGCAGTTGCCTGTAGATGCCGGGCACCGAGGCCATGATGGTGGCGCCATGGCTGCGGACCAGATCCGGCCAGCGCGTGGCGTCACGCGCGCCGACATTGACCACAGATGTCGCACCCGCGGCGAAGGGATCGAAGATGCCCACACCCAGCGTGTAGGTCCAGTTGAAGGCCCCGGTGTGCAGCACGACATCGTCCTGTCCGATGTCATGCCAGCCGCGGTACATTGGTCTCCGTCCCCAGATCACGCGATGCGCATGGAGCACACCCTTGGGCCTTCCCGAGGTGCCGGACGTGTAGACCAGATAGGCCGGATCATCGGCCGCGGTCGCCGCATAGGTGGCCGGCAATGCCCGCTTGCAGCGGTCGATGTCGGCGGCCGACAGGATCGTGACGCCCTGCATTTCGGGCAGGTCAAGGGTTCCCTCCCAGGCCAGGAAGCTTGCCCCGCTGTCGGCCAGGAGCTTCGCCACCTCGGGCGCCGTGAGCATGGAAGAGGCCGGGATGGGAATGGCGCCGATGGCCACCGCGGCAAAGAAAACAATGGCATAGTCGAAACTGTTGCCCATGCGGATGAACAGGCGCTGCCCGGGCTCCAGCCCGTGGGCCAGCAGTCCTCCCGCGCAGCGCAGCACGCACTCCTCGATCGCCGCGTAGGTCCAGGTCTGCGCTGTCTCGCCAGCCACGATGAGGGCAGTCTTTTCCGGCGGCTTTCCCGACAGGCAATACTGCGTGAGGTTGAAGGCGGCAGGCGGTCGTGCGCCGGTGTAGGCCTCAGCCGTCAAGGAACGCGCCAGAGCGTGGTGGCCTCGAAGCCCGGCAGGGGCTGCGCGTCTGGCCGCCCGATGCGGTTCCACCGCGCCACCCACTGGCCGCCGGCGTCGTAGAACGGAACGAGATAGAACCCCGACACCAGCAGGCGGTCCTCGGCCCGGACAGCGGCCACGAAATCCTCCCGCGTCTGGGCGTCGAGCATGGCCTTGATGGCACCGTCGATGGCCGGGTCGGCGATGCCGGGATAGTTACGGGTGCCTTCGGTCGCGCGGCCTTCGGACCCGAAGTAGAAGACCTGCTCGTTGCCGGGCGAGAGCGAGTTGAACCATGTGGCCGGGATCATATCGTAGTCATAGGTCTTCTGGATCGCGGCGAACTGGGCGGCATCGACGAGGCGAACGTCGGCCGCGATGCCGATGGCCTTGAGGGTGCGCTGGTAATGGAGCGCGATCTTTTCCTGGTCCTTGTTCTGGACCGTGATGGTGAAGGCGAACTGCTCGCCTGCCGCATTCACCAGTCCCTTGTCACCGATGGTCCAGCCCGCCTCGCCCAGAAGTCCCACGACCTTGCGTAGGATCTTGCGGTCGCGTCCCGAGCCATCGGCCACCGGCAGCTGATAGGTGCCATCGAGGAACTCGGGCCGCAGGGTCTTGGCGGCCTCGCCCAGCACGGCCTTCTCGCGGTCATCCGCCGCCACGCCCTTCGACGAGAGCTCTGAGCCGGAGTAATAGCCATAGGTGCGCTGGTAGGCATTGGCGAAGAGATTGGCGTTCGCCCATTCGAAGTCGAAGGCCATGGCCAGCGCCTCGCGCACGCGCGGATCCTCGAAAATCTTGCGCCGCGTGTTGAAGGCAAATCCCGCGGCCGGCGCCGGGGAGCGCTGGGCGATCTTCTCCTTGGTGATCTTGCCGTCGGTGACGGCCGGGAAATCGTATCCCGTGGCCCAGCGGGTGGGATCGGTCTCGATCCGTACGTCGGCCTCGCCCTTCTTGAAGGCCTCGAAGGCGGCATTGGCATCGCGGTAGTAGTCGAAGCGGACCTCGTCGAAGTTCCAGAGGCCGCGTGACAGAGGCAGATCCTTGCCCCAGTAATTCGGATTCTTGCGGAAGCCGATCACTTCGCCGGGCTTCACCTCGGCAATCACATAGGGGCCGGAGCCGACGATGGGATCGAGCGTCGTCTCATCGAAGGCGCGGTCCTGCCAATAGGACTTGGACAGGATCGGCATGACGCCGACGATGAGCGGCAATTCGCGGTCGGCCGCGGTCTGCCGGAACACGATCGTCCGGTCGTCCGGGGTTTCGACGCTGGCAAGCTTCGACAGGGAGTTCTTGAAGTTGGGCCGTCCCTTGTCGCGCAGCGTGTCGACGGAGAACGCCACATCCGCCGCGGTCACCGGCGTGCCATCCGAGAACTTCGCCTCGGGGCGCAGCTTGAAAGTAAAGACCGAGCGATCGTCCGAAACGTCGATGGATTCCGCCAGCAGGCCGTAGAGCGCGAAGGGTTCGTCCCAGTTCCGCCCGAGCAGGCTCTCGAACACATAGGTGCGGACGTTGACCGCAGGGGTGCCCTTCACGATGAAGGGGTTCACGCTGTCGAAGCTGCCGGTGACGGCCTGGCGCAGTTGGCCGCCCTGCGGGGCATCGGGATTGGCGTAGGGCAGGTTCTTGAAGTCGGCGGGCAGTGCTGGCTCGCCATGCATGGCGATGCCGTGCCTGGGTTCCGCCTGGGCCTGGCCCAGAAGGGCGAGGCTCAGCAGGGCGGCGGCAATGGCACTCCGGCGGCGAATCGATGGCATGGCGCCCGATGATAGGCCACCGGGCGCCACCGCGATCAGGGAACGAGGATGTTCTGGAACTGCCATGGGTCTCGCTTGTCGAGGTCGGTCGCGAAAAGACTACCGACCGACTGGAGCGGGGTCCAGTCCGTAAAGACACCGCCGAGCGGCCCGAGATAGGGTTTCTGCACCTCGAGGCAGCGCCGGTAGTCCATCTCGTCGGTCTCGACGATGCCGGCCTGCGGGTTCTCGATGGCCCAGATGATGCCGGCAAGCACCGCCGAGGTAACCTGCAGGCCGGTCGCGTTCTGGTGAGGCGCCAGCTTGCGGGCGTCCTGGATGGTCAGCTGTGATCCGTACCAGTAGGCGTTCTTCTTGTGGCCAAAGAGCAGGACCCCCAGTTCGTCGGCGCCGTCGACGATCTCGTGTTCTTCAAGGATGTGCGACCGGGACTGGCGCTTTCCGCCGGCGCCCAGCAGCTCGCCCCAGGACAGGACGGCATCATTGGAGGGGTGATAGGCATAGTGGCAGGTTGGGCGATAGACCACCTTCCGCCCGTCCCGCAGGGTGAAGTAGTCGGAAATGGAGATCGCCTCGTTGTGGGTGACGAGGTAGCCGAAGTGGGGACCCTGTGTCGGTGTCCACGTGCGCACCCGCGTGTCGGCGCCGGGCCGCTCCAGGTAGATGGCCGCGCCGCAGCCCGACTTGTGCTTGCGGCCAAGCGCCGGCATCTTCTTCTCATGGGTGCCCCAGCCCAGCTCCGCGGGCTGCAGACCCTCGGAGACGAAACCCTCCACCGACCAGGTGTTGATGAAGACGTCCAGCGGCTTCGGCGTCCTGGCCCGCTGTGTGTCGCGCTCGGCGACATGGATGCCCTTCACGCCGAGCCGCTTCATGAGCCGTGCCCAGTCCTCACGCGTCGTGGGCGGGGCGATCTTGACCTTCGTCGCCGAAGCGATGTCGAGCAGCGCCTGCTTCACGAACCACGAGACCATGCCGGGATTGGCGCCGCAGCAGGACACGGCGGTTGGTCCGGCGCCCAGTTCGCGCTTCAACGCCAGCAGGCCTTCGCGCAGCATGTAGTTGGACCGGTCGCCGTGCGCGAGCTTGGTGTTGTAGTAGAACCCCGCCCAGGGCTCGATCACCGTGTCGATGTAGAGCGCGCCGGTCTCGCGCGCGAGGCGCATGATGGCGAGGCTGTCGACGTCGACCGAGAGATTGACGATGAAGGCAGGTCCCGGCCCTGCGGTGAGCAGCGGCCTGAGGACGGTCTTGTAGTTCTTGCGGGTGATGGCTTCCTTGACAAAACTCACGCCCTGCTGTTCGGCGAGCTGGCTCCAGGAGGCATCCGGATCGATCACGGTGAGCTTGCTCTTGTCGCAAGCGATGTGGCGCAGGATGAGGGGGAGGGTGCCCCGGCCGATCGAGCCGAAGCCGATCATCACAATGGGGCCGGTCCAGGTCGCGAGCACGGGCCAAGTCGTCATGTCATTGGAACTCCTGTGGTAGTGGGTTGAAAACGAGACTGCGCTTTAGAAGAAACCGTCCCCATTGAATAGCGGAATCTTGCCAAGCGCGGCCTGGCGGGGAGGCCAGCTCAGGCGTGGTCCGCTGGCGGCCCGGCACTTCCATGGCGCCAGGTTTCCCAGGAGATCCGGGCCGACTTGTAGGCGTCGATCACCGAGATGCCATAGATGAAGATGCCGCCGACATGGCGGCTGAAGAAGCTCGCGGTTTCCGGCATGATCCGCAGGCTGACCCAGCCCAGGATGACGGTGAAGAACAGGAACATCAGGCCGCGCTGCGGCTTGCCCTGCAACACGTGCCCGGCGCCTGGAACGAGCAGGGCAGCCGCAAGCACGACGTAGGGATTGATCGGCTTCTGGCTCATGCCGGCTTGCGGCCCCCGTCGAGAATGGCCTGCCGGATGCGGGCCAGGCGGTGGAGAATATCGAGGACTGCCTCCGGTTCAAGAGTGACCGTGCCGAAATCCGCCTGACGGAACACGCCGTAGCGGGCACGGTCGGCTTCGGCCAGCTGTACCACGAGGCGCAGGCCCTTGGGGGATATGAGCAGTTCCTTGGTTCGGGGATTGTCGAACACGTCGAGATGCGGAGTGATGAGGGACGCGGGTAAAAGGCCTGCAGGATTGTCGGTGCGAAGGCCTGCATGTTCGGGGAAGCCGGGCGGCAGAGCGACGCCATGCGCAAGATGATCGTAGTTGGAGAAGCTGGTGGCGCTGGCCGGGCGCATCATGAGATCGAAGGTGGCGGAGAGCGGCAGGGCATCGGGAATTGTCACCATCAGCCACAGGCTGGGCAGCTTGCGCACTGCGAGTGTGTCGACCACGGTCTGGACCTGCACGGGCAGGCCCCGCCAGTCGCCGACCAGGCGGTGAACGCCCACCGTGCCGGTGGGATCAAGCCGGGGGTTTTCGAGCAGCCCTGCCACGTTCTCGAACAGGCGCTGCGGCTCGGCCGCGGCTCTGGCGCGGCGATCGACGGCGCGCCTTATCAAAAGCAGCGCAAGGCCGCAGGCGATCAGGAGTCCGAGGATGGTCTGCAGGGTCATGCGGGACAGCAATGGCCCGCCACGAGGGCGGGCCAATCACGGGTGATGTCGATCTCTCAGTACCCCTGTGGCTTGGGCCAGGGCATGGTGAACTGGTCACCCCGCCGCACATAGCGGTACCGGTAGAAGTGGAACCACAGCGACATGAGGATGTAGAACACCACCATGGCGGTGAGCTGCGTGCCGTAGCCCAGGAAGATGGCGAAGTAGGTGACCACGCAGAGGATCAGCAGCACGATGGCCGGCAGCGGATGGAACGGATGGGTATATCCGCGCCGGATCGAGCCGAGGGGCCATTTCTTCCGGAACATCAGGATATTGATGCTCATGAAGGTATACTGCAGCACGCCCGAGAGGATCGAGAAGGTGATTGCCTGACCAAGGTTGGCGATGAAGGCAAAGGCGAGGGCGATGGGCAGCAGGAAGATGATGGACCTGTAGGGCGTGCGGTACTTCGGGTGCACGGCCGAGAACCAAGACGGCAGATAGAGATCGCGGCCGAGCGAGAACCAGGCGCGGGCCGCATCGTTGATGCAGCCGTTGGCCGAGGCCAGGGCAGCCAGGATGGTGGCGATGAACATCATCGTCTCCAGCGTGGCGCTGCCGGTCAGCTTGCCGGCATCGAGCAGCGGGTAGTAGGTGTAGCCCAGATATTCCCAGGGCATCAGCGAGGCGCAGATGTACCAGGTGAGCGATGCACCGATCAGCAGCGTGATCATGCCAGCCATGGTGCCATAGGGCAGGGAGCGCGCCGGCGAGCGGACTTCCTCGGCCGCCTGCGTGGTGCCCTCGATGCCGAGATAGTACCAGATACCCCAGTGGAAACCGGCAATGACGCCGATCCAGCCATAGGGCAGCGCGTTCTCCGGGGTGACCATCTCGCCAAGCTTCAGGACCGCACCCTGGCTCCAGGGCTGGACCGAGAAGAACAGCACGATGATGGCGAGATAGGCGATGGCGGTGATCACGAAGTTCACGTTCAGCGTCATCAGCACGCCGCGGTAGTTGAGCGCCGCGAGGACCACGATGACGGTGGCGATGGCGCCGCGATAGTGCCAGTCGCCGAAGCCCTCGCCCGCATAGGCCTTGATGGTGTCGCCGATCAGAATGGCGTTGGACACCTCCAGCATGGTGTAGGCGAAGACCAGGTAGAGCGCGACGTTGAAGGCCATCAGCGGCCCCACGATGTGCTTGGCCTGCGCGTATTGTCCACCGGCCGCGGCGACCGTGGAGGTCACTTCGGAGTCGATCATGGCGACCGAGGTGTAGAGAAGTCCGATCACCCAGCAGATGATCATGGCGGCAAGGGTGCCGCCCTTGTCGGCGGCGAAGTTCCAGCCGGTGTATTCGCCGACCAGAACGATGCCGACGCCCAGGGCCCAGACATGGGCCGGACCGAGGACGCGGAGCAGCGAGACTTTCTGGATAGGGGCCGATGAGGCCGCAGCAGCTTTTGCCATGTTGGCCTCCTCAGAGCTTGTGACGTTCGGACGTGGCCTCGATCTCGCCTTCGCGCGAGGAGGTCAGGACGTCTTCGGAATAGGTCGAGTCGATCTTGAACCAGTCATAGATCATCCACAGCACGAGGAGCGCGGAAATGGCCCAGCCGACGTTGGTGACGGTAATCCACATGTCAGCGCTCCATCACTTGCCGTTGAACTTCTCGTCGATCACTTCCTTGTATTCCTTGTCGGAAGCGCGGAAGAGAAAGACGAAGTAACCGATGATGACGACCGTCAGGACGAGCAGCTGCAGCCACTGGATGGGAAAGTAGTGAAACTTGTTCTGGATGATGTCGTGGGCCGCCGCTGCGTCTGCGAAGCCCAGCTTGTTCCACTGCTCGACCTGCGCCGGCGTCTGGCCCAGCGCTTCCCAGGTCGGGTTCTCGATCTTTTCCATCTCCTTTGCGACGCCGGCCCAGCCCATCCAGAGCGGGAACCAGAGCGCGAAGAAGATGGCCGCGATCACGAAGATGATGTCGGCCCATTGCATGGTGCGCGACTGCCGGGGCGGGGTGTATTTGGCCATGGCTTGCTCCCTCAACCCTTCTGGCGCCTGGCTTCATCAAGCATCTTGATGTCCAGGCCATAGATGAAGTCCTTGTCGGCTGCGTAGTTGCGCAGCATGGCGACGATCGAGGCCGTGTTGAACACAAGCACTGCGGCCGCCGAGAGAAGCGCGACGACCCGCACGCCGCTGTCGGGAATGTGAGGCCATGACATGCCCAGCACGAAGAGCACGACGACCCAAAGCAGAATGATGAAGACCAACGCACCGCGCACATCAGAGCGGTACATGGCCTCAACCCGTTGATTGAGGTCAGACATCGATTTTCCTCCCGCAGATCCGCATGTTGTGCCCCCCGGCGCGCGGATCCGCCCCTGAGAATCGATTTGCTGAGGGGCAACTTTATTTGCTGAGAGGAAACATCGGCCTTCGACGAAAGTCAAGGAAGCTGTGGGAGTTTTGGGCAGTGCGCTGACGTTTTGGGCAGCCGACGCTGCGGCAGCCACCCGCAACGAGTGGTCAGGCCTTGATGCGGTCGCCCTTGGGATCGTAGAAGCTCTGCAACTGAACCCGTGCCGGATAGCGCTTCCAGGCCAGCTCGACCTCCCACTTGCCGCTCTCGATCCAGTCCTTGGTCACACCGGACTCGGCCCGCACGTAACCCAGACCCAGCGACAGGTTGACCCGGTGGCCCCAGGCGCCCGATGTGGTCGAGCCGACGATGACGCCGTCCCGGTAGATGGGTTCTTCGTGATAAATCATCGGAGCTGCAGCGGTATTGTCGTCAAGGGCCAGACAGACCATCCGCTTGGGCTGGACCTTGCGCTCGCGCTGCCGGAGCAGGGTGTCGCGACCGGTGAATCCGCCCGTCTTGTCCCAGGCAATGGCAAAGCCAAGTCCTGCTTCGATGGGCGTTTCCTCGTCGGAGATGTCATGGCCCCAGTGGCGGTAGGCCTTTTCCATGCGGCAGTTGTTCATGGTGTGCATGCCCGCCGGCGTGAGACCGAAGTCGCGCCCGGCTTCCTGCAGCGTCTCGAAGACGTGAGCTGCGAATTCGGTTGGGATGTAGAGCTCCCACCCGAGCTCGCCGACATAAGTGATGCGGCTGGCGCGCACGCGGGCGTAGCCGATCTCGATCTCCTGCGACGTGCCGAAAGGGAAGGCCGCATTGGAAAGGTCCGCGCCGGACAGCCTTTCCAGCAGCGCGCGGGATTTCGGTCCCATCACCGCGATCATCGGCAGGCCTGAAGTGATGTCGGTGGCGACGCAGCTGGCGTCGGCGGGCGTGTGCCGTTTCAGCCACGCCATGTCGCGCGTCTGGGGGGCGCAGCCGGTCACCACGAGGAACCTGTCTTCTGCCAGTCGTGTGACCGTCAGGTCCGCTTCGATGCCACCGCGATCGTTGAGCCATTGGGTGTAGACGATGCGGCCCGGCTCCACGTCGACGTTGTTGGCGCTGATGCGGTTGAGGACCTTGCAGGCATCGCGCCCCTCGACGGAATACTTGGCAAAACTGGCCTGGTCGAAGAAGGCGCAATTGGTCATCAGCTGCCTGGCCTCATGGTCGGCGCAGGGGAACCAGTTCTGCCGCCCGTAGCTGTATTCGTACTCGGGCTTCACGCCGCCGCGCGCATACCAGTTGGGGCGTTCCCACCCGTTCACCTCGCCGAAGACGGCGCCCAGTTGCTTCGTGTACGGATAAAGTGGCGAGCGCCGGATGCCGCGCGCTGTTTCTGCCTGCCGGTAAGGCCAGTGCATGGCATAGAGCAGGCCAAGGCTTTCGGATACGCGTTCGCGCACATAGTTCTTCACGGACTGGAAGGGGTGGATGCGGCGGATGTCGATGCCGTTGACGTCCATGGGCGGATGGCCGTTCTTGATCCACTTGGACAGGACCAGCCCGGCGCCGCCGGAGGACTGGATTCCGATGGAATTGAAGCCCGTGGCCACATAGACGTTCTTCACTTCCGGCGCCTCGCCGAGATAGTAGCGCACGTCGGGCGTGAAGCTTTCCGGGCCGTTGAAGAAGAGCTGGATGCCGGCCGTCTCCAGCAGCGGAACGCGGTTGATGGCATTGGCCAGGATCGGCTCGAAATGATCCATGTCCTCCGGGAGCGTTACGAAGGCATGTTCCTCGTCGATGCCGCCGCCGCCCCAGGGCTTGGCCTTGGGTTCGAAGGCGCCGACCATGAGCTTGCCGGCGTCTTCCTTGTAGTATGTGCATTCGTCGGGAACGCGGACCACGGGCATGTTGCGGGGAAGGTCGGCGATCGGCTCCGAGACGATGTAGAAATGCTCGCAGGCATGCAGCGGAATGTTGACGCCGATCGAGCGCCCGAGATCGCGCGACCACATGCCGGATGCCACGACCACCTTGTCGGCCATGATGGTGCCATCGGTCGTCTCGACGCCCGTTGCCTTGCCATCCTTCACCAGGATCCGGGTGACCTTTGTGTTCTCGAAGACCTTCGCGCCGCGGGACCGGGCCCCGGCGGCCAGCGCCTGGGTCACGTCAATCGGATTCACCTGGCCGTCCTTGGGCAGGAAGACGCCGCCCGTGACATTCTCCATGTTGTAGTGTGGCAGGCGCTCCTTGATCTCGCCGGTCGAAATGACCTGCACCTCGAGGCCGAAGTTCTTGGCCATGGAGGCGCCGCGCATCAACTCCTCCAGCCGGCCCTCGGTCAGGGCCACCGATATCGAGCCATTCTGCTTGAAACCCGTGGCCTGCCCGGTCTCCTTCTCGAGGCCCTCGAAGAGGCTGGTGGTGTACTTGGCCAGTTCCGTCAGGTTGCGAGAGGCGCGCAATTGTCCAACCAGACCCGCTGCATGCCAGGTGGTGCCCGACGTGAGCTGCTTGCGCTCCAGGAGGACGACATCGGTGATGCCTTCCTTGGTCAGGTGATAGGCGATCGAGCAGCCGACGATGCCGCCGCCGATGATGACGACATCGGCGCGCGGGGGCAGGGACTTGGACATGGGCCTGGAGACTCCGGGTTCGGGGTGGTGAACCGATCTAACAGGTGTGACCCCCGCGCCGGAAGCGCCAGAGCGTCTCACCGGGGCGGGCCAGCGCCTCACCAGCGCCAGTGCCAGCAGCGAATTTCCTTTTGCGCGGTCAGACGCTTTGGACTACAAGCGTTCGGATTAACGAACGGAACGTTTCATGCACCAGGGCGACGTCACCCCCGCGGAAGCCTATCAGCGCCTGCAGAACAATGCGGCGGCGGTCCTAATCGACGTGCGCACGCAGCCCGAATGGGTCTTCGTCGGCGTGCCGGCGGTCGAGCGTCTGATCCGCCTGTCGTGGCAGGTCTATCCCTCGATGCAGGTCAACGCCCAGTTCGTCGCCGAAATCGAGCAAATGGGATTGCCGAAGGATGCGGAGATCCTGTGCATCTGCCGGTCGGGCGCGCGCTCGTCGTCGGCTGCCGCGGCGCTGACCCAGGCCGGCTTCACCAATGCCTGGAACGTGGCGCAGGGCTTCGAAGGCGACAAGGACACGCAGGGACATCGCGGGATGCTGGGCGGCTGGAAGGCGGCCGGCCTTCCCTGGGTCCAGAGCTGAGCCCTCGCCATGAAGAAATCGAAGACAGATCCCCGGCACTGGGGCGATGCGACCAAGCTGGTGCGCGGCGGGCTTGACCGGACCAGCCATGGCGAGACCTCCGAGGCGCTCTATCTGAATTCCGGCTTCGTCTATGACGAACCGGAAACCGCCGAGCGCCGCTTTGCCGGCGAGGATGACGGCTATGTCTATGGCCGCTACGGTAACCCGACCGTCACCATGTTCGAGGAGCGGCTTGCCCTGCTGGAGGGCGCGGAGGCCTGCTACGCCCTGGCCTCGGGCATGGCCTCCGTGTTCGGGGCACTGGCCTGCCAGCTGAAGGCCGGCGACCACCTTGTGGCGTCGAAAGCCCTGTTCGGGTCTTGCTATCAGGTGGTGACGTCGATCCTGCCGCGCTTCGGCATCCGCACCACGCTGGTCGATGGCGGTGATCTCGCGGCATGGAAGTCTGCGATCACCCCGGAAACGAAGTGCGTGTTTCTCGAGACGCCGTCGAATCCGACGCTGGAGATCATCGACCTCGAGGCCGTCTGCGGCATCTCCAAGAAGGCCGGCGCGCTGGTCGTCGTCGACAATATCTTCGCAACGCCGATCCTGCAGCGCCCCCTGTCATACGGGGCCGATGTCATCGTCTATTCCGGCACCAAGCACATGGACGGGCAGGGCCGCGTGCTTGGCGGTGCCATCCTCTCGACCCGCAAGTTCAAGGACGAGCTGCTGAAGCCGTTCCTGCGCCACACGGGACCGTCGATCTCGCCCTTCAACGCCTGGATCCTGCTCAAGGGACTGGAGACGCTGAAGCTGCGGGTCGAGGCACAGTCGCAGGCGGCGCTGAAGGTAGCCGAGGCCCTGGCCGGGCTGCCCGGTGTCTCGCGCGTGATCTATCCGCACCTCGACTGGTATCCGCAGGTGGACCTGGCGAAGAAGCAGATGCGCCTCGGCGGCACCATGGTGACCTTCGAGGTGGATGGCGGCAAGGCCAAGGCCTTCAACGTGCTGCGCCATCTCGGCATCATCGACATCTCCAACAACCTCGGCGATGCCAAGTCGCTGATGACGCATCCTGCGTCGACGACCCATCGCAACATCGGGGCCGAAGCCCGCGCCATGATGGGCATCACCGATGGCATGCTGCGCCTGTCGGTCGGCCTCGAAGACACAGATGACCTGATCGGCGATCTGAAGCAGGCGCTGTCGACGTAGTTTCGGAAACGCCGCAGTCGTGTTCCGCTCAACCGCTCAACGCGTCTGCTCCCGGTGACATGTCGTCATCGGCAGCGTCACACCGGCCTGGACGCCGTCGATACGCGCTGCGAGAGCCACAGGTGAAGCAGGGCCACAAGGCCCACCAATCCACCTGCAATGCCGAGACCCTGGAGACCAAAGTGGCCGAGGACGCCCGCACCCAGCGCCGAACCGATGGCGATGCCGAGATAGATCATGGCCGCGTTGAGGGCCAAGGCCAGCGACTGGAGCCGCGGCGCCATTTGCGTCAGCCTTGACTGTTGCGGGGCCATGAAGGCCCAGCCGAAGGCACTCCACACGCCGACGATGACCGCGAAGAGCAGGGGCGACCACGGGATGATCGAGAACAGCGGCATCACCAGGGCCTGCGCCAGGCAGACGACGGCCAGCGTTCGCGCCGGCCCGATGCGGTCGGTCATGTAGCCCCCGAGGTAGTTCCCCACAACGGCGCCCATGCCATAGAGCACGAGAAAGCCCGTGCGCAGTTCAGGATTGCGGCCGATCGAGGCTTCGATGAGCGGACCGAAATAGGTGAAGACGACATAGATTGCCGTGATGATGGTGGCGGTGAAGGCAATGGCGAAAGCAAGCCTCGCATCCTTCAGTGCAGCCCCGATCGCGCTCAATCCGGTCGTCTGGAAACTGACGGCGCCTGGAATGAGCCGGAAGAGCAAGGGAGCGGCAACGGCTGCCAGCGCCGCCACGGACAGGAAGGTTGCCTGCCAGCCGAAGCGATAGGCGATCCAGGCTCCGAATGGCACGCCCACCACCTGGGCCAAGGTTATGCCGCCGAAGACCGTGGCAAGCGCCCGGCCGCGCTGTTCGGGTGGGGCAAGGGCAACGGCCACGCCGGCGGACATGGGCGTGTAGATGGCGCCGCCCATGGCGACCAGCACGCGCGATGCCGTGAGCCAGCCGATGCTTGGTGCAAGGGCGGACAGCAGCGATCCCAGGCCAAAGAGCACGAGTGCCATGCTGAGCACGAGGCGGCGCGGCCATGTCCCCGTCAGCGCGGCGCCGATTGGCGAGAGCAGGGCATAGGAGACGGCATAGACCGTCAGCACCATGGCCGCCCGTGACTTGTCGACGGCGAAGCTCTCGGCCAGCGGCGTGACGATACCGATCACGACGAAGGCGCCCATGCCGATCACGAAATTGCCGAGAGCCAGAAGCTGGAGCACCCGGCCAGTGGCGACGCCTGTGCCGATCGTGTCCACGGACAGGATCAGACGATGGCGGTCGCGACGTCGCGCAACGTGGTCCGCGCCAGTGACGTGTGAAGCGCGCATTCGGCTGCGCGCAGCGGCCCGTTCAGGATCTTGCCGAGTTGAGCCGCGACCGGGCAGCTCGAGTTGGGATCGGCCTTGTGCATCCGGAAGACGTTTTCGTCCTCGACGGCGAAATAGACATCGGCCAGCGTGATCTGCTCGGCCTGGCGATCAAGCTCGAAACCGCCGGACCGGCCCGCGACCGAGCGCACCAGTTTGGCCTTCTCCAGTTCGCCCATGAGGCGGCGGATCACCACCGGGTTGGTGTGCACACTCTCGGCAACCAGCGCCGAACACACCGGCCCCTTGCCCGAGAAGCGGGCCAGGACGCTCAGTGCGTGAATCGCAACGATGAATCGGCTGCTGGACAACATTTTCGTAACTCTTCCAGTTACATCGGCTCGCCCCGGCCAAAGGTCAAGAGCATATATAACAAATCGTTACGAGTTGTTAACCGAGTTGGCCGAATCCTGTCGGTCGAGCAGGGAGCCACAGCCGCCATGAGGCGATTCGATCTCGTCGTGACATGCGTGTGTTGCGCACTTCTGGGCTACTTCGCCTGGCATGCCTGGAAAGGCCCGCGGGGCTTCCCCTACCAGGAGCGCTTGCAGGCGCAAGTGGCGGAACTGGAGGAGCGTCAGGAAACCATCACCCGCGCCCGCACGCAGCTCGAGCAGAAGGTGGCGCTCCTGCGGCCCGAGAGCATTGATCCCGATCTTCTGGACGAGATGGTCAGGGCCCAGCTTGAGATGGTCAAGCCGGGCGACCTGGTGGTCCGGACCGGGCGCTAATTCCCCAACGAAATCCTTGCCGTAAACCAAAATCCAGTTAATCCATGAAAAGGCCTGCATTTCCAGTGCTTTAATGGTATGGTCCCCGCCATGGAAGCGAGGCGGAGGATGCGATGGCCGTAAAGTCAGCCTATATTTCCCGCAAGGCGGGCAAGGGCGAGAAGACCGACCTCAAGAATTCTGGATTCAGCGCCGAGCAGGAACTTCACGCCTATCGCGACATGCTGCTGATCCGGCGCTTCGAGGAAAAGGCCGGACAGCTCTATGGCATGGGTTTCATTGGCGGCTTCTGCCACCTCTACATCGGCCAGGAAGCGGTCGTGGTCGGCCTCCAGATGGCGCAGAAGGAGGGTGATCAGGTGATCACGTCCTACCGCGATCACGGGCACATGCTGGCCTGCGGCATGGATCCGAAGGGAGTCATGGCCGAGCTGACCGGCCGCCGCGGTGGCTATTCCAAGGGCAAGGGCGGCTCGATGCACATGTTCAGCCGCGAGAAGCAGTTCTTCGGCGGGCACGGAATCGTGGGCGCCCAGGTGCCTCTGGGCGCGGGTCTGGCCTTCGCCAACAAGTATCGCGGCAACGACCATGTCTCGGTGACTTACTTCGGCGACGGCGCGGCCAACCAGGGCCAGGTCTACGAGACCTTCAACATGGCCTCGATCTGGAAACTGCCGGTGATCTTCGTCATCGAGAACAACCGCTATGCCATGGGCACGGCGGCGCCGCGCTCGACGGCGCTGTCGGAGCAGTTGCTGAAGCGTGGCGAGGCCTTCGGCATTCCGGCTGAACAGGTCGATGGCATGGATGTGCGGGCGGTGAAGGATGCAGCCGACCGCGCCGTCGAACATTGCCGCGCCGGCGACGGTCCCTACATCCTGGAGATGCTCACCTACCGCTACCGCGGCCATTCCATGTCGGACCCGGCCAAGTACCGGTCCAAGGAAGAGGTGCAGAAGATGCGCGAGGAGCACGATCCGATCGAACAGGTGAAGGCACGCATCCTCAAGCACGGCTTCGCCAGCGAGGACGACCTCAAGAAGGTAGACGCGGATATTCGCGCCATCGTTACCGAAGCGGCGGAATTCGCGCAGAACGATCCCGAGCCCGACCCGGCCGAACTCTATACCGACATCTACGTCAGGGCGTGAGGCGCGGGCGCCGGTGCTGCTCACCTATGCCATGCCGCTCGTCCTGGCCTGCGCCATCGGCGCCTGGCTGGTGGCCGTGTGGTCGGCGGTGTCGGTGGTCCGGCTTGCGCCGAGAGGCCAGAAGCTTCGCGCCTACTTCAATCTCGGCTGGTGGCAGTTCGCCAAGGTGCGCGCCGCCATCGGCCCGGCGGCTGAGCCGCACATCCGGCGTTTCCGCCGGGCCTTCTATGCCTTCTTCGCCGTCATCGCCACGATCTTCCTGGCGGTGGCGGGTCTGGTCGCCCTGAGCTGAATTCGACGGAGCCCCGAGCCATGCCGAACATCCTGATGCCCGCCCTGTCGCCCACGATGGAAGAGGGCAAGATCGCCAAATGGCTGAAGAAGGTCGGCGACGTGGTGAAATCCGGCGACGTGATCGCCGAGATCGAGACCGACAAGGCCACGATGGAGGTGGAGGCCGTGGACGAGGGCCCGCTCACCGCCATCCTCGTCCCGGCCGGCACCGAGAACGTGAAGGTCAATACGCCCATCGCCGTGATCGGCGAAGCCGATGCCGCGCCGGCGCCCAAGGCAGCAACGGCGCCTTCGGCTGCGGCACCCGCCGCCGCACCCGTGCCAACCTTCGCGGGTTCAGACATTCCCGCCGCGGCGGACGAGGTTCCGGAGGTTCCGCCGGGCACGGCCATGATCACCATGACCGTGCGCGAGGCGATCCGCGAGGCCATGACCGAGGAGATGCGGCGCGACAAGGACGTGTTCCTGATGGGCGAGGAAGTGGGCCAGTACCAGGGCGCCTACAAGATCTCGCAAGGCATGCTCGACGAGTTCGGGCCGCAGCGCGTGATCGACACGCCGATCACCGAGCATGGCTTCACCGGCATCGCGGTGGGCGCGGCCTTCGCCGGGCTAAAGCCCATCGTCGAGTTCATGACCTTCAATTTCTCGATGCAGGCGATCGACCACATCATCAACTCCGCGGCCAAGACGCTCTACATGTCGGGCGGGCAGATGGGCTGTCCCATCGTCTTCCGCGGCCCCAATGGCGCGGCCGCGCGCGTCGCCGCGCAGCACAGCCAGGACTATGCCGCCTGGTATGCGCACATTCCCGGACTCAAGGTCGTTGCGCCCTACACCGCCGCCGATGCCAAGGGCCTGATGAAGGCGGCAATCCGCGATCCCAATCCGGTGGTGTTCCTCGAAAACGAGATACTCTACGGCCGGAGCTTCGAGGTCCCGCTGCTGGACGACTGGATCGTGCCGATCGGCAAGGCCCGCATCGCCAAGCCCGGCAAGCACGTGACCATCGTCTCCTTCGGCATCGGCATGGTCTATGCGCTGGCCGGCGCCGAGAAGCTGGCTGCCGAAGGCATTGAGGCAGAGGTCATCGACCTGCGCACCATCCGTCCCATGGACATCGCCACGGTGGTTGAGAGCGTGAAGAAGACCAACCGCTGCGTGGCGGTGGAAGAGGGCTTTCCGCAGTTTTCGGTGACCAGCGAGATCGCCGCCCAGATCATGACACATGCGTTTGATTACCTCGATGCGCCCGTCGCACGCGTCGCCGGCAAGGATGTTCCGATGCCCTATGCGGCCAATCTCGAAAAGCTGGCCTTGCCCAATGCCGATGAGGTGGTGGCCGCAGCAAAAGGAGTTCTCTATGTCTGAACACGACCATCACGATCATCACCACCACAACCACCACGGCGAGGTCCATCCGCACCAGCTGGAACCGCCGCACGAGGTGTTTCATGATGCCCAGGCCGGGGAAGTGGCGCGCGTGTGGATCTCCGGCGGTGCGCTGTCGCTGTCGCTGCACGCCATGGCTTTCGGCAAGGCCGACGTCTGGGGCCATGTCCTCGCCGGGATCGCGCAGCAGGTTGCCGCCGCAGCGGCGGAAATGGGCCACGGCAATGCCAGCGACAATTTCGCGGCGATCCGCAAGGTCCTGAACGAGGACCTCGGCAAGGTTGCGGCGAAGCTGTCTCCGTTGGCCGCGAAGAGCTGAGGTCTCGGCGCCACACGCATTGCGTTCCCCGCCTCCGCGGGGATCGCGACAGGATCATGGTGAGCCATTCGATCCGGACGACATGAAACAAGGAAGACCGCCATGCCCGTGAACGTCCTCATGCCCGCCCTCTCGCCCACCATGGAAAAGGGCAAGCTTGCCAAGTGGCTCAAGAAGGAGGGCGATGCGGTCAAGTCGGGCGACATCCTGGCCGAGATCGAGACTGACAAGGCCACCATGGAGGTGGAGGCGGTGGATGAAGGCAAGCTGGGCAAGATCCTGGTTGCCGCCGGCACCGACGACGTGGCGGTGAACACGCCCATCGCGGTGATCCTGGGCGATGGCGAGTCGGCCGCCGACATCAAGTCGGGAACGGCCGCTGCGCCGGCCGCCAAGGCTGCGGCACCGGCCCCGACGGCGGCTGTGCCGGCAGCCGCTGCGCCCACGGCGGCGCCCGCAGCTGGTGCGGCAGCAGGAAGCCGGGTCTTCGCGTCCCCGCTCGCCCGGCGCGTGGCGAAGGAGAAGGGGATCGACCTGGCCCTCGTCCAGGGCAGCGGACCGCATGGTCGCATCGTCATGAAGGACGTGGAGCAGGCCAAGCCTGGTGCTGCGCCGCGACCTGCCGCGGCTGCTGCGCCGGTTCTCGCACCTGGGATGGCGGACGAGGCGGTGCTGAAGCTCTTTGCCGACGGGACCTACGAGCTCGTACCCCACGACTCAATGCGCAAGGTGATCGCGCGCCGGCTCACCGAGTCAAAACAGACCATCCCGCATTTCTACGTGTCGGTCGACGTGACGCTCGACAAGCTCCTCGAACTGCGTGAGCGGCTGAACCTGCAGGCACCCAAGGATAAGGACGGCAAGCATCTGTGGAAAGTGTCGGTCAACGACTTCATCATCAAGGCCATGGCCATGGCGCTGATCAAGGTGCCCGATGCCAATGTCTCCTGGACCGATGCGGCCATGGTGCGGCACAAGCATGCCGACATCGGCGTCGCGGTGTCCATTCCCGGCGGGTTGATCACACCGGTGGTGCGCAAGGCCGAGACCAAGGGCCTCGCCCAGATTTCGGCCGAGATGAAGGATTATGCCGCGCGGGCGCGACTGAAGAAACTGAAGCCCGAGGAGTATACCGGCGGGTCGGCCGCGGTCTCCAACCTCGGCATGATGAACGTCAAGAACTTCGCCGCCATCGTCAACCCGCCACATGCCACGATCCTGGCGGTCGGCACCGGCGAGCGGCGGCCCGTGGTGCGCGGCAACGACATCGTGATCGAGCAGCAGATGACCATCACGCTCTCGACCGATCACCGCGCCGTGGACGGAGCGCTTGGCGCCGAGTTCATCGGCGCCATCAAGGCCTATCTGGAAGAACCCGGCCTGATGCTGGTGTGAGGAGGGCAGGATGAAGACCATCCTCGCATTCGGTGACTCGCTGACCTGGGGCTTCCGTGCCGGCGAATGGATGCGGCATGACTATGCCGACCGCTGGCCCAATGTGTTGCAGATGGGGCTGGGTGGCAAGGCACGGGTCATCGAGGAGGGGCAGAACGGGCGCACGACGATCTTCGAGGATCCCTCCGTGCTGGAAACCCGCAACGGCGCCGTGGCGCTGCCTCTGCTCCTGGCCACGCATCAGCCCCTGGATCTGGTCATCATCATGCTGGGGACCAACGACATCAAGTTCGCCAACCGTTGCCGCGCGTTCGATGCATCGATGGGCATGATGCGGCTGATCGAGATCGTACGGAAGTTCTCGTTCCTTCCCGCCTACCAGACGCCGCAGGTGCTGATCATGGCGCCGCCATCGCTGGTGCCGACGAAGGACGCCTGGTTCAACGACCTCTGGGGGCACGCCATTGCCGAGTCGAAACTCTTCGCCAAGCACTATGCCGACGTGGCGAAGGCGACGAACGTGCAATTCTTCGATGCAGGCAGTGTGGCCAAGGCAGACTCGACCGACGGCGGCCACCTCGACGCCGCCAATACCCGGGCCATCGGCACGGCGCTGGTGCCGGTCGTGAAGGAGATCCTAGCGATCTGAGTTCCGACAGCCCGGCGACGGTCGGGGTCCGCTGGAATTCGGATCGACAATGCCGTGGCCTGGACGTGTGGGGCGTCGGGTCCCGGCATTGCCCGAAAGACGAATGGAAGAAAGGTTGGTACATGGCTGACAGCAACTTCGACATCATCATCATCGGCGGCGGTCCCGGCGGCTATGTGGCGGCGATCCGGGCGGCACAGCTGGGCTTCAAGACGGCAGTCGTGGAGCGCGAGCATCTGGGCGGCATCTGCCTCAACTGGGGCTGCATTCCGACCAAGGCGCTGCTGCGCTCGGCCGAGATCTTCCACTACATGAAGCATGCCAAGGACTATGGCCTGTCGGCCGACAAGGTGGGCTTCGATGCGGCGGCCGTGGTGCAGCGCTCGCGCGGCGTCTCTGGCCGTCTCAACGGCGGCGTGACCATGCTGCTGAAGAAGAACAAGGTGACGGTGATCTGGGGCGAGGCGAAGATCACCAAGGTGGGGACCGTGGAGGTCTCGAAGCCCTCGAAGCCCGCCATGCAGCCCCAGAATCCAGAGCCCAAGGGCGCGGCGGGACCGGGGACCTATACCGCCAAGACGATCATCGTCGCCACGGGCGCCCGGCCCCGCGCGCTGCCGGGGCTCGAGCCCGACGGCAAGCTGGTCTGGACCTACTTCGAGGCCATGGTGCCCAAGGCCATGCCGAAGTCGCTGCTGGTGGTAGGGTCTGGCGCCATCGGCATCGAGTTCGCCTCATTCTACAACGCCATGGGCGTGGACGTGACGGTGGTCGAGATCATGGACCAGATCATGCCGGTGGAAGACGCCGAGATCTCCAAGATCGCCCAGAAACAGCTGGAGAAGCAGGGGCTGAAGATCCGGACCGGCGCCAAGGTGGCGGCGCTGAAGAAGGGCAAGGACAGCGTCACCGCCACCATCGAGACGGGTGGCAAGAGCGAGCAGATCACGGTCGACCGGGTGATCTCGGCGGTGGGCGTGCAGGGCAACATCGAGAATCTCGGTCTGGAGGCTCTGGGGGTCAAGACCGAGAAGGGCTGCATCGTCATCGACGGCTATGGCCGGACCAATGTGCCGGGTATCTGCGCCATCGGCGACGTGGCGGGCCCGCCCATGCTGGCGCACAAGGCCGAGCACGAGGGCGTCATCTGCGTCGAGAAGATCAAGGGCCTCGACGTGCACCCCATGAAGAAGGAACAGATACCGGGCTGCACCTATTGCCATCCGCAGGTGGCGAGCGTCGGCCTGACCGAGGCCAAGGCCAAGGCGGCAGGCTACGAGTTGAAGGTGGGCCGCTTCCCGTTCCTGGCCAATGGCAAGGCCATCGCGCTGGGCGAAGACCAGGGGCTGGTCAAGACCATCTTCGATGCCAAGACCGGGCGACTGCTGGGCGCCCACATGGTTGGTGCCGAAGTGACCGAGCTGATCCAGGGCTTCGTCGTGGCCATGGGTCTGGAGACCACCGAGGAAGAGCTGATGCACACGGTCTTTCCGCATCCCACGCTCTCGGAAATGATGCACGAAAGCGTGCTGGACGCCTACGGCCGCGTGATTCACATGTAGGGCGCGGGCCTTGATGCGCAGGCAGCGCTGGGCCATATCGTAGGAACCAAACGAAGAAAGGGCGACTCATGAACAATCTGATGGATCTGGGTGGGGGCGTGGGCTGGATCGGAACGCTTTTCATCGGCGGACTGGCGGGCTGGATCGCCGAAAAGGTGATGAACACCCAGCAGGGCCTGATCAAGAACATCGTCTTCGGCATCATCGGCTCCTACATCGGCGCCTTCCTGGCCAATGCCCTCGGCATCCGGCTGAACGAGATCTTCCAGGGCTGGTTCCTGGGCAATCTCATCGTCTCGGCGGTCGGCGCCATCGTGCTGATCTTCATCCTCAAGGCGCTGCGCCGCTAACGGCAGAAGGAAACAAGAAATGACGGGCATCGGCTGGATTCTAACAATCATCCTCGGCGGCCTTGCGGGCTGGATCGCCGAGAAGATCATGAAGTTCGACACCGGGCTGCTGATGAACATCGTGCTGGGGATCGTCGGCGCGGTGGTCGGAAATTTCCTGCTCAGCCTGATCGGGATCGGCCTCTTCGGCATCCTCGGCCAGCTCATCACGGCCGTGCTGGGCGCCTGCGTGCTGGTCTGGGTCTACAGGCTGGTGAAGTCGAAGCAGGGGTGATGGTCACCATTCTCGATACGGCGCGGCAGCGGCCGCGCCATCCCGAGAAGGCCCACCGGCCGGACACACCGATCCTGCGCAAGCCGGAGTGGATCCGGGTGAGGGCGCCCGGATCGGCCGTTTACGCCGAGACGCAGAAGATCGTGCGCGACAACAAGCTGGTCACCGTCTGCGAGGAGGCCGGCTGTCCGAACATCGGGGAATGCTGGTCGAAGAAGCACGCCACCTTCATGATCATGGGCGACACCTGCACGCGGGCCTGTGCCTTCTGCAACGTGAAGACCGGACTTCCCGATGCCCTGGTGCGGGACGAGCCCGAGAAGGTGGCCGATGCGGTTGCCCGCATGGGCCTGTCGCATGCCGTCATCACGTCGGTGGACCGCGACGATCTTGCCGATGGCGGGGCTGCGCATTTTGCGCGTACCATCAAGGCCATCCGTGCCGCATCGCCCGCAACCACCATCGAGGTGCTGACTCCGGACTTCCTGAAGAAGGATGGCGCCCTTGAAACCGTGGTCGCCGCCGGGCCCGATGTGTTCAACCACAATCTCGAGACGGTCCCCGCGCTCTACCTGCACATCCGGCCCGGCGCGCGCTATTTTCATTCGCTGCGCCTGCTGCAGCGGGTGAAGGAACTCGAGCCGGCGATGTTCACCAAGTCCGGCATCATGGTGGGACTCGGCGAGACCCGTGAGCAGGTGATGCAGGTGATGGACGACATGCGCTCGGCCAACATCGACTTCATCACCATCGGGCAATATCTTCAGCCCAGCCGGAAGCACGCGGCCATCGACCGCTTCGTGACGCCGGAGGAGTTCAAGGGCTACGAGACCATCGCTTATGCCAAGGGCTTCCTGATGGTCGCCGCATCGCCGCTCACCCGATCGTCGCACCATGCCGGCGAGGATTTCGCGCGGCTCCGCGAGGCGCGCCGCCAGCACGGCGGCCACTGACGGCCATGCCGAAGTTCAGCGTGACCCGGGCAACGCCATATGCCGCCGCAGACGTCTTCGCCGTCATCGCCGATGTCGGATCCTACAAGGAATTCCTGCCGCTGATGACGCAGAGCCGGGTGATGCATCGAAAGAGCCTGCCCGATGGGCGAGAAGGCTTCGAGGCCGCGACGACCATTGTCCATGACACGCTTCGGATTCACGAGACCATGCATAGCCAGGTCGTCGTGGACCCCGCGACCATGACGGTCACCGCGCATTCCGCCGATGGACCGATGAAGTCGCTCGACACGATCTGGCAGGTACGGGCAACGCCAGGCGGGTCCGAAATCGACTTTCGCGTCGACTATGCGCTCAAGAGCCGCGGTCTGCAGTTCCTGCTGTCAGGCATGTTCGACCTCGTGGTGCGCAGGATCATGAATGCCTTCGAGGAGCGCGTGAGGCAGCTTCACGGAAGCCGGTCGACCAGTTCCTGAAGCTGCGACACGGCTTCGCGGACGGTGGCGATGCGCACGCCGTTTCGGCCGATGTCGCCAAAGTGTCGGGCAAGAGCGAGGCTCTTCGTGGCGCGGCCGGCAAGGGCCAGCCAGACGAGACCCACGGGCTTTGTGGCCGAGCCGCCGCCAGGGCCGGCGATGCCTGTCACGGCCACGGACACCTGCGCGGTGCTGTGGCGAAGGGCGCCTTCGGCCATCGCGATCGCCACCTCCTGGCTCACCGCGCCATTTCTGGCAATCAAGTGCGGTGGAACGCCGACCATGCTTTCCTTGGCGGCATTGGAATAGGTGACAAAGCCGCAGTCGACGACATCGGATGATCCTGCGATCGACGTCAGCAGTGCGGCGATCAATCCGCCCGTGCAGCTTTCGGCCGTGGCAATGGTGATGCGCTTGTGGCGGCAGGTGTCCAGAAGGCGTGCAGCCGCATCAAGCAGGTCCGGCGTGAAGCTCACGGCAGGCGTGCCGTCACTGTGGCGAAGGCCATGATGCCCTCGCCACGCCCGATGGCCCCCAGCTTCTCGGTGGTTGTCGCCTTGATGGCAATGCGATCTGGCGACAGACGGAGCAGGGGGGCAAGCACGGCCTTCATGGCCGGAATGTGGGGCGCGATCTTCGGCGCCTCGGCAAGGATGGTGATGTCGGCGTTTGCCAATATGCCATCGCGCGCCATCAGCAGCTGCATGGCCTTCTCGAGGAAGATGCGCGAGGCAGCGCCCTTCCATCTTGCATCGCTTGGCGGGAAGTGGACCCCGATGTCGCCTTCGCCAATGGCACCGAAAATGGCATCGGTGAGCGCATGCATGGCGGCATCTGCGTCGGAGTGGCCGTTGAGGCGCTGCGTGTGGGGAATGCTGACGCCGAGAAGCGTGACGGCGGCACCGGGCTCGAAACTGTGGATGTCGATGCCCTGGCCCATGCGCACGTCGCCCCTCGCTCCAAGGGCCTTGGCCATGAGCAGCTGATCGGCCTGCGTTATGTCTTCCGCGGTGGTGATCTTCTTGTTCTCGCTGCGGCCCGGAATCATGGCCAGCGTGATTCCGGCGCGCTCGGCCACCGAGGCGTCGTCGGTGAGATTGGCGGCGGCTTCGGCATGCGCGGTCCGGTGCGCGCCGAGAATATCGTCGAAGCCAAACCCCTGGGGCGTCTGCGCGGTCCAGAGCCCGACCCGGTCGACGGTCCGCTCGACGAGGCCGCCAGGCGCGAACTTGACCGTCTCGGTGACAGGCATTCCCGGAATGACGGCTGGAAAGCGGTCGAGCCAGGCGATGACATGGCTGATCAGGTCCCGCGACACGAAGGGGCGTGCCGCGTCATGGACCAGGACCTTTCCCGGCTTGTGACGACCGACCGCCTCGATGCCGATACGGCAGGAGTCCTGGCGCGTGCCGCCGCCGATCACGGGAGCGGGGACATCGAGACCGGTGGTCGATTCGGCGAACATCTCGGCGTGTCCATCGCCGATGACAGGTTGCACATGCGCCACGCCGGGGTGATCGAGAAAGGCCTTGAGCGTCCACCAGATGACGGGTTTGCCGCCGATCAGCTGATATTGCTTCGGCTTTTCACCGCCCGCGCGGAGGCCGGATCCGCCGGCCACAATGACTGCCGCCACTGTCATGTGAATGCTGTAGCAACCTCATAGAGGGGCTGCAAGAAAGGCTCTTGACGCGGTGCAGCATGAGACTATCCTGCCAATGAATTAGACAGCTGGATGTATTGCTAAAAAAATGGGCATTCGTATTGGCCCCATTGAAACGCGGAACAGGGTGTTTCTGGCACCCATGTCGGGCGTGACCGACGAACCCTTTCGTGCGCTTGCCCATGACTTTGGCGCCGGCCTCGTTGTCACGGAAATGGTAGCCAGCGAAGAGCTGGTCCAGAGTCGCCCCGACATGGTTCGCCGCGCCGCCGGCGCCGAGACGGTAAAGCCTTTCGTGGTTCAACTGGCGGGACGCGAGGCGCGCTGGATGGCGGAAGGCGTGCGTGTCGCCCAGGATCTTGGCGCTGACATCATCGACATCAACATGGGCTGTCCGGCGAGACAGGTTACCGGTGGCCTGTCCGGCTCGGCCCTGATGCGGGATGTCGATCACGCGACGTCGCTGATCGAAGCCACGGTCGGCGCCGCCAACGTGCCTGTCACGGTGAAGATGCGGCTCGGCTGGGACCACGGCACGCTGAATGCACCCGAACTGGCCCGGCGGGCCGAGACTGCGGGCGTGGCGATGGTGACTGTCCATGGCCGGACACGCTGCCAGTTCTACGGGGGCAAGGCAGACTGGCAGGCCATTGCGCGCGTGCGCGAGGCGATCGACATTCCACTGATTGCCAATGGCGACGGCGTCACCGCTGCGGACGCGCAGGAGATGCTGAATCAGTCCGGGGCTGACGGCATCATGATCGGGCGTGGCGTCTATGGCCGCCCCTGGTGGCCGGGCGTCATCGCGGAAGCGCTGGATCCGGGAACCGGAATCCGCGAGCCGTCACTGGCGGACGAGGCCGTGATCGTTCTTCGCCACCACGCGTCGATCATTTCCCATCACGGGCCGCATCATGGCAACCGCATCGCCCGCAAACACGTCGGCTGGGTGATCGACCGGCTGGCGCAGCGCAGACTGCTGGTCGCCGACCAGGTGCCGGTCTGGCGCGGCAGACTGCTGAAGACCGATGACAATGACGCCGTGGCGCGGGGCCTCTGCGATCTTTACGACCTCTGCGTGACCCGCCAGGCGATGGAGCCAGCATGATGAACGAGCTCAGGCCCCAGGCGAAGGAGGCCCCGCTGGCGCGCTCCATCGTCGATTCCCTGCCGAATCCGCTGGTCATCATCGACGAGTCGGGCCGGGTCTGCCTTGCCAATGGCGCGGCCGAGAGTTTCTTCCACACCAGTTCGAACATGCTGACGCGGCTGAGCCTGCTCGACCTGGTGCCCTTTTCGAGTCCGGTCCTGGAGGCCGTGAACCACACGCGCGTGACCGCGGGCGTGGTCAACGAATATGCGATCACGGTGGGAACGCCACGCTTTGGCGGCGAACGGACCGTGGACCTTCAGGCTGCGCTGATGACGGAAGACCCGCGCTTCGTGATCATCATGCTGCTCGAGAGATCCATGGCCCACAAGATCGACCGGCAATTGACTTCGCGGGGCGCTGCACGGTCAGTCTCGGGCATGGCCTCGATGCTGGCGCACGAGATCAAGAATCCGCTGGCAGGTATCCGCGGCGCGGCACAACTGCTGGAACCGTCGCTGTCGACCGAGGACCGCACCCTGGCCCGTCTCATCTGCGACGAGACCGACCGGATCCGCGATCTGGTGGATCAGATGGAGGTCTTTTCGGACGAACGTCCGCTGGAAAAGAAGCCGGTGAACATCCACGCCGTGCTCGAACGGGTGAAGCAGCTCACACTGGCGGCACTGCCCAGCGGCATCGTGGTCCGCGAAGACTATGACCCGTCCCTGCCGCCGGTTCTGGGCAGCAAGGACCAGCTCGTGCAGGTCTTTCTCAACCTCGCCAAGAACGCGGGCGAGGCCATCGCCCAGGGTGGCGAGGCCGGGGAGATCATCTTCACCACGGCCTTCCGCCCCGGCATCCGCCTGACCGTGCCCGGCATCAACGAGCGCATCACGCTGCCGCTCGAGGTCTGCGTCCACGATACCGGCCCGGGCGTCCCGGAGGAACTCCGGCCCAACATCTTCGATCCCTTCGTCACCACCAAGCCCGGAGGCCGCGGGCTCGGCCTTGCGCTGGTGGCCAAGACGGTGCGCGATCACGGCGGCATCGTCGAATGCGTGGCCCGCGACAGGGGCACAACCTTCCGCGTGCTGCTGCCCATGCTGCGCATCAGTGGAAACAAGACGGCCGACAGCGAAGGGGACAATCAGTCATGAGCGCGAAGACGGTTCTCATCGCCGACGACGACAGCGCCATCCGTACGGTGCTGACCCAGGCGCTCAGTCGTGCAGGCTACAGCGTGCGCTCGACGGCCACGGCTTCGGCCCTGTGGCGCTGGGTGTCCGAAGGGCAGGGCGACGCGGTGGTCACCGATGTGGTGCTGCCCGACGAGAACGCCTTCGACGTGCTGCCGCGAATCAAGAAACTGCGCCCGAACCTTCCGGTCATCGTCATGAGCGCGAAGAACACCATCATGACCGCGATCACGGCCGCCGAACGCGGCGCCTATGACTATCTGCCCAAGCCCTTCGACCTCAACGCCCTGGTGCAGACGGTGGGACGCGCGCTGGAGCAGTCGGCCAAGCCTGTTCCGGCGAACAGCAATACGCCGGGCGAGAGCCTGCCGATCGTGGGGCGTTCGCCGGCGATGCAGGAGATCTACCGGATCATTGCCCGCCTGACCCAGACCGACCTCACCGTGATGATCGTGGGCGAATCCGGCACCGGCAAGGAACTGGTGGCGCGGGCGCTGCATGACTATGGGCGCCGTCGCAAGGGCGCTTTCGTCGCCGTCAACATGGCGGCGATCCCGCGCGAACTGATCGAGTCGGAACTCTTCGGCCACGAGAAGGGCGCCTTCACCGGCGCCACCTCGCGGGTCGCCGGGCGTTTCGAACAGGCCGAGGGCGGCACGCTGTTCCTCGACGAGATCGGCGACATGCCGCTGGAGGCGCAGACCCGGCTTCTGAGGGTGCTGCAGCAGGGCGAGTACACGACGGTTGGCGGCAACCAGCCGATCAAGACCAATGTCAGGATCATCGCGGCCACACATCGTGACCTGCGCCAGCTGATCAACCAGGGCCAGTTTCGCGAGGACCTGTTCTACCGCCTCAATGTGGTGCCGCTCCGCCTGCCGCCGCTGCGCGAGCGCAGCGAGGACATTCCCGACCTTGTGCGGCATTTCCTGTCGCTTGCAGTCAAGGAGGGCCTGCCGCGGAAGGAGGTTGCCGCCGAGGCCATTGCCCGGCTGCAGCAGCATCGCTGGCCGGGAAACATCCGCGAACTGGAAAACCTTCTGCGCCGGCTGGTCGCCATCGACATCGACGACACGATCACGATCCAGGCGGTGGAGCGCGAACTGGCAAGCGCTCCTGCGCAGGTCAAGGTCGACACGGCTGAGATATCCACCGGCAGCCTGCCGGAGTTCATGGAAAACTACCTGGCCCGCTATTTCGCCGGTTTTGGCCAGACGCTGCCGCCGTCTGGACTCTACGAACGCATCCTCGCCGAAGTGGAACCGGCGCTCCTGCGGGCCTCGCTGGCCGCCACCTCCGGAAACCAGCTGCGGGCCGCCGAACTCCTCGGAATCAACCGCAATACGCTGCGGGTGAAATTGCGCGAGCGGAACGTCAAGGTTATCCGCGGCCTATAGCACTGTCGCAACTCTGCCACATTTACTGTTGATTTCATGCAACAGTTGATCTGAACTGTTGCCATGGCCGAGCGCCCGACATCATCCTTGTCCTCAAGGCTCCGCCGCCTGACCGGCTGGGTTGCCTTCGTGCTTGTCGTGCTGGGCGTCCTTTGCGGCGTGGCCACCTTCGCCATCCTCACCGGGCTGACGCCGCTCAAGCCGACGGCCCAGACAACCATGCTGCTGCTGGTGCTGAACGGCATCGTCATGGCCGTCATGGCGCTGCTGATCATCGGCCAGCTCTTCTTCCTGGTGTCCGAACGCCGCCAGGGAACGCCGGGGGCAGGGCTGCATCTCAGGCTTGTCGGCCTGTTCAGCGCCATCGCCATCATTCCCGCAATCCTGGTGGCGGTCTTCGCCTCGGTGACTCTGAGCCGCGGTCTGGATGCCTGGTTCTCGGAGCGCACGCGGGCGATCGTCGATGCCGCGGTCAATGTCGCCGAGGCCTATCTGCGCGACCATGCCGAGGCCACGCGCGGCGACGTGGCCGCCATTTCGAGCGACCTGACCCAGAACAAGACCATGTATGACAGCGACAGGCCCTCCTTCGTGCGGCGCGTTGCGCGCCATGCCGCGCTGCGTGGGCTGGCCGGTGTCTTCGTCTTCAACCCCGAGGTGAAGCGGATCGACGTGAAGGTCACTGCCAATGACAAGGTCCAGTTCTTCGCGCCGACGGATGCCCAGATCGAAGAGGCAAAGAAGGGCGAATTGCTCGTCATCCAGCCGGGCGTGGGCGGTAACGTGGTGCGGGCGTTGATCAAGCTGCCGGAATTCGACAACGAGTATCTCTACGTCTATCGGGTCGTGAATCCGTCGGTGATCGATCAGCTGCAGAAGACGCGCGAAGCCAAGCAGGAATATGATCGGCTCATGTCGCAGCGGCTCGGCGTTCAGCTGACCTTCGCGCTCATGTACGGCGTGGTGAGCTTCGTGTTCCTGCTCGCGGCCATCTGGACGGGGCTGTGGTTCTCGGACCGTCTGGTGGCACCCATCGTGCGCCTGCTCGATGCCTCGCGCCGGGTGACAGCCGGCCAGCTCGACGCCAAGGTGGATGTTATCGAGGGCCCTCCCGACCTTCAGACCCTTTCGAGCACATTCAACCTCATGACCGGGCGCATCAAGCGCCAGCGCGACGAACTGGTGGAGGCGAACGAGATCGTCGACAACCGCCGCCGGTTCACCGAGGCGATGCTGGCCGGCGTCAGTGCCGGCGTGATCGGCATCGACCCGGGCGGGCACATCTCGCTCGTCAACCGTTCGGCGGTGAACCTCCTGGCCATGGCCGAAACCGACCTGATGGGTCAGCCGGCGGATACGGCACTGCCCGGATTCAAGTCGGTCTTCGAGCAGGCCATGTCGCGACCTTCGGGTTTCGCGGAAGGGCAGGTCGACATCCAGGTTCATGGCGAGAACCGCAGTTTCTTTGCGCGGGTCACGACTGAATCCGCGGAAGCCGAGCAACACGGCCACGTGCTGACCTTTGACGACATCACCGACCTGGTGTCGGCACAACGCAACTCGGCCTGGGCCGATATTGCCCGGCGGATCGCGCATGAAATCAAGAATCCGCTGACGCCCATCCAGCTCTCGGCCGAGCGGCTCAAGCGCAAGTACAGCAAGCAGATCATCAGCGACAAGCAGATCTTCGACCAGTGCACCGACACGATCATCAGGCAAGTGGGCGACATCGGCCGGATGGTGGATGAATTCTCATCGTTCGCGCGAATGCCTTCGGCCGCGCCGGAGCCGCAGAATCTGGCGGCGGTCGTGCGCGAGGCGACCGTGCTGCAGCGCGTGTCCTCGTCCGACATCGACATTGAACTCGACGTGCGCGGCGGGGAGTTCGTGTTTCCCTTCGATCGCCGCCTGATCACCCAGGGCATCACCAATCTCGTCAAGAACGCGCGTGAGGCGATCGAGGGACGGCAGCAGACGCGGCCGGAGCCGCGTGGCCGGATTCTCGTCGAAGCCGGCATCGATGACGGGCATCCCTTCGTGCGGGTCACGGACAATGGTGTCGGATTGCCCAAGGAAAACCGCCACCGCCTGGCGGAACCCTACATGACGACGCGCGAGAAGGGGACTGGCCTTGGTCTCGCCATCGTCAAGCGCATCATGGAGGAACATGGCGGGCGCCTGGTGCTGGACGATGCGTCGCCCGACGGCGGCGAGACCGGCGCGAAGGTCACGCTGATCTTCGACAAGGTGCCGGTCACAATGGAAGAAGCGGTATGATGGGGATTGTTGATGGCTGCTGATATCCTGATCGTTGACGACGAGACAGATATCCGGGAACTGATCGCCGGCATCCTGCAGGACGAGGGCTATGAGACCCGCCTCGCCCACAACAGCGATTCGGCATTGTCGGAAGTTGCCGCGCGCCGGCCCTCGCTGATCATCCTCGACATCTGGCTCATGGGGTCAAGACTCGATGGCCTCGATCTCCTGAATGTCATCAAGGAACAACATCCCGAGGTGCCCGTGGTCATCATCTCGGGTCATGGCAACATCGAGACCGCGGTCGCCGCCATCAAGCGCGGCGCCTACGAATACATCGAAAAGCCTTTCAAGGCTGACCGTCTGTTGCTCGTCGTTGGACGCGCACTGGAGACATCGCGCCTCAAGCGCGAGAACGAGACGCTGAAGGGCAAGGCGGGGGCGGATACCGACCTGCTGGGGTCGTCCAATGCCATGCGCCAGCTTCGGCAGCTTCTCAAGAAGATCGCGCCAGCCAACAGCCGGGTTCTGATCAGCGGGCCCATGGGCGCGGGGAAGGAGCTTGCGGCCCGGGTCCTGCATTCCATGTCGCTGCGCGCCAATGGTCCCTTCGTGACGCTCAGCGCGGCGACCATGGCGCCCGAGCGAATGGAGGAGGAACTCTTCGGCATCGAGGACGACGAGGGCGCGGCGCGGCGGGTGGGAGCGCTGGAGGAAGCGCATGGCGGAACCCTCTACATCGACGAGCTTGCCGACATGCCGCTCGAAACCCAGGGCAAGGTGCTTCGGGTTCTGGTCGACCAGACGTTCCAGCGTGTTGGCGGCTCAAAGAAGGTGAAGGTGGACGTTCGCGTTGTCTCGTCGACCAGCCGTGATCTTCCCGGCCTCATCACGGACGGGCGCTTCCGGGAGGATCTCTATCACCGGTTGGGCGTGGTGCCGGTTCGCGTGCCGGGCCTGTCCGAGCGCCGGGAGGACATTCCGGAACTGATCGATCATTTCGGGCGGATCTATTCGTTGACATCCGGCCAGCCGGTCAGGCGATTTGCCAACGACGTCATCGCCATGTTCCAGACCCGCGACTGGCCGGGCAATGTGCGCGAGCTCAAGAACAACGTGGAACGCTTCATGATCCTGGCCGCAGGCGAGGCGGCCAGCGAGATCACGATGGACTCGCTTCCCGCGGATGCGGGCAACCTGGCCTCGGCGAGCGGCACGGGCATCGAGCACCTGCTGGTCTATCCGCTGCGCGAGGCCCGCGAGGCCTTCGAGCGGGACTATATCGCGGCCCAGCTTTCGCGCTTCGGCGGGAACATCTCGAAAACGTCCCAATTCATCGGCATGGAGAGATCGGCCCTGCACCGGAAGATCAAACTGCTCGGCCTTTCTGCACGTAACGAGGAAGAACCCGCCTGACCCTGCGGAATTTGGCAATCAGCGGTTTTATGATACCCTGAACCGGCTTAACTGGCCCGAAAAAGAGAAAAGCAAATGGCCCAAGAAAAACAGCAAAATCTTCAGGACACGTTCCTGAACCACGTGCGCAAGCAGAAGATTCCCGTGACCGTCTTCCTGGTCAACGGCGTCAAACTTCAGGGCGTGATCACCTGGTTCGACAATTTCTGCGTGCTGCTGCGCCGGGATGGCATGTCGCAGCTGGTCTACAAGCACGCGATCTCGACCATCATGCCCGGCGGGCCGATCAGCCTGTTTGACGAGGAATCGGCGGGACATTGAGCACTGGGAAGCGTTCCAGGCCCGGCAGCGGCGTCGATTTCCAGATCGAGGGCCCTGCGGCGACGCGGGCGATTGTTCTGCACGTCGAGCGCCGCGACCGCACGGCAAGAGCCACCGTCGACCGCGATGCTGCGGCGAAGCTGGAGGAGGCCGTGGGCCTTGCCCTGGCCATCGATCTCGAGATCATCGACAGCGTGATCGTGCCGCTGGCGACACCGCGGCCTGCCACCCTGATCGGGACCGGAAAAGTCGACGAGATTGCCACGCTGGTGGAGCGCGACGAGGCCGAACTGGTGGTCGTCAACGCCCAGCTATCTCCCATCCAGCAGCGCAATCTTGAAAAGGCCTGGGGGGCGAAGGTTCTCGACCGTACTGGCCTCATTCTCGAGATCTTCGGACGGCGGGCCAGCACCAGCGAAGGCGTGCTTCAGGTCGAACTGGCGCATTTGCAATATCAGAAGAGCCGGCTGGTTCGGTCCTGGACCCATCTGGAGCGCCAGCGGGGCGGTTTCGGGTTCCTGGGCGGCCCGGGCGAAAGCCAGCTGGAGGCCGACCGACGGATCATCCAGGAACGCATCACCAAGATCGAGCGCCAGCTGGAATCGGTGGTGAAGACCCGCGACCTGCATCGCAAGGGCAGGGCGCGCGTGCCCTATCCGGTGGTCGCACTGGTCGGCTACACCAATGCCGGCAAGTCCACGCTTTTCAACCGCGTGAGCGGAGCGGAGGTGCTGGCCAAGGACCTGCTCTTCGCCACGCTCGATCCCACCATGCGCGTGGTCGCGCTGCCGCACGGGCGCAAGGTGATCCTGTCGGATACCGTGGGCTTCATCTCCGATCTGCCAACGGCGCTGATCGCGGCCTTCCGGGCGACGCTCGAGGAGGTGCTGGAGGCCGACGTCATCCTCCATGTCCGCGATGTCAGCCATGCCGATAGCGATGCGCAGGCCGCAGACGTCAACCGGGTGCTGGACGAACTGGGCCTCGACGAGGTCCGCCGCGGCCAGATCATCGAGGTGTGGAACAAGCTCGACCGCCTGTCTCCGGAGGAACGCCTGGCCCGCGAGGCCCAGGCCCTGCGCAAGCCCGATTGCGTGCTGGTTTCGGCGCTGACGGGCGAGGGGCTGGACCAGCTGCTGACGGCGATCGAGAACCGCCTGGGGGCGGAGGACGCGGTCTATGAGGTCTTCCTCGATCCGTCGGATGGCAAGGGACTCGCCTGGCTGCATGAGCGTGGCGAGGTGCTGCAGCGCCAGACCTATCAGGATGGCCGGACCGGCGTTTCGGTGCGGCTCACAAGCGAGCGGGCCGGGCAGGCCGCGGCGCGTTTCGGCAAGGCCCTGCGCCTGCTCGACCCGCGCCGGGCCGCCGCCGAGTAGCCGACGTCCCCGGTTCTTCGCTACTTGCCCTGGCGCTTGGCTTCGTCCCAGAACCCGTCCATTTCCTCGAGCGTGGAGTCCCTGGGGCTTCGCCCAATTTCGGCGAGACGGGCTTCGATGTGGGCGAAGCGGCGCTCGAACTTGGCATTGGCGGCGCGCAGCGCTGTCTCCGGGTCGATGTCCAGATGGCGCCCGACGTTGGCGAGGGCAAAGAGCAGGTCGCCATACTCTTCGGCCTTCTTTTCATCGGGGGCGGCGCGGAACTCGGCCACCTCCTCGGCGATCTTGTCATAGACGTTGTCCACCGAAGGCCAGTCGAAGCCGACCTTGGCGGCTTTGGCCTGGAGCTTCACGGCGCGGGTGAGCGCGGGCAGGGCGAGGGGAACAGAGTCGAGGGTGCCCTGCCTTGGCTTGCCGGCCCGCTCCTTCGCCTTCATGTCCTCCCAGAATCCCTTGGCCAGCTCGGCCGACCGGGCGTCGGCATCACCGAAGACGTGAGGATGGCGGCGGATCATCTTGCGGCAGACCGCGTCCACCACATCGTCGAAGGTGAAGCTCCCTTCCTCCTCGGCCATCTGTGCATGGTAGACAGCCTGGAGCAGGAGATCCCCCAGTTCCTCGCAGAGATCGGCGCGGGATCCTGAGGCGATGGCGTCGGCCACCTCATAGGCTTCCTCGATGGTGTAGGGAGCGATGCTCTCGAAATCCTGCTCAAGATCCCAGGGGCAGCCCGTGACGGGCGTTCGCAGCGCCCGCATGATGGCGCGGAGGGTTTCGATGCGGCGCGGGTCCATGTCGGCTGGATTGGTCATGCGGAAAGCCCCTAGCCGATTTGCCGCCGCCCGGCTACTGACCTGTGCATGACCGATGCGCTCTACCACGACCCGGCGCTCGCGCTGTTCTACGATTGCGAGAATGACTGGCGGGACGATTTGCGATTCTGCCAGGCTCTGGCGCAGGACAAGCACGCGGTCCTCGACCTGGGCTGTGGCACCGGGCTGCTCGCGGCGTCCCTGGCCGGTGTGCGCGACGTCTACGGCGTCGATCCTGCAGAGGCCATGCTTGATGTGGCCCGCGGACGGGCAGGCGGCGACCGTGTCACATGGGTCCATGCCGATGCGAGGGATGTGCGCCTTGGTCGCCGCTTCGACCTCATCGTCATGACCGGGCACGCCTTTCAGACCTTGCTGACCGACCAGGACCAGTACGCGGCCTGCCTGACCATGGCGGCTCACCTGGCGCCCGGCGGAACCTTCATCTTTGATTCCCGGAATCCGGCACGTGAAGAGTGGCGTGAGTGGACCCCGGAGGCCTCCGAACGTTCCTTCGTGCATCCCATGCTGGGGAGGATCCGGGCGTGGAACGACGTCCGCTACGACACCGCGACCCAGGTGGTGACCTACGGAACATTCTACGAAGCAGGAGACGGTCGGCGGTGGCAGGCGCATTCGCCGATCCGCTTCGCATCCATGACAGCCATCGACGCGCGCCTCCGGGAGGCGGGCCTCGCGCGGCAGCAGTGGCTGGGAGACTGGAATGGCAAGGAGTTCGAAGAGGGCGATGCGGAGATGATCGCCATCGGCAGTCTGGCTGTAAGGTCAGCCTGACAATCCATCCATGATTCGCATAATATATATTATGGAATATTTCTGTCTGTCCAGATTCGTAGACAATTCAATCCAGTAGTCCGCGAACCTCGCGCGTCAGATCAGGAGCTGCAGCCCGTCATGAGCTGGCGTGACGCCGTCCGGCAGCTCGGCCTGCAGCGTGGCATAGTCGAGATCGACATGCAGGTTCGTCACGATGGCCCGCCCTGGCTTCAGGCGCTCGATCCAGTGCAGCGTCTCCGGCAGGCTGAAGTGACTGGGATGCGGCGTCCGCCGCAGCGCGTCGACGATCCACAGGTCGAGCCCTTCCAGCATCGGCAGGCTTTCGTCGGGAACGCCGTTCAGGTCCGGCGTGTAGGCGCAGGCGCCCATCCGGAAGCCAAGCGCGTCGATGTTGCCATGATGGACGCGGAACGGCGTCGCCAGGATGTCGCCGCCCGCGCCACCCACCGTGACCGGCGTCCCGGGCGTGAGACGGTTGAGGTTGAGGATCGGCGGATAGTCGCTGCCCGGCGCCGTGTAGAAGCAATAGGCAAAGCGCGACATGAGCATCTGGCCCGTGGCCTCGTCGGCCCAGACCTCGACCTTCCGACGGCGCAGCAGGAAGAAAGCCCGAAGCTCGTCGATGCCATGGGTGTGGTCGGCATGTTCATGCGTATAGAGCACGCCATCGAGATCCGGCACCTCGGCCGCCAGCATCTGCTCGCGCATGTCGGGCGACGTGTCGATGAGCACATGAGTGCGACCGCCGGGGCCTTCGCGGGTCAGCAGCACGGAGCAGCGGCGGCGGCGGTTGCGAGGCTCGCCAGGATCGCATTGCCCCCAATCACCACCCACGCGCGGAACGCCCGCGGAAGAGCCACAGCCGAGGATGGTTAACTTCAGCGTCATGCGGCCCTGACAAATTCAGCGGGCCGTGGCACCTTGGAAAAGAGCCGAAAGAAATTGTCACTCGTGATCCTGGCCATGTCGTCGGCCGAGACGCCCTTGACCTGCGCGAGCGTCTCGAGCGTCTTCACCACGAAGGCTGGCTCGTTCTGCTTGCCGCGAAACGGTACCGGCGCCAGATATGGCGAGTCGGTCTCGACCAGCAACCGGTCCAGAGGCAAGGCGGCGGCCGTGGCGCGAAGGTCTTCGGCGGTCTTGTAGGTCAGGATGCCGGAGAAGGACACGTAGCCGCCCATGGCAATGGCCGCATCGGCCAGGTTCCGCTTCGATGTGAAGCAGTGGAGAAGGGGCGTGAAGGCCCCCTTCCCCATCTCGTCCGTCAGGATCCGGATGGTGTCGTCCTCGGCCTCGCGGCTGTGGATGACGATCGGCAGGCCGGTGGCGCGGGCTGCGGCAATCTGGAGCCGAAAGCCCTGCTCCTGAGCCTCGCGCGAGCTGAATTGATAGTGATAGTCGAGGCCGGCCTCGCCGATCCCCACGACCTTGGGATGCGCCGCCAGTGCGACGAGGTCCGCCACCGTCACGTCGAGTTCTTCATGTGCGTTGTGCGGATGCGTTCCCACCGTGCAGAAGACGGTGGGGTTCTGCTCGGCGATGCGCCGCAGGTTGTCGAAGCTGCGAACGCGCGACGAGATCGACACCATGAGGCCCACGCCAGCAGCGGCGGCACGTTCCAGCACGAAGGGCAGCTGTGACTGCAGCATCTCGAAATCGAGATGGCAGTGGCTGTCGACGACCTTCATGCTCAGCCCTTGGCGGGGGCAGGAGCCCCCTCCTCCACATAGCGCGGAAAGATCGGCGCCGGCGCCGGCAGGTCGAGGCCGGATTTCAGCCGAACGGCGAGATCGGCAAAGCTGCGCCTGTCAGCGGGGACAGCGAGCAGGTCGAGCAGTTTTCCCGCAGACGCCGGGATATAGGGCTGGGCCAGGAGGCCGACGATGCGAAGCACCTCCGCGGTGACATAGAGGACCGTATCCATGCGGGCTGGATCTGTCTTCTTCAGGGCCCAGGGTTCCTGACCGGCGAAATAGCGGTTGGCCTCCGCGACGACCTTCCAGATCGCGTCCAGCGCCTTGTTGATGGCATAGCTCTCGTGGGCGGCGCGGGCATCCTGCAGGATGGCGTCGGCCGCAGCTAGCATCTCGCTGTCGGCCGCGGATAGCGCGCCGCAGACCGGAACCTTGGCGCCGCAGTTCTTCGCGATCATCGACAGTGATCGCTGCGCCAGGTTGCCCAGATCGTTCGCGAGGTCGGCATTGATGCGGCTCACGATCGACTCGTGGCTGTAGTTGCCATCCTGGCCGAAGGGCACCTCGCGGAGGAAGAAGTAGCGTGTCTGGTCGACGCCATAGTCGCGCACGAGATCGGACGGCGAGACCACGTTTCCCACCGACTTGGACATCTTCTCGCCGCGGCTGAAGAGGAAGCCATGGACCACGATCTGGCGCGGCACCGGGAGGCCCGCAGACATCAGGAAGGCTGGCCAGTAGATCGCGTGAAAGCGCGTGATGTCCTTGCCGATCACATGGGCGTCGGCCGGCCAGAAGGCCGCCCTCGCGGCCTTCGGATCGGGAAAGCCCGTCGCAGAGAGATAGTTGGTGAGCGCGTCGACCCACACATACATCACGTGCCGGGGATCTCCCGGAACCGGGATGCCCCAGTCGAAGGTGGTGCGGCTCACCGACAGGTCATTGAGGCCGCGCTTCACGAAGGCGACGATCTCGTTCTTGTAGTGCTCGGGGACGATGAAGTCAGGGCGCTCGGCATAGAGCTTCAGCAACGGCTCGGCATAGGCCGAGAGCCGGAAGAAGTAGCTTTCCTCCTCCACCCAGTCGACCGGGGTTCCGGTCTTGACCGCGAAGCGTCGGCCTTCGCGCACCTCCGTCTCGTCCTCGGCGTAGTAGGCCTCGTCACGAACCGAGTACCAGCCCGCGTATTTCGAAAGGTAGATGTCGCCCTTCTCGGCCATGCGGCGCCAGATTTCCTGCACCGAGATGCGGTGGCGTTCCGACGTGGTGCGCAGGATGTCGTCGGCCCGTGCGTTCAGCTCCTCGCCCATGGCCTCGAATTGTGCGGCAGTCCGGTCGGCCAGCGCCTGGGCCGTCATGCCTTCACGGGCCGCCGTCTGCTGCATCTTCTGGCCATGCTCGTCCATGCCGGTCACGAAGAAGACGTCATGGCCATCGAGCCGCTTGAAGCGGGCGATGGCATCGGTCGCAATCCGCTCGTAGGCGTGGCCGATGTGCGGGGCGCCATTGGCATAGGGAATGGCAGTCGTGATGTAGTACTTCGGTTTCGGCATCTCGAATTCGATCTTACGGGTGGATCAGGAGGCCTTCAGGGCCTCGTCAAGCCGCAGCAGCGCATCCGTAACTGTCTGACGGCGGTCGAGATTTAGGGCATCTGCCTGGCGAAGGGAATAGACGATGTCATCATGGGCGCGGGCCAGCCCGTCGCCCCTGCCCTGAACGGCCGCCTCTCGGGCCTGGCCGGCCACCCAGCCGGTCAACAACTCGCAGAAGACCTGATAGTCCTCGGGCAACATGGTCCGCCCGCCGAAGGCCGCGGCGACCTCGACGGCCCGCGCGGGCGAAAGGCCACGCCGCCCCCGCAGCTCGACGAAGGCTGCGGCACCGCGTGACGACAGCAGTTCGAGTGCCCGGCCGGGACTTCCCCGCGAGAGGCTTGCGGCCGACTCGAGACCGGCGCCATCGGCCGAGATGGCGGCTTCGGGCAGGCTGTGCAGCGTCTGCAGGACCCCGGCCTCCGGCAAGGGTTCGAGCCGGAGGTGCAGGCAGCGCGACCGGATCGTGCGCAGCAAGGTGCCCGGATTGTGGCTGACGATCAGCACGATGCTGCGTGGCGGCGGTTCCTCGATCATCTTCAACAGAGCATTCGCAGAGGACAGGTTGAGGTCGTCCGCCGTATCCACCACCACGATGCGCCAGCCCCCGGTTGCGGAGGTCATGGTTACGAAGCCAATGGCCTCTCGCGCATCGTCCACCGAGATCTCGGTCTTCAACCGCTTCGTCTTCGGATCGACCCTGCGCTGAAGGAGGAAAACATTGGGGTGGGCACCGGCGGCGAGCTGGTGGGCCGTCTCCGAGTCGCCTGGAACAGCCAGGGTATTGGGTGACCAGTGTCCGGGTGGCTGCGCCAGGTAGCGCGCCATGCGGAAGGCCAGCGTTGCCTTGCCCACGCCCCGCGGCCCGGAAATGAGCCAGGCGTGATGCAGTTTTCCCGCCTGGACGGCGCGCAGCAGCCTGGCCTCAGCCTCTTCGTGCCCATAGAGCACGAGCCGCCGGCGCGGATGCCATGGTGTTTCGCGGGGGTCCTTGTCGTCGTCCGCCATCTAGATGCGCTCGCTCACGATCGACCATACGCTCTCTGCGACGTCCTCGACGCTGCCCGCGGCATCGACGAGGCGGCAGCGTGCGGGGTTGCGGCGCATGATATCGAGGAACCCATCGCGCAGCCTTCGGTGAAAGGCGATACCCTTGCGTTCGTAGCGGTCCTCTCCCTCGCCCCGTTGCCGCGCACGATCGAGGCCGGCTTCCGGGTCGAGATCAAAAATCAGCGTGAGATCCGGTTTCGTGCTGCCTACAACCTCCGCCTCCAGCGCGTCGATCAGCGACATGCTGCATCCTCCGGCATAGCCCTGATAGGCCCGCGTCGAGTCCATGAAGCGGTCGCACAGGACGACATGGCCCTTGGCGAGGGACGGACGAATGAGCTGTTTCAAGTGCGCGTCGCGGGCGGCGTAGTTGAGAAGCGCCTCGGCCGTGGGCGACCAGAGTGCCACGTCTCCAGACACCAGCAGACGGCGAAGGTCCTCGGCGGCCGGCGTCCCGCCTGGCTCTCGGGTCAATGTCACCGTCCGACCGATCGACTGAAGCTGTGCAGCGAGCCGGGCGACCTGTGTCGACTTGCCCGTGCCCTCGCCGCCCTCGAAGGTGATGAACGTGCCCGGCATGTCAGCTGCCGAAGACCATGATCAGCAGGCTGTCGAGGGCGCGCGACCACATGTTTTCCTCAACGGCAACGTCCTCGGCGGTTTCCACGGGAACCTCGGCGATGATGATCCCATCGATCAGGAACCGCATCTTCCCTACCTTTTCGCCCGCCTTCACCGGAGCCATCAGCGGTCCGTCATAGGCAAGCTTGACCTCGACCATCTGCTGCTCCGCGGCCGACAGGGACACCGACACGGAGTCAGACGCCACCAGCCGGACGTGGCGCTTGACGCCGCCCCACACGGTCGCCCGGCTCACCCTTTCACCCTTCTGATAGACGTCGAAGGTCTTGAACTGTCGGAAGCCCCAATCCAGAAGCTTCTGTGCCTCGGCCTTGCGTTCGTTGATCGAGGCGGCCCCGGCGAGGACCATGATCAGTCGCCGTTGGCCCTGGACCGCAGACCCGACAAGGCCATAGCCAGACTCCTTGGTGTAGCCGGTCTTCATGCCGTCGGCGCCGGCGTAGTCCTTGAGCAATGGATTGCGGTTCGATTGCTTGATGTTATTCCAGGTGAAGTCCGGCTGGCTGTAGTAGTGATAGTATTCTGGAAACGTGGTGATGATGTAGCGCGCCATGCCGGCAAGGTCGCGGACACTCATGCGGTGATCAGGGTCTGGCAGGCCCGTCGCGTTGCGAAATTCGGCTGTCTTGAACCCCAGCTCATGCGCCCTCTGCGTCATCCGGGCGGCGAAGGCCGGCTCGGTTCCAGCCATGGCTTCCGCGATCGCGATGCAGGCGTCGTTGGCGGACTGGACGATCACGCCCTGGATCAGATCGGACAGCTTCACCTGAGAATTCAGGTCCGCATACATGGTGGACCCGCCGGACGAGGCGCCGCCACGGCGCCAGGCGTCCTCGCTGACGAGGATCTCCTGGTCCAGCTTCATCTTTCCCGCCTTCAGCGCTTCGAAGACCATGATCATGGTCATGAGCTTGCTCATGCTGGCGGGGGGGATGAGCGTGTCGGCGCCCTTCTCGAAGAGAACCTTGCCGGTTCGCGCATCGATCAGGATGGCGTAGGGGATGGGGGTCTCGAAGGGCGCATCCTGCGCGCGCAGGTTTCCGATCGCGGTGACGACCATCACCAGCGCGACCAGACCCAACGAAAGGAACCGATTCATCCGACCTGCCTTGCCCCGCCACCAAGGCTAGTGGCCCCGCAGACGGATTGCAACGCGAAGCGTGCGACTATTGCAGGGCCGCCTGCTGGGACTGGGCCTGGACGAGATGGGAATCCGGATAGCCAGAGGCCACAGCACTTTCCAGCGCCGTCTGGGCGTCGTCCGCGGTCGTGATCGGGCCCAGGCGCACCCGGTAGATGGTTCCGGCATTGCCGGACATTTCGATGAACTGGACCGGCCATGTATTGGCAAACGACTCCCGCGCCCGCTCGGCATTGTCGTAGTCGGCAAAGGAACCAACCTGGACGAAATAGGAGGTTTCCGCGAAAGCGGGCTGAGCGGCCGGCGTGGGTGCCGGCGGGGAATAGGCGGCAAGCTGGACATCGGCCGCCTTGGCCTTGCGCGGCTTCTGGGGAGGCGGCGCCACCTCGGCAACCTGGACGTCGTCGCCCGTTGCCTTGCCCCTGTGCCGGTCTGCCGCGGCAATCATCCGGCGCATGGAGGTGCCGCGCTCGAGTTCGGCGTTCATGGCCATCAGGTGAGATCCGTCATCGTCCAGCGGAGCCGGGCCGATGTATTGGACCCTGACATCGGCCTTGCCCTTCGACTTGAACTCGAGAAGTTGGGCTGTCTGCCGCGATACGTCGATGATGCGGGTTCCGACGAAGGGCCCGCGGTCATTCACACGGACGACGACCTCGCGGCCATTGTCGAGATTGGTGACCTTCACGTAGCTCGGAAGCGGCAGCGTGGCATGCGCCGCGGTCAGGCGGTTCATGTCGAACCATTCGCCATTGGAGGTGCGGCGGCGGTTGAAGTCCTCGCCGTACCAGGAGGCCACGCCGGTCTTGTCGTAGTTCGGCTGTTCCTTGGGAACGAAGGTGCGTCCGGCGACCTGATAGGGCTTTCCCACATGATAGCGGCCACCGCCCCAGGGAACGGGCCCCTTGCCCTTGTAGACCGGGCTGCCGGTACCCGCGAAGGGATCGAGTGCCGCCTTCTTCTCAGTCTTCGCGCAGCCGGCCAGCGCGATGCCGACGGCAACCAGAAGCACCGGAACGATTCCCAACCCACGCATCGCCACTCACTCCACGCACGAGGCCAGCCGTCCCGGGGCGTGTCAATTTTCCCACAGCACAAGTCTTTGCGCCGCGAGCGTAAACATCGGGTTTGGGAAGATGGTTAACGAAACCTACTGCGACTGGGCCTGTGGCGCGGGTGCCGAGAGACGGTCGATATTGGCCTGGGCCGAGGCGACGCCCTTGGCCAGGGCCTGGCGGTAGAGGTCCAGGGCCTTGTCGCGATTGGGCGCCGTACCCCAGCCCATTTCGTACATGCCACCCAGATTGTTCAGGCCCCAGCCGTCGCCCTGGGCGGCGGCACGGTCAAACAGCTTGAAGGCCTCGACCAGGTCGCGGTCCAAGCCCTTTCCGTTCAGATACATCATGCCAAGATTGTTCTCGGCCTCCGCGAGCTTGAGATCGGCGGCCTTGCGGTACCAGTCCGCCGCCTTGGCCAGATCGACCGCGGCGCCCTGCCCCGTCTGATAGATCACACCCAGGGCGTTCATGGCCGGGGCATAACCCTTGATTGCGGCGTCGGTGAACAGCTTCAGGCCCGTCGCCGGGTCCTTCTTCAGGCCCTTTGCGCCCTTGGTCACCAGGCGCGCCAGCCGGTACTGGGCCTCCACCTGTCCCTGGAGCGCGGCCTGCCGGTACCAGCGCGCGGCCTCGGCCTCGTCGACGGCACCCTCGCGTCCGGATTCATAGGCGAGGCCCACGGCAAATTGCGCGTCGACATCGCCCACTTTCGCCAGTTTCAACTGCTTGTCGAAGGGAACGGCCTCGATGGTCTGCGCCGCAAGGGGAAGCGGAGTCAGCAGCAGTGCTGCCAGCAGCGTCAGGGTCAGGGGCCTCTTCACGATCACGCACACTAGTCGGACCCGGGAATGCTTCCAAGCCCCCCGATGGTGCAGCCGCATGGTTCGTTCCCTTCCCTCGACGTCGCGATGCCATCCCGGCGCCGGCAAGCCTCTTGCCAAGCCGTTCCAGTCCCTGCCCCCTGCACCGGCTGCGCCCGCCATGGCGCGGGGCAGTCCCGTGGCCCATGCACGTTGCCCGACAGTGCGGCATCCGGTAAGCTGAACTCACCTTCAGAGGAGCGACCGATGGGCAACGTCACCAATCTCAAGACCTCTCCGATTGTAGAAGCGGACGAGTGGCAATTGCGTGTCGACCTTGCGGCGGCTTTTAGACTTGCCGTCCACTTCGACTGGCACGAGGGCGTGGCCAACCATCTGAGTCTGGCCGTATCGCCTGACGGAACCAAGTTCCTCATGAATCCGCGCTGGCGGCATTTCTCGCGGATCAAGGCATCGGACCTGCTGCTGCTGGATTCGAATGACCAGGGCACGATGAATCGGCCGGATGCCCCAGATCTTACGGCATGGTGCCTGCATGGCCGGCTTCATGCGGCTCTGCCGCAGGCGCGCTGCATCGTGCATCTGCATCCGCCTTATGGCACGGCCATTGCCTCCTTGGCCGATCCCGAGATCAAGCCGATCGACCAGAACACCGCCCGCTTCTACAACCGCATTGCCTTCGACATGGACTATGGCGGCATGGCCAACAGCAACGAGGAAGGCGACCGGCTGGCGCGGCTGATGGGCAACAAGCAGATCATGATGATGGGCAACCACGGGATACTCGTCTGCGCCGCGACCGTCGCCGAAGCCTTTGACCTGACCTATTATCTGGAACGGGCCTGCCGCAATCTGGTCCTGTCCTACCAGACCGGCCAGAAGCTGCATGTGATGACACCCGCGGTGGCCGAGAAGACGGCGCAGGAATGGGAGGCGGACCGCGAGCAGTTCATTTCCCACTTCGATGAGATGAAGCGGATCCTGGACACGCAGGACCCAAGCTACGCTGAGTAAGGCGCCTCGTCTTGACGCGGGCTTCGCCTTTGCTACAAGCCAAGGCAGCGCATCCGGTCCGGAGGGGTGGCAGAGCGGTCGATTGCGGCGGTCTTGAAAACCGTTGAAGGTGAAAGCCTTCCGGGGGTTCGAATCCCTCCCCCTCCGCCACGAACCAAGCTGTTCCGCGCTCTGACCAACCTTGGCGTCGGCTGTGCTTGGGTTCATCCAGGAGACCGCGTTGTCCACGGGCTTGTCCACCTTCACGATCAATCGCGCGCCGGTCCTGACGTTGTGGGGAACAATCGTCGCCGAGCGACTCGGATTCGATCATGACGAGGCGCTGACCCTGGGCCGCGCCGTTGCGGGGCTCAACGCCTATGCGAAGGGCAAGCGTCTCGGCCTGTTCAAGCCGTCGCATGACGATCTGCGCAAGAAGCGATCCGAAGGGGTGGCGGGTACCTTCGATGTGGAACTCTTGCATCGGGCTGTTCCCGTCGTTATGACGCCGGGCGGGATCAGAGCCTTGCCGAAGGGCAAGCCAACCGCGCCCGAGAGCGTCGAGACCTATCTGGCAAGCAAGTTCGGGGAGCACCTCGTTCCGACCGAACAGGCCATGGCCCGTCTCTCCAAGTCCTATGCACCGGCGGAGCTGGCCGATGTGGCCTTCCGTCTCTACGAATCCTTCCGACCCGATGTTCCAGCCGGTGTCGAGGGCTGGGGGGCCTCAGGAGTCCTCGACCTCGCGAAGATCAGATCCGCCGCCGGGTGATGGCACAGACCGCTTGCGCTTGGTACTATGGCCACGGGATGCGGATCAACGCGGGTATCGGCTGGCTCTGTGCGCGGTCGAATGAAAGGTTCCATGAAGAACGTATGGTCAGCACCCGTCGCCGCCGCCGCCAAATTCGGCTTTCTTGAAGTTGTAGCCGAAGTCGCAGAGATAATCGGCGGCCGTCTTGCCCTTGATGCAGTGCATGCCACTCTCGTCGAACTTCTCGACCTCGCCGGTGCATTCCTGCATTTCACCCTTGCCTGCCATGCCGTCATAGATGGCCTTGGCCGACTTGCCCGTGATCTCGAAAATCAGCTGGCAATCGGGCGATGTGGTTCCCTTCGCGCAAGTCTCGGCGTCGAGATAGACACTCCCACCCAGCTTGACCTTGGCAGGTTCGGCCGCGAGGACGGCGGAATCTGAGACCGCAATAGCCGCCAACACCAGGAGATGTCTTGTTTTCGAGAACCGCATCATCGCCTCCACTCAGAGCCTTGTATACATTAGACGTTGAAGCTGTCTCCGACAATGGAGCGGACCGGGGCGCAGTTCGCGAGACAGTTCACAATCCCTTAGCCGATCGGCTTGCAATTCCCGGCATCCCTGAACGCGTTGACAATCATGTTTCGATCGGTCGGTCGCCGCAACCGGCGGAATGAGCTAGGGTCCGGTCGATTGATCCCTTGACGTGGAGTTGCAGATGGCTGCCCTGATCGCACAAGACGAGTCATCAGGGGAGTGCCGGAAGGCAGCGCGTGAACAGGTGTGCATGGCGGGCCGCCTGGTCACCACCTGGCAGCGCTACGGATTTTCCGTGGAGGTCTGCGACGTCAGCCTGTTCGGCGCGCGGATCCGTGTGGATTCCGTGCAGCAGCTTCCCCCGACATTCGAACTGTGGCTCGACGGACTTGGGATCGTGCATCCCTGTCGCATCGCCTGGCGCCGCAAGGGCGAGATAGGTGTGGAATTCACAGGACATCCGGCTCGGGCGACCACCAGGGTTCAATCGGGGTTTCGCCATTTCGCCGATGACCGCTCGCCGCAATCACCGCAGCTGGAGAGCGACCCACATCAGCCGTAGCGGGCGGCCGTCAGCCGCCGGCGCCGAACTTGCGGACTGCCAGATCCTTGGCGAAGTCGCAGCGGCGGGCAATCTGCGCCTTGTCCTTCTCGGCGCGGAACTCGGCGCGAACACCGATTTCGTAGCCAAGCAGATAGGCGCGGGCGATTTCTGCCGCGGCCTCCGCTTCGGCCTTTGAAAGGGTCGAGTCGGAGAGTTTCTGCAGGGTGTAGTCCACGGAATTCGGGAGCTCCGCCGAAACGGCGTCAGCCATGTCGTCCTCGCCGCATTCCTGCAGGAACAGCATGACCCGCATCCGCTGAATGTGCTCACTCAGATAGAGCGCACCCAGATCGGTCCCGGCGCGAAAGGCATCGGTGTCCCCCGGTGCGGCATGCGACTGCGAGGCGGCGGTCCAGATCAAGGCGGCGGCCGCCGCAAACGAAAGACAAAGTCGGCGCATGATCATTCCTGTTGGGTCGCGCATCACCGGTGAACGCGACGTCGGGCTACGAACGCGGAGAGTGTGGGCCAGTCGCGACCGAAGATCAATCGTCGCTTGCGCCAGCGCCTGGGGCGCCTGCAGCTCAAAAATAGACGTCGAGCGAGACCAGGATGACAAGGGTGGCCGCGGCAATCAGCACCGTCAGGCCAATGTCCGACAGCGAAACTCGGCGATCAGGCGCCGTGTCGAAACGGAAGCCGGCGACGGCCTGGCGCTTCGGTTTGGGGCCCTGGCGAAAGCCGGGCGCGAGCATGTCGTTCGAGCGGTAGAGCGCGAAGGCCATGGTGACCCTCCCAATATCCTATGTTCGCAATCAATCTAAACCTATCCGCATTAAGGTTGAGTGCTCAAATTTACCTAAGATTTGGTGTAAACAGCCGCACTCGCGCACACGGGCCGGCTGTAGGACTCCCTCAAGAAAAGAGCCGGGCCCACCGCGCAAACGGCAGGCCCGGCTCAAGCGGTTCGCGGCGGATCAGGCTGCCTTTGGACGGGCGCTTCCCGCCTTGCCCTTCATGCGGAACGCGAAGGCCACGAGGAAGATGCCGAAGATCAGGGCATAGGACCCGATGATCCAGACCACGGCCAGCGCGCCGGCTTCCGGGCTTGCCAGGATGAAAAAGGCAAAGAGCACGGAGATGAGCCCGGAGAGCGCCATCCAGAACTCGCCCGTGATTTCCTTGCGCAGCCGGATGGCCGTGACGATCTGCAGCACACCGGTCGCGAGGCTCCAGGCGGCGATGAACAGCAAGAGCCCCAGGGCCGTGATGCCCGGCTTGAACAGCGTGATCAGGCCCGCGGCCACACCGATCAGGCCTTGCAGGCCGACCAGCCAGCGGTCATCGGTCTCGGTTCCGCCGGTGATCAGCCCGTAGAGCGAGACCACGCCATCGGCCAGGGCATAGGCGCCCCAGACGATCACCAGCGCGGCCAGCGTGATCGCCGGATTGACGAAGGCCATGATGCCGAAGGCAATGGCCAGCAGTCCACGCACAAGGAACAGCCACCAGTATTTCGAAAGAAAATTTGTCATGATCCCGACCCCTTCAGTTTTGTGACCGGCCGAAATGGCCGGTCATCCTCAACCGTTCATGCACTTGTAGTACTTCTTGTTGTAATAATGGTTCCAGCGGTCGGAACCCCTGATGCCACCGCCGACGGCGCCTGTGCCCGCTCCAATGCCGGCACCGATGGCTGCCGACTTGTGGCCGCCGGCAATGGCGCCGATGCCAAGGCCGATGCCCGCACCGATCAGCGCACCGCCAACCACGTTGCCCGCGACCTTTTCGTCCGCATACTTGCGCGCGGCGTTCTGGCACCTCTGCTTCAGGCTTGACGCTTCGGCCGGTATCACGGGAAGGGTCGCCAGCACGAAGAGCGAGGCAAAGCAAGCTGCAGCTACTTTCTTGAGTCGCATGTCAAATCTCCTTCTTTGTTGCAGTCTAGGGCGGATTCGCCTGTCTGTCACCGTGCCGCTTATGCCGCAGTTACATCCAGCTTGGCGACAAAACAATGGCCTTTGGCCAGCGGGGTCCGGCGAAGCTTTGCCGGCAATCTTGTCAAGCCCTTGCCCGACACGGCAGGCCGGCCCGCAGACCGGCTTGCCCGCCCGCCATGTCCATGGCAAGTCTGCAGGAAATCCGGGCACAGGAGCAGGCAAGTGAAGATATTGGTGATTGGCGGCGGCGGAATGGTTGGCGTGAAGCTGATCAATCGCCTGAGCGCAGATGGGAAGCTTGGCAACGCGCAGATCACCAAGATCGTGCGGCACGACGTTGTGCTATCGCCGCCGCCGCCGGCATCGTCGTTTCCGATCGAGACACTGATCGGCGACCTGTCGATTCCGGGCGAGGCCGAGAAGCTGGTGGCCGACCGTCCGGATGTGATCTTTCACCTGGCCGCCATCGTCTCGGGCGAAGCCGAGGCCAATTTCGAAAAGGGCTACCAGATCAATCTGGACGGCACGCGCTTCCTCTTCGAGGCGATCCGCCACGCGGGCAGCGGCTACAAGCCGAAACTCATCTTCACCTCGTCCATCGCGGTGTTCGGCGCGCCCTTCCCCGAAGCCATCCCGGACGACTACTTCTGCACGCCGCTGACCAGCTATGGCACCCAGAAGGCCATCTGCGAGCTGCTGCTCGCGGATTATTCGCGGCGAGGCTTCTTCGATGGCGTGGGCCTCCGCTTTCCGACGATCTGCGTGCGGCCTGGAAAGCCCAATCTCGCCGCCTCGGGCTTCTTCTCCAACATCATTCGCGAGCCTCTGGCCGGACTGGAGGCGGTGCTTCCGGTCGGCGAGGATGTCCGCCACTGGCACGCCTCGCCGCGCGCCGCCATCGGTTTCCTGCTGCATGCCGCGACCATGGACAGCGCGATTCTCGGGGCGCGCCGGAACGTGACCCTGCCCGGCGTGTCCTGCACGGTGGGCGAACAGATCGCCGCACTCCGCAAGGTGGCCGGCGACAAGGTGGTGGCGCGGATCCGCCGCGAGCCGAACGAGACCATCATGAAGATCGTGGCGGGCTGGCCGCGAAACTTCGAAGCCCGGCGCGGGCGCGAACTGGGGTTCGTGGCCGAGTCCAGTTTCGAGGATATCATTCGCGTCCATATCGCCGACGAGCTGGACGGAAAGATTGCCTGATGCACCGCCGGGCAAGCGCCGAGGCGCTTTCGCGCTTCAGCCTTGATCTCCTGTCGGCGGCGGGCGCCAGCCCGGATTCCGCCGAGGCCGCGACCTGGGCCATGATGCACGCCTCGCTGCATGGCGTGGATACGCATGGCGTCAGGCTTCTGCCCTGGTATGCCGATGCGCTGTCGACAGGGCTGGTCAAGGGTGCTCCCGAAATCAGGATCACCCATCCGCGCCGCGCGGCCGCCCGGGTGGATGCCGACGGCGGGCTGGGTCACCTGGCCATGTATCGCGCCATGGACGAGGCCTGCGCCCTGGCCCGGGATTGCGGGATCGGCATGGCGGCCGTGGTGAACTCCACACATTTTGGCGCGGCCGGTGCCTATACGCTGGCGGCGGCGCAGGCCGGTTTCATCGGCCTGGTGACCGCCAATTCAGGTGCCTTCGTGGTGCCCCACGGCGGAAGCAGTCCGGTCCATGGTACCAACCCAATCTCTGTCGCGGCTCCGAATCCGGACGGCGATCCCTTCCTGCTCGACATGGCGACAAGTTCGATCCCATGGAACCGGGTGCTGCGCTATCGCACCGAAGGCCTGTCCCTCCCGCCTGGAACGGCCGTCGACGCAGACGGCAGTTTCGTGACCGATCCCCATCAGGCCGCTGCCCTGGCTCCCGTGGGTGGTGCCGACTTCGGCTACAAGGGCGCGGCTCTCGCCGGCGTCGCCGAGGTGCTGGGCGGTGTACTGACCGGCATGCGCCTGTCCGTCGAGCAGGACCGGCAGCAGATTGCCGATACCGCGCTTGGGCACTTCGTGTTGGCCATCGACCCGACGCTGTTCATGCCGCTCGCGGCGTTCGGCACAAGGCTTCAGTCCTATCTCGAGGCCTTCGACAGGGAGCCAGGGACCATGGCGGCAGGTGGACCGGAATGGCGCCACAGGCTGGAGCGCGAGGAACAGGGCATTCCCCTGCCCGACGGGCTTCGTGCCGAATTGCACGCGGCCGCAGACAAGGCCGGGATCGCATTCACGCTGTGACGAGCGGCCATGCGCATGCCGCAGGGCTGCGCGCCGCGCGGGGATTGGCGCCCATCCAGGCCACGGCCTAAACACGCAGCATGGCACCGGACACGACCGAGAACAGGACCGTTGGCATCCTCTGGATGCTGGCCACCATGTTCTGCTTCATCTCGCTCGATGCCATCATGAAGCACCTGCTCGAACACTACTCGCTGGTGCAGGTCACATGGGGCCGCTTCTTCTTCGCCACGATCGTGGCCCTGATCGTCTGCGCCCCGCGCCTACGCATCCTGGCCGTCAGCCGCGCGCCGCGCCTGCAGCTGACGCGCTCGGTCCTCCTGATGTCGACCACCGGCGTCTTCAACGCCGGCATCCGCACCACGCCGCTCGCAACGGCCACCACCATCATGTTCCTCTCGCCGATCCTCGTCACGCTCCTCTCGATTCCGATGCTCGGCGAAAAGGTGGGAGTCAGACGCTGGGTTGGGATCGGACTGGGCTTTGCCGGCGCCTGCATCGTGGTCAGGCCCTGGCAGGAAGGCTTCGGCGGGCTCGGCCCGGGCGTGCTGTTCCTGCTGGTCGCGGCCCTGCTCAACGCCAACTACCAGATCCTGACACGCAAGGTGCGCGGCGATGATCCGCTGACGTCGCTCCTCTATACCGCCGTCGCTGGGGCGGTGGTGACTAGCCTGCTCGTGCCCTGGTTCTGGACCTGGCCTGCCTGGACCGACTGGGCCCTGCTGATCGCTGCCGGGCTTGCGGGTGGACTGGGGCATCTCTGCCTGATCCGGGCCTTCAGGGCAGCCCCGGCGTCGGTCGTAGCACCCTTTTCCTATTCCTCGCTGATCTGGGCGACGCTCTTCGGCTTCGTGGTTTGGAACGACTGGCCAAGCATGTGGACGTGGACCGGCGCGATCATTATCATCGGTTCGGGACTCTACATCTTCCATCGGGAGCGGCTGCAGCATGAAAACCGTTGAATTCACCGCCATGAAGGACGGTACGCGCGAGGACTACCTGCTCCTCAAGCCGCTAGAAGACGAGCACGTCAAGGGCACCGGCGAGCGCGTTCTACGCGAGCTGCGACTGCAGGAGGAAGAGACGCTTCCGGGTTACCGGATCACCCGGCTGCAGCACGGGCTGCAGGCAGCGACCCGCGCCAGCAATGAGGGCGCTGACATCGACTGGGTGGTCGCCGCCCTTCTCCACGACATCGGCGACGGACTGGCGCCGCAGAACCATGATCGCTTCGCCGCGGAAATCCTGCGGCCCTTTCTGCGCGAGGAGGTCGTCTGGACCATCGAGCATCATGCCTCGTTCCAGATGTACTATTACGCGCACCACTATGGCTGGAACCAGCACGAGCGCGAGAAGTATCGCGGTTCGCCGTATTTCCAGTCCTGCGTGGACTTCTGCGAACGCTGGGACCAGTCGTCCTTCGACCCGGCCTATGCGATGAAGTCCCTGGCCGACTTCGAACCTCTGGTCCGCGAAGTCTTTGCCCGCAAGGCGCATGACCCCGCAGTGATTCAGGCCGGCGTCGTCAGGGGTCTGCCCATGCTGGCAGCGGCCGCCGAGTAGCCAGGGGGCTGCGCGGCACAACCTCCGGACTTGCGCCGGAGCGGGCGAAGCTGACGCACACTGCGATCCATCATGGCGGCTCCGATACGGCACAACAGCAATCTCGTCGGCGTCGGCTCGCTGGCGCTGGGCGTGGTTGTCTTTTCGCTTCAGGACGCGATCATCAAGGCGATCAGCGGCGACAATCCGGTGACCATGGCCATCGTCGTGCGCTGCCTCGTGGCGCTGCCGCTGCTGCTGCTGATGGTCCATCTGGAGGCTGGCGTGCGGCGCCTGTGGAGCGCCAATGCCGGCGTGCTGCTGCTGCGTGGCGCAGTGCTGCTGGTGGCCTATACGACCTACTTCATGTCCCTGCCGGCCCTGCCCCTGGCCCAGGCCATTTCACTGTTCTTCACGGCACCGCTGATCATCACGATGCTGTCCGGGCCATTGCTGGGCGAGCGCGTGACCCTTCAGGGCTGGCTGGCGGTCATCGTGGGCTTTATCGGCGTTCTGGTCATTCTCCAGCCGGGCAGCGACGTGTTCGAACCTGCGGCGCTGCTCAGCCTGGTGAGTGCCGCGACCTACGCGCTCGCCATGGTCATTGCCCGGCGCGTGGGCGGAACGGAGCCGGCAACGGTCATGTCCTTCTACCAGAATGGCGTCTATCTGGTCGGCGCCGCCGCCGCTGCGGCCGTCTTCAACGCCCTCGATGTCGCCAGGCCCAGCCACCCGAGCCTGGAGTTCCTGGTCAGACCCTGGCTCATGCCATCGGCATGGGACCTGACGCTCATGGCAGCCTGCGGGGTCATTGCGGCCTTCGGCATGTTCCTGCTCACGCACGCCTACCGTCTGGCCCGCGCCAGCCTGGTCACTGTCTTCGAATACACCGGGATGATCTGGGGGCCACTGTGGGGGTTCGTGTTCTTCGGGGAAATCCCGAGCTGGGCAACCATCACGGGTACGGTGCTGATCATCGCCGCCGGGATCTATGCGGTCCGGACCGCGGCTGATCACAACATCGAAGGACCAGCGCGGCCGGAGTGATCTCTACTGGGTCTGGGCAGCGGTGCTGGCCAGCTGCCGGAGCACCAGCACCATGGTTGCATGGGCGTCCCCGTCACCGACATTGACGATGCGGTGCGGAAGGTCGCCCCGGAAGCGCAAGGCCTCACCAGCTTTCACGCGGCGCGTCTGCTCGCCCGAGGTGACGTCGATTTCACCCTTCAGGAGGTAGAGGTGCTCCACGGTTCCGGGGGGATGCGGATCCGACTCGAGGACACCACCCGGCCGGGCCTGGAAATCATACCACTGGACCTCCTCGACCAGATTCAGGGGCCCGGCGATGGCCAGCCGGCAGAGTCCGTCCTGGCTTTCGAGCATAGGAATGGCAGACTTCTGCTGATGCTCGAGGAAAACGTCCTGACCCTCGCTGCGCAGAACCTCCTCGATGGTCGTGTCCAATGCACGAGAGAGCCGGTATACCGTTGATAAGGTGGGGTTTGTTTCGTTTCTTTCGATCTGCGAGATGATCGACTTGGCGACCCCCGAATGCTCCGACAGGTCGCCCAGCGACATGTTGTAGGCCTTGCGCAGGCGCTGGATGGTCTTGCCCAGAGCCGGCGTCGGATCAAATCCTGGTGTATCGGAGGGCCGTTTTCCGCGACGCGTTGACATTTCGCCGTCCTGTTATTAGAACATGTGTTCGATTAAACGAACAGGGCCAGTGTTCGGCCTCATGCAGGCATGTAACTATCGCGATTTCGGCTGGTTAATCAAACGAAATCTGCAGATTGGTTACGGCTTGTACTGAAAACCGAACGTTTGCCGAAGCGAACGGATGGCGAAATGAGCACCATCAAGGTGATTGACCAGAACGGCGACAGCCATGTCCTCGATGCCGTCGAGGGCTGGCGGATCATGGAAATCATCCGTGAACATGGATTCGACGTTGCCGGCCTGTGCGGCGGAGCCTGTGCCTGCGCAACCTGCCACGTCGAGGTTGATGGCGAGTGGCTGACGCGGCTCCATCCGGCCAACGACGACGAAGAGGCAATGCTGGATCAGGTGCCGGTCGTTACTGAAGGCTCAAGACTTTCTTGCCAGATCATTTTCACGCCTGAGCTCGAGGGCCTGCAGGTCAGGCTCGTGGCCAACGGCTGAGGACACAATGCGTTACTTTCCCATCTTTCTCGATCTCAAGGGCCGCCAGGTGGTCGTGGTCGGCGGCGGCGAGGAGGCCCTGCGCAAGGTCAGGCTGCTGCTCAAGACCGAGGCGCGGATCGCCGTGGTCGCCCAAGAGCTGCATCCCGAGTTGGCGGCAGAGCCGCGCGTGACCTGGCTGGCCAAGTCCTACACGGCGGGCCATCTCGCCGACGCAGCGCTCGTCTATGCCGCGGATGACGCGTTGAACGCCATCGTCAGCCAAGACGCGGCGGCGCGCGGCATTCCCGTGAACGTCGTGGACGACCCCGACAATTCCACCTTCATCGTGCCGTCCATCGTCGATCGCGATCCCCTGGTGGTCGCGATCGGCACGGAAGGCACCGCGCCAATGCTTGGACAGGGTCTGCGGGCGCGGATCGATGCCATGCTTCCGCTCGCGCTGGGGCCGCTGGCCCGCGCCGGCGCCGATCTCCGGGCGCGGGTGGCCGAGCGAATTCCATCCGGCCATCCGCGCCGGTCCTTCTGGACCCGCTTCTTCTTCGGCGACGTCCGCGATGCCTTCGTGGCAGGTGAGTCGGTCAACTATCTCGCCGGTGTCGAGAGCCTCTTCGCAGCTGCCGATGCCCCCGTGGTGGGCCGCGTGACCTTCGTGGGCGTGGCTTCATCCGACGCCGAACTCCTGACGATCAAGGCCCAGCGCAAGCTGCAGGAGGCCGACATCATCGTGCATGACCGGACCGTGTCAGAAGCGGTGCTCGAAGTCGCGCGCCGTGACGCCGTCCGCGTGCCGGTCGATGGACGCCTGTTTGACGGGACCGACCAGATACTCATCCGCGAGGCGCGGGCGGGCAAGCGCGTTGTGCGCCTGTCGAGCCATGCGCCCTCGCTCGAGGAGACCATTTCGGTGGCGGCGGAAGGCGTTGCCTTCGAGGTTGTGCCAGGAATTGCGTTGAACCCGGAGTCGAAGGAAGAGCCCTTTCCCACCCACGACGCGCTGAGCGATGCCATCCTGAGGGCCGCGTCATGAGCGTCGCGGAAAAGGGCCAGATCCTCACCGCAAACCGCCTGCGCGACGGCATCGCCGTCTTCCTGACCCGGTCGGGCGAGTGGAGCGAAGCGATCGACGATGCCGTTCTGGCGCTCGAGCCCGAGGCCGCGGCGGCACTGGAGCAGCGTGCCAAGCTCGCAGAGGCGGCCTGCATCGTGACCGGCTCCTACCTCGTCGATGCGGAGCGCCGTGGCGGCCATGTGCGTGCATCCCACATTCGCGAGCGCATGCGCGCCCTGGGGCCCACGGTTCGCCCCGACCTCGGGAAGCAGGCGGAGGGCAAGGCCAATGGCTTTGCCGCCCCGGAAGGAGTGTGAGTCATGTATCGCTATGACGAGTTCGATCATCAGTTCGTGCGGGAGCGCACGGCCCAGTTCCGCGACCAGGCAAACCGCCGCCTGAGCGGCGCGCTCACGGAAGACGAGTTTCGTCCGCTTCGGCTGATGAACGGACTCTACCTCCAGCTCCACGCCTACATGCTCCGGGTGGCCATCCCGTACGGGACGCTGTCCAGCCGGCAGATGCGCCAGCTGGCGATGATCGCGGACACCTACGACAAGGGCTACGGGCATTTCACGACGCGGCAGAACATCCAGTACAACTGGATCAAGCTCGAAGAGACGGCGGACATCCTCGGCCATCTTGCCGACGTCGAAATGCACGCCATCCAGACCTCCGGCAACTGCATCCGCAACGTGACCACGGATGCCTGGGCCGGCGCCGCGGCCGACGAGATCGCCGATCCCCGTCCGGTCGGCGAGCTGCTGCGCCAGTGGTCCTCGCTTCATCCCGAGTTCTCGTATCTTCCGCGCAAGTTCAAGATCGCGGTGACCGGCGCGCCCAACGACCGCGCCGCCGTCAAGGTCCACGACATCGGCCTGCGGCTCCACCGCAATGCGCAAGGCGAGGTGGGTTGGGAAGTGATCGTGGGCGGCGGACAGGGTCGCACGCCGCTGGTCGGTGTCACGGTCCGGGACTTTCTGCCCGAGCCTGAGCTGATCGGCTATCTCGAAGCCATCATGCGCGTCTACAATCTCTATGGACGGCGCGACAACAAGTACAAGGCGCGCATCAAGATCCTGGTGCACGAACTGGGCGCTGACAAGTTCAAGTCCGAAGTCGAGGCTGAATACGCCCGCCGCCCGAAGGCCTCCACCGAGGTCGAGGAAAGCGAACTCGCCCGCATCGCGGCCTATTTCGCGCCGCCTGCCCTGGAGAAGCAGCCGCGCTGGTCGGCCGGCTTCGAGGAGGCCAAGCTCGCCAATCCGGCCTTCGCCCGCTGGGCGCGCAACAACCTCGCCGCCCACAAGGTCGATGGCTATGCCATCGTGAACATCTCGCTGAAGCCGGAAGGCGGCATTCCCGGCGATGCGACGGGCGACCAGATGCGGGTGATGGCGGACCTCGCGGAACGCTACTCCCACGACGAACTCCGGGTCAGCCATGCCCAGAACATCGTGCTTCCGCATGTGAAGAAGGAAGACGCCTTCGCGGTGTGGAAGGCGCTCGACGCCGCCGGGTTGGCGGCTGCGAACTTCGGTCTCGCGGGCGACATCATCGCCTGCCCCGGGCTCGACTACTGCGCGCTGGCGACGGCCCGCTCGATCCCCGTGGCCCAGTCGATCTCGCGCAAATTCGCCGACATCGGCCGCCAGGAAGAGATCGGGCCGATCAAGATCAACATCTCGGGTTGCATCAACGCCTGTGGCCATCACCATGTGGGCCACATCGGTATTCTCGGACTCGATAAGAAGGGCGAGGAGTTCTACCAGATCACGCTTGGTGGATCGTCATCAGAACAGGCGTCGATCGGCACCATTCTTGGTCCCGGCTTCGCCGGCCACGAAGTAGCCGATGCCATCGACAAGATCCTCGAGACCTATCTGAAGCTTCGCCAGCCCGGCGAGGAGTTCATCGCAGCCTACCGCCGCGTCGGCGCCAAGCCATTCAAGGAGGCCCTCTATGCCGCTGCTTAAGAACAACCACCTCGTCCAGGACACATGGATTGCCGTCGGCGTTGACGATCCCCTCCCCGCAGAGGGCGACATACTCGTTCCCTTCGGGCGCCTGCTGCGGGAATTCGAGACCTTGTCCAGGCGGGCCGGAAAGCTGGGCGTTGTCTTCGCCAACGTGGATCGCGCCGAGGCGCTGGCAACCTTCCTGCCGCGACTGTCGCTGATCGTGCTGAACTTCGCCTCCTTCGGCGACGGGCGGGCCTATTCGCTGGCGCGTCAGTTCCGCGAGTTCGGTTACCGGGGCGAGATCCGCGCCACCGGCAACGTGCTGCCGGATCAGCTGCAGATGATGCTGCAGGTCGGTTTCGACAGCTTCGAGATCGGCGACCGTTTTCCGCTGGCCACCTGGCAGGCGGCGTCGCGGCAGATGTCGCTTGCCTATCAGCGTGGACTGTACCGCCGCAGCGCCGAGAACGAGATCTGGACCGAACGCCACACCGACGCCGAGCCCTGGCTGGAACAGCCGCACGCGGGATGAGCCACATGGACAAGTCAATCTTCGAGACCTATGCGGGTCTGGAAGCCAAGGAGCTCCTGGAACCGGTGCTCCGCGACTTCAAGGGCCGTGCCGCGGTGGTCTCGTCCTTCGGGGCGGAGTCGGCGGTGCTGCTGCACATGGTGGCAGCGGTCGATCCCACGACGCCGGTGATCTTCCTGGATACCGGCAAGCACTTCTGGGAAACGCTGCACTACCGCGCCAAGCTGATCGACAGGCTCGGCCTCACCGACGTGCGGTCCATCGTGCCAGACTCCGCGGATCTTGCCGCGAATGATCCAGACGGCACCCTGCACCAGACCAACGGCGACCTGTGCTGCCATGTCAGGAAGACGCTCCCGCTGCGTCGGGCGCTCGAGGGCTTCGACGTGGTGATCTCAGGCCGCAAGCGCTATCACGGCGCGGCCCGTGCCACGCTCGATTTCCTGTCGATTGCCGACGGCCGCCTCAAGGTGGAGCCGCTGGCCGGATTCTCGGCGCTGGATCTCGACGCCTATCGCAGGTCCTTCGACCTGCCGCTGCATCCGCTTACCGAGATCGGATTTTTCTCGATCGGCTGCGAGCCCTGCACGGTTCAAGGGGGAAGCGCCGACGATCCGCGCGCCGGCCGCTGGTCGGGAACAGCCAAGACGGAATGCGGGATCCACTGGACGCAGAATGGCAGGGACATTCCCGAGGCCCTGCTGCCGCGTCATTGACGCAGCCGACCCTGCGGTCAGGGCGCAAGCTGTTCGCGCAGGATGCTGAAGTCACCGACCCGTACCGGCTTGTCCTGTGGGCCACCGGAAATGCGGAGCCACACGGCCTTGCCGACCGCGTGGCCGGGGATGGCGAAGGTCTGGCTGTCCCGGGACTGCTGCAGCGTATAGCTCATGACTGGCCGTCCCGTTGCCTCGATCTGCCCCTCCGGCAGAACCATGACGTCGAGATTCGTGGCCAGCGTCGTCGGGTCGGCACCGGGCGGCGGGGTATAGCGGATCGCGGTCACCGGGAAGCTCCGCTGCATGTCGAAGCTGACAAGCACATTCAACTCGCTGTCCGGCGGCTCGATGACCAGGCTGGTCTTGCCATCGTCATCGAAGAGCTTTCCGAAATCGTAGCGCTGCTCCGAGCCGTCCTTGAGCGCTGCCGAAAAACTTGCCTCGCGTTCCAGCGCCACCGCGTCGGTCGCCAGCGAGGGGCCGCCATCCTGCTTCAGCGCCACCTCTTCCGTTTGCGCGGGCTGGTCCAGCGCCACAGTCACCTGTACCGGCAAGACTGGCGGCGCGGAGGGGCCAAAGGCCTGATAGGCCGCGATCGTCACGCCGGCCAGGGCGGCAAAGCTGGAAATGGCGATATGCAGGTTCCGGGGCTTCACCGGCTCAGGCCCTGAGTATCGACCGTCCCGCGTATGACGCCTGCGTTCCAAGTTCTTCCTCGATGCGGAGCAACTGATTGTACTTTGCCAGCCGGTCGGACCGGGCCAGCGAACCGGTCTTGATCTGACCGCAGTTTGTGGCGACAGCAAGATCGGCGATGGTCGAATCCTCGGTTTCGCCCGACCGGTGCGACATGACGGCCGTATAGCCGGCCTTGTGGGCCATTTCGACCGCCTCGAGGGTCTCGGTGAGCGAGCCGATCTGGTTCACTTTCACGAGAATCGAATTGGCCACGCCATCGGTGATTCCCTTCTTCAGGCGGCGGGTATTGGTGACGAAGAGGTCGTCGCCAACGAGCTGGCAGGTCTTGCCGATCAGGTCCGTCACCAGCTTCCAGCCTTCCCAGTCGTCCTCGGCCATGCCGTCCTCGATGGAAATGATGGGGTAGGCCTTGGCGAGCTTGGCCAGATAGCGGGCCTGCTCCTCAATGCTGCGCTTCACTCCCTCGCCCTCGTAGTCATAGACGCCGCCCTTGAAGAACTCGGTGGAGGCGCAGTCCAGCGCGAGGTAGATGTCCTTGCCCGGCTTGTAGCCCGCCTGCTCCACCGCCTTCATGACGAAGTCGAGTCCGGCCTCGGCCGATGGCAGATTGGGGGCGAAACCGCCCTCGTCGCCCACGTTGGTGTTGTGACCGGCCTTTTTCAGCGCCGCCTTCAGCGTGTGGAAGACCTCCGCTCCCATGCGCAGGCCCTCGCGGAAACTTGGGGCGCCCACGGGCATGATCATGAATTCCTGGAAGTCGATCGGGTTGTCGGCATGCGCGCCGCCGTTGATGATGTTCATCATCGGCACCGGCAGCAGGCGGGCAGACGCGCCGCCGACATAGCGGTAAAGGGGAAGCCCCGAAGATTCGGCAGCGGCCTTGGCCACGGCCAGCGACACGCCGAGAATGGCGTTGGCGCCAAGCTTCGCCTTGTTCGGCGTGCCGTCGAGCTCGATCATGGCATGGTCGATGGCGATCTGGTCCTCGGCTTCCATGCCCGCCAGCGCATCGAAGATCTCGCCGTTGACCGCTGCCACGGCCTTGGTGACACCCTTGCCCAGATAGCGCGACTTGTCGCCATCGCGCAGCTCCACGGCCTCATGCGCCCCGGTCGAGGCGCCGGAGGGAACCGCGGCACGTCCCATGGAACCGTCATCAAGGACCACATCCACCTCCACCGTGGGATTGCCCCGGCTGTCGAGGATTTCGCGCGCGGTGATGTCCAAGATGGCGGTCATGGGGAGGTCTCCTGAGGGACAAGAACTGGAGGCGTTATGCGGGCCTCGCGCCTCGTTTGCAAGTAGCACGCGGCAGCGTATGCTGGCGCGATGAAGAAGACGGATGTCTCAGGGCTGACCCAGCTGGGATCGGCCGCGCCAATGCCCGAGTCGCCGGACAAGGCCATCATCGAGCGTGTTCCCAACAGCCAGCGCGACGTGAGCTACCTGGTCCGTTTCGTGGCCCCGGAATTCACCAGCATGTGCCCGATGACCGGGCAGCCCGACTTCGCACATCTGGTGCTCGACTACGTGCCAAATCGCTGGCTGGTCGAATCCAAGTCGCTGAAACTGTTTCTCGGCTCCTTCCGCAACCATGGCGGCTTCCACGAGGACTGCACGGTGGGCATCGCCCGCCGCCTCGTGGCCGAAATCAGGCCCCGCTGGCTGCGGATTGGCGGATACTGGTATCCGCGCGGCGGCATTCCGATCGACGTCTTCTGGCAGACCGGAGCGCCGCCGAAGGGCGTTTGGATTCCGGACCAGGGTGTGGCGCCCTATCGCGGGCGCGGCTGACCTCAGGACTTGGCGATCCGGTCCAGCGCCATCAGCTTGACCAGCAGGGATTCGAGCTGGTCCAGCGGCACCATGTTCGGTCCATCCGACGGCGCATTGTCCGGATCCTGATGGGTCTCGATGAAGACACCGGCCACGCCCACGGCCACGGCCGCGCGGGCGAGCACCGGCACCATCCGACGGTCGCCGCCGGACGACGCACCCTGCCCTCCGGGCTGCTGCACCGAATGCGTCGCATCGAAAATCACTGGCGCGCCTGTCTGAGCCATGATCGGAAGCGCCCGCATGTCGGAGACGAGGGTGTTGTAGCCGAAGCTCACGCCGCGCTCGGTCAAGAGGACATTTGCATTTCCTGACCCGACGACCTTGTCGAGGACGTTCTTCATGTCCCACGGGGCGAGAAACTGCCCCTTCTTGACGTTCACCACGCGGCCGGTCTTCGCCGCAGCCACGAGCAGGTCCGTCTGCCGGCACAGGAATGCCGGGATCTGCAGCACGTCCACGACGCTGGCGACCTCCGCGCACTGCCCGTTCTCGTGCACGTCGGTGAGAACTGGCAGGCCGAGTTCCTTGCCGATGGCCTCGAAGACGGCCAGCGACTTCTCAAGCCCCAGCCCACGCCGCCCGCCCAGGCTGGTGCGGTTGGCCTTGTCGAAGCTCGACTTGTAGACCAGGCCCATGCCCAGCCTGGTGCAGATTTCCTTGAGCCGGCCGGCCATCATGAAGGCGTGCTCGCGGCTCTCCATCTGACAGGGGCCGGCGATCAGGCTGAATGGCAGGGCATTGCCGAAGGCAACATCACGGGCCTTGACGATCGTGTTGGTCATTTGGGGTACACCAGAAAGGTTCCAGATCCATGGGCATAAAGCTTGCCGTCGCGGTCGGTGACCTTCGCCTCGGCCGTGAACATCGTCCGCCCACCGTGGATGACCGTGCCGACACAGGTGAGCGGCGCATGTTCTGCGGTAAGCTTGCGTACGTAGTTCACCTTCATTTCGATCGTGCCATAGCCGATGCCGACGGGCAGCCTCGTCTGCACCGCCACGCCCATGGCGCTATCGATCAGGGCGGCGCAGTAGCCACCATGAACCCGCTTCTGGGGATTGTAGTATTGCGGGCCTGGCCGGGCCTCGAAGGTCGCGCTTCCGTCATCGACGGCGACGAGCCGCATGTTCATGGTCTCGGCCATTGCCGAGCCGCGCCAGTCCTTGAGATGATGGCGCAGGTAGTCCAGTCCTGAATCCTCGCTCTTGCCGCCAGCCGCGCCGCTCATGGTTTCATCCCTGGTTCGCCGCTGGCTGGAATAGCCCAAGGGAATTGGCGATGGTAATGCCTTTTTCGCGGAACACCCTGAGAATTTCAAAACGCATGTCGCTGGCAACGACAGACCCTTCGAATATGTCGGGAACGAAGGCCTTCAGTTCGAAATCCAGCCCGAGCGGCCCGAACCGCACGAGGGCGACGTTGGGCTCGGGATAGGACAGCACCTTGTCGTTGGATTTCGCGATGTCCCGCAGCAGGTCGCGCACCATCTCGGGATCGGTATCCTGCGCCACCGTCAGGGCAATCGTGAAACGGCCGCGGTTGCTGCCATGGGTCCAGTTCCGCACCGGCTGGGTGATGAGGTCCGAGTTCGGTACGATGATGGAACAGGAATCGAAGGTTTCGATCTCCGTCGAGCGGACGTTGATGCGCTTCACGACTCCTTCGCCACCGGTGATGGAAACCCAGTCGCCGACCCGGATCGGACGCTCGGCCAGCAGGATCAGCCCCGAGACGAAGTTGTTTGTGATCGATTGCAGTCCGAGGCCGATACCAACGCCCAAGGCGCCGGCAATCAGGGCCAGATTGGAGAAGTCCAGTCCGGCCGCCGACAGGGCCAGGATCGCCGCCAGGAGATAGCCCGCGTAGCTTGCCCCCGTCCGCAGCGAGTCCTGCACGCCCCTGTTGATGCGGGTGTTGGAGAGGATGCGCCGGTCCAACCACTTGATGACAAGCTTCGTCAGAAGAACGCCAAGGACGAAGGTGAGCAGGATGACGATGATGGTACGGGGCGAGATGTTTATGTCGCCGATGGTGAAACCAATCGCCGCGCTGGTCGCAAGGCTCCGGAGGTCGATCCAGGTGAAGGTCCAGAGGGCAAAGAGCATCGGCAGTCCGGCCACCACGAGCAGGATGTCGAAGACCGTTCGGAACAAGAGTCCCAGTCGCTCGATGGCGCGTTCGCCCAGGCCGGTGACGTTGCGGAGGAATCTGCCGAACCCGCTCTGCGGATCGAAACTGGCGTCGACGGCGGCATCCGACAGGTAGTGCAGCAGGAACAGCACGATCAGCAGCATTGCCGTCTGGAAGATCTGCTGCGCGATATAGTTGGCGAGCGCCAAGTAGCCGGTCAGCAGGGCCGCGAAGCCGATGCCGATGAAGAGCCAGATGACGGGCGTGAAACTGGACGCCCAACCGAAGTAGAACCGCAGCTGCGGCGCGGGCGCCTCCAGCTCGCCGCCGCGCCGCAGCGTCAGCACGACCAGGGCCAGCAGCACCAGCATGGCGAGCGCGGAGAGCGCCGAATGACCGATGGTGTAGGAGAGCGGCAGGAAAACGGCCTCAGCCAGCTCGATCACCTGCTCGTTGCCGGCCGAGATGAGGCCCGCGAGGCCGACCAGAGTGGCGACCCGCGCCGCCGAGCCTTCGGAAATGTTGATCACGCGCCACGCCGGACGGCCAGGCGCTGCAAGCCGCAGTCCGATCACATAGTAGAGCGCGGCGCCGAAGAGGAAGTTGAACGCCTTGTCGAGCACGAATTCGAAACGCGGCGTCATGAAGCCGCCGGCCTTGAGGGCACCGTGGATCGGCAGGTAGATGATCACCATCACCACCAGCGTGGTGATGATGCCCCGGAAGATGCGCCAGAGGCGGTTGATGTCGTTTGGAATCTGTTCGGCGACCGGGCGGGACCTTGTCCAGCGGATGAGACCGCGGCGCAGTACAAGATAGGCCGCGCCCAGGATCACCATGAAGATCGGGATCAACAGCAGGTACTGGATCGCCGCGGTCGACGAGACTTCCGTCCACCAGGCCGAGAACAGACCGCCAAGGCGCTGCACCAGCAGCACCAGACCCGCGCCGGTATCGGACCAGAGTCCTGGGTTGAGTATGGACCGGTCGGACTCGAAGATGCGCGACAGGAAGTTGCCGCGCTGGATCAGCGCCACGCGCGCGGCCAGCTGTTCGGCTTCCACGCTGCCGACGTCGAGCGTCGACTTGATGCCCGACAACCGGCTCAGCTGCCCCTGGAGATCCCGGCGCTGGTTGGCAACGTCGGGGGGCTCGGTCTCGCCGTCCTTGGGTGGCGGCCCGAGTGACGCGATCTGCTGGTTGATCTCGGAGATGGGACCGACAAGCGTCGCGGACAGCTTGACCGCGTCCGCGCGGATCGTCTCGAGGCGTGAGCGGATGTTCAGGAGGCGGGTGTCGTCGATCGCGGGGTTCTGGAGGTCCGCGGCGATCGACTGCAGTTCGGGGCGATAGGCCGTGATGGCCCGGTCCGCGCGGCTGGCCAACGTCTCGTCATAGGCCCAGGCGGACCCGATGCAGACCAGTAGCGCCAGCAGCGTGGCGAGGACGAGCCGCGCCCGGACCATGGTCACACCAGCCGGCTCTGTTCGACCGCGGCCGCCACGAAGGATGAGAAGAGCGGATGCGGCGCGAAGGGCTTTGACTTCAGCTCAGGATGATACTGCACGCCGATGAACCATGGGTGATCGGGATACTCCACCGTTTCCGGGAGAAGACCGTCGGGCGACATGCCCGAGAAGCTCATGCCGGCCTCTTCCAGCCTGTCGCGATAATGGGTATTGACCTCGTAGCGGTGGCGGTGACGCTCGGAAATCCGCGTGTCGCCATAGATCTTCGCGATGTGACTGCCTGGCTTCAGCGCGGCATCATAGGCACCCAGCCGCATGGTTCCGCCAAGATCGCCACCCGCCTTTCGGATTTCCAGTTCATTGCCCTTCATCCACTCCTTCATCGTCCCGACAACGGGCTCGGCGGTCTCGCCGAACTCGGTGGAACTGGCGTTCTCGATGCCGCATAGCGAGCGGGCGGCCTCGATGCAGGCCATCTGCATGCCGAAGCAGATGCCGAAGTAAGGCACCTTGCGGGTGCGTGCGAAGGTCGCCGCCTTGATCTTTCCCTCCGAGCCACGCTCGCCGAAGCCGCCTGGTACCAGAATGCCGTGTACGCCCTCGAGATAGGGGGCGGGGTCTTCCTTCTCGAAAATCTCAGATTCGATCCACTCCAGGTTCACCTTCACCTTGTTGGCGATGCCGCCGTGGATCAGGGCTTCCTGCAGAGACTTGTAGGCGTCGAGCAGCCCCGTGTATTTCCCGACCACGGCGATCGTGACTTCGCCTTCGGGGTGGGTGATGCGCGACATGATCTCGTTCCAGGGCGAGAGATCGGGTTCGGGCGCGTCCTTGAAGCCGAAGGCGTCGAGCACCTCCTTGTCGAGCCCTTCCTGGTGATAGGCCCGGGGCACGTCATAGATGGACTTGACGTCCAGCGCCTGGATCACTGCCGAGGGTCGGACGTTGCAGAACAGCGCGATCTTGCGGCGCTCGTTGACCGGAATCTCGCGGTCGGCCCGGCACAGCAGAATGTCGGGCTGGATGCCGATCGACCGGAGTTCCTTCACCGAGTGCTGGGTGGGCTTGGTTTTCAGCTCACCGGCCGTCGGGATGAACGGAAGCAGTGTCAGATGAATGTAGATGCAGTCACCGCGCGGCTGTTCCTGGCCGAACTGGCGGATGGCCTCGAAGAATGGCAGGCCCTCGATGTCGCCCACCGTGCCGCCGATCTCGACCAGCACGAAGTCATAGCCCTCGTTGCCCGTGCGGATGAAGTCCTTGATGGCATCGGTGACGTGCGGAATGACCTGCACCGTGCCGCCCAGGAAATCGCCGCGCCGTTCCTTGGCGATGATTTCCTGGTAGATGCGGCCGGTGGTGATGTTGTCCTGCTTGTTGGCATGGCGGCCGGTGAACCGCTCGTAGTGGCCAAGATCCAGATCCGTCTCGGCCCCGTCGTCGGTCACGAAGACCTCGCCGTGCTGATACGGGCTCATCGTCCCTGGATCGACGTTGAGATAGGGGTCGAGCTTCCGCAGTCGCACCGAGAAACCACGCGCCTGAAGCAGCGCCCCGAGGGCGGCCGACGCAAGGCCCTTGCCAAGTGAGGAAACCACGCCGCCTGTAATGAAGATATAGCGCGCCATGGACCTTCACCCTACCCAGTTCGATTCACGATTCGAAGCCCGGAAACAGCCTCCGGACCCCTGTGGACAACGTGCCAGGCCGCCTAGGGAGAGGCAGGCGCCTGCGGCAGCTGCGGCAGGACGGATCCCCCGGTTCCCTCGGCCGGCGCTGCCGGCGCGGAAGGCGCCGTCGACCCGGCGGGCGCCGCAGGCTCGGATTGTGTGGCCGGGGCCTTGTCAAAGACAGACCCGCCGCTACCTCCGCGTGTTGCAAGGACCGTCAGCGTGATGGAAGTTGCAAAAAAGGCAATGGCAAGCCATGCCGTGGTCCGCGTCAGGGCATTGCCCACCCCGCGCGCCGAAAACAGGTTCCCGGCTCCGCCGCCCCCACCGCCGCCAATCCCCAGGGCCCCTCCTTCCGAGCGTTGCAGGAGGACCACCCCGATCAGGGCCAGGGCAACGAGGAGGTGAATGACGAGAATGACGGTCTGCATGGAGATTCCGGTCTAATGTGATTGGCGAGCCCTTTACCCGCCTCATATGGGAAAGGCAACCCGGCAGACCAAGCCCGAAGCACGACTGACCAGCAGCGAAAGCAGGGAGACTCTACAGATGACGGCATACATTCTCGGCGATATCGAGATTCACGACCCGGCGGCGTATGAAACCTATCGGGCAAGGGTTCCCGCGGTCATCGCCGCCCATGGCGGGCGCTATCTGGTGCGTGGTGGCGCCCTCGAGCGGCTCGACGGCAACTGGAATCCCAAGAGACTGGTGGTTCTCGAATTCCCGGACATGGATCGGCTCCGCGCCTTCTGGAACTCACCAGACTACACGCCGCTTCGGAAAATCCGGGAAGCAAGCTCGACGGGGCGGCTCATCGCCGTGGAAGGCTACGCCTGATACCGCGCCGCGATCAGAGCGAAATCCGCTTTCCCTCCTCGTCAAAGAGGTGGCAGAGAGCGCGGTCCGCCGACAAGCGGATGACGTCATCGGGTTTCGCATCGGTCTGACCGGACGCGCGCATCAGGATCTGGCTGCCATCTTCCAGGCGCCCGTAGATGAGATGCGAGTCGCCCAGCTGTTCCAGATTGAAGACCTTGCCGGCGATGGGTCCCTTCGGATCATGCACCAGATGCTCCGGACGAATGCCAAGCGTGACCTTCTCGCCCGCCTTGCGGCCGGGCGCCTGCACGATGACCTCGCCGCCGCCGTGCACCCTTACCTTTGCCTCCTTGGCGGTGACAGAACTGATCTCGGTCTTGATGAAGTTCATCTGCGGCGAGCCGATGAATCCGGCAACGAAAAGATTGTCGGGATGGTTGTAAAGTTCGAGGGGGGCGCCAACCTGCTCAACGACGCCTGACCGCAGGACAACGATGCGGTCCGCCATCGTCATGGCCTCCACCTGGTCATGAGTCACATAGATCATGGTCGTGTTGGGCAGCGACTTCTTGAGCCGGGTGATCTCGAAGCGCATCTGCACGCGCAGGGCGGCATCGAGGTTCGACAATGGCTCGTCGAACAGGAAGACCTTCGGATCGCGGACGATGGCGCGGCCAATGGCGACACGCTGGCGCTGGCCGCCGGACAGGTTCTTGGGGAGGCGGGTGAGCATCGGGGTCAGCTGCAGCATCTCTGCAACCTTCTCGACCTTGGCCCGGATCTGGTCCTTGGGCACGCCGGCGTTCTCGAGCGTGAAGGCAATGTTCTCATAGACGCTCATGTGCGGATAGAGAGCGTAAGACTGGAACACCATGGCAATGCCGCGCTTCGAGGGCGGCACTTCGTTGACCACCTGCCCGTCGATCTGCAATTCACCCGAGGTTATGCCCTCAAGGCCGGAAATCGTCCGGAGCAGCGTGGACTTGCCACATCCCGAAGGACCGACAAAGACCATGAACTCTCCCGACTTGATATCAAGATTGATGTTCTTGAGGATCTGCACGGCCCCATAGGCTTTCACCAGATTGCTGATCTTGATATTGGCCATGGCTCAGTTCCCCCTGGTCACTGTCAGATAGATGGCACCATTGCCGCCAAGCCGCACCTCACGGCCGCTCAACGACGCGGAGGCCTCGGCCAGCACGCTGGCGGCTACACCAGGCGGGAGGGCCCAGACCGACGGCTCCGCCGAAAAATTGAAGACGCACAGGATGCGCTCCCCTTCGCAACGCCGCTCGAAGGCGAGGATGTCGCCCGGCGCCTCAAGCAAGGTGATGTCGCCGGTGCGCAGTGCCTCATGCTCATGACGCAGGCGGATGAAGCGGCGGTAATCGTGGAGCAGCGTATCCGCGTTCTCCTGCCGCCCCTTCACCACGGCGGCAGCGGGATGGCCGGCGGCGACCGGAAGCCATGTGCGGTTGGCGGACGAGAATCCGGCATTGGGCTTGTCTGCGTCCCAGGCCATGGGCGTGCGGCAGCCATCGCGGCCCTTGAACTCGGGCCAAAAGACCTTGCCGTAGGGATCCTGGATCAGGTCGAACGGAACATCGGCCTCTGTCAGGCCCAGTTCCTCGCCCTGATAGATGCAGACCGTGCCGCGCAGGGCCATGAGAAGCGCAAGGGTGAAACGACCGAAGACGATCCGGTCCTGCCCGTGCGCAGCCCAGCGCGACACGTGGCGCGCGACATCGTGGTTGGAGAAGGCCCAGCATCCCCAGCTTCCAGCAGCCACATGCTCGAAATCGCGAATGGTCTTCTCGACATGGGCCTTGCCGAAGGCCCGGCTGAGGAAGTCGAAGGAATAGCACATGTGCAACCGCCGGTCGCCCTGGGTGTAGGCGGCCATGGTCTGCAGCGAGCGCTCCCCATCACCCACCTCGCCGACCGAGGTGATGGCGTCATATTCGTCCATCAGAGCCCGCATCCGCTCCAGAAACACGAGGTTCTCGGGCTGCGTCTTGTCGTAGAGGTGATCCTGCCAGGCATAGGGATTGGCGAGCGGGATCTCGAGACTCTCGCGACTCGATGCCGGCGGGTTGTCGCGCAGCTGCTTGTCGTGGACGTAGAAGTTGACGGTGTCGAGCCGGAAGCCGTCCACCCCCAGGTCCAGCCAGAAGCGTGCAATGGCGAGCAACTCATCCTGCACCGCCGGGCAATGGAAGTTCAGGTCCGGCTGCTGCTTGAGGAAATTGTGGAAGTAGTATTGCCTGCGCCGCGCTTCCCACTCCCAGCCGCAGCCGCCGAACAGCGACAGCCAGTTGTTCGGTGGTGTCCCGTCCGGCTTCGGGTCTGCCCAGACGTACCAGTCGGCATGACGGTTGTCGCGTGACTGGCGGCTTTCCCTGAACCAGGGATGCTGGTCGGAGGTGTGCGAGAAGACGAGGTCGATGATGACCCTGATGCCCAACTCATGAGCGCGGGCGACCAGCTTGCGGAAGTCGCCCAGCGTGCCGAACATCGGGTCGACATCGCGGTAATCCGACACGTCGTAGCCGAAGTCGAGCATGGGCGAGGTGAAGAAGGGCGAAATCCAGATGGCGTCCGCACCAAGGCCGGCCACGTGGTCGAGCCGCTGGGTGATGCCGTTGAGATCGCCAATGCCGTCGCCGTTCGAGTCCTGGAAGGAGCGCGGGTAGATCTGATAGATCACCGCACCGCGCCACCAGTCGCCGGCCACGGCGGAGCTTGCCTGCTCCTGAAGTGCAGCCGAAGCCTTCATGTCAGCCTCCCTTGACCGAGCCGGCCAGAAGGCCGCGCACGAAGTAGCGTTGCAGCGAGAAGAACACGATGAGTGGAACGATGATGGTGATAAAGGCGGACGCGGTCAGGATTTCCCAGTTGCCGCCACGCGAGCCCAGCAGCGAGTTGAGCGAATAGGTCAGCACGATCTTGTCCTTGTCGCTGCCCAGGAAGACCATGGCGACGAGCAGGTCGTTCCAGACCCAGAGGAACTGGAATATGGCGAAGGACGCAAGCGCCGGGAACGACAGGGGCAGGATGATGCGCCGGAAGATCTTGAAGTCGCTGGCGCCGTCGACCTGCGCAGACTCGATCAGGTCCTTGGGCAGGCCAGCCATGTAGCTGCGCAGCAGATAGATGGCGAAAGGCAGTCCGAATCCCGTATGGGCCAGCCAGATGCCGAGATAGGTTTTCGCCAGGAAGCCCGAGGCATTGTAGATCTTGAGCAGCGGGATGAGCGACATCTGCAGCGGCACCACCAGCAGGCCCACGATGACCGCGATGATGAAGCCCCTGCCCGGCAGTTTCATCCAGGCCAGGGCATAGGCCGCGAAGGCTGCGATCAGAATGGGAATGATCGTCGCCGGGATGGTCACTGTCAGCGAATTGATGAAGGACCGGCCGATGTTCTCGGAGAACAGGACATTGGCATAGTTCTCCAGCGTGAAGCGTGGCGGAACCGCCGATACGAAGAAGACCCGTTGCCCGCGCTCGCCCTCGAAGGCGATCGGCGAGGCGTAGACATAGGTGCCGTCGGCATTGACGGTCAGGGTCTTGCCGTCGTCCAGCGTAGCGGTGGTCCCGGCGGAGAACTCGTCGGGCTTCTGGACGCGCACGCCGAAGGACTTGATCTGGCCGCCGTCCGTCGCGCCCTCGAAGAGATTGCCGGCAATCTCGAAACGACCGTCCTTCTCGACCTGGTCGGCGGCTCCCTTCATGCGGCCCTGGGCATTGCGCTCGCTGGTGGTGAGCGCCGTCCACCAGCCCGACACCGCGATCTGGTTCTTGTCGCGCAGCGAGGAGACCAGCAGGCCAGCGGTCGGCAGCGTCCAGATGGCCACGATCAGGAACACCGTGAGGTGCAGGAAGAAGCGCGAGGGCTCGAGGCGGATGCGGTCCAGCATGTCAGTGCCCTCCCCGCTGTTCGGCATTCGCCTGGCGGATGTTCCAGATCATGATCGGCAGAACCGCCAGCATGATCACGATGGCGATCGCGGCGCCGCGGCCGAAGTCGCCGCCGCCGCGGAACATCCAGTCATACATGAGGTTGGCAAGTACCTGGGTGTCCCACTGGCCATTCGTCATGGTGAGCACGATGTCGAAGACCTTCAGGACCAGCACCGTGATGGTGGTCCAGACCACGATGATGGTGCTCATGATCTGCGGCACCATGATGCGCCAGAAGATCTTGAAGGGTCCGGCGCCGTCGATCACCGCCGCCTCCAGCGTGTCCTCGGGCACGCCGCGCAGTGCGGCGCCAAGGATCACCGTGGCGAATCCCGTCTGGATCCAGATCAGGATGACCATGAGAAAGAAGTTGTTCCAGAACGGAAGCGCGATCCAGACCTGGGGGTCACCGCCGAACCAGCCGACGATGGCGTTCAGCAGGCCGATCTGCTCCTGGCCCTCGCCGCGATAGTCGTAGACGAACTTCCAGATGACGCTGGCTCCGACGAAGGAAATGGCAAGCGGCAGGAAGATCAGGCTGCGCGCGATACTGCCCCACCAGATGCGATCGGTGAGGACGGCAATCACCAGCCCGAGGAAGGTGCAGGCCGCCGGCACGACCAGCAGCCACATGAAGTTGTTGAAGATCGACTGTCGGAACTGGCCGTCGCGAGCGGCCCAGGCATAGTTCGACGTACCCACGAAGGTCTCGCCCGACCGGTCGTGAAAGGACAGCCAGATCGTCTGGAAGACCGGGTAGATCAGATAGACCGTCAGCAGGATCAGCGCCGGCCCGAGGAAGAGCCAGGGGCGGACGATCGACTGGATCTTGAGGTTGCGATGGGCGCGGGACATGTCGGCGGCATTGGCCGGGAAGATCGCGTCCAGCAGAAGATTTGATCCGTAGAAGTAGCCGAAGCATCCGCCGACACCGATCAGGATGACGGCAAAGGCCCACAACACTTGCTCGACCATTGGGCACCTCGCAGGATGATGAAGCCGGGCTTCCGGACGGCGCGTGGCCGTCCGGGTTCAGTGTGTCAGTGCGGTGGAAGGACTGCCGCTACTTGATCTCGTCCCAGGCCTTCTGGATGGCGGCGCCGACATCGGCGGCGGACTTGCCGCCCACGAAGTCGACCATCCCGGTCCAGAAGGCGCCGGCGCCGATCTTTCCCGGCATCAGGTCCGAGCCATCGAACCGGAAGGTCGTGGCCGAGGCCAGGATGTCGCCCTGCTTCTTCAGGGCGTCATTGGCATAGGCATCCTTGTTCACGCCCTTGAACGGGGTGACGAAGCCGGACTGCGCCATCCAAAGTTCGTGAGCCAGCGGCGTTTCGAGGAAGTCGATGAAGGCCCGGGCCGCCTTGGAGTCCTTGGTGATGGCGACGAGCGTGCCGGCGCCCAGCACCGGCGAGCCGAGCTCGGGCTTGGAGGCAAAGGGCGGGAAGTAGAAGAAGTCCGCGTCTTCTCCCAGAACCGTGCCTTCCGGGAAGAAGGACGGGATGAACGACGCCTGGCGGTGCATGTAGCACTTGGGCGGAGTCGAGAAGAGTCCCTTCGGGCTGTCGCGGAAATCGGTCGAGGCGACGCCGGCCGCACCGCCATCGACGTAGGCATCGTTCTTGGCAAAGGTTCCGAAGGTCTCGATGGCGCCGACCACCTCGGGCGAGTTGAACTTCACCTCGTTGGTCACCCACTTGTCGTAGATTTCCGGGCTCTGGGTACGGAGCATGATGTCCTCGACCCAGTCGGTGGCCGGCCAGCCGGTGGCTCCGCCCGACCCCAGACCGATGCACCAGGGCTTGCCGCCGTCAGCCACGATCTTGTCGGAGAGCGCAATGAGTTCCTCCATGGTCTTGGGGATCTCATAGCCGGCATCCTTGAAGTTCTCCGGGCTGTACCAGACCAGGCTCTTCACATCGGCCTTGTAGGGGAAGGCGAAGAACTTGGACGCGCCGTCCTTGTCCTTGTAGGTGCCGAGCGCAACCCAGCTTTCGCCGGCGCCGTAGTTGTCCTTGATGAAGGCTGCGGCCTGGTCGCCCAGCGGGACCAGGAGGCCCTTGGCGGCGAGGTCGGCAAGAAGACCAGGCTGCGGCAGGATGGCGATGTTCGGCGGGCTGCCAGCCTGCGTATCGATCACGATCTGCTGCTCGTAGTTTTCGGACGACGAATACTTGACGTCTGCACCGGTCGCCTGCCGGAAGTACTCGAGGACCGACTGCACCAGCGCTTCGTCGTCGCCGCGCCAGGGTCCGAAGATGGTGAGGGTCTCGCCCTTCAGGTCGACCTTCTTGAGCGCGTCATAGTCGGCCCAGTGGAATCTGCTGTCCTGGCCAGGCGGGAACTTGAGGTCGGCGGCAAGCGCCGGGGCCGACAGCGCCGCTGCAAGCGCCGCCGCTCCGAGAGCAAGTTTGAATTTCATGAGATCCTCCCATTTTGACTGTTGCAGTCTCTGCGCTTGCCCGCGGTATCCCGTCTTTTCCTCAAAGCGCTTTGAATGATCTTCTATTAACACAACGGAAACCACCGTCAAGCCTCAAAGCGCTTTCAAACGTTCAGATTTGATGTTGCTGCGCAACAGAATGCTGCGTCGCACCGTGGTTCAACGCAACCCGCAAAACAAGTTTGAAAGCGCTTTGAAGGTATGCAACAAACTCTCGCATGAACCTCCGTGAACTTTCTGCGCACCTGCGCCTGTCGCAAACAACCGTGAGCCGGGCCCTCAACGGATATCCGGAAGTCTCGGAGGAAACGCGTCTGCGCGTCAAGGCGGCAGCCGACCTTCATGGCTACCGGCCGAGCGCGGCGGCACGGCGCCTGGCCACCGGACAGTCGGGCACGCTGGGCATGATCTTTCCCGGCGAGCGCAATATGCTGGGCGATCTCCTCTTCATCGAATTCCTCGGTGGCTGCGTCGAGGCAGCTGCCGACCTCGGCTATGACGTGACGCTGGCCATGGCGCGTGGACAGCAGAGCGAAGAGGCCATCTACCGACGCACGGTGCGCAGTGCTCGCGTCGATGGCTTGGTCCTTTCCAGTCCGCTCACGGCGGATCCGCGCCCTGCCCTGCTCGCCGGCCTTGGCATGCCCTTCATCGTGCACGGGAGGACTGACTGCGACGGCCCCTATGCCTATCTCGATATCGACAATCGGGGCGCCTTCGAAGCCGCGACTCGGCTGCTAGCCGACCTTGGACATCGCCGCATCGCGCTCATCAATGGCGACGCCCGCTTCAATTTCGCGGCCGACCGCGAATTGGGGTTCCGTGACGCGCTCGCCAGCCGCGGTCTTGCTGCCGACGAGTCTCTGATTGCGGGCGCCACCATGAATGAGGCAACGGGCTATGCCCATGCCCTTCGCCTGCTCGACCTGGCGGCGCCACCCACGGCCTTTCTGTGTTCAAGCCTGGCCCAGGCCGCCGGTGTCCGCCGCGCCTGTCAGGATCGTGGCCGCCGGGCGGGAGAAGACGTGGCCCTGATCGCCCACGACGACCGGCTGCAGGACATGCGCGCCGAAACCTTCGATCCGCCGCTCACGACGACGCAATCCTCCATCGGCGATGCCGGACGCCGCATCGCGGAGCTGTTGATCGGGATGCTGCGGTCGCCAGGCGAGTCATTGCCTGCCGAGGTCTGGCCCGTCGACCTGGTGGTTCGGAACTCCACGCCCGCGCCGCGCGGCTAGGCGTTACCGCTCGCGCCAGCTGTGCGCGATCTGGTCGTAGAGCGGCTTGACCATGTAGGAGAGTGCCGTCCGGGATCCGGTCTGGATGAAGGCCTCCGCCGGCATGCCGGGCCTGAGATGATTGTCACCCAGCAGGGCCAGCTGGGCCTTGGGGATCTTGAGCTGAACTGAATAGAAGGGCGGCGACTCCGCATCGGCCCGCGACACGTCCGCAGCCACGCTGGTCACTTCCGCGCTGATCTCGGGGGTCAGGCGGGTATCGAAGGACGAGAACCGCACCCGCGCCTGCTGGCCCTTGGTGACCCGGTCAATCTGCCTGGGCGACACCTGTGCCAAGAGGACCAGGTCGTCGGAGGCCGGAACGATCAGCATGAGGGCCTCGGCCGGCGAGATGACTCCCCCGATCGTATGAACCGCCAACTGGTAGACGTCGCCGCTGATCGGAGCGCGGATGACAGTCCGGTCGAGGCGCGCCTTGATCGACACGCGACGTTCCTCCAGTTCGGCGATCCGGGCTTCGGAGTCGCGCAGCTGCGCCAGAGTCTCGCTGAGGCTCTGCTCACGCACTTGCAGGATCTGCAGCTTGACTTCGCCCGCGCGCGATTCCGCACTGGCCTTGGTCGCAATCAGCTCGCCGCGCTCACCCTCGAGCCGGGCCTGCTCGCGCTGCATGGCAAGCACGCGCGAGTTCGGCACCAGGCCCTTGGCCTGAAGGTCCAGAAGCCCCACCAGTTCCTGGCTGATCAACTTGATCTGGCTCTCCTTGGAATTGATCTGCGCGAGAATGCCCTGAACCTGCTCGCCAATCTGACCGATCTGCTGCTCCAGCTGTTCCACCTTGCCCCGGATGGTCGCCTGCCGTGCCTCGAACAGTCTCTGCTGGCCCTGCATCAGCTTGGCGATGTCCGGTTGTTGCTTGCGGCTCGTCAACTGGTCTGGAAAGGCAACCGCGGCCGCGTCGTCGCGCTCGGCCTCGAGGCGCGCGCGCTTGGCGAGTTCCTCCGACAGGACCGCGTCGACAATGCCAAGCTCCGCCACGTCATCGGTGTCGTCGAGCGTGATCAGCTCCTGTCCGGCCTCCACGTGATCGCCGTTCTTCACGAGAATGGCTTTCACGATGCCGCCGTCGCGATGCTGGATACGCTTGGTGCTCGACTCCACCGCGATGGTGGCGGGAGCCACGACGGCGCCGTTGATATTGGCGAAGGCCGACCAACCGCCCATCAGGCCGACAACCACGAAGACCGAAACATAGCCGGCAATCTGCAGCCGCCGCAGCGAGGCACGTGTGTCATAGTTCTTCATCGCTCAGGCTCCCTCGGCGCGCGCCGGCACGGCGAGCCTTTCGACATTGGATTTCGTGGCATCGCGCGCCAGCACTTTGCCCAGGATCTCGTCACGCGCGCCGATGGCGGCCATCTTCCCGTCGGTCAGAACGAGCATCTTCGGAATGGCTGCCAGCGCGCTTGGGCGATGCGCCACGATGACGACAACGGCCCCGCGCGCCAGGCATCGGCGGATCGCCGCATCGAGCGCAGCTTCGCCCTCCGCATCGAGCGCGGAATTTGGCTCGTCGAGGACGAAGAGCGGCGGATCGCCATAGAGGGCGCGGGCGAGCGCCACGCGCTGACGCTGTCCCGTTGACAGTCGCGCTCCATTCTCGCCGAGCTGCGTGTTGTAGCCATCAGGCAATCGCATGATCATCTCATGGACATTTGCACCCTTCGCGGCCGCAATGATCTTCTCATGATCGGCTTCGGCATCGAAGCGGCTGATGTTCTCGGCCGCCGTGCCATCGAAAAGCTGGAGATCCTGCGGCAGGTAACCGATGGCCCGGCCCAGAAGGCTGGGATCGCGCTGATCGAGCGTGGCTCCGTCCAGGCGGATATGGCCGCGATTTGGCTTGATCAGACCCGCCAGAGCACGGGCGAGCGTCGACTTGCCTGCACCGGTCGGCCCGATGATGCCGATGCCCTCACCAGGGGCGAGGCTGAAGCTGATGCCCTGCAGCAAGGGCTTGTCTACCCCAGGAAGCTGGACCACCAGGTTCTCGACATCGAGCTTGCCACGCGGCTTGGGCAACTGCATCGGCGATGCATCGGCCGGAACGGTGGCCAGAACAGCGGCAAGACGGTCCCGGGCCTTGCGATAGGACAGGAACTGCTGCCAGCTCGACACCGCAAGTTCCACAGGGGCCAGAGCGCGTGACATGATGATGGATGCAGCGATCATCGATCCTGCGGTGATGTCGTGCTGGATGGCGAGGTAGGCGCCAAGTCCGAGCATGCCGGATTGGACCATGAGGCGCAGGACGCGGGAGCATGCGGACAGGAGCCCGCTCGCGTCGTTGGCCATGGTCTGCTGGTGGAGCGCGTCGCCCTGGACGTCCGCCCAGCGCTTGCGCAGGGTCTGCTGCATGCCAAGTGCATGCAGGGCCTCGCTGTTGCGGCGGCTTTCCTCGGACAGCTGGGCGGCTTTGATGGAGGATTTGGTGGCTTCGGCAATCGGGCCCCTGGTCACCCGCTCGGAAATCAGGGCCAAGGTGAAGATGGCGGCCGCGGCAGCCAGCGCCGCCACGCCGAGCATCCAGTTCATGAGATAGATGATGAGGAGATAGATCGGCATCCACGGCATGTCGAAGAAGGCAAAGGGCCCCTGCCCCGACAGGAACTGCCTGACGGTGTTGAGGTCGTTGATGGGCTGGGCGCCGATTCCCGGGGTACGGCGCAGGGCATGTGCGGTCACCACGTCGAATACCCGGCCGCGCAGCTCCTCCTCGACCCGCCTGCCGACCCGCACCAGGATACGCGAGCGCAGATATTCCAGGAACCCGTAATAGGCGTAGAGGCCGATGACGATGGCGCTCAGCGACACCAGCGTGGGTACGCTGCCGGACGCCAGGACACGGTCATAGACTTGCATCATGTAGATCGGTCCGGTCAGCATCAGGATGTTGCTGATGCAGCTGAAGACGCCCGTCGAGATGAAGGCACCGCGACTGGCGCGGTAGACGGCTTTCAGTTCGGGATTGGACGAAGGCGAGTTCGGCTGCAAGTGCTGTCTCCGCAAGTTTGGGAAGAGACCCTAGCCGAACAAATATTCAATTTAGTTAACGAGTGGTTTAAGCTTTATTCCGTCTCAACGTCCGGCATTACCGTCTATCGTGAAGTCCCGCCGCGCGGCGAACAGGGAGACGGCGATGCCGCCGATGACGTCGATCAGCGCCATCACGGTAAGCAGAAGGAAGCTCACGGTGCCGCAAGCGGGCAGCACGATGAAGCAGAACGTCGCGGCGAACAGCGTTGCCGTTGAGAGGACATGATCCAGGATGGTGGTGGAACCGGACCAGGCAGACTTCAGGATCTCGATGAAGAGTGCCACGAGACCGGCGGCGACGAACACGTCGCCGACGAGGAAGAAGATCTCCGCGCCCGATGGCAGCACCGTGTCGTAGAAGGTCGAATCGGGCTGCAGCATGCTGCCGCTCTGCACGAGCAGGAGATAGGCAACGATGATCACGGCCAGAAGGGGGACTGAGAGGATGAGGCGCATGGCGGGCTCCGCGGCTGATCTCTTCCCATGCCCAAGTTCTGCGATTCCCGCAAAGCGGACCGGCGCAATGAACCGGACGAATCGTTCTTTATTCCGAACAATCTTCGCGCTATATTGATCGCACAGAAGAAAGGGAGACTGCCAATGGCACTTCAACTCGGCGACATCGCCCCCGATTTCACGGCCGAAACCACGGAGGGACGGATCAAGTTCCACGACTACATCGACGGGTCCTGGGTGGTGTTCTTCTCCCACCCGAAGGACTTCACCCCCGTCTGCACCACCGAGCTCGGCTCGATGGCCAAGATGAAGCACGAGTTCGACAAGCGCGGCGTCAAGCTGATCGGTATTTCGATCGACAGCGTCGACGATCATCAGCGCTGGAAGCAGGACATCAAGGACGTCACCGGCGCTTCCGTGAACTATCCGATGATCGGCGACAACAACATGGAAGTCGCCAAGCTCTACGGCATGATCCATCCCAACGCTTCGGGCAACGCGTCGAGCCGCACCGCTGCCGACAATGCCACGGTGCGCAACGTTCTGGTCATCGGCCCGGACAAGAAGGTCAAGCTCATCGTCACCTACCCGATGAGCACGGGGCGCAACTTCGACGAGATCCTGCGGGTCATCGACTCGCTGCAGCTGACCGCCAAGGCCTCGGTGGCGACACCTGCCAACTGGAAGCAGGGCGAGGACGTGATCATCCTGGCCTCGGTCAATGACGAGGCCGCCAAGGAGAAGTTCCCGGGCGGCTGGAAGACGCTGAAGCCCTATCTGCGCGTGGTGCCGCAACCGAAGATCTGACGTAAGCACCCCTCCCGAATACAGAGAGCCGGCGTGCCGCGCCGGCTCTTTTGCTTGGAACGATCCGGAGCTGCTGCTCCGCTCACCACCAGGGCTTGGCCGTGAAGCTCCCTGCCGCCGTTTCGATTGCCGCCGCCGAGCGGAACAGCGTTTCCTCATCGAAGGGCTTGCCGATCAGCTGAAGGCCCAGCGGAAGGCCATCGGCGGACAGACCGGCCGGAACCGCGATGCCCGGCAGCCCGGCCATGTTCACCGTCACCGTGAAGATGTCGTTCAGGTACATCTCCACCGGGTCGGTGATGGCGCCCGGCGCGAAGGCCGGGCTCGGCGTCGCCGGCGTGAGCACGACATCGACCTTGTCCCAGGCCAGGTCGAAGTCGCGCTTGATCAGCGTGCGGACCTTCTGCGCCCGGAGATAATAGGCGTCGTAGTAGCCGGCCGAGAGCACGTAGGTGCCGATCAGGATCCGGCGCTGGACCTCGCGGCCGAAACCCGCGGCACGCGATTTCTCGTACATGTCGACGATGTCGTCGCCGGCGACGCGCAGGCCGTATCGGACCCCGTCATAGCGGGCCAGGTTCGACGAGGCCTCCGCCGGGGCGACGATGTAGTAGGCGGGCAGGGCGTATTTGGTATGCGGCAGCGAGATCTCGACGATCTCGGCGCCCTGCTCCTTCAGCCACTGGGCGCCGCGCTGCCACAGCGCGTCGATCTCGGCCGGCATGCCGTCAACGCGATACTCGCGCGGAATGCCGACCCTGAGACCCTTGATGGGGCGCCCGACGGCCGCCTCGTAGTCCGGGACGGGCATGTCGACCGAGGTCGTGTCCTTCGGATCGACGCTGGCCATGGACTTCAGCATGATGGCGGCATCGCGCACGTCGCGCGCGATGGGACCCGCCTGGTCGAGTGACGAGGCGAAGGCCACGATGCCCCAGCGCGAGCAGCGTCCGTAGGTCGGCTTGATGCCGACCGTGCCGGTGAAGGCCGCAGGCTGGCGGATCGACCCGCCCGTGTCCGTCGCCGTGGCGGCGGCACAGATATGCGCGGAAACCGCCGCAGCCGATCCGCCCGAAGAGCCGCCCGGCACCAGTGTTTCGTTCGAGTCGCGTCGCTTCCAGGGGTTGATGACATTGCCGTAGTAGCTGGTCTCGTTGGACGACCCCATGGCGAACTCATCCATGTTGAGCTTGCCCAGCATGACCGCGCCGTCGCGCCAGAGATTGGCGGACACCGTGGATTCGTAGGGCGGCTTGAACCCGTCAAGCACATGGCTGCAGGCCTGGGTGTGGACGCCCTCGGTGGCGAAGAGATCCTTGATGCCGAGCGGGATGCCCTCCAGCGGGCCAGCCTCGCCGCTCGCCAGGCGCGCGTCCGACGCACGGGCCATGGCGCGGGCCTTTTCCGGTGTCTCGACGATGTAGGCATTGAGGGAGCGCGCTGCCTTCATGGCCGCGAGATAGGCATTGGTCAGTTCGGTGGCGCTGAATTCCTTCTTGCGCAACCCGTCGCGCGCCGCCGCGATGGTGAGGCCGGTGAGCGTGCTCATTCCACCACCTTCGGGACCATGAAGAAGGAATCGTCCTGGGCCGGGGCATTGGCCACGATCTTCTGCGGATAGTGCCCGTCGGTCACCTGGTCGTCGCGCATCTTCATCTTCATGGTCACCACCGAGGTCAGCGGCTCTACCTGCGACACGTCAACCTCGTTGAGCTGTTCGATCCAGCGCAGGATTTCGTTGAGTTCGCCCGCAAGCCGGGGCACGTCCTCGTCCTTCACCTTGAGGCGCGCGAGCCGCGCAACCCGCTTCACGGTTGCCTGATCGACTGACATGGAATGTGGAACCCTCGCAAAATCAGGGCGCTGGATAGCACCCGATCAGGAGGCCTGCAACTTGGCTTTCTGCCGGCCCCGGGCATCGAAGTTCTCGGGCGCGAGCCAGGTCTCGAAGGCCTTGCGGATCCGGGGCCAGTCCCTGTCGAGCATGGCATACCAGGCGGTGTCGCGGTTACGTCCCTTGATGATCATGTGCTGCAGGAAGACGCCCTCGAAGGCGAAGCCGAAGCGATCGGCGGCCTTGCGCGAGGGGGCATTGAGGGCATCGCATTTCCATTCCAGGCGGCGAACGCCCAGATCGTCGAAGGCATGGCGGATCATCAGGAAGATGGCCTCGGTGGCCTCGCGCGTCCGCTGCAGGCCGGGCGCCATCCAGATATTCCCGATCTCGAGCACGCCGTTGGCCGCATCGCAGCGCATGAAGGCGCTCATGCCGCAGGGCTTGCCGTCCTCGCGCCGGACGATGGTGTAGAACCAGGGATCGCGCGAGGCTTCGCGGGCCTTCAGCCACTCGGTGAAATCGGCCAGATCCTGCCACGGTCCATAGGCCATGTAGGTCCACACATGCCCGTGGACATCGTCATGCACGAAGGACTCGTAGAGGGCCTGGGCATGGCGTGTGGCGGACACGGCTTCCAGGTGCACCCAGCGGCCGTGCAGCGGCCGATGGTCGGGCTTCGAGCCGGGCGGCAGCGGATCGACGGCCGCGCCGACGGGACGTTCCACGTGTCGGGCCATCACACCTCCAAGGACTGACCGGCGGACAGGACCTTGACCTTGCCGGCGTCGGGCTCCATCGCCGCGAGGAACGGGGCCGCATCGTCGGCGACGAAACCCTTGAAGCTCGCGAAGTGGCAGGGAATCACTGTCTTGAAATGGAAGAAGTGCTTGCAGGCATAGGCCGCCTGATCGCCGCCCATGGTGAAGCGGTCGCCGATCGGCAGGATGCCGATCACGGGGTGATAGAGTTCATCGATCAGCTTCATGTCATAGGACAGCCCGGTGTCGCCCGCGACATACAGGGTCTTGCCCTTCTCCTTGCGCGGCTCGATGACGAAGCCCGAGGGGTTTCCGAGATAGATCGGGGTGCCGCCCGCCGGGTCGGACGAGGAATGCCAGGCATTGGTGAAGACCAGGTCGAAGTCGTCGAAGGAAATGCGGCCGCCGTGGTTGCCGGGGCTGTAGTTCTCCACGCCCTTGGCATTCAGCCACATGCAGATCTCGAAGTTGGACACCAGCACCGCGCCCGTGGACTTCAGGATGTCGAGGGCATCGCCCGTGTGGTCGCCGTGGCCATGGGTGAGGAGCACATGGGTGCAACCCCGGGACGCATCCTGCCAGGATGCGGCGGCCGCGGGATTGCCGGTGAAGAAGGGATCGACGAGAATGACGGACTTGCCGGTCTCGATCCGGAAGGCCGAATGGCCGTGATAGGTGATCTTCATGGAAGCGGGTCCTCCTTCGCACATGATTATCCCGCGGGGTTGCGATGGCAAGTTCGGCGTTTGACGGTTCCGGCAAATGGGCTATCCCCGCAGCATGAGCGCCACCGATCTGTCATTGAAGACCGCCCTTTCGGCCGCTCCGCCCGCTTCGCGGATCATGGCCCTCGACCTGGGGACCAAGACGATCGGGGTTGCGACATCCGACCGGACCCGCCAGATCGCCACGCCTGTCGAGACCATCGCGCGCAAGAAGTTCACCCAGGACGCCGCGCGCGTCCTGGAACTCGCGGGGCGCGAGAACATCGGGGTCATCGTCCTCGGTCTGCCCGTGAACATGGACGGCAGCGAAGGCCCGCGGGCCCAGTCGACCCGGGCCTTTGCCCGCAACCTGTCGCGGCTCACACCCCTGCCCGTGGTCTTCTGGGATGAGCGACTGTCGACGGCAGCCGTGGAGCGCATGTTGATCGAAGCCGATGCATCACGGTCGAGGCGCGACGAGGTCATCGACAAGCTGGCCGCGGCCTGGATCCTTCAGGCCGCGCTGGACTCGCTGCGTTGACCCCGTTCGAGGAGTTCCCGCGTTCTCCTGGACCGGCCCAGAACAGGCCAGTTCCATGACCGCGATCTTCCTCGGCCTGCTTCCCGTCTTCATCGTCATTCTCTGCGGATGGGCGTTGCGCCGTTTCGGCGTGCTGGACGACAGCCATTGGAACGCGCTGGACAGGCTCTGCTACTTCGTCCTGTTTCCGGCCATCATCTTCAAGGAAATCGCCGCCGCGGACTTCAGCCACGTGCCGGTGCTGGGCATGGCGCTGAGCATGGTCCTGGCGCTTGCCGCGATGTTCGCCGCCCTGCTCGTCTTCCATCGCCCCATCATGCGCGGCCTGCGGATCGACGGGCCGCAGTTCACCAGCCTGTTCCAGGGCGCCACGCGCTGGCACACCTTCATCGCCTTCGCCATCATTCCCCTGCTGTTCGGCAACGACGCGCTGTCCTTGGGCGCCGTCAGCGCGGCAACCATGACGCCGCTGCTGAACATCGTCTGCGTCATCGTCATGGCGCATTTCGCCCACGCGAACCGGCCCAGCGCCAAGGTCATGGCGCTCTCCATTATCCGCAATCCCTTCGTGTTCTCGTCCTTGGGCGGTGTCGCCTGGCAGGTGCTGAACCTTCCGGTGCACGAGATGGGCATCCAGGTACTGGACATGATCGGGCGGGGAGCCCTTGGCCTTGCGCTGCTCACCGTGGGCGCGGGCCTGCGCTTCGCCGAAGCCCTGTCCGGCTGGCGGCCAGTCCTTGCGGCGACGGCGCTCAAGCTGCTGGTGCTGCCGGCCATCATGGCCCTGATCCTTCACGCCATCGGCATGGCCGGCGAGGCCTATGCCGTGGCCATGATCTGCGCGGCGGTGCCGACCGGATCGGGCGCCTATGTCCTGGCGCGGCAGATGGGTGGCGACGCCGCCATGGTGGCCAACATCCTGACGGTCCAGGTCATCTGTGCCGCGATCACAATTCCCCTCGTTCTCGCCTTGTTCGCGGCGACGCCGGGTTGACTGCCCGATTTTGCGCCAGATGGCAAAGCTTGCTAAGGGAACCCCGCAATCGAGGGGGAGCGCGACATCTTGGACAAGACACTGGCATGGCTGGCAAGCCGTCCCGACATCAAGAGCCTTAGGGCCGCGGTCTGCGACCTGAATGGCGTGATGCGGGGCAAGCGCATTCCCCTCGAACAGGCCGAGAAGGTTCTCGGCGGCGGACTGCGCATGCCACTCTCGGTGGTCGGCGTGGACATCTGGGGCGAGGACATCGTCAAGAGCCCGCTGGTCTTCGCCACCGGTGACGCGGACGGCATCTGCGAATCCACCGGACGGGGCATCCTGCCCATGGACTGGACGGCCGAACCCTCGGGCCTCATCCCGCTATGGCTGCGCCAGGAGGACGGAGCGCCCTTCGGCGGTGATCCCCGCCGCGCACTGGCCGCGTTGGTCCAGCGCTTTGCCGCCCTGGGGCTGACGCCGGTCATGGCCATGGAACTGGAGTTCTATCTCTACGACCCCACCAACGCCCGGCCGGTGGCACCGGTGTCCCCGGTCACCGGCAAGCGGCTGGATGCGGACGGCGTGCTGTCCATCGACGAGCTCGACGACTTCGGCTCGTTCTTCGAGGACGTCTACATCGCCTGCGCCGCGCAGGGGGTTCCGGCTGATTCCGCCATCGCTGAGAACGGCATCGGCCAGTTCGAGATCAATCTCACCCATGTCGCCGATCCGCTGCGCGCGGCTGACGATGCAGTCCTGTTCAAGCGCATCGTGCGCGGGCTGGCGCGCAAGCACGGCTTCGCGGCCACCTTCATGGCCAAACCCTACGGGGAACGCTCGGGAAGCGGGCTGCACGTGCATTTCTCGCTGCTGGACCGCAGCGGCAGGAACGTCTTCGACGATGGCACGACCGAAGGCAGCGCCATGATGCGACATGCCGTGGGCGGCCTCATCGACTCCATGCCCGAGACCACCCTCCTCTATGCCCCGCATGCGAATTCCTACCGGCGGCTCCGGCCCGGGACGCATGCGCCATCTGCGGCAGCCTGGGGATATGAAAACCGGACAGTGGCCATTCGCATTCCAGGCGGCTCCCCCAAGGCCCGGCGCATCGAGCATCGCGTGGCGGGCGCGGATGCCAACCCCTATCTGGTTCTGGCCGGGATCCTGGCGGGAGCGCTGCACGGCATCGAAGGCCAGGTCGCGCCGCCGGAGCCGGTCACGGGCGACGCCTATGAACTGAAGCTCAAGTCGCTGCCACCGGACTGGGCCTCCGCGATTGATGCCTTTGCCTCCGGACCGATCGCGGAGAACCATCTGCCGCTTATGCTCCGCGACATGCTGGTGGCCTGCAAGCGCCAGGAGATGGCCACCTTCGCGCTACAGGTCACGGACTTCGAGTACGACACCTATCTGGACGCGGTTTAACCCTGCTATCCACATCCCGAACTTGAGGCTTGCGAAGCCGGGGATTCGCCCCTACACACCCGGCTTTAATGACCCGTGATCATCGCCCGCCGCTCCTCAAGAGCCCGCATCTGCTGGCGATCGACGATGTTTCTCCTCAGGAAGCCCTGGCCCTCCTCGATCTCGGCGAAACCTATGTCGAGGTGAACCGCCAGATCGAGAAGCGCCACGCCGTCCTGCAGGGCCGCACCCAGGTCAATCTCTTCTTCGAAGCCTCCACGCGAACCCAGAGTTCCTTCGAGCTCGCAGGCAAGCGTCTCGGTGCCGACGTCATGAACATGGCCGTGGCCACATCCTCTGTGTCCAAGGGCGAGACCCTCATCGACACGGCCATGACCATCAACGCCATGCATCCGGACTTCCTGGTGGTGCGCCATCAGTCCTCGGGTGCGGTGGAACTGCTGGCCCAGAAAGTGTCCTGTGCCGTGATCAATGCCGGCGACGGCCAGCACGAGCATCCGACGCAGGCCCTGCTCGATGCGCTCACCATCCGGCGCCGCAAGGGCCGCATCGAGGGAATCGTCGTGGCCATCTGTGGCGATGTCCTGCATTCGCGGGTGGCGCGGTCGAACATCCACCTTCTCAACAAGCTGGGCGCGCAGGTCAGGGTCGTTGCGCCTTCCACGCTGCTGCCCTCCGGGATCGCGAACTTCGGTGTCGAGATCCATCGCGGCATGCCGGAAGGCCTGGCCGGCGCCGACGTGGTCATGATGCTGCGCCTGCAGATCGAGCGCATGTCGGGTGCGTTCGTGCCGTCGCAGCGGGAGTATTACCGCTTCTTCGGACTGAGCGAGGACAAGCTGAGATATGCCAAGCCCGATGCCCTCGTCATGCATCCCGGGCCGATGAACCGTGGCATCGAGATCGACTCCAATGTCGCCGACGGCGTGCAGTCGGTGATCCGCGAACAGGTGGAGATGGGTGTCGCCATCCGCATGGCCGTGCTGGACGCGCTGTCGCGCAACATCCCAGGCGGGGGCAACGCATGATGACGCCGGCCACCCGCTCCGCCGCAAGCCGCAGGGCCTATCTCAACGCCAACATCGTGGCTCCGGCGCAGGGCCTCGCAGGTCATGGCGGCGTTCTGGTGGAAGACGGTTGGATCCTCGCGGCTGGCCCCAAGGTGACACGGGACTCGATCGGCTCCGGTACGCCGGTCATCGACTGCAGCGGGCTTGTGCTGATGCCGGGCCTCATCGACATGAGGGTCTTTACGGGAGAACCCGGGACCGAATATCGCGAAACGCTGGCCAGCGCATCGGAGGCAGCCGCGGCGGGCGGTGTCACGACGATGATCGTCATGCCAAACACCCAGCCGGTGGTGGACGACGCGGCCATCGTCGACTTCATCCTGCGCCGCGCCCGCGACACGGCATTGGTGCGCGTGGCGCCCATGGCCGCCATCACCAAGGGCCTCGGTGGCGAGCTCATGACCGAGATCGGCGCCCTCAAGGAAGCCGGCGCCGTTGCCGTGACCGAAGGCCTGAAGTCGGTCGCCAACGCCAATGTCTTTCGCCGGGCACTCACCTATGCGCGCGACTTCGGCATGCTGGTCGTCCAGCATGTGGAGGAACCCAATCTCGCGACCGGCGTGATGAACGCCAGCGAGATCGCCGGCCGGCTTGGCCTGTCCGGCATACCGGCCATGGCCGAAGTCATCATGCTCGAGCGTGATCTCCGTCTCGTCGAGCTGACCGGCGCGCCCTACCACGCGGCCCAGATTTCGAGCCAGCTGTCGGTCGACGTCATTCGCCAGGCCAAGGCGCGCGGCCTGCCCGTGACCTGCGGCGTGTCGATCCATCACCTGACACTCAACGAGAATGACATTGGCGCCTACAGGACCTTCTTCAAGCTGTCGCCGCCGCTGCGCGGCGAGGCCGACCGACTTGCCCTGGTGGAGGCGGTTGCTGACGGCACCATCGACGTCATCGTCTCCAGCCACGATCCGCAAAGCGCCGACACCAAGCGGCTGCCCTTTGCCGAAGCGGCCTTCGGTGCCATCGGGCTGGAAACCCTGCTGTCCGCCGCCCTCAGCCTCCATCATGCCGGCACAGTCACACTCGAGCGGCTGGTCTGGGCCCTGTCATCCAGGCCTGCCCAGATCCTCGGACTTGAGACCGGGCGACTTGCACCGGGTGCTCCCGCAGATTTCGCCCTGGTAGACTTGCATCACTCTTGGAAGGTCGAAGACGACGTGCTGCGGTCCAGATCCAAGAATTCACCCTTCGAGCACCGCACGCTGGAAGGCCGCTGCGTCGAGACCGTCGTTGCGGGCGCCAGCATTTACGCTTACCCTCGCCGGGCATGATCTGAGGTGACGATGGCACTGTCCGGAATGGGAATGGTCATATCGATCCTGTTCGGCTACCTTTGCGGGACGATCCCGTTCGGGCTGCTGCTCACCAAGTCCGCCGGCCTGGGCGACGTTCGCAAGATCGGGTCCGGCAACATCGGCGCCACCAACGTGCTCCGCACCGGCAACAAGAAGGTGGCGGCGCTGACCCTGTTCTGCGATGCGCTGAAGGGTGCCGTGCCGGTCCTGCTGATGTCCTGGCTCTACGGTCCCCAGGGCGGAATTCTGGCTGGCCTCGCCGCCTTCTTCGGACACCTGTTTCCATTGTGGCTGGGATTCAAGGGCGGCAAGGGCGTGGCCACCAACATCGGCGTTCTCTTCGGCCTCTACTGGCCCCTTGGCCTGCTCTTCCTCGCGGTGTGGCTGGCGATGGCCTTCATGTTCCGCAGGTCGTCGCTGTCGGCGCTGACCGCCAGCCTGCTCTCGCCGCTCTGGGCTTATTTGCTCGATCGCAGTGATGCGATCCTTCCTGCGGCCATCATGGGTCTCGCCATCTGGATCTCCCACAGGGCCAATATCGCGCGGTTGCTTCGTGGCGAGGAGCCTGCCATCAGTCTGTCCAAGTCACCATGAGGCTGCGGCCGCTCAGCGACAGCGAGCGGCAGAACTGGTTGAGACTGAGCCTCACCGAAAACGTTGGCCCCATCACGTTCGGGATGCTGCTCGACCGCTGCGGGAGCGCCGATTCCGCGCTCAACCGTTTGCCCGAGCTTTCACGCCGCGGTGGCCTGCGGCGGAGCCTCCGGCTTGCCAGTCCGGGCGAGGCAGCGCGTCACATCGAAGAGGCGGCCAGGCTGGGCGCCCGCTTCGTCGCCCTGTGCGAGCCAGACTATCCCGAGATGCTGCGCGCCATCGACGCCGCGCCGCCGCTCCTCTGCATCAAGGGACAGGTCGGTCTACCACGGCGGAGCGTTGCCGGCGTGGTGGGCGCCCGGAACGCCTCCGCAGCTGGCCGACGCATGGCACGGGAGATCGTGACGGCCATCGGCCGGGCTGGCCACGTGGTCGCCTCCGGCCTCGCGCGCGGCATCGATACGGCGGCCCATGAGGCGGCCCTCGAGACCGGAACCGTGGCCGTGGTGGCTGGCGGAATTGACGTGATCTATCCGCCCGAGAACGCAGCACTGCAGCACAAGATCGCCGACGTGGGACTGCTGGTCAGCGAAATGGTTCCAGGAACGATACCGCGCGAGTCCCATTTTCCCCGGCGCAACCGCATCATATCAGGACTGTCGCGGGCCGTGGTCGTCGTCGAGGCCGCCCTGCGGTCGGGCTCGCTCATCACCGCACGCTATGCGTCCGAACAGGGCCGAGAGGTCTTTGCCGTACCGGGCTCGCCGCTGGATCCCCGAAGCGAGGGCTGCAACCGCCTGATCCGCGATGGCGCCAACCTGCTGCTGGCACCGTCGGACGTGGTCGCGGTCCTGTCCGACACACGCTTAGACCCGGATACCACGCACTTCATCGCGCCTCCGGCAGCGGACGCCGATGTCGAACCCGGCGAGCACATCTCCGAGCAGATCCTCGCGCTCCTCTCTCCCACACCCGTCGCCATCGACGACATCATTCGGGTCAGCGGAAGGCCACCCGCCGACGTGCATGCGGCCTTGCTCGATCTGGAACTGGCCGGCCGCATCCGGCGCGATTCTCTCTCCGCCGTCTCGCGCTCATGATAGCCCGGTCTCAGTCCACCTCGTCGGACGGGACGATCCAGGTCTCCTTCAGCGCGGCGGCCTTCCATGACCGGAAAGCCGGCGTGTCCATCACGGCCGCCATGTAGTCCCGCGTCTCGGAGGATGCCGGCACGTCAAATGTGTCAAAGCGCGTTACGACCGGCGCATACATGGCATCGGCGATGCCGAAGCCGCCAAAGAGGAAGGGGCCGCCCTTGCCGAACTTGCGACGGCAGTCGCGCCAGAGCTGCTCGATCCGCGCCACGTCGCGGCGCACGGCGTCGCTCATGGGGACGCTCCGCCGGGGGCGGCGCAGATTCATCGGGCAGGCATTGCGCAAGGCCGAGAACCCGGCATGCATCTCATTGGAGACTGAGCGCGCCAGTGCGCGGGCGCCCCTGTCTACTGGCCAGAGCCGACGGTCCGGGAAAAGTTCGGCCAGGTATTCCATGATCGCCAGCGACTCCCAGATCGCAAGATCGCCATGGAGCAGCACGGGCACGCGCCCGGCGGGCGAATGCCTGGCGATCAGCCCCGCAGTCTCGGGCGTGTCCAGCGGGATGAGCGTCTCGTCGAACGGGATGCCGGCCATGGTCATGGCAATCCAGGGACGGAGCGACCAGGACGAGTAGTTCTTGTTGCCGATGACGAGTCGGAAATCATTCATGGCTTGTCCACCTGTTCCACGTTGCCACCCGCCTCCTTCCAGGCGGCAAACCCGCCCTTGAGATTCAACACGGGCTTCAATCCCATCTGCTGAAGGACCTGCGTGGCCAGAAGCGATCGCCAGCCGCTGGCGCAATGGATCACGAAGGTCTTGTCCGCCCCGAAGATCGGCTTGAAATAGGGACTTTCAGGGTCGACCCAGAATTCCAGCATGCCCCGCGGTGCGTGGAAGGACCCCGGTATCCGTCCCTCGCGCTGAACCTCGCGGATGTCGCGGATGTCGACGATGACCACGTCGTCGCGCCCGGCCAGGTCCTTCGCCTCGGCGGCCGAGACCTGCTTCACCTCGGCTTCCGCCTCGGCCATGAGTGTCCTGAATCCCTTGGTAATGACTTGCGGCAACTGACATTCCTCCTGAGTCATGGCCAGCTAGGTCAAGCCGACCCCGCCCGTCAAGCAGCACCATTCCTAGAGCGAGCGTGGAAGATAGCGCCACGCCAGCAGGCCCACGGCGGCCAGCGCGAGTCCGAGAATGACGAAGACCGCGCCGATGGGAAGCCACAACAGCACGAAGGCGAAGACGAAGGACGGCAGAAGTTCCGAAAAGTCGATGTAGGTTCGGTAGACGGCCGTCATCCGCTGGCGTTCGCGGTGCCTCACCGCGCGCAGGAAGGGAATTCCGCCAACACCGTCCAGCCAGGAGGCGGCCAATGATCCCAGCAGCAGAAAGGCGATGGCCACGTAGGGCGATCCCGTTCCCGCCAGTCCGGCGCAGACAGCCGAGACGGAAGCCAGGGCGAAGGACGCGGCGATGACCCGCCGCACGCCATATCTCCGTGCCATACGTCCCGAGAGCCAGGCCGTGAGCAGAACCGCCTGGCTCGCCGAAATCATCAGTCCACCGACATTCTTTGTCAGGCCGCTCTCGACCACCAAAAGGGGGCCATAGATGAAGAAGCTCGTCCAGAAGCAGGACCGGCCGAAGGCGATTGCCCAGGCCAGCCGCAACCTCGGCTGGGCCACGAAACGACGGATGTTCGACAGGGTGCGGAAACCCTGGAGATTGCCCTGCGGCATGACGCCCGCATGATCGGCAAGACGCAGCCACCAGAACAGTGCGAGGAGACACAGTGTGGTGACGATGACGGCCAGCTGCGGTCCCCAGGGACCGAAATTGACATAGAGCCACACGCCGAGGGCCGGGCCGATCATCCAAGAGAAGGTCGAAAGGCTGAGTCGCAGTGGTTCGGACCGCGCCAGTTCGGTGCGCTTGATGTGGTCCAGGATGTAGAGAGAGAGGGTGATGTTCATCACCGCCGCGCCCGTGTTGCGCAGCCACATGCCCGCCGCCTGGCCGAGCAGCACATGGGTGGCAAGGGCGAAGCTGGCCAGCATGAGCAACAGGACGCCGAGCGTATAGGCCCAGCGGCGGCGCAACCGGCCCAGCACATGGGGCAACAGCAAGGTTGTGACCAGCACCACGAGCGACATCGAGGTCGAGAGCATGCTGACCCGCTGGCTCGACCCCAGAATGTCGTAGGCCTGCAGCGAGACCACCGTCGAATTCAGCGCGCGCGCCAACGACTCCACCGCGAAGATCGCGGCAAAGGTGTAGGCGCCGGCCTTGCGCGGCATGGGGACGGCGGGAAGCGCGGATTCGGAAGCCATGGTTGCTGCGCATAGGCCAACACCCTTCCCGGGCCCGCCGCAAGTCCCCGGCTCCATGCCCTGTCATGCGGCGCCTTCATGGCTTGTCAGGTCTGGCAACTGCGCCTAGACAAACGCCGATGTCCACGAGCGAAAAGCAAAGCGTCGCGCTGTTCTCGATGTTCGCCAGCGCCGGTCTGGCGGGATCGAAGCTCTTTGCCGCCCTGTTCACCGGATCCCTCGGCATCCTGTCCGAGGCCATTCACAGCGTGATCGACTTCGGGGCGACGGTGATCACCTGGTTTGCCATCCGCTGGTCCGACCTTCCCCCGGACGAGGAGCATCACTACGGCCACGCCAAGATCGAGAGCATCGCCGCCCTGGTGGAAACCGGCCTGCTCTTCGCCACCACCGGCTGGATCGTGTGGGAGGCCATCAGCCGGCTGATGTCCGGGCATGAGCATATCGAGATCACCTGGTGGGCCGTGGCCATCATCGCGGGTTCGATCATCATCGACTACAACAGGGCCCGGGCCCTGTCGCGGGTCGCAAAGAAGACCTCCAGCGAAGCACTGGAAGCCGATGCCCTGCATTTTTCCTCCGACATGTGGAGCTCGCTCGTGGTCCTTGCGGGTCTCGCCGCCGTCTGGCTTGGCGTTCCGGCCGCCGACTCGATTGCAGCGCTGGTAGTATCCGCCTTCGTCGCGCTGGCAGGGTACCGGCTGGGGCGGCGCACGCTCGACACGCTCTTGGATACGGCGCCGGAAGGCGCCACCGAGATCGTCCGCCGCGCCGTGGAAGGCGTCGATGGCATCCTGGAAATCAAGCTCATTCGTCTTCGGCCGGCCGGCCGGACGCTGTTCTCCAGCATCGTGGTGGAGGTTCCGCGCACCATGCCGATCGACGAGATCGTACGGGTGAAGGAGGCGATCCGGCAGGCGGTGCATGAGCGGTTTCCACAGGCCGACATCACGGTCACCGCCAATCCGGTGCCACTCGACAGCGAGACGGTCTTCGAGAAAGTCATGCTGCTGGCCGCGCGCCGGAACCTCGCCATCCACCACCTCACGGTGCAGCAGATCGGCGGCAAGCTGGCGGTAAGCTTCGATATCGAGGTCGAAGGCAGCACCTCCCTGCTACAGGCCCACGACACCGCCACGCGACTTGAAGCGGCGATCCGCAAGGAATTGGGCCCCGACATCGAGGTCGAGAGCCATATCGAACCGCAGCCCGAGCACCTGCTGGCCGGAGAAGTCGCCGACGCGGAGACCTGCGCGGCGATCCAGGCTTCGCTGGAACGCCATGCCGCCGGCGAGGTACGCCTGTCGGATCTTCACAATGTCCGAATCCGCCAGAACGAGCATGGCATCTTCGTGCATTATCACTGCCGCTTCGATGGCGCGGATACGGTCGACGACGTCCATGCCAGCATCGACCGGATCGAGGCTCTGCTGGAGGCCGAGTTCCCCCGGATCCGGCGCGTGATCGCGCATGCCGAACCTCTGGGGCTGGAGCCGCATCAGCTGTGAGGCGGCTGGGTCCCGCCGACTATCGCGAGATGCCGTGGAAGAACGGCGGGGGCACGACCACGGAACTCCATGTCAGCCACGATAAGCCCGAACGCTTCGGGTGGCGCGCCAGCATCGCGACGGTTGCTGCCGATGGCCCCTTCTCGCTCTTTCCCGGCTACGACCGCCATATCCTCTGCATCGAGGGACGCGGCTTCATCCTCGCGGGCGGTCCGTTCGGCGATCTCGTGGTTGGCGCCGACTTTCAGCCCCGCAGCTTTTCCGGCGACTGGCAGATCACGGGACGGCTCATCGACGGCACGTCGCGCGATTTCAACCTGATCGCCGATCGGCAGAGATTCGGTTCGTCACTGGATTGCCTCGGCTTCGACGGTGACCACGTGATCGCGGCGAGAGAGGCGCATGGGCTTGTCTTCGTGCTTCAGGGGTCGTGCAGGTTCGATGCAGGCCAGCTCTCAGCAAACGACGCGCTTGTGCTTGAACCCGGAGAAACCGTCCGGCTCACAGGCGCCGCCAGGATAGTACTGGCCCGGGTCTGGCGCCTTCCAGCGGCCTGAACCGAACGGTCAACCCTGTGCCGTTACGCGGCGATAGCGGAAGGTGCAGCAGGACGCGCCTTCCATGATCGTCTGTTTCCGCTCGAGCGTGATGGCGGGATCGTAACCCTGGCAGAAGGTCCCGTCCCGGTTGCAGGACATGAGATGACCGATCCTGCCCAGACCCATCTCCTTGTAGGTCTCGGCATAGCGGCAACGGACGATGTCGAAGTCGAACACCTCGTCGTCGGCCCGCAACACCTTCATCTCGAGCGCGCCATCGGCGGTCCAGAGTTCATAGAGCTTGATGAAGTCGGCCATCGAGGTCTTGCCGCCCGGCGCCTTGCGGGCGAAATCCCTGCCCTCGGCGATTGCCGCCTTGCGGATCGCGGCGTCGAGAATGGCCGCGGCCTTCTCCTCGCCGATCTCGGCCACCATCTCGGCATAGATCGGCCCGATGACCTGGGCCTGCAGACGGCGCTTGGTCAGTGTCGGAAGTTCGGCGCTCATGGCGGCCTCCTAGGCATAGACCTTGATGATTCCGAGAAAATCGGCGGCCTTCAGGCTGGCGCCGCCTACCAGCGCGCCATTCACATTCGGTGCCGCCATGAGTTCCGCGGCATTCGAGCCCTTCACCGACCCGCCGTAGAGAATCCGCGTCTCCGCCGCCGCCGCGACCACATCGGCAAGCTCCTTGCGAATATGGGCATGCGCCTCGGCGACCTCGGCGGTGGTCGGGGTCAATCCGGTTCCGATGGCCCAGACGGGCTCATAGGCAATGACGGTGTTGTCCGCGGTGGCGCCCGCTGGAATCGACCCCTTGATCTGCCGCGTCAGGACATCGAGGGTCTTGTTCGCCTTGCGCTCATCCAGCGTCTCGCCGATGCAGATGATGGCCTTCAGGCCAGCACGATGCGCGGCCGCCGCCTTCTTCGCCACGATCTCGTCGGTTTCGCCGTGATTGGTCCGGCGTTCCGAGTGACCGACGATGACCGCCGAGGCTCCGGCCTCCTTGAGCATCTCGGCCGAAATGTCGCCGGTGTGGGCCCCTGACGCCGCCCAGTGGCAGTCCTGGCCGCCCATCTTGATGCGGCTGCCCTTGAGGATCGACTTGACCCTCCGGGCGATCAGCGCAGGCGGGCAGACCATGACGTCACACTTGAGCTTCACGTCCTTGAGCATCGCGGCGAGCAGGCGCGGCTCCTTGAGCATCGCGACGCTGCCGTTCATCTTCCAGTTTCCGGCGACCAGCGCGCGCGGCCCTTCCCCTGCCATAATCCCCTCCAAATCCCTGAAACCACAATACCATAGCCGACCCATCCCGCACTTGCGAGGGGGTCGTCGGCTACCTATAGTGCGCCGCGCCCGATTGGGGCTCGTCGAAAGGACTGCCGAATGCTCGAAACTTTCCGCAACGCCGCCCAGAGCTGGGTATCAAAGCTCCTGATCGGATTGCTGGCCGTCAGCTTTGCAGTCTGGGGCATTGCCGACGTGTTTCGCGGCTTCGACGCCGGCTTCCTGGCGCGAGTGGGCAAGGTCGAGATCACCAGCCAGGAATACACCAAGGCCTTCGACCAGTACCTGCAAAACCTCAACCGCCAGACCGGCCAATCGCTGACCCCGGAGGACGCGCGGCGGCTCGGCATCGATCACGCCATTCTCGACAAGTTGATCGACGGCGCCGCCCTGGACCACGAGGCCCAGGAGATGAAGCTGGCGGTTGCCGATTCGATGATCGCCCAGGAGGCGGCCGCAAACCCGGCCTTCCAGAACACGTCGAAGCAGTTCGATCCCGAGTTGTTCCGCAGGCTGCTGGCGAACAACGGCATGTCGGAGGGCATGTATCTGGCCTCCGCCAAGCGCGACAAGCTGCGTGAGGCACTGATCGGAACCGTTGAAGGTAGTCTGGTTGCGCCCAAGCCCCTGGTCGAGGCCGTCTATCACTATCGCAACGAACAGCGCGATGCGCGCTATTTCGAGGTCACCACGGCTGAAGCGGAGATTGCTTCGCCCAGCGACGCCGATATTCGCAAGGAATATGACGACAACCCCGCCAGCTATACCGCGCCGGAGTATCGCACGGTGGCCGTCCTCAAGGCCGAACCCGCGGACGCCGCCGCCAAGGTCCAGATTGCCGACGCGGACATCGCCGCCGGCTACGAGCGTCTGAAGCTCGACTACTTCACGCCGGAACACCGCACCATTCTGCAGCTGTCCTTTCCGAGTCTGGAAGAGGCACAGAAGGCTAAGGCTCAACTCGCCTCCGGACAGGACTTCCTGGCAGTCGCCAAGGACCTGGGATTTGCCGAGGCCGACATCACCTTCGCCGACAAGGCCAAGACCGACTTTCTCGACCAGGCGATTGCCGATGCGGCATTCTCGCTGCCCGAGGGTGCCGTTAGCGATCCGGTTAAGGGCAATCTGGCCACCGTCCTGATCAAGGTCACGAAGGTCACACCTGAAAAGCAGTCCACGCTGGACGAGGTCCGACCCCAACTCATCGAGAAGCTGAAGCTCGAGCGGGCAGCCGAGGAAATCCAGTCGATCTACGATGCGGTCGAGGACGCCAGCGCCGGTGGCGCGAACCTCGATGAGGTGGCGAAGCAGGTTTCCATCCCTCTTCTAGTCATGGCGAAGGTCGATGCCAATGGACTGGGCCCGGATGGCAAGCCCGTGGACATGCCGCACAAGCAGGAGCTCCTGAAGGCTGTCTTTGCCAGCGATGTGGGTCTCGAGAACGCCGCGATTTCGCTCGACAACGGATACATCTGGTATGATGTCCGCGAGGTCGTTCCCTCGGCGGTGAAGCCCTTCGACAGCGTGAAGGACCAGGTCCGCGCCGAGGTGATCAAGAAGCGCCTCAAGGCAGCCTCTCTCGAGAAGGCCGCGAAGCTGCTCGAGCGCGCCAGGTCAGGGACGTCGCTTGACGACCTTGCCAAGGAAACCGGTGCCGACATCAAGACCGTGCAGGGGCTGAAGCGCGACGAGTCCGGCACCAGCTTCGATCCGGCTGCCCTCGCCGCCCTTTTTGCCGTCCCTGAAAACGGCTTCACCGTGGCCTCGGGCCGGGACGGCACGTCCGCCTGGGTCATCCAGTCCCAGTCCGTCCTGCTGCCGCCGTTCGATCCGGCCGCCGCCGAGACCAAGGCCATCTCGCAAGATTTGACGCAAGTGGTCTCGGCAGACCTGCTGCAGTCATTTCTGACCGCCGTGCAGAATGATGTTGGAACCAGCCTCAATGAAACCCTCTGGCGACAGATCTCTGGAACGCAAACGCAATGACCAGACTCTGTACTCCAGCAGGAGTTTCGAACGATGATTATCTCACCTGACTACGATCACTTCGCCAAGGCCTATGAGGCGGGTGAAGCGCTGATCGTCTCGACCCGCCTTGTGGCCGACCTGGAGACGCCCGTCTCCGCCATGCTGAAGCTCGCGCGCAATGCCCGCTATTCCTTCCTGCTTGAATCGGTGGAAGGCGGCGCGGTCCGAGGCCGCTACTCCATCATCGGCATGAATCCCGACCTGATCTGGAAGGTTCAGGGCCAGAAGGCATCCGTGAACCGGAAGGCCAGCGCGGATCCCGATGGTCCCTTTGAGTCGATCGAGCTGCCGCCGCTACAGGCATTGCGGACACTCCTCGCGGAGAGCCGCATCAAGCTGCCGGAGGATGCGCCCCCCATGGCAGCGGGGGTGTTCGGCTACATGGGCTATGACATGGTGCGTCTCATGGAAGACCTGCCCGAGTCCAAGCCCGACACGCTCGGCCTGCCCGACGCGGTGCTGATCCGGCCGACGATCATGGCCATCTTCGACAGCGTGCGCGACGAAGTCACGGTCACCTCGCCGGTCTATCCCGACAGATCCGTCAGCCCACGCGCGGCCTATGCGCGGGCCCAGGAACGCATCAGCGAGATCGTCGATGCCCTGGACCGTCCGCTGGACCACATCGCACTCCGCGGCGAGGATGCGGCTCCCATCGACGCGCCGCGGTCGAACACCTCGCCAGACGACTACAAGGCCATGGTTCTCAAGGCCAAGGACTACATCGCGGCGGGCGATATCTTCCAGGTTGTCCTGTCGCAGCGTTTCGAGACAGACTTCGCCCTCCCGCCCTTTGCCCTCTACCGGTCACTGCGACGGGTCAATCCGTCGCCGTTCCTCTACTATCTCGACTTCGACACCTTCGCGGTGATCGGCTCCAGTCCCGAGATCCTGGTGCGGGTGCGCGACGGCAAGGTGTCGATCCGACCCATCGCCGGAACGCGCCGCCGGGGCGCCACGCCGGCCGAGGACCGGGCCCTCGCCGCCGAGCTTCTCGCCGATCCCAAGGAGCTGGCGGAACACCTCATGCTGCTCGACCTCGGCCGCAATGACGTGGGCCGGGTCGCCGACATCGGCAGCGTGAGGGTGACGGACAAGTTCATCCTGGAGTATTACAGCCAGGTGATGCACATCGTCTCGAACGTGGAAGGCCGGTTGGCGCAGAAATTCGATGCGATCGACGCGCTGGTCGCGGGGTTCCCGGCCGGCACCGTATCGGGTGCACCCAAGGTGCGGGCCATGGAAATCATCGACGAGTTGGAAACCAACAAGCGCGGCGTCTACGCCGGCTGCGTGGGCTACTTCAGCGCCGATGGCGAGATGGATACCTGCATCGTGCTGCGCACCGCCATCGTGAAGGACGGAAAGATGTATGTGCAGGCCGGCGCCGGCGTGGTGGCCGACAGCGTCCCCGAGAGCGAGCACCAGGAATGCGTCAACAAGGCCAAGGCCCTGTTCCGGGCCGCCGAGGAAGCAGTCCGTTTCGCGGGCCGCGCCGGGAGGGCGCAATGATCATTCTCATCGACAACTACGACAGCTTCACCTGGAACCTCTATCATTTCCTCGGCGACCTTGGCGCCGAAACGGTGGTCCATCGCAACGACAAGGTCAGCGTCGGGCAGGTTCTCTCGGCCAAGCCCGAGGCCATCGTGATCTCGCCAGGCCCGGCCACGCCGAACGAGGCGGGCATCTGCCTGGAGCTGATCGCGAAGGCCGCCGACAGCGTCCCGATCTTCGGTGTCTGCCTTGGTCTCCAGTCGATGGGCCAGGCCTTCGGCGGCAAGGTGGTGCGCGCGCCCAGCCTCATGCATGGCAAGGTGTCGAAGGTCCACCATACCGGCAAGGGCGTGTTCAAGGACATTCCGCAGGATTTCACCGCCACGCGCTATCACTCGCTGATCGTGGACCGCGCCTCCCTGCCCGACTGCTTCGAGGTGACGGCCGAAACCGATGGGCTGATCATGGGGCTGCAACACAAGACCAGGAATGTGCATGGCGTGCAGTTCCATCCCGAGAGCATCGCCTCGGAGCACGGCCACGCCATTCTCCGCAACTTTCTCGACCTTGCGAGGGCCGCCTGATGGCTGATCTGAAACCCATCATCGCCAAGGCGGCAGGCGGCACTCCGCTGAGCCGCGCCGAGGCGCGCGAGGCCTTCAACGTGATGATGTCGGGCGAGGCGACGCCGTCGCAGATCGGCGGACTTCTCATGGCGCTTCGCGTGCGCGGGGAATCCGTGGACGAGATCACCGGCGCGGTGGAGATCATGCGCGAGAAGATGCTCCGCGTGGCCGCGCCTGCCGATGCCATCGACATCGTGGGGACCGGGGGCGATGCGTCCGGCTCCTACAACATCTCGACCTGCGCTGCCTTCGTCGCCGCGGGCGCCGGCCTGAGGGTGGCCAAGCACGGCAACCGGGCGCTTTCGTCGAAATCCGGCGCGGCCGATGTGCTCATGGCACTGGGCGTCAGGATCGACACGCCGCCTGAAACCATCTCGGCCTGCATCGCGGACGCGGGCCTGGGTTTCATGTTCGCCCCCGCGCATCATGCCTCGATGAAGCATGTGGGACCATCGCGGGTGGAACTCGGCACGCGCACCATCTTCAATCTGCTTGGCCCACTGTCAAATCCGGCCGGTGTAAGGCGGCAGGTGACGGGCGTATTTTCAAAGGCTTGGGTCGAGCCGCTTGCCCATGTTCTGAAGAACCTGGGAAGCGAGGCCTGCCTGATCTGCCACGGCGAAGGGGGCTTCGACGAGATCGTCCCGTCCGGCACGACCTGGGTGGCCGAGCTGCGCCATGGCAAGGTTCGCAGCTTCGAGATCACGCCGGAATCCGTCGGCCTCAAGCGGGCCAGGCTCGAGGATCTCAAAGGAGGCGAGGCTTCACACAATGCCGAGGCCCTGCGCGCCGTCCTCGAGGGAGCCCCCGGCGCCTTTCGCGACGCGGCCGTCATGACGGCCGCCGCGGCGCTGACCGTTGCGGACAGGAGCCCCGATCTCGCCGCGGGCGTCGCCGCGGCCCAGGCCGCGATTGACAGCGGCGCGGCGCTCAGGGCCCTCGAGACGCTGGTCAAGGTGTCGAACCGCTGATGGCCACCATCCTCGACAAGATCGCCGCTTACAAGCGCGACGAAGTGGCCAGGGCAAAGGCCGCCATTCCCGAGCGCGAGCTGGAGGTCATGGCGCTGGACGCCCCGCCGGTCCGCAGCTTCGAGGCGGCGCTGCGCGCCAAGGTCGATGCCGGCCACTGGGCGCTCATCGCCGAGATCAAGAAGGCGAGCCCGTCGAAGGGGCTGATCCGTGCCGACTTCAATCCGCCCCAGCTTGCCATGGCCTACGAGGATGGCGGTGCGGCCTGCCTCTCCGTCCTGACTGACACGCCATCCTTCCAGGGTGCGCCCGAATACCTCGGGGCTGCGCGGGCGGTCACGCAGCTGCCGGCGCTGCGCAAGGACTTCATGCTCGATCCCTACCAGGTCGCCGAGGCGCGGGCCTGGGGCGCGGACTGCATCCTCATCATCATGGCGATGGTGGACGACGCGCTTGCCGCCGATCTGGAGTCCTCGGCCCGCGACTGGGGCCTGGACGTTCTGGCCGAAGTGCATGACGCCGACGAACTCGAACGCGCCCTGAAGCTGTCGACTCGTCTCATCGGCATCAACAACCGCAATCTCCACAGCTTCGAGACCACGCTGGCCACGACCGAAGATCTGGCGCCGCGCGTGCCGCCCGACCGGCTGGTGGTTGGCGAGAGCGGCCTGTTCACGGCCGAGGACCTGGCCCGGCTTTCTGCGGTCGGCGTCAATTCGTTCCTCATCGGGGAAAGCCTGATGCGACAGGCCGACGTGGCCGCCGCCACGCGCAGGATCCTGACCCGGCCATGAGCAAGCTCACGCATCTCGATGCTGCCGGACACGCACACATGGTCGATGTGTCGGACAAGGACGTGACCTCGCGCAGCGCAACGGCCGAGGCGATGGTGCTCGTGAAACCGGAGACGCTTTCCCTCATTGCCGAGGGCAAGGCGAAGAAGGGCGATGTCATTGCCACGGCCCGCATCGCGGGAATCATGGCGGCCAAACGGACCCATGAACTGATCCCGCTCTGCCATCCGCTCATGATCACGCAGGCCAGCGTGGATTTTGCCCTCGATGCCGGTCGATCGCGAATCGTCGTCACCGCTACTGTGAAGGTGGACGGGAAGACGGGTGTGGAGATGGAGGCGCTCACCGCCTGTTCCGTCGCCTGCCTGACGATCTACGACATGTGCAAGGCCGTCGACCGCGGCATGTCGATCACCGACCTGCACGTGGTCGAGAAACGCGGCGGGAAGTCCGGACACTACAAGGCGGAGTGAGAAATGGCGCTGATGCCGGTCGAAGAGGCCCGCGCCCGCATCCTGGCGGGCGTGAAGCCGCTTGCGGCCGAACGGGTTGGTCTGGACGCGGCCCTGGGCCGGGTACTGGCGAAACCGGTCAGAGCCACGCGCGATCAGCCGCCCTTCGCCGCCTCGGCCATGGATGGTTTCGCGGTGAGGGCGGAGGATGTCGCAACTGTGCCCGCGACGCTGGATATCATCGGAACCAGTGCCGCCGGACAAGGCTTCCGGCGCCAGCTGCGGACCGGCCAGGCCGTCCGCATCTTCACCGGCGCTCCACTGCCACCCGGTGCCGATGCCGTCGTCATCCAGGAGAATACGGTACGCCCGGATGCGGATCACGTGACCATCCACGCCCCGGCGCGGCCGGCGCAGAACGTGCGCGACCGGGGGCTCGACTTTCGCCACGGCGAGGACCTGCTGCCCGCGGCGATCCGGCTCAATGCCCGCGACATCGGGCTTGCTTCCGCAGGCAACGCGGCAGCGATCGCCGTTCGGCGCAGGCCGGTGGTTGCCATCTTCGCAACCGGTGACGAGCTGGTGCTGCCGGGACAAAGGCCACGTCCAGACCAGATCGTCTCATCCAACGGCAAGGCTCTCGCGGCGCTGGTGCGGCAGGTCGGCGGCGAAGTCATGGACCTCGGCATCGTTCCCGACAATCTACGGGCCACCGTTCGCGCGGTCCGCCGCGCCGCGCCCGCGCACGTTCTGGTGACCACCGGTGGCGCATCGGTCGGTGACCATGATTTTGTGCAGGAGGCGCTTCTGAGCGCTGGCGTCAAGATCGACTTCTGGAAGATCGCCATGCGGCCAGGCAAGCCCTTCATGTATGGCCGTAAGAGCGGCCAACATGTCCTTGGACTTCCCGGAAATCCCGTCTCCGCACTGGTCTGCGCTAGGTTGTTTCTGAAGCCCCTGCTCGATACACTGCTGGGATTGCCGACCGGCGACGACCATGTCATGGCGCGACTCGGAAGCCCGATGAAGGCCAATGACGAGCGGCAGGACTATGTGCGGGCGAGGCTGGACGTCGGATCGGACGGGTCGCGCGTGGCGACACCCTATGCCAAGCAGGATTCCTCCATGCAGCGCACATTTCGTAATGCGGATTGCCTCATCGTGCGCCCGCCGCGGGCACCGGCGGCTGACGCCGGAGCACTGGTCCCGGTTCTGTTGATCGATTTTTGACCGTTACAGAAAGTAAACACTTGAAGAACTAAATGGGAACCTGTAAAGTTGTTGCAGATTTGTTCCGATTCCGGAACACCAGCCACAGGATCTCCCACGCATGCTGACCCGAAAGCAGCTCGAACTTCTCATGTTCATCAACGAGCGCCTCAAAGAGGAGGGCGTGCCGCCATCTTTCGAGGAAATGAAGGATGCGCTCAATCTCCAGTCAAAGTCCGGTGTGCATCGGCTGATCGTCGCGCTCGAGGAGCGGGGCTTCCTGCGCCGCATGCCCAACCGGGCGCGGGCGCTGGAAGTGATCAAGCTGCCGGAAAGCCATTCGCCCAGCCTTGCGCCGCGCAAGCAGTCCTTCACGCCCAATGTCATCCAGGGCAACCTGGGCCGGGTGAAGCCGGTGTCGTCGAGCAATGATGGCGCACCGCGGGCGGCGGTCATTCCGATGATGGGCCGGATCGCGGCCGGTGTTCCGATCTCGGCGATCCAGGAACATTCCGCCAATATCACCGTCCCGCCAGAACTGCTGAGCGGCGGAGAACATTTCGCCCTCGAGGTGAAGGGCGACTCGATGATCGATGCGGGGATCTTCGATGGCGACACCGTCATCATCCGCAAGGGTGAAACAGCCACCAACGGCGACATCGTGGTGGCACTGGTGGATGACGAGGAAGCAACCTTGAAGCGGCTGCGCCGCAAGGGCGACTCGGTGGCGCTTGAGGCGGCGAATTCCGCCTATGAGACCCGCATCTTCGGCCCGGACCGGATCAGGGTCCAGGGTCGCCTCGTCGGTCTCCTCCGCAAATATTGAGGCTTCTGGCGTCATCATCTTTCCGCTAGGCTCCGGCTTCGTGGTCTGGAGGTCAGTTGCATGAGACTTTACGGCGTTCTGCTGTCGCCCTTCGTCCGCACGTGTTTTGTCACGGCCCATGAGGTCGGCCTCGGCGGGAAGGTCATTCACGAGCCCGAATCCGTCACGCCCACCGCGCCCAATCCGCGGCTGGTGGCGCTGTCGCCCATCGGCAAGGTGCCGGTGCTCGAAACCGATCATGGCCATGCCATCTATGACTCGCGCGTCATCGTCGAATATCTGTGCCACGTGGCTGGCAATACCAGTCTCATTCCGGACGATGGCGTCAAGCGCTTCCGGGTCCTGACGCTGCAGGCGCTTGCCATGGGCCTTGGGGATGCGGCGGTGGCCCTGCGCTATGAAACGGCGGCCCGGCCCGAAGAGCTGCGGTGGGCCGACTGGGCAAACCGCCTTAGGAGCCGCATCATCGCCGCCTGCGATGAACTCGAGAGCAGGTGGCAGGCGGAGCTTGCAGACGTCACGGCAGGCTCGATTGCCGCTGCCGTGGTCCTCTCCTACATCTCCTTCAGGCTGCCGGACCTGAAATGGCAAGATGGCCGGCCCCACCTCGCCGCCTTCCACGCCAGCTTCGCCAAGCGCGACAGCATGGTCAAAACGCGCATCGACGGCTGATCAGCCAATCTCCAGGTGCCACCAGCGCGGGCGACCGGTCTTGTAGGAATGGGCCGTTGGCTTCAGGGCGCGGGCGCCGCTCGAGTCGAAACATCCGAGCAGCAGGGCGACGACCGGCTTGTCGTCGACCGCCCCCAGACTGCTGCCGCAGGTAGGGCAGAAGGCCCGGCTCGAATAGTCCGACGAGCGCCAGGTCCGGGGACGGCCGCCGGGGCCGGTCCATGCCACCATCTCGCTGGGGAACTCGACCCAGGCCGCCGTCAGCGACCCCGTGTGGCGCTGGCACATCTTGCAGGAGCACGTGTGCGGCTTGAGCGCCGGGGCCCTTGCCGCGAAACGGATCGACCCGCAAAGGCACCCGCCTTCGTAAACCTGCATCGTCTTGGCCATATCCTGTCCTCTATCCAACAAACTGCAGCCGCGACAAGCCACCGCTTGCATCGTCTACGCGGAATGGCCAGTTTCGGCTCATGACGGACTTCGATTGCCTCGTTGCCGGCGCCGGGCCGGCCGGCCTGGCGGCCGCCTGCCTTCTGGCTCATGATGGCCGGCGGACAGCCGTGGTCGCCGCACCAGCCGGTTTCGCTGACCCGCGCACGGTCGCGCTGATGCGGCCGTCGATCAGACTTCTGGAGCATCTGGAGCTTTGGCCGGGAGGCCTCCGTGCGAGAACCCAGCCTCTCCGCCGCCTGCGGCTGGTGGACGACACCGGCTCGGCCCTTCAGGCACCGACCATCACCTTCGATCCCGACGAGATCGGCGAGGACGCCTTCGGCTGGAACTTTCCATTGAGCTTGCTGATCCCAGAACTGCAGGCCCGGGCCACAGCGCTGGGTGTGACCTTCATCGACGACGATGTTGCCAGTGCCGCCCCCTCCTCCGACAGCGTGAGCGTGGTGACGCGCGATGGGCAGCGGATCGCGGCGCGCGTCGCCATCGCTGCCGATGGCCGGAACTCCGTGATGCGCGAAGCGGCAGGCATCAAGACCAACACCTGGTCCTACGCTCAGGTGGCGGTGGCCACCAGCTTCGCCCACAGCGGTCCGCATGACGGGATCTCGACCGAATACCACAAGGGCGCTGGTCCGTTCACCACGGTGCCTCTGCCCGGCCGAGCCTCCAGCCTGGTTTGGATGGAGCGGCCTGCGCGCGCTGCCGAGATCATGGCCCTGTCCGACGACGCGCTGGCCCGCGACATCCAGATCCAGACCCATGGCGATCTGGGTCGCGTGAGCGACACCGGTCCGCGCCGCGCCTTTCCGATGCAGGGGCTGGTGGCCCGCGACTTCGCGCGCAACCGGATCATCCTGGTGGGCGAGGCCGCCCACGTGGTTCCCCCGATTGGCGCCCAGGGGCTGAACATGTCGCTGCGCGACGCCGCGCAGGCGGCCGAGCTGATCGCCATGGAAACTGACCCCGGGCAGGCCGGGGTCCTGGCGCGCTATGACGCGCTGCGCCGGCGCGACGTTCAGCCCAGACAGCAGATCATCGATCTGATGAATCGCTCCTTGCTGTCAGGTTTCTTCATGCTGGAAGGCGGCCGGGCTCTTGGACTGGCTGCCATTTCCAGCTTCGGCCCGCTCCGCCGCTTCGTCATGGCGCAGGGCCTCGCCCCTGTCACGGCCGTCCCCCGCATCATGCGGTCTCAGGGCAAGATCCCGGACTTGATGAAATAGACGATGGCCGGAATGGTCGCCGCAGACAGCACCGTGGTCACGATCACGGCCGTCGATGCGCCCTCGACATAGGCGCGGTACTGGCTGGCCAGGATGAAGGCATTCGAGGCGGTGGGAAGTGCGGCCATCATGACCGCGACGTGGAGCCACGTGGGCGGGAGTCCGGGAACCATGCCGACCACCAGGAGCGCCATCACGGGCTGCAGGAAGACCTTCATGCCCGCGACCAGAGGCAATTCCCGGCCGAACCCGGCCAGGTGCCGCATGCCGACGGTGACACCCAGCGCGAAGAGCGCCGTTGGCCCCGCGGCGCGCATCAGCATGTCCAGGATAGTTCCGATACCGCCCGGCGCCTTGACCTGAAGGGCCGACGCGGCCACGCCCAGCGCCGTTGCCACAATGAAGGGATGGGTGGTCACCTGCTTCACGATGCGCCAGGCCACGGCGCCCCAATGCGCCTCCTCGTTGCGCTCGTGGGTGAGCGTCGCGAGGACCGCCGTCAGCACGAATTGCACAGCGCAATCGAAGCAGAACACCAGAGCCGCCGGCACCGCCGCCTCGGGACCGAAAAAGGCAACGGACAAGGGAAGCCCCATGTATCCCACGTTGCCGTAACTGCCAGACGTTCCCTGTAGGGCGGCGGTGCGGAGCGGTGTTCCGAAGGCCCACATGGAAATGCCAGTCACCGTCAGGAATGCCGTGACCGTGACCGCCGTGATCGCCGACACGAAGGGCCAGTTCATGAGCTGTTCGAACGGTGCTGCGGCAACGACCAGGAAGATCAGGGCGGGGAGCGAGAAATAGACCAGGAAGATGTTGAGCCAGGCAAGGCCGCCGTCGGGCAGTTTCCAGAGCCGCGACGCCAGCACGCCAAGCAGGATCAGGCCGAAGAACGGCATCGCAAGATTAAGGATTTCACTCATGAATTCAACCTGCTCCCGGCGCCTGGTGCGAGGCTCTTGCCTTCCGGCGGCGACATTGGCAATCAATAGTTATGACGGCGCTTCCCCAGGCACGATTCACCATCGGACAGGTGGTCAAGCATCGCCTCTTTCCCTTCCGGGGCGTGATCTTCGATGTCGATCCGGTCTTCAACAACACCGAGGACTGGTGGCTGTCGATTCCGGAAGAGATCCGGCCGCGCAAGGACCAGCCCTTCTATCACCTGCTCGCCGAAAACGACGACACCGAATACGTCGCCTATGTGTCCGAACAAAACCTGCTGGTCGACGACACGGGCGAGCCGGTGCGGCATCCCCAGATCCGCGAATACTTCGAGGGCTTCGATCCGAAGCGCAAGAGCTACCGGCCGCGACGCCGCAGCAACCACTGATCGGCATCAACCCTTCCCTCTGTCAGGATTTCGATGACCGCACGGCCTCCAGGTCGACATGCCATTGCCTTTGTCTTCATCACGGTGATGATGGACATGATCGGCTATGGCCTCGTCATGCCTGTGCTGCCGCGCATGATCGAAGAGGTCGGCCACCTCGATCTCGCAGCCGCATCGGTGATCGGCGGTTGGATGTACTTTGCCTATGGCGCGATGCAGTTCCTGTTCGGACCGGCGGTCGGCAATCTCTCCGATGCCTATGGCCGCAGGCCATTGCTGCTACTTGCCGTGTTCGGCCTGTCCGTCGACTTCCTGTTCACGGCGGTGGCGCCCACCCTCTTCCTGCTCTTCGTGGGCCGCGTCGTAGCAGGGATCTGCGGTGCTTCCTACACCATCGCAAATGCCTATCTGGCCGACATCACCAGACCCGAGGAACGCGCCAAGGTCTTCGGCCTGATGGGTGCGGCCTTCGGCCTGGGCTTCGTCATCGGACCGGCCATCGGCGGACTTCTGGGCGAGTTTGGCCCGCGCGTGCCCTTCTACGTGGCGGCAACCCTCACCGGACTGAACTTCATCTTCGGCTACGTGGTGCTTCCCGAGACATTGCCGCCCGAAAAGCGCCGCCCGTTCTCGCTTACGCGGTCAAACCCGCTTGGCGCCCTGCTGGTCTTCGGCAAACACCCGGGCGTGCTTCCGTTGGCCATCCTCATGTTCGCCTATTTCGCCGCCACCTCGGTCTATCCCGCCATCTGGGCCTTCTGGGGCATCGCGCGGTTCGGCTGGAGCGAGGCCGTGATCGGCCTCACCCTGGCGGCCTTCGGTCTCATCACGGCCGTCATGCAAGGCGCCTTCACCGGATTCACCGTGTCGCGCCTGGGCGAGCGCAACACCGTTGTCTTCGGCCTCGCGGCGTCCATCATCGCCGCTGCCGGCTACGCCTGGGCCCCCAGCCTCCTTGCCGTCATGGTACTGCTCGTCATTCATGCGCCGGAGGGGTTCGTTCATCCGGCGCTCACGGCGATCATGTCGCGCTCCACGCCCGAGGACGCCCAGGGCGAATTGCAGGGCGGCATCGCCAGCGTCCAGAGCGTGGCCATGCTGATCGGAACGGTCTTCTATGCGCAGGCCTTCGGGTTCTTCATGCAGCCCGGTGCGCCCGTCGTGACGCCCAGCGCCGGATATGTCATCGCCGCGATCCTGCTGACGATGATCCTCGCCGTCTTTCTCTTTGTCCGTCCCGACCGCGCCCGGACCTAGCAGGTGATGAACGGAACATTGCGCAAGGCAACCTGCCAGTAGGCGGCACTGGGCGCGCCCTGCCAGGCGGCGACGTCCTCCACGGCAATGGCGTCGTTCCCATCCTGGCCGATCACCGTCACCACATCGCCCACCTGTGGGTCGCTGACGGCCGAGAGATCGACGACCGCATACTCGGCGGAAACTCCCAGCACCGGACAGCGCATGCCCTTGCACAGCATCCAGGCTCTCTGTCCTGGCGCAGCGGGCCTGAGCCCGCTGTCCATCCCGAACAGGATGACACCCGTCGTGGCATCGGCGGCGAGCCCGCCGGCCGGCGCGCCAATCAGGTCGTCCCCCGCACGGCGCCTTCCGACATGGATCAGTCGCGCCTTGAGGGCGCGAAGCGCCTTGCGGAAGCCGAGCGTTTCGGCACGGAGCCCTGAAACCGGGCTGAGGCCGAACAGGAGATGTCCCGGAGCAATGGTATTGAGCTGGTCCGGAAACTCCTGGCTCAGAACCGAACTTGCCGCTCCCTGGGCATAGCGGATGCGCATGCCATGCTCGGCTTCGATCTGGCCCACGACGGACGCGAAGGCCGCGAGCCGCCGTTTCGACCAGGCGCCGCCTTCGGCATCGGAAAAGGGAATGTGCGTGTAGATGCCCTCCAGCAACAGCCCGCGCACGGCCGTCACCTCGCGCGCAAAGGAAGCAGCCTCGTCGAGCCGCACACCGAGACGGCCGAGGCCCGCGTCCACCTTGACGTGAACCGGGATGGGCGACGCCGCACCGGCCGCCAGCGTCGCAAGTGCCGCAAGCGAATTCCGGTCATAGACGGTGGGCGTCAGACCCGCCGCCAGCACGTCGGCATGACCGCTGGGCAGCTGCGCCCCATAGAGCAGGATCGGGATGGTGACACCCGCCGCCCGGGCCGCGACGGCATCGTCGAAATTGGCCGTCGCAAGTCCGTCCACCCCCAGCGACTGCAGATGGAGACTGACTGGCACCATGCCATGACCGTAGGCGTTGGCCTTCACCGGCGCGAGGATGCGCACGGGCCGGCCGGCCCGCTGGCGCAGCACGCCCACATTGTGCGTGATGGCACCGAGGTCGATCTCGGCCCAGACCGGTCGAACGTCACGGTGGCTCACGCGGAGGCCCTGGCCAGCGACGTCAGGCAATCCGGTTCCATGGCCTTGATGGGCGGCAGCATGCTGTCGTCGTAGACGATATGGCGCGGTCGCACGGACGGCTGCGTCGCCTTGTTTGAGAAGGCGTTGTAGGTCAGCGTCATCATGCGGCGCGGCCAGGGCGAAAGATTGCCAGCCGAGCCATGCAGCACGTTGACGTTCATGAAGATGACCGAGCCTGCCGGTCCCGTCGGCGCCACGACGCCCCGCTGCCGGACCTGTGCCTTGATCACCTCCTGGCTGGTGTAGCGGAAGGAATAGGACGTCCCCTGATCGGTGTTCTCCGGCATGTCGCTGGTGAGGGTCTGCGAACCGGGCACCATCATCAGCGGGCCGTTCATGCTGTTGACCTCATCGAAAAAGATCAACGCATTGACCATGCGCGGCAGGGGAATGTGATCATCGCGGTGATAGGCGGGATAGTCCTGATGCCAGAACCAGACGTCACCGTTGAAGGCGGCCTTGCAGTTCACCCCCGACTGGAAGACATAGACATCCTCGCCCAGGATGTCGCGCACGGCATTGACCAGGGCCGGATGCTGCACCAGCCGGCCAAAGACCTCGCTGTGAACATGCGGGTTGACCACGGTGCGGGGCGTTATGCCGTCCTTCTCCTTGATCACCCGCTGCGGATCCTCGCCGTGAGTGGCGATGATCCGGTCCAGTTCCGCGACGATGACCCTGGTTTCCGCCTCGCTCAGCAGGCCGGGCCGGAAGGCAAATCCCTTTTCATCATATTCAGTCTTGAGCGCGGACGTCATCGGACTCCCCCAGTTGATAGCTGCAAGGGTATGTCCTGCCCTGAACAAGGGCAAGTCCCGCGACGGGCACGCCTGTCCTGCACCCCCTGCGGGGGGCCTATTCGACGGTCACGGACTTGGCCAGGTTGCGCGGCTGGTCCACGTCGGTGCCCCGCAGCACCGCGGCGTGATAGGCGAGGAGCTGGACCGGAACGGCATAGAGCAGCGGGCTGATGAAGGGATGCGCGCGCGGCACCCGGATCTGCTGAAAGGCCTTCTGGCCGGCCGAGGCCAGCGCCTGCTCGTCGGTCAGCAGCACGATCTTCCCGCCACGCGCGGCAACCTCTTCCATGTTCGATACGGTCTTCTCGAACAGATCGTCGTGCGGGGCGATCACGATCACCGGCACATTCTCGTCGATCAGCGCGATAGGGCCATGCTTCAATTCGCCGGCGGCGTAGCCCTCGGCATGGATATAGGAGATTTCCTTGAGCTTCAGGGCGCCCTCGAGAGCGATCGGGTAATTGATGCCACGCCCGAGGAAGAGCACGTCGCTGGCCTGCGAGATTTCCTTGGCCACGGCGGCGATCTGCTTTTCGTCCTTGAGGATTTCCGCGATATGCCGGGGCGCCTCGATCAAGGCTCCGACCAGCTCGCGCTCCTGGTCACGGGTGATGGTTCCGCGCAGCTTGCCCGCCAGGATGGCAAGGCAGGCCAGCGCCGACAGCTGGCAGGTAAAGGCCTTGGTCGATGCCACGCCGATCTCCGGACCGGCATAGGTCCGGAACACCATTTCGCTCTCGCGGGCGATGGTGGATTCGGGAACATTGACGACCGCCAGCGTGTGCTGGCCCTGGCTCTTGCAGTAGCGCAACGCCGCCAGCGTGTCGGCGGTCTCGCCGGACTGCGAGACGACGATGGCGAGGCCGTTCGGCGTCAGTGGCGCCTCGCGGTAGCGGAACTCGGAGGCGATATCGACCTCGGTCGGCAGGCGCGCCACCTTCTCGAACCAGTACTTTGCCGCCAGGCCCGCGTAGGATGCGGTGCCGCAGGCGGTGATGGTGATCCGGTCGAGCTTGGCAAAGTCGAAGGCGAGTTTCTCGGGCAGGCGAATGCAGCGTTCCGAGAAATCCACGTACTCGGCCAGCGTATGCCCGATGACCTCTGGCTGCTCGGCAATCTCCTTGGCCATGTAGTGGCGGTGATTGCCCTTGTCGACCAGCATGGCGGAGGCCTGCGAGAAGCTCATCGGACGGATGACGTGCCGGTTCTGACTGTCGAAGATCTCGACCGAATTGCGCGTCAGCACCACCCAGTCTCCATCCTCGAGATAGGTCACCTTGTTGGTGAATGGCGCCAGCGCGATGGCGTCGGACCCGAGGAACATCTCACCCTGCCCGTGGCCCACGGCCAGCGGGCTTCCCTTGCGCGCACCGATGAGGAGATTGTTCTCGCCCTTGAACAGGATGGCCAGCGCGAAGGCGCCTTCCAGCCGCGACAGCACGGTCTTCACTGCCTCGCGCGGCGACTTGCCGCGCTTGCGCTCGCGGGCGATGAGATGCGCGACGACTTCGGTGTCGGTCTGGGTGTCGAAGACATGACCGTCGGCGATCAGTTCGTCCTTGAGCGGTCTGAAATTCTCGATGATGCCGTTGTGGACAATGACGACATCGCCAACCATGTGCGGATGGGCATTGGTCTCGGTGGCCGCGCCGTGGGTGGCCCAGCGCGTGTGGCCGATGCCGGAGGTTCCGAGCAGCGGTTCGCTGGCGAGGCGCTGCTCGAGATTGCGCAGCTTGCCCGGTGCCCTGCGGCGGCCGATGTCGCCATCCTCCAGGGTGGCGATCCCGGCCGAGTCATAGCCGCGATACTCCAGCCGCTTCAGCGCCTCGACGATGCTGATGGCCACGGGTTCCTTGCCGAGAATGCCGACGATGCCGCACATGCTGTCACTTCCCCTTGGCCAGCTTCCTGGCCCGTTTCATGTCTCTGTAGCGCGTTGCCCAGCCCTCGCGGATATCGAGTTCCGGCCGCGTCATGGCAAGCGCTCCGGGCGGCACGTTCTTGGCAATGACGCTGCCCGCCGCCGTGGTTGACCCGTCGCCCAGGCTGACCGGCGCCACCAGCGCCGTGTTGGACCCGACGAAGACGTCGGCCCCGATGTCGGTGACGTGCTTGTCGAAGCCATCGTAGTTGCAGGTGATGGTCCCCGCACCGATGTTGCTGCCCGCGCCAACCCGGGCGTCGCCGATATAGCTCAGATGATTGGCCTTGGCGCCCTTGCCGATCTTGGCCTTCTTGATCTCGACGAAATTCCCGATATGGGCCTGCGGCCCGATCTCGGCACCCGGACGCAGACGCGCATAGGGGCCGATCCGGGCGCCTGCGGCAATGATGGCGCCTTCGATGTGGCTGAAGGCGAGGATTTCGACCCCGTCCTCGATCCTGACGCCAGGCCCGAACACCACATGGGGCTCGATCACGACGTCCTGCCCAAGCTCGGTGTCGGCGGAAAAATAGACGGTGTCCGGCGCGACCAGGGTGGCCCCAGCCAGCAGATGGTGGCGGCGGTAGCGCCGCTGGAAGGCCGCCTCGATCGCCGCCAGCTGGGCGCGATCATTGACACCCGCCACCTCGGACTCGTCGCAGATCGCAAGGCCGCATCGCTCTCCGGCGGCAGCCACGAGACCCACCAGGTCGGTGAGGTAGTACTCGCCCTTGGCATTGCGATTGCCAATCTGCGGCAGCAGCGCCCAGAGCCGTTCCGCGGAAATGGCGATAATGCCTGAATTACATAGGTTTATCAGCCGTTCTTCGGGAGTCGCATCAAGTTCCTCGCGAATGGCGGTGACCTGGTCTGCCGCTCCAGTCAGCAGGCGGCCATATCCCTTGGGATCGGCGGCGACGAAACCCAGCACAGCCATGGGCTGCCCCGGACCGACAAGCTCGGCGAGCCGGCCAAGGCTGGACGCGGTAATCAGCGGAACATCGCCGTAGAGAACCAGGACGGTCCCCTTGAAGCCGGACAGGGCCTGGCCAGCCATGGAAACGGCATGGGCCGTGCCTTTTCGGTCCTCCTGGATGGCGATCTGGACCCCAGGCACGACGGACCGGGCCTCCTTGGCCACCGCATCCATGTCGGGTCCGACGACGGCCACGACCTTGTCGGGTTCCAGCGCCTGCGCGGCCAGCAGGACATGACCCAAAAGGCTGCGGCCCGCGGCCCTGTGCAGAACCTTCGGCAGGCGGGATCTCATCCTGGTCCCCATGCCGGCAGCGAGGACGATCGCGGCGATCTCAGTCATCAAATCTCAGCCAATTGCTGTACCACGCCCGCTTGATGCAATCCCCGGGCCAAGCGGCGATATTGTGGCGACAGGCTTAACACGCGGTTTCAGGCGCCAGTTCCGGTATTGACCGGCTCCGGCCCCACCCCTATGGTCCGCCGCGTTCGCGAACAGCGACTCCCGATGTGGGCCCGTAGCTCAGTGGAAGAGCATCTGACTTTTAATCAGAGGGTCGATGGTTCGATCCCATCCGGGCTCACCAAGACACATCCGATGCATAGCCTCTCTCATGGCCCCGTTCAAGCGCAGGCCCGGTCGGTGGGCGCAATGAGGCCCGGAGGCCGATCTGGCCGGATTTTGGCGGATGTCCGAGGCAACCGTGCTAGCGTCGCCGGTCATTGTCCATGCCATTCGACTTGCAGAGGTCACCCGTGCTCCACCACATTTCCTTTCCCGTCTCCGATCTGCCTGAGGCGAAGGCATTCTACGGCGCGGTGCTGGGGGCGCTGGGCTATCGCATCGTCGCCGAAAGCAGTGGCTTCGTCGGCTTCGGGCTGGTCGATAACGAAGACAAGTTCGCCCTGATCCTCGCAGAGCCGGCCATCGCGGCCGGGCGCGGCTTTCACCTCGCCTTCGCGGCGCCGTCGCAGGAGGCCGTGGACAGGTTCCACCGGGCCGCACTGGCACATGGCGCAACCGACAATGGTCCGCCGGGGCTGAGGCCGGACTATGGACCAACTTACTACGCGGCTTTCGTCATCGATCTGGACGGGCACAGGATCGAAGCCGTCCACAAGTGATGGCAGCGGTCGGAGTCCGTCGCCGGAAATGCCCGGCGTAGCAATCGGCAGGTTCAGGCGGTGCCGCCTTCGGTCCTTACGGCAGCCGCAACATGGCAGGACCCGTCAACCGACCTGAAATGACGTAGAGCAATGCGCTAACATCTCTCACGTCAACGTGCAAAGCGGCAAGCACCTGCCGGCTGTTGACGGCCTCAACGCGGTGCTGCAAGTTTCCCACAAGGGAGCGGGGAACATGGCGGTCGCCAATTTGCACGGCAGCTGGAGTCAGGAGCGTATCGTCCTGGCACTGGCGCTTCTCCTGTTTGCCGCGTCGGCGGCTCTCCTGCCGGGATTCCTCGACCCCGCGAATCTCATTTCTATCGTGCGGAGCGTCTCGGTGCTGGGACTTCTCGCGGTCGGCATGGCGATTGTCGTCATCGGGCGCGGCATCGACCTTGCCGCCGTTGCGATCATGGCCATGTCAGCGGCCTGGTACCTGCAAATGCTCAATGATGGCTGGTCCAACGCCGCCGCCCTGTCCCTGACCTTCGTCGGCGTTCTGGCCATCGGGCTGGTCAACGGATTCCTGATCGCCTACGCGGATGTACCCGCGATCTTCGCCACCCTGGCCAGCGGATCCTTCGTCTTCGGCTTCGTGCGATCGCAATTGATCACCCAGGATGCCGTTCCGGTGCCGCGCGGCAACTGGCTCGAAACACTCGGCCAGGCACGCCTCCTGCAAATTCCGGCGGAAGTCTATGTCTTCGCCGGCGCGGCCCTCGCGGCCTATCTGTTCCTGCGCTACACGAAGTGGGGCCGCTACGTCTATTACATGGGCGATAACCTGCTCGCTGCACGCAATGTCGGCATCCCGGTCAGGCCGATGACGCTGCTGCGCTACGTGCTCTCGGCCCTGATTGCAATGAGCGCGGGCCTGCTCACGGCGTCGAGCCTGCTCAGCATCAATACGCGCGTGGTCAACTCCACCCTCCTCTACGACGTGATCCTCGTCGTCGTCATCGGCGGCATCGGCCTGTCGGGTGGCAAGGGCGGCATGCGCAACGTCATTGTCGGCGCAGTGCTCATCGGCATCATGCTCAATGCCATGACCATCATCGACATATCCAACATCTACCAGAACCTCATCAAAGCGACGATCCTGCTCATCGCCATCATCGTCGACAGCCTGCTCAACCCCCGCGATGAACAGACCGCCCAGCAGGGCGACATCTGACTGGCTCACCATTTGTCAAACTGGAGAACGACATGAACTGGAAAACACTCTTCACCGCCGCGGCGGCTGCCGCCATGCTGTGTTTCACCGCGCCGGCCATGGCCGACGAAGATCCGGGACCGGCCGCCTATGCCGCCGCCCTGAACGGCAAGCGCGTGGCGCTCGTCCCGATGGCCATGGGCTTCGACCTGGCCCAGGGCTGGGCCGCCTATCTGAAGCGCGAAGTGGAAGGCTGGGGCGGAGTCTTCGAAACCCGCGATCCCAACTGGTCCATCGAGGCCGGTGCCCAGGCGATCACCGACCTGATCAACTCGGATCCGCACCCCGACGTGCTGGTGGTGCATGCGCCTGACCTCAACTCCTACGTCAAGCTCTTCAAGAAGGCGCAGGAAAAGGGAATCTACGTCATCCTTATCGACAACCCGGCGAACTTCGCGGCCGATGCCTTCATCGGTTCGGACTGGAACCGGCTTGGCCAGCTCGAGGCCGAAGCGGCGGTCAAGGCCTGCGGCGATAATTCGTCGAAGCAGATCGGCCTCGTGCAGGGCGATCAGGTCAATGCCTCGAGCCTCTACCAGTATGCCGGCATCATGAAGGTTCTGGAGAAGTATCCGGACTTCAAGGTCGTGGCCAAGCCGGATTCGAACTGGGATGCCACCACCGCGCGGAACGTGACCACCACCATGCTGCAGCAGAATCCCGACATCTGCGCCATCATCGACTTCTGGGACGGCGACGCGTCCGGAACCGCGGCGGCCATCCGCGACGCCGGCAAGAGCGGCAAGATCGCGCTGGTAACCACGGGTGGCGGCGAGAAGGTGGATTGCGACAAGCTGGAGTCCGGCGAATTCACTGCCGTGGTCATGACCGAGCTGGAGCGTCAGTCCGGCGACATGAACGCCATCATCAAGCTGCTGCTGCAGTCCGGCGTGCCGGCCGGCACGATCAAGAGCTACATCTATACGCTGGAGCAGGCCTATACGAAGGCCGACCTAAAGCCCGGCACCTGCTGGGACGTGAAGGCACTGCAAGCGGCAGCCAAGTAAACCACGCACGCAACTCAACGGAACGGCCGGATCTTCCGGCCGTTCTTCTTCGTCAAGGCCGCTTGAATGAATACCCGGGAGCAACTCCAGCGCTGGCGCTACAATCTCGTACCCGATCACCTGATCGGCGAGATCCTGAGCAAGCGCTGGGCCGACAACGCCATCCCCTTCCTGGCGATGATCATCACGATCATCGGCTTCGGCACGGCCGTCCCCGGTTTCTTCAAGCCGAACTCGCTGGTCGAGTCGACGCGCCAGCTGGGCGAGTTCTCCATCGTCGTCACGGGGCTCACCGTCGTGATGCTGGCCGGCGGCATCGATCTGTCCGTCAGCAGCATCTTCGCGCTGGCCGCCTTCGCCGCCGTGTCCGGTCTCTTCATCCTCGACCTGCCGGTGTGGGCCTGCCTGCTGCTGTCACTCGGCGTCGGGGCATTGTTCGGGGCGGTCAACGGCTATCTGATCGGCTTCATGCGGCTGCGGGCCTTCCTGACGACACTGGTCACGCTGGTGATCGGCCGCGCCGTCTACGACATCCTGATCGTGAACTTCGCGGCGGCGGTCCAACAGTCCGACATCACCTCGGACATCTGGGACTTCATCGGCGATGGCAAGATACTTGGCGTTTCGGTCAGCATCCTCGCCGCGGCGATCATCGCCATCGTGGCACACGTGGCCCTCACCAGATCGCGCGCCGGCTGGCACATCCTCGCGGTCGGCGGATCGCGACGTTCGGCCCACAATGCGGGCATCCGCGTGCGCCAGACCGTCTTCATGTCCTACGTGATCTCGGGGCTCTGCGCGGGCCTCGCGGGCTTCCTGATCGCCTGCCGGCTGAGCGGCGCTGGCCCGGGCACCGGCCTCAATCTCGAGATCCTGGCCATCACCGCCGCTGTGGTCGGCGGAAACTCGCTGGGCGGCGGCCGCGGATCCATCGCCAAGGCAATCATGGGGGCCATCATCGTCCTGGTAATGAACAACGGCTTGATCCGCCTCGGCTATGGCACCGGCACCAACCAGATGGTGCTTGGGCTCATGCTGGCCATCGCCGTCACCATCGACATCCGCTGGCTCAAGAACCGCCACAAGGTTCTCAACGAGGTCTATGTGTCGCCGATCTACCACAGGATGGGCGACACCCAGTCGGCGCTGCCCGGGAGTCCTTCGCCCTACGCGCTCAACAACCGTCTGTCGCAGACGGAATACATCGGCCTGGGCGAGCTCGAAGGCCCGGAGGACGTGATCCTCGACCGCAACGATCATCTCTATTGCGGCACCCGCCACGGCGAGATCATCCGCTTCCTCGCCCCGGACTACCGGCGCTCCGAGCTCTTCGCCCACATCGGCGGATTTCCGCTGGGCCTTGCCTTCGATCGCCAGGGCAATCTCCTGTCCTGCGTCGGTGCCATGGGGCTCTATTCCGTCTCCCCGCAGGGCAAGGTCACGCAGCTTTCTGCCGAGACGAACCGGTCCTACACCTCCGTCGTCGACGATGCCCGGCTCCGCGACCCGAACGACCTCGACGTCGGGCCCGATGGCAAGATCTACTTCACCGACTCCACCACGCGCTATGATGCCCATGACTGGGCCATCGACTCGATCGAGGGACGCCCCACCGGCCGGTTGCTCGTCTACGATCCCGCGACCGGGCGCACCCGGACCCTGCTCGACGGTTATCGCTATGCCAATGGCGTGTGCCTCGCCCATGACGGCAGGTCGGTCTATTTCGCGGAAAGCTGGGCCTGCCGCGTGCACCGCTACTGGATCGAAGGACCCAAGGCGGGAACTGCCGAATGCGTCATCAGGGACATGCCGGGCTATCCCGACAACATCAACCGGGCGTCCGACGGCAACTACTGGATGGCCTGGCTCGGCATGCGAACCCCGAGCTTCGATCTGGCGCTCCGGCACCCCGGATTCCGCAAGCGCATGAGCCGGCGCCTTCCGCAGGACGAGTGGCTGTTCCCGAACATCAATACGGGCGGCGTGGTCAAGTTCGCGGGCGATGGCACCATCATCGAGACGCTTGGCGACATGACCGGCAAGAGCCATCCGATGGTCACCTCGATGCGCGAGCACAAGGGCCATCTTTTCATCGGCGGCATCTTGAACAATCGCATCGGGCGGCTGAAGCTGGACAAGGCCGACCCCAGCTGGACCGGTCCCGCGTCCTATTGGGGGTCGGCATGACGATCTTCGATCCCCTGCTCGATCTCTTCCGCGGCAAGGCGCTGACCATACCGCCCATGGACGGGGCGCTGAAGCCCAATACGCGGCTGGATGATGCCGACGTGGTGGCCGAGGTGGAACGCCCAGACTCGCTGATCTTTGACGGCGCCTCGGTCATCTACGCCAGCGGCAACCGCCTCGAGCGGATAGGCGCCACCAGGTCACTGCGCGAGTTTCCAGCGACGATTTCGGCGCTGGCCCTCGCGCCCGACGGTCGCCTGGCCGTCGGCCTCGACTCCGGGCTGGTCATGGTGGGCGACGAGGAGGTTCCGGGTTTCAATTGCCCTTCGGCTCTCTGCTTTGCGGGCGAAGACCTGATTGTCTGCAACGGCTCGGGCACCGCGCGACCCGAAGACTGGGTCGAAGACCTGATGCGAGGTGGGGCGACAGGCTCTCTCTGGCGCGTCGACCTCCGAGGCAAGGCGCGGACTTGCCTGGCGCGCGATCTTGCCTACCCCTACGGCGCGGTGGCCGCTGGCGACCGGGTCATCTTCAGCGAGAGCTGGCGCCACCGGCTGCTCAGTGTTCCCCTGTCGGGCGGGCAGGCCACGCCCATCCTGTCCAGACTGCCAGCCTATCCCTGCCGCCTCACGGCCCTGCCCGATGGCTATCTCCTGGCCCTCTTCGCACCGCTCAACCGGCTGGTCGAATTCGTGCTTCAGGAAGACCAGTACCGCGCTGCCATGATGGAAGAAATCGAGAGCCGCTACTGGATCGCCCCGACACTGAGCGCCAGCCGGAGCTTCCTGGAACCGCTGCAGAATGGCGGCGTGCGCAGCATGGGCGTCCACAAGGCGTGGTCGCCAACCCGGTCCTATGGGCTTCTGGTCCGTCTCGACACCGATTTTCGGCCCGTGGACAGCTACCACAGCCGCGCCGACGGGCATCATCACGGGATCACCTCGGCACTCGAAGTCGCCGGAAGGATTTTCGTGGCATCGAAGGGTGGAAACACCATACTCGCCATTGCCCCCCTGGAGCGACGCGCGTGACGCAGCCTCTCATCGACATGCGCGGAATCACGAAGGCCTATCGCGGCGTGCCGGCGGTGAAGAACGTCGACTTCACGCTGAACCGCGGCGAGATCCACGCACTTCTCGGGGAGAATGGCGCCGGCAAGTCGACATTGACCAAGATCATCGCCGGAGTGGTCGAGGCGAGCGCGGGCGAGATGCAGCTGGACGGGCGGGTCGTGAGCTTTGCCTCGCCCTTCGAGGCGCTGCGCAACGGCATTGCCATGGTCTTCCAGGAGACCAGTCTGGTCCCCTCCATGACGGTCGCGCAGAACATCTATCTTGGCGAGGAGAAATTCCTCAATCGCCTGAGAGGGGTCTATATCGCCGCCCAGCAGTTCCTGCAGTCGCTGAACTTTACCGTCGATCCTACCGCGACAGTGGCCAGTCTGGGCGCTGCAAAGCGCCAGATGGTGGAAATCGCGCGGGCCGTGCATCACAAGGCCGACGTGATCATCTTCGATGAGCCCACGGCGACCTTGACGCCAGAGGAAAAGCGTCACTTCTTTGCCCTGATGAAGCGCCTGCAGGCCTCCGGCGTTTCGATCATCTTCATCAGCCACGCCCTTGAGGAGGCGCTGACCTACGCCGACCGCATCAGCATCCTCCGGGATGGCGAGCTGGTGGCCACCGGGCCAGCCGGCGACTTTGACCGGGACAAGGTTGTCCGGGCCATGGTGGGACGCAATCTGACCAACGAAATCTACAACCGCCGTCGCACCGCCGAGACGATCCGGCGGCGCGGCGAGCAGGTCCTGTCGGTTCGCGACATCTCCATGGGCAGCATGGTGCGCAACACCTCCTTCACGATCTTCGAAGGTCAGGTCACGGGCATCTTCGGCCTGATCGGCTCGGGCCGTACCGAGACGTTCAAGGTGGTGTCGGGCATTTCCAAGCGCGACTTCCTGCGGGGTGGCGAAATCGAGTTCCGGGGGCGCATTGTCCGCTACAACGTCCCGGCCGAGGCCGTGCGCGATGGCATCGTCTATGTGACCGAAGACCGCAAGCTGGAAGGCTTCTTCGAGACCATGTCGATCGCCGAGAACTTCTTCTCGGGCCTTCTGGCCGCGGGTCTCGAACGGCACCGCATCATCAGCTTCCGCGAAATGCGCGAGGTGGCGGCGACATGGTCAAAGCGCCTCGACGTCAAGGCCATCAACACAAACGCCCGGGTGGTCGAACTTTCCGGCGGGAACCAGCAGAAGGTGGTGATCGGCAAGGGACTGGTGCAGAAACCGAAGCTGGTGATCTTCGACGAACCGACCCGCGGTGTCGATGTCGGCGCCATCGCGGAGATCCATCAATTCATCAACCAGCTGGCCGACGATGGTCTCGCGGTTGTGGTGATTTCCTCCTATCTTCCGGAGATCATGAACCTGTCGGACCGCATCCTGGTCTGCCGCCAGGGGCGCGTGGTGGAAGAGGTCTCACCCGTCGATGCCAGCGAGGAGAAGATCATGTTCGCGGCCGTTCATTGAGGAAAGCGAAAGTGACCAGTTCAATCACGCGACGCGATGCACCCTATGCCAGGGGCGAGACCGCCCTGCTCTTCGTGGACATCCAGGAAATCTTCTGCCGGCCGGGCCTTGATCCGACGCACAGCGACATGACGGCGGATCACTACTACTTCAAGCGCCTCAGGGACACGGCCATCCCCAATCAGGTGGCGCTGCTCGCCGCCGCGCGCGCCGCGGGAGTTCCGGTGCTGCATACCATCATCGAAGCCCTGACCAAGGACGGCCGCGACATCTCGCTGGATCACCGCCTGTCGAACATCTTCATTCCCAAGGGTCTGCCGGAGGGGCAGCCAATCCGCGAGCTTACGCCGATCGACAATGAGATCGTCCTGCCGAAGTCGTCCTCCGGCGTCTTCAACTCGACCGCGATCGACTATGTGCTGCGCAACATGGGCATCCGCTTTCTCGTGGTTGCGGGCGTCGTGACCGACCAGTGCGTCGACATGGCCGTCCGCGATGCCGCCGACCGGGGCTATGCCGTCAGCGTGGCAGCGGACGCTTGCGCCACCTATACCCAGGAGCGCCACGATGCGGCGCTCAGGGCCTTCGGGGGCTATGGCTGGATCACCGACACGGCCACCATCGTCGCGCGGTTCAGGGCGCTTCCGGCATGACGGGCCCATTGTCGCCGGCAGGCGCCGATCCACTCGTCAATCTGGTGGTGGTGGACTATGCGGGCATCGCGCGCAGCCGGGGCGTTCCGCGAAGCCTCTTCGAAGAGAGCGGGGGAACACGCACCTGCGGCTGGGTGCCGGCCAACATGTCCCTTACGACCTATGACATCATCGCCGATCCCAATCCCTGGGGGAGCGCCGGTGACCTGCGGCTGAAGCCCGATCCGGAGGCCCGCTATGCCTGCTGGCCGGAAAGGGCCAAGACGCCGCTCGACATCGTGATGGCCGATATCGTGGAGCTCGATGGCACGCCCTGGACATGTTGCCCGCGCAGCTTCCTGAAGGCAGCGCTGGCGGAATTCAGGGCCAAGACAGGCTGCGGATTTCTCGCCTCGTTCGAGCAGGAATTCCAGGTTCTTGGGGCGAGCTGGGAGCCGGCATCGTCCTTCGGCCTGACAGCCTTGCGCCGCGCGGATCCCTTCGGGCCGGAGGTCTCGGCGGCACTGCGACAGGCGGGCATTCCACTGGAAATGTTCGTGGCCGAATATGGACGTGACCAGTTCGAGCTGACGACCCCGCCGACCGATGGCCTCGTGGCGGCTGACCGGGCCGTGGTGATCCGGGAGGTCGTGCGTGAAACCGCCCGCCTGCATGGCTGGCGGGCCAGCTTCGCACCCAAGACCCAGATCTCGGGCGTCGGCAACGGGGTGCATGTCCACTTCAGCTTCACCGGCCCGAATGGCGAGGCCGCGGCCCATGACGCCGCGGGGCCAGGCCGCATGTCGGCGCTGGCAGGATCCTTCGTGGCGGGCGTGCTGCGGCATCTCCCGGCGATCATCGCCTTCACCACGGCCTCGCCGGTGTCCGGGCTGCGTCTCAAGCCGCACAACTGGAGCTCCAGCTACACCTGGCTTGGGGAAAGGGACCGCGAGGCGACCTTGCGCATCTGCCCCACCGTGACCATGGGCGGCCGCGATCCGGCGCGACAGTACAACATCGAGTTTCGCGCGGCGGACGCAACCGCGTCTCCGCACCTGGTTCTCGCAGTCCTCATCCGGGCCGGACTCGAAGGACTTCGCGCCGGACTTCCGCCCCCTGCGCTGTTCAGCGGCGATCCCGAAGTCCTGTCGCCCCAGGACAGGGCCAAGCACGGCCTCGTTCGACTTCCCGACACGCTGGAGCGCGCGCTCACATGCCTTGCCGCCGATGGAGCGGTCCAGTCGTGGTTCTCGCCCGAGGCCCTCGAGACCTATGTCGGCATGAAGCGCATGGAGATGAGGCTGTGCGATGGCATGACCGATGACGAGCTGTGTCGGCGCTATGCCGGTGTCTACTGATGACGGCCGACCCTCCGGCAGTCGAGATCGTCAATGCTGGCGGAGCTTCGCCCTATGTGCTCACATGCGAGCATGCTTCGAACTACATGCCCGCCTCCTATGGGGGACTTGGGCTTTCACAGCAGGACCTCGCACGGCATATCGCCTGGGACATCGGCGCGGCCGACGTGGCCCGTACCCTGTCCAAGCTGCTCGACGCACCGCTGTTCCTTTCAGGTTATTCGCGCCTGCTGATCGACTGCAACCGCCCGCCGGGCTCGGCAACCTCAATCCCTATGGTGAGCGAGACGACCGCCATTCCGGGCAACATCGGACTCACCAACGAGGAAGCGCGGGAACGGGCCGAGCGTTGGTTCTGGCCGTTCCAGACAGCTATCGCAAACCACCTCGACGAGCGGCTTCGCCTGGGCAGGTCCGCCACGATTCTCGGTGTTCACAGCTTCACGCCCGTATTCAAGGGGGTGAAACGCCCGTGGGAGGCGGGAGTTCTTTTCCGGCATTCGGTTGATCTCGGCCGGGCGTTGGTCCAGGGCCTGCGTCGGCACGGCCGGATCGCTGCCGAAAACGAACCCTACCGGATCGAGGACGACAGCGACTACACGGTGCCGGTCCATGGCGAGCGTCGCAATCTGGATGCCGTCCTCATCGAGATCCGGCAGGACCTGATCGCCAGGCCCGACCATGCCAAAGCGTGGGCGGAAGAGCTGAATCAGGTCATCCGTGGCATTTGACGTGGCCGTCACGCCCCCGGACCAGCAGCCTCGTCCCCTCACTTTCTCGCGTCACATCCGAGGGTTACAGATTCAATGTGCGCGGACGTTGACTTGAGGCCGAGGCCGCCTTCAATTGGCCACGGAGCGAAAGCTCCAGTTTCGAGACGATTCCAGGCTGGTCAATCCGCATGAACCGCAAGACTGTCACCCTCGCCGCCTTGTTCTGCGCAGGCTTGCTGCCCCTCGCATCTGGCGCATCACAGGCGGCCATGGGCGAGAAGAAGGCGCCGCTGACCTGTCAGCAACACTGGAAGGAGGAATTCAGCCGCTGCGCCAGCCTCATCGCGGGCAGCTTCCAGTGCGAAGCCGAGACCAACTTGCGTTTCGATACCTGCGTCAAGTCGGGGACTTGGGAAAAACTCGATACATGCTGGTCCTGCGGGGGCGCCAACCAGTAGCGGAGGCAAAGGGCCCCTATCGCATCAGAAGCGATTTGCCGGACCCATAGCGATGCAGGAAGCGGACGGGGTCCTTGGGCTTCATCTTGAGCGCGAGATTGATTTCGAAACTGACGCCGGCGCCAATCTCCTCGGCCTGATCGGCCACAGGAATGGCAAGGCCGATCTGCAGACCGCCTGCCGGGTTTGGCGAAGCGAGCAATTGGCGCACCAGCGTCTGTGACTGCTTGTAGACAAGCTCGCGCGTCCCGACATCGATTATCGCGGTGCGCTGGAGACGCCGCATCGCGCCCAGGAATTTCCGATAGACGAGCCCGACGAGCTGCGTCTCGTTCTTGCGGCCGGACCGGAATTGCATGCGCAACTCGTTGGAGTGCGGAATCGCGCTGAACCAGCGGCGGCTTACCGTCGTGCTTTTCACGCCGAGAAACTCCAGGCGGTCGTAGAGATCGACATCCTCCATGGCATAGCCACGGAGGACCTCGTCGTAGCCTCCGGCCCGGTCGAAATCGCCGCGATGAACCAGACAGCTGCCGCCCAGATCCTGCAGGTCCTCCGAGTCGAGCCCGACGACGCCATAGCTGCCGGGGAGGATCCTCTCCCCGATCTCGGCAGCGCCGGCGGGATCAAGCTTCACATCCGCATCCACGAAGAAAAGCACGTCCGCCTGGCTGGCGGCGGCGCCCGCGTTCCGCGCCCGGCAAACGTTGAACTCGCCGGGTTCGTCGACTCGTACAACCGTCACGCCTGGCATATGGTCCTTGACCCACTGTCCTGCGTTTTCGGGGCAGCCATAGTCAACCACCACGACTTCCGCGTCCGGAAATGCGCAGAAGGTTGGCAGGCTCTCTCTCAGGTGCGCCAGCCGCCCCTTGCAGGTTGTAATGATCGCGTATCGGGCCATGGGCATCCTTGCGTGGCGGGTCAACCCGGTGTTGGGCGGTTCAGGCCGCCTTGCCGTCTGCAGACCCTCTACCTGATTTTGGACGGCGCTTGTCAATGTTCATTCTTGGTGGACTTCATTCGCCCCTGTGGATGACGCCACCTGTGGCATTTCAATCTGAAAAAACTGATGTATTGTCGGTCCTTGGGGCAAGGGCGGCGAAGATGAATCACTTTCGGGCGGAGTCCGTCAATCGGCTCCAAGGTAAAGGCGTGGGGGACCGATGACCCCATACGACCATCGGATCACGGAATATCGCCTGGGCGATGGCGGTCAGCAGGGCGCAATCGTTCTCGCGGCCTGGGCGGGGCTTTGCGCTGCCTGGAACGTCTGTGGCGCCCTTCAACTTGCCTATGGGTTGCGGCCGCTTGGGCCTGGAACCAACTTGGCGGCGGCCGCCTTCCTGCTGCTCATGGCGGCGGCGTTCCTGGTTTCGGCGCGTCGAAGGCCGGCCTTCTTTCTGGTCCTGGCGGCGGTCGGCGCGGTCCTGGCGGGGCTGACCATCTGGAATGCCTTCACGCTGCGGGCCCTTTACTGGCCTTCCGGTTTCTGGCGGTTCGTGGCTGTCGCCCTGAATGCCCTTGGCATCGGGGGAGCCATCCTGGCCTTCGGAGATGCGGTCCGGCATGTGTGGTCGCGACGGAGCTTCGGCTAGCGGCGGCCCCTTCCCTTTTTGTGACGTTTTTGACAGCCTGACCACGGGGCGGGTCCAGTACTGTTCGCCCTCAAATCGGGAGGGGCAGATGCCGCAGAAACTGATCGAAACGCTCAAGGCGCAGCGCGAGGCATCACTCAAGGCGACGGCCGGCGGGCCGCCGCAGCGCACGACAAACCCCTTCTTCGGCGTCGGTCCGATCACCGATGGCGCGCTCGACGAGGCCGACAGCCGCCTGAACCGGTTTGCCTTCGAGCACTGGCTGGAAAGCAACTACCGCAAGCTCGACGATACCGGACGGGACCTCGGCCCCTTCACAGCCGCGGAAATCGGCCGCTCCATGCATCGCGGCTACCCGGCCGACAAGTTCCTGCTCGACATGATGCGGGAGATCCACCGCTACTTCGCGTTTCCGGCCACGAACAAGGTGGCCATTGGCCTTGGGGGTGGCCACTCGGGCTTCACCGTCTGCGCCATGCACCTCTTGACCGTGAATGATTCCGCGCAGCATGTCTTCGTCGACACGCTGGCGCCCGAGTCCGACGCTGCCAAGGCGTCCGGGTTCTTCCGCCAGTCCTGGGGCGCACAGATCGTCGAGCTGATGATGCACGCCCGCCACGGCGATCCCACCCGCATCCACTTCTCCAGGGCCGAGGGCAACATTCCGTCGTCGGACGAACTGGAACGCATGGGGATCAAGGTCTTCTTCGGCGTGGGCCACGAGACGACGGGAGCTACCTGCTATACCCGCGACGAGATTCTCAGTCTTCTGGACTGGATCGACCGGAACCCACGGGAACACCATGCCGTGCTCGATGCCACCTCGATGCTGGGGGCCATGCCCTGGGGCGAGGACGTTGTGCGCCAGGTGATGGCGAAGTGCTGTCTCTTCATGCCCTTCCAGAAGGCCATCGGCGGCGTCTCGGGATACTTCATCGTCTCCTTCACGCCTCAGGCCCTGGACCTGATCGAGCAGAACCAGAAGGCCCCCTCCTGGGCCATCCCGCGGCAGCTGAAGCTTGCGGTTCCGTCCGATGCCCGCAAACCCTTGACCGGCGAGCGCAGCGTGAAGCTCGGGCCGTTCTACGACCCCGAGCAGAACCGGATGCTGGGCGGCGTCATCAACACATTCTCGACCCTGGCGTTTGCCGAGACCACATACGGTCTGCTGCGGGTGGAGAAGAAAATCGGAAGCGTTGCGGAAATGAACCGCCGCTCGGTTGCCAACCGCGCGGCCGTGGACGAGTGGATGGCGAATTCGAAGCTCTTCGAACTGGGCGTCACCAACCCGGCATCTCGCGGCGCCGCCGTCACACTGATCAAGGTCACGGATGCCGATATCACCGACCCGGCCATTCATGCGCGGATCGTGGCCCGGTCGAAGCAGCTTCTCTCCTACGAGGGACTGACCCACCCCAACGGCGAGCATGAGGCTGGTCTCGACGTGGCCCGCTATGTCAATGCCTTCCCGGGAACGCCGGGGGACTATCGTGCCTGGATCGGAGGCATCCGGCCCCACCGCGATGTACCGGCCCTGCTCGACAATCTCGCTTATGCCTATCATCGCGCCAAGATCGTGGTGCTGGAAGAGGAACTGGCCAAGCATGGCGTGACCTTCCCGGCACCGCCTACTGCCAGCCAGAACCAGCGCAAGGACGACCCTTCGCGAGCCTACAAGGTGCTGATCTGCGACCTGGTGGGGCTGAAGTTCGACGCCAGCGGCAAGCCCGATCCGAGTGCGGTTCGCGCCCATATCGAGGCCAAGGGCGGTGTCTTCCATGACGGGGCCATGACCGATGCCACAGCCCTCGCCAAGGGCAAGATTCATTTCTTCTACATGCCGCACCTGTCGACAGCCGCCGAGATTCTCCCGCTCACGGACAAGGGACAATACGACGCCGTGATCGCGGCCGCGACGTTCCTGCCGAAGGAGTCGAAGTTTCCGCTGGGCGGCGTCCGCATCGGCGCCGGAACCGGCAACATGGGATCGGCATCCTGGGGCGGCGGCAACGGCGAAGGCGGCGAGGCGCCCTTGATGAACACACCCTCCTTCAACAGCCGTGCCACGGCCCAGATGGCGTTCAAGGCGTTGCTCAAGGTCATGCCCGACCTTCCCGTGGATGAGCTGCATCGGCGCACCGTTTCGGGTCAGTTCGACACCGGC
>JAXMCU010000011.1:0-140905 GCA_046349195.1 Hyphomicrobiales bacterium
GAAGACCTATGGCAGCGGACCGCGCGGCCATGCGCGGCGCATCACCAAGCCGGCGGCGGGCAGCGTCATCGTGGCGGTCGACGGAACGGCCGCAGCCGCGACAGTCGACTCGCTGACCGGGATCGTGACCCTCGCCGCGCCGCCGGCCATGGGTGCCGTCGTGACGGCGGGTTTCGCCTTCGACGTGCCGGTGCGCTTCGACACCGACCTCCTGCGAATCAACCTGGCGAGCTTCCGCGCCGGCGAGGTGCCGCAGATTCCCATCCTGGAGATCCGCGCATGAGGACGGTGCCGGAGGACCTGCAGGCGCATCTCGATGGCGGCGTAACCACCTTGTGCCGCTGCTGGCGGCTAATCACCGCGACGGGCGAGGCGATGGGCTTCACCGATCACGACCGCGATCTCGCCTTCGACGGCACCGTCTTCGAGGCCGAGGCGGGCTTTGCCGCGAGCGAAATGGAGTCGGCGCTGGGACTGGCCGTGGACAGCCTCGATGCCGCGGGCGCCCTTCAGTCGGACCGGCTGACGGCGGCACGCCTCGCGGCCGGCGACTTCGACAAGGCCATGGTCGAGATCTGGCTGGTGAACTGGCAGGCAACGGCGCAGCGCCTGCTGCTGCGCAAGGGCCATCTCGGCGAGGTGAGCCATGGTCCGCTGGGCTTCACCGCCGAGCTTCGCGGACTTGCCCATGTGCTCAACCAGGAGAGGGGCCGCATCTACCGCTATGGCTGCGACGCCGTGCTGGGCGATGCCCGCTGCGGCGTCGACCTCTCCATGGCGGCCTACAGCGTGACCGCGACCGTGAGCTGGGCCGCCGATCGCCGCCGCCTCTGCGTGTCGGGAGCCGAAGGCTTCGCCGAATCCTGGTTCGCGCGCGGCAGCGCCGTCTTCGCCACCGGCGCCAATGCCGGACGCCTGGGCGAGATCAAGGCGCACCGAATCACCTCGGGAGCGGTGATGATCGACCTGTGGCAGCAGATGCCATTCGAGATTGCCGCGGGCGACGCGCTGACCCTTCGCGCCGGTTGCGACCGGCAGTTCCCGACCTGCAAGGCGAAGTTCGGCAATGGCCTGAACTTCCGCGGCTTCCCCCACATTCCGGGCGGCGATTTCGCCCTGAGCTACGTGACCCAGGGCGATCCCGACAATACCGGCGGAAGCCTCCAGTCATGAGCCTCGACCGCGCCGCCATCGTGGCCGCCGCGCGCGGCTGGATCGGCACGCCCTATCGCCACCAGGCGAGCCTGAGGGGCATCGGGGCCGACTGCCTGGGCCTGGTGCGCGGCGTCTGGCGCGAGCTGCTGGGCGACGAGCCCGAGGCGCTGCCGGCCTATGGCGCGAGCTGGACCGCGGCAGGCGCCGGCGAGATCCTCGCCGAGGCGGCGCGGCGCCACATGCTGGATATTCCGCCTACGGAGTATCGTGCCGGAGACCTTCTGCTGTTCCGCTGGCGCCGCGACCTGCCGGCGCGCCATGCCGGCATCGCCACCTTCCGCGGCCACATGGTGCATGCGCAGGAGGGTGCCGCCGCCGCCGAGATCGCGCTCAATGGCTGGTGGCTGCGCCGCCTGTCTCACGCCTTCCGTTTTCCCGGAGTCGATGGCTGATGGCCACCGTGGTTCTGCAATATGCCGGCCAGGCCCTGGGCGCCGTTCTGGGCGGACCGCTGGGTGCGGTGGTGGGCCGCGCCGCCGGGGCCGTGGCCGGCAACTTCATCGACCAGAAGCTGTTCGGAACGACGCGCCGCGTGACCGGTCCGCGGCTCAGCGACCTTCGGGTGATGTCGTCGTCCGAGGGCGCCGACATGCCGCGGCTCTGGGGGCGCATGCGGGTCTCGGGCCAGGTGATCTGGGCAACGCAGTTCGAAGAGGTCAAGTCCACCAGCACCGAGAAGGCCTCGGCCAAGGGCGGCGGTTCGGGTACCCGTGTCACCGAATATCTCTACTATGCAAATTTCGCGGTGGCGCTGTGCGAGGGCGAGATCGACCGCATCGGCCGGGTCTGGGCCGACGGCAAGTCCTTCGACCTGTCCGAGCTCACCTATCGCGTCCATCCCGGCAGCGAAACGCAGGAGCCCGACAGCCTGATCGTGGCCAAGGAAGGCGCGGACAATGCCCCGGCCTATCGTGGCACCGCCTATGTGGTCTTCGAGCGGATGCCGCTGGCGGATTTCGGCAACCGCCTGCCGCAGCTCTCCTTCGAGGTGATCCGCGGGGCCGGCGGGCTGAGTTCCGCCGTCACGGCGGTGAACATCATCCCCGGCAGCACCGAGTTCGGCTACGACACCGAGATCGTCACGCGCAGGACCGGCCCGGGCCAGACAGAGTCCGACAACGCCCATGCCTCGGCGCTGCGCAGCGACTGGAGCGTGTCGGTCGACGACCTGACCGCGACCTGCCGCAACCTCGAGGCGGCGGCCCTCGTCGTCGCCTGGTTCGGCACCGATCTGCGCTGCGGCACGTGTTCCATCCGGCCCGGCGTGGAAGATGCGTCCAAGCAGACGGATGGCGAGACCTGGTCGGTGGCCAGCGCCGGCCGGGCGACGGCGCATGTGGTGAGCCGCTACGATGGCGCCGCGGCCTATGGCGGCACGCCGTCCGATGCCTCGGTGGTGCGCGCCATCCAGGACCTGCGCGCGCGCGGACTGAAGCCGGTCTTCTATCCCTTCGTGCTGATGGACATCCCGGAGGCGAACGGGCTTGCCGATCCCCATGGCGCGGCAGAGCAGGGCGCCTATCCCTGGCGCGGGCGCATCACCTGCAGCATTGCGCCGGGTCTCGCCGGCTCGCCCGACGGCACCGCGGCCTGCGCCGAAGAGGTGGCAGGCTTCGTGGGCACGGCCGCTCCGTCCGATTTTTCCGTGCACGGATCAAGCGTCGCCTATGACGGCCCCGAGGAATGGAGCTATCGCCGCATGGTCCTGCACTATGCGCATCTCTGCGCGGCGGCAGGCGGGGTCGAGGCGTTCCTCATCGGCAGCGAGCTGCGCGGCCTCACGCGTCTGCGCGATGGCGACGGCGGCTTTCCCTTCGTCGCCGCCCTCGCCACGCTCGCCGCGGAGGTCAAGGCCATCCTGCCGGATGCGAAGATTTCCTACGCGGCCGACTGGAGCGAATATGGCGCCGATCAGCCGGCAGACGGCAGCGGCGATCTGCACTTCCCGCTGGATGCGCTGTGGAGTTCATCCGCCATCGATGTGATCGGCATCGACAACTATATGCCGCTGGCCGACTGGCGCGACGGCGACGGCCACCTCGACCGCCTGGCCGGCCATGACTCGCCCTACGACCTTGCCTATCTGCAGTCGAACATCGGCGGTGGCGAGGACTTTGACTGGTACTACGCCGACGAGGCGGCCCGCATCGCGCAGCTGCGCAGTCCGATCGCGGACGCGGCCCATGGCAAGCCCTGGGTCTTCCGCTGCAAGGATCTGGTCGGCTGGTGGTCCAATCCGCACTACGAACGGCGCGACGGCGTGGAGCTGGCGGAACCGACGGCCTGGGTGCCGCAGTCGAAGCCCATCTGGTTCACCGAGGCCGGATGTCCGGCGATCGACAAGGGTGCCAACCAGCCCAACGCCTTCACCGACGCCAAGTCCTCGGAGGACCTCAGGCCCTATTTTTCCGATGGGCGGCGCGACGACCTGATGCAGTATCGCACCCTGGCGGCGCTGCTCGATCACTGGAGCCGGCCTGGCGACCATAACCCGGTCTCCGCCGTCACCGGCGCGCCCATGGTCGCGGCCGATCGAATCTTCCTCTGGGCCTGGGATGCGAGGCCCTATCCCTGGTTCCCGGCCGACAGCGAGACCTGGGCCGACGGCGGAAACTATGCGCGCGGCCACTGGCTGAACGGGCGGCTGGCCGCCGTGCCGGTCGACCAGCTGATTGCGGGCGTCTGCGCGGCCTATGGCATGAGCGATGTCGACGTGAACAATGTGGAGGGGCTCGTCGATGGCTTCCTCATCGACCGGGCCATGTCGGCGCGCGACGCGCTTGAGGGATTGCTGACCGGGCTCGGCATCGATGTGGTGGAGAGCGATGGACGGCTCCACTTCCGCATGCGCCGTAGGGCCGTAGCCCTGCCGGTCAGCGTGGACGCACTGGTCGAGGAGGAGCCCACGGCGCCGCTCTTTCAGGTAACGCGGGCGCAGGAGACGGAACTGCCAGCCGCGCTGCGCCTGTCCTACATCGAGTCGGGTCTGGACTATCGTACCGCCGCCGTCGAGGCGCGACGGCTGTCGGGGCGGAGCGCCGGAGAAACCTCTCTCGCCTTGCCCGCGGCCATCGAGCAGGCGGTGGCCCAACAGACGGCGGAAGCCGCACTGCACGACAGCTGGGTCGGCCGCGAGCGCCTGTCCTGCGGGCTGGGCCTTCGGCACGCGGCGCTGGAACCCGGAGACATTCTTGTTACCGAGCAGGGCAGTTTCCGCATCGAGGAAATCGCCGATGGCGGCTGGCGCAAGATCCGTGCACGGAGCTTCGACTCCAGCATCTACCAGCCCGCCGACGCCCCGCCGCGCGCCGCCGCCGTGGTGGTCGTCCAGGTCTATGGCGCGCCCGACGCGCTGGTGATGGATCTCCCCATCGCCTCGGACGGTGCCGATGCCCATGCACCGTGGCTTGCGGCCTCCGCCAGCCCATGGCCCGGTACGCTCGCGGTCTATCGCGGACGCGGCAGCGACAGCTACGAGCTGAACCGGACAATGACGGCGCCGGCGACCAAGGGACGGCTGATCGATCCGCTGGCGGCCGGACCCCTGCATGTCTTCGACCGCGCCAACGCGTTTCGCGTGAAGCTGGACAGCGGCGCCCTGGCCGCCCTGGACGAGAGCGAGGTTCTGGACGGCGGCAACATCGCGGCCGTCGGCGATGCCGCCACGGGCTGGGAGATCGTGCAGTTCGCCGGCGCCGAGCTGGTCGATGCCGATACCTATCGGATTTCGACACTGCTGCGCGGCCAGTCGGGCTCGGCCCCGGAGATGCTCGCAAGCCGGGCGGCCGGTTCGCGCTTCGTCCTGCTCAACGCCGCCGTGGTGCAGCCCGAACTCGCGCTGCAGGAGGCGGGCCTGGCGGTGACATGGCGCATCGGCCCCGCCGCCTATGACGCCAGCCGGCGCCATGTCTCGCTGACGCAATCGGGCAAGATGCTGGGGCTGCGCCCCATGGCGCCCTGCCACTCCTCTCTGCGGCGCGACGGCGCCGACCTGATCATCAGCTGGACGCGGCGCACGCGGACCGATGGCGACAGCTGGGATCTGGCCGAGGTGCCGCTGGGCGAGGACAGCGAATCCTACGTGATCGAAATTCGCAGCGGCGACACGCTGAAGCGCTCCGCCGCGAGCTCGCAAGCCTGGTACCGCTATGCCGCCGCGGACATCACCGCCGACTTCGGCGCCATGCCGGAGTCGCTCGGCCTGCGCATCGCGCAGGTGAGCGCCAGCTATGGCCGCGGTGCGACCCTGGAAAGGATCCTCAATGTCTGAGACCACCCTGATCGGCCTGCCGCTGCTCGAATCCGCGCAGGCGCAGAAGCATGTGACGCACAACGAGGCGCTGCTGCTGATCGATGGCGTCTTGCAGCTGGCGGTCGCCAGCCGGACCCTGGCGGCACCGCCTGGTTCTCCCGCGGAGGGCGCCCGCTATCTGGTTGCCGCCGGCGCCTCCGGCGACTGGGCCGGACATGAAGGCGACGTGGCCCTCTATGCGGCGCAGGCCTGGCGCTTCCTGACGCCGGCCCTGGGCTGGCGCATGTGGGTGGCGGCGGAATCACTGTTCCTTCTTCATGACGGCACCGGCTGGCGCGACCTGCAGGACATCGACGCGCTGAGCGACATGGTGCATCTGGGGATCAACGCCACGGCAGATGGCTGGAACCGCCTCATCGTGCGATCGTCCAGCTCCCTGTTCACCCACGAGAGCGGCGACCACCGCATGACCCTGAACAAGGAGGCGGCCGGCAATACCGGATCGCTGCTGTTCCAGACCGGCTATTCCGGCCGCGCCGAGATGGGCCTGGCCGGCGATGACGACTTTCGCATCAAGGTGAGCGCCGATGGCGGCAGCTGGTTCGAGGCGCTGCAGATCGACGGGGCCTCGGGCGTCGTGACCTTTCCGGCCGGCGCGCGGCCCAATCTGATGCATGCGGCGGCGGCGCTTTCGGCGGACGTGGCGCTGGGCACGGCCAATCAGTTCTTCGACGGCCCGTCGCTGGCGCTGGATGCTGGCACGTGGCTGGTCAACTTCCATGCAAGCTATGCCAGCAGTGCCGCGCTCGCGGCAACCGTGACGGCGCGGATCAGCGATGGCACCACGCATCATGCCAGCCAGGCCGCCAGCCATCCGGCCGCGACGGGCGAGGCGCTGGGTCTTGCCATGACCGCGATGGTGACGCTCGCCGGGTCGACCACCCTCAAGGGACAGATGGCGGCGAGCGTCGTCGCGGGTGCGATGAAGGCCGCGGCGCCAGCCAATGCCAGCGGGGCCAATGCCACCATGCTGACCGCCCTGCGCATCGGCTGACGGGAGGACGGAGCGTGAGCCTGGAACGCGATGTGGGCGCGCTCGATGCGCGCATGAAGATGGTGGAACACGAGATTCACGTCATCCGCAGCGACGTGCGCGAGATCCGCGACGCGCTGGTCACGGCACGCGGCGGCTGGCGCACGCTGACCATCATCGTGGGGCTGTCGGCCACGCTGGGTGCTGCCATCGCGCGCCTTCTGCCTTTCATCCCGTTGCCGCGAAGCTGACGAGATCGTCTGCCGACGGAGGATTCCGATGCAGCAGAGCGCCGAGGGCCTGGCCCTGATCAAGCGTTTCGAGGGGTTCCGGGCCAGGGCCTATCGCTGCCCGGCCGGGATCTGGACCATCGGCTACGGTCACACGGCAATGGCGGGTCCGCCAACGGTGACGCGCGGCATGGTACTGAGCGAAGCCGAGGCCGAAGCAATCCTGCGCCGCGATGTGGCCCGCTTCGCGGCCGGCGTAAGGCGATGCCTGGCGCGCGAGCTGACCGACGCGCAGTTCTCGGCGCTGGTCAGCTTTGCCTACAATGTCGGCCTCGGAAGCTTCCGCGCGTCCTCGGTCCTGCGCGCGGTGAACGCGGGCGATTTCGCCGATGTGCCGCGCCGCATGCAGATGTGGACCAAGGCGGATGGCCAGGTCCTGCCAGGCCTGGCCCGGCGGCGCGCCGCCGAGGCGGCGATGTTCAGCGGTCAGGCGCCCTCTGCCAGTCCGATGACGGTGCCCGACCGCGCATCACGGCGACCACGCGCAACGGCTGCTGCGGCACTTGCGTCGCTGCTGTCTGCTGCCGCCGCGATCGTCGCTGGTCCGCACGAGAGCTGGATCCTTGCCCTGCTGTTCGCGGCAGCGGCTGCGTTTGCCGGATGGCGCATCCTGCGCGCGCGGAAGCGCAGGCCGATCAAGGAGGAACTGTCATGACTCTGCCGTTTGCCATGATCGGCCAGATGGCCGCGAGCCTCGTCAATGGTCCCATCGCAAAGGTGCTGGACGCCTATGTGTCCGACCTCGAACTGCGCCGCAAGCTGGCAGCCGAACTGGAACAGCAGGTGCTGAGCCAGCTGTCCAAGTCGGCTGAACTCGGCGCCGGCGTGGTGATGGCCGAGGTCAGGTCGGAGCACTGGCTGACACGGAGCTGGCGTCCCGTGCTGATGCTCATGCTGATGGGTTTCCTCATGATCGTCGGACTGCTGCTGCCGCTGGCCGATCTTGTCGCGGGAACGCCCTTGCGCTTCGAGCCGCGCTGGAACCTTCTGCCTCCGGGCTTCTGGGATTTCCTCAGCCTCGGGGTGGGCGGCTATGTTGGCGGGCGCTCGCTGGAGAAGGTGGCAACGGCCATTTTCGCGGCAGGATCCGCGGCAAGGCCCGGCCGCAAGTGATGCGCGGCCAGGCATTCATCTGCAGTTCAGCTTGCCGGGCCTAGAAGCGGAGAGTCCCGAGGAGATCCATGCACCGCTGTTTGACCATACTTGTACTTGCCCTGGCGGTGCTTGCCGGGCCGCCGGTGGAGGCACATGCCGGCGCCCGGGTCAGGATGTTGCTTGCCCAGAATGCCGATGGCGCGGTGATACCGCCGTCGGCCGCGGTGAACCAGGCCCTGAGTGTCGTGCCCGACGGAACGCCGCTGGACGTGCAGCTGCGCGGCAAGAACTATCTTGTGAAGCTGAAGACCGGTAATAAGGTGCGGGTCGTGCGGGTCGACGCCATCACTGGCGCAGTCTCGCCCTGAACAGCCAAGGAGCGCGCAGCGGGCATGCGGATACTGGTCGTCGAGGATGATCCCGATCTCAACCGGCAGCTGGTCTCGGCCCTGCAGGATGCCGGCTATGTGGTCGACAGCGCCGCCAACGGCGAGGACGGGCACTTCCTGGGCGACACCGAGCCCTACGACACGGTGATTCTCGACCTCGGCCTTCCGGTGCTCGACGGCGTCAGCGTTCTCGAGAAGTGGCGGCGCGCCGGCAAGAAGATGCCGGTGCTCATCCTCACCGCCCGCGATCGCTGGAGCGACAAGGTGGCAGGCTTCGATGCCGGCGCCGACGACTACGTGCCCAAGCCGTTTCACATGGAAGAGGTTCTCGCCCGGGTCCGCGCCCTTCTGCGGCGCAGCGCCGGCCATGCCACGAGCGAACTGTCTTGCGGACCCGTGCAGCTCGACACCAAGAGCGCCCGCGTCACCGTGAACGGCTCGGCCGTGAAGCTGACCTCGCTCGAGTTCCGGCTGCTGGCCTATCTCATGCACCACAAGGGCAAGGTGATCTCGCGCACCGAGCTGGTCGAGCATCTCTACGACCAGGACTTCGACCGCGACTCCAACACCATCGAGGTCTTCGTCGGCCGCCTGCGCAAGAAGCTGGGCGCCGACGTGCTGCACACCATCCGCGGGATGGGCTATTGCGTCTCCGAGCCGGATAATGCGGCTTAGGTCGCTCTCGTCCCGGCTGATCCTCTCTTCCGCCGCCGTCAGCATCGTGTTGCTGGTTTCAGCCGCCGTCCTCCTTGCGGCCCTGTTCCAGCAGGCGCTGGAGCGGAACTTCGACCAGCGCCTGCAGGCGGTGATGGATGGACTCCTCGCCAATGTCGAGCCGGGACCGGACGGCAATCCGGTGCTGGTCAAGGCTCTGGCCGACACGCGCTTCAGCCTGCCCCTGTCGGGATGGTACTGGCAGGTCCAGGTGGCGGGCGATCCGGGCAAGCCCAGCCTCGCCTCGGCCTCGCTCCTGGAGCAGCGCCTCACGCCCGACGGCGGCCTGTTGGCACGACGCCGGCCCGACGGCATCGCCAGCTTCTACATGACCGACGTGAAGGGCACGCGGCTGCGGATCATCCAGCAGAACTTCAAGCTGGGCGACAACGACAGGACCTATTCGTTCCTCGTCGCGGGCAACTTCGACGAGCTGAAGAGCGAGATCGACGCCTTCCGCCGCACGCTCTTCGCGGTTCTCGCCCTGCTGGGTCTCGGCCTGCTGGTGGCGGTGCTGCTGCAGGTGATGTTCGGTCTCAGGCCGCTGAAACGGCTGCAGGCCAGTCTCACCGCCATCCGCGAGGGCCGGACCGACCGGCTGGAAGGCAGCTTCCCGGCGGAAATCCAGCCGGTGGCAGACGAACTCAACCTGCTGATCAAGTCCAACACCGAGATCATCGAGCGGGCGCGCACCCAGGTCGGCAATCTCGCCCATGCGCTGAAGACGCCCCTGAGCGTGCTGACCAACGAGGCGGCGGTCCACGAAGGCGTCCTGGCCGGGAAGGTGGTGGAACAGACCCAGGTGATGCGCGATCATGTGAGCCTCTATCTCGACCGCGCCCGGCGTGCCGCGCGGGCCCATGGCCTGGGCGCGGTGACCGAAGTTCGTCCGGTGCTGGATGGGCTGGCGCGCACGCTGGAACGCATTCATCGCGACAAGGGCCTGAGCCTGTCGGTCGACTGCGACGCGACGCTGAAGTTCCGCGGCGAACGCCAGGACTTCGAGGAGATGGCCGGCAATCTCATGGACAATGCCTGCAAGTGGGCGCGCCAGCGGGTGGTGGTCCGTGCCCAGGCCGGGGGACGCGGGACGGAGCAGGGGCGCAGCTGGCTCACCCTCGACGTGGACGATGATGGTCCAGGCCTTCCGGCCGAACGCCGGGCCGATGCGCTGAAGCGCGGGCAGCGCCTGGACGAGACCAAGCCCGGCTCCGGCCTGGGCCTGTCGATCGTCAAGGAAACAGCCGGCATGTATGGCGGAACCATTGAACTGGATGACGCGCCCGCCGGCGGCCTGCGGGTCAGGCTGATTCTGCCTGCCACTGCCTGATCTTCAAGTCACTGATTTAAAAAACGAAAACGGAAATCTGTTCATGCCGGTTGCTGATGGATTTATATTAAGGTGCATGCTGGACCTTACAGGAGTAAGTTGTAGCAATTAGAGATGGCATGTCGGATCCCGCTGGTCGCCCCCGGTCCGGGATCTGAATGTTGCTAGGGCGAGCCGGAAACGGCTCGCCCTCGAGCTTTTCAGGCGTGCTCGGCCGCCTCGATGACCGGGATGCCGCGTTCGCGATAGGGTGTCCGCCCGTAGAAGGCCCGGTAGCATTTGGAGAAATGCGACGGCGAGGAGAAGCCGCAGGCCAGCGCCACGTTGATCACCGACATGTCCGTCTGCAGCAGCAGAGAGCGCGCCTTCTTCAGGCGCAGCTCGAGATAGTAGCGCTTGGGCGAGCGGTCGAGGTAGCGCCGGAACAGGCGCTCGAGCTGGCGGGTCGACAGTCCCGCCTGCCTCGCCAGCAGGCTGGGCGACAGCGGTTCCTCCAGATTCTTCTCCATCTCCTCGATGATGCCGACGAGCTTCGGATGCCTGGCGCCGATGCGCGCCGGCAGCGACATGCGCTGGTGCTCGCTGTGGTGCCGGATCGGCGCATGCAGGATGCCCTCCGCCACCGACGAGGCCAGCTCCGGCCCGTGCTGGCTGGCGATCAGCGTCAGCATCATGTCGAGCGCGGTGGTGCCGCCGGCGCTGGTGAAGCGGTCGCGGTCGATCTCGAACAGGCCGCCGGTGGCGTCGATCTCGGGGAAGGCCTCGGAGAAGCCGGGCAGGTTCTCCCAGTGGATGGTGCAGCGATAGCCGTCGAGCAGGCCCGCTTCGGCGAGGATGTGGGCGCCGGTGCAGACCGCACCGATGTCCGAGCCCTTGCGCGCGATCTTGCGCAGCCAGGCCACCAGCCGCTTGTCGGAATGGCGCTGGATGTTGAGGCCGCCGCAGATGATGACGGTGGCCGACTCGGGCACGCTGGCGAGATCGCCCTCGACCATGGCGAGGATGCCGTTGGACGCCGCCACCGGCTTGCCGTCGACCGAATGCATGGTCCAGCGGTAAAGCGTCTTCTCGGACAGGCGGTTGGCGATGCGCAGCGGCTCAATGGCGGAGGTCACCGGCATCATGGTGAATTCCGGCACCATCACCAGCGCGAAATGATGCGGCAATTGTTTGGGCTTGTCGCCGAACATGGCGAGGAACTCCTGTTCCGGCCTTTCTCGTCCAATTTTCGAACTTTGTCCATCCGCGTCATGCCGCAGGCCAGAAACGACACGGATGGGTGCTCCCCCCGGGGTCGCATTCGGAAACGGCCCTGTCGCAAAATCCGGCGCAGGGCAGGGGCCGCCATTGCAATGTCAGGCAGTTAACCGGACCGCCAGCATGAACGCTCCCTTTTCCTCCAGCCAGACAGCCGCCGCGATGAGCCTCGATCCCCTGCACGTCTTCCTGCGCAACACCTCCATCGAGATCACCGGCAAGCAGATCGAGAAGCTGCCGCTGCTGAAGCAGCGCTTGGCGCCGGGCACCAAGGTCTTCATCGCGCTCATCGATCCGGCCGACGTGGCGGTGCAGCTCGAAGCCGCCCGCCAGCTGAAGGCGGCGGGTTTCCAGGCGGTTCCGCATGTGCCGGCACGCTTTGTGCGCGACGCCGAGGACCTCAGGTCGCGGGTTTCCGCCCTGGCCGGCGCCGGAGTCACCGAAATGCTGGTGCTGGGCGGCGGCGCGCCGCAGCCCATTGGCGCCTACGACGCGGCGATCCAGCTGCTCGAGACCGGCGTGTTCCAGGCCAACGGCATCGCCCGGCTCGGCATCGCGGGCCATCCCGAAGGCAATCCCGACATCACCAAGATCCACGGCGAGGCCGTCCTGCTCAAGGCGTTGAAGGACAAGCAGGCCTACCTCAAGGCCAACGGCATCGAGGGCTTCATCGCCACCCAGTTCCTGTTCGAGTCCGAGCCCGTGGCCCAGTGGGCCAGGACGCTGCGGGCCGAGGGCATCGAGCTGCCGATCCATGTGGGCGTGCCGGGCCCCGCCACGATCAAGACACTGGTCAAGTATGCCGCCATGTGCGGCGTGGGCAATTCCGCGCGCTTCATCCGCAAGCAGGCGATGAACATCACCAAGCTGCTCACCGTCAATACGCCCGACGATTTCGTGCAGGGCCTTGCCGACCTCCACGTGAAGCGTCCCGAGCTTGGCATCGCCGGACCGCATCTCTATCCCTTCGGCGGCTTCGACAAGCTGTTCGACTGGCTGGCCACGAAGCAGGCCTGACGCGCAGCCGCGGTGCGAGGCCTCTGGCCATGACCGCCGGATGGGGCCGGAGGCCTTCCAGAACATAAACCCTTGATGAACAGGCCGGACCGGCCGGGTTCAGGAACGGGCGTCTAGTGTTGCCATCACGACGAGAGGGCAACACATGTCGAGGAGACACCCGATGATCCGCTTCAGCTCGCTTTGCATTGTCGCATCCGCCGCCCTTGCTGTCGGAAGTACAGCGGCCCTGGCCGCTCCCAAGCCTGTCTTCGATCACATCACGCTCCAGCCGACGGGCATTCCGCCGGTCATCGTCGTCGAGTCGGAAGACGGGAAGAAGTGGAGCAAGATCAAGCCCCAGAAGCTGCTGCTCTCTGGCAAGGTCGACATTGAGATGGAGAAGGGGCGCCTCTCCGGCTACTCGCTCGCGCATAGCGGGGTGGGCCTGATCGACAAGAGCATTCACGGCCAGCCCAAGTCATTCAAGACGGACGTGTCGTTCGAATCCCATACCAACAACCTGGCCATCGCGGCGATCACGGCGGTGGGGGCCTGCAATGGCAAGCTGCAGAGTGGCAAGGGCATCCATCAGGACCACCTTGTCGGGATCACGACGGATGTCACGCTGATCGGCCGCGCCTGGGACGACGGTCTTTCGGAATTGAAGCGCGAAGGCTACGGCAGCTTTCCGATCACGGTGAAATGCGTGGGCGTGCCGGACGCAGGACCGCAGGCCGGCGCCGACGATCTTGCCGCCGCCTTCGCCGTCAAGTCGGCGCTGCTCACGGCGCAGGAGCCGAAGTCCAATGTCTGCCCCAACACGGCGCTTCTCAAGGCCCGTTTCGTGACCAACATGGCCGGAAAGGTGACCTTCATCTATCGCCAGGCCGGGGGCGGCAAGTCCAGCCCGATCACCGTTACCGCGAAGAAGCGGCCCAATGGCCAGTTCGTCGCGTCGCATAACCAGGAAGTGAAGATCGAGAAGGCGACGGATACCAAATACATGGTCGAGGTCGTCGGCAAGGGCATCATCTCGGACTGGGAGCGTCTGAACGTGCCCTGCAAGATCCAGACGGGCGGCAATGGCGGCATGGCGACGCCGCCCGACGTGCCGATGAAGGCGCTCTCGTCGCAGATCGGCATCAAGGGCCCCAAGACCAAGCTGTGTCCGACGACCGCAAGCATGACGGCCTGGATCAGGACCAACAAGGCGGGCAAGATCGGCTTCCGCATCATGCGCAAGGACGGGCCGGTTGGCGCCATGATCTTCGCCACGGCGGTCAAGTCGGGCAACGGCTACATGGCCACCTATACCAAGAAGATCGAGATCACCGGACCGGTGAACCAGGCCTACGCCATCGTGATCCCCGGCTCGGCCGGCGCCGAGAGCAACTTCGCGCCGCTCAAGGCGAGCTGCAGCATCAAGCAGCCGGGCGGCATGAAGGAAGGCCAGTAGGCCAGTTACCAATGACAAACCCCTCCGCGCATTCCCCGCGCGGAGGGGTTCCCCTATCGTGGCGCAATCAGGCCAGCGTGTTCTTGTAGATCCTGCCGTCCTTCATGATGACGGCGAGCGTGGCCTGCGGATCCTCGAACAGCGCGAGGTCGGCGAGAGGATCGCCATTGACCAGCAGCAGGTCGGCCAGGGCACCCTGCGTGACCAGGCCCAGTTTTCCCGGATAGGGGTTGCGAGGTCCGGACAAGGCCAGCAGCTGCGCGTTGGTGGAGGTCACCATGCGCAGCACCTCGGATGGATCGTACCACCGTGTCATCTTCGAGATGAAGTGCCCCTGTCGCGCGGCCTTCTTCTGGTCGAAGAGGATATCCGTGCCCCAGGCAACCTTGATCCCGTGTTTCTTTGCCAGGGCATAGGCCGTGTCGGTTCCCGCATAGACTTGCTGCTGCTTGAGCCTGTTGGGCGAGCCTTCGGGAAATGGCGAGGGCTCGTCGTCAGTGAAGGGCTGGAGGCTCCACCACAGGTCCTTCTCGGCCATCAGGCGCACGGTCGCCTCGTCGAGCAGCTGGCCATGCTCGATGCAGCGCACGCCGGCGCGCATCGCGGACTGCACCGCATCGGGCGTATAGGCATGCACCGTCACATAGGTGCCCCAGTTGCGCGCCGCCTCGACGGCCGCCCGCATCTCATCCTCCGTATACTGCGTGACGTCGAGCGGGTCGTAGTTCGACGATGCCCCGCCTCCCGCCATCAGCTTGATCTGGCTTGCGCCCTGCATCAGCTGTTCGCGCACCCGCCGCAGCACCTCGGGCACGCCATCGGCCACCGCGGTATAGCCATAGCGTTCGGATGCGTGCAGCGGAGCGGCGTCGGATCGCGGCAGATCCGACACGATGCGGAAGTCACCGTGGCCCGAGGTCTGGGAAATCGTGGCGCCGGAGGGCCAGATGCGCGGGCCGTCGACAAAGCCTTCGTCGATGGCGCGCTTCAGGCCGAAGGTCGGCCCGCCAACGTCGCGTACCGCGGTGAAGCCGCGCTGCAGCATCTCTGAAGCGGCCTGGCCGGTGCGCAGCATGGCGTAGGTGGGGTCGGCGGTCATCATGAGCGCGATGGGCAGGGTCGACATGGCCATGTGCACATGGGCGTCGATGAGGCCGGGCATGAGCGTCCTGCCGCCGCCGTCGATGACACGCGCATCGGGCGCGACGCCGGCGATCTCGGCTCCGGAGATTTCGGAAATCACATTGCCGCGTACCAGCAGGTTTCGCGATGGCGAGAGCGATGGCGCCAGCCCGTCGAAGATCCGCACGTTGCGAAAGAGCGTGTCAGGCGTGGATTGGGCCAAGGCCCGGCGCGGCAGAAAGGCTGCGGCAGCCGTCAGGCCAAGAACGCGGCGGCGCGTGAGCGTGACTCGTCTTTCCATGCGCAGGGAGTATGGTCAAGGCGCCCGCGCGGCGCAACCGGGCCTCAGACGGCAGGCGACTGGACGCCGAAGAGCTTCACCCGGGCCGACTCGCGCGCCGTGGCGCAGAGGAAGTCCCAGGCATACCTGGCATAGGACCTGAAGACGTAGACGTCGAAGACCTCGTCCTCGACCACATTGAGCAGGGCCGCGATCTCGGCGAAGCGCATGCGCCGGGCCGTGCCGGGTTCAAAGCCGGTGAGCAGATCGAGCGAGGTGCCCTTCATCAGGATCTCGCGGCAGCCTTCGCCCTCGAGACGGATGACCGCGCGCATGTCGGAGACGTCGACGGCGAGGGAATGGATGCCGGCCAGGGCCTTGCGCAGGTCCGCCAGCAGCCCGGCCACCCTGGCGCGCGGACAGAGGATCAGCCACTGGTCGATCGACAGCCACAGCAGCTTGATGTCGCCCCAGGCCACCGAGGTGCGGGGTTGCTTCGGCAGGTCGACGCCCAGCACCTCCTTGGCCGCCGCCATGAACTTCCGGTCGGAGGCGAGACCACGCAGGTCGATCATGCCGCGGTCGGGGATCTCGCGGATGCTGATCGCGAGGCCTTCCGGCGCCGCGACGCCCGCGAGCGGAGACTGATAGGAGATCTCAGACATTCAGCTTGGATCCTTCCTTGTCATAGAAGACCGGATCGACGATCTTGGCCCGCACCACCTTGTTGCCTTCCAGCGGGAAGGAGAGCGTTTCGCCCATGCGGGCGCGGCCATTCTCGATCAGCGCCATGGCGATGGAGCGGCCAAGCGTGGGCGACAGGTAGGTGGAGGTGACCTGTCCGATCATCTCCATGGGCGGCTTGTCCTTCACCGCCTTCACCGCATAGGCGCCGTCGGGCAGGACCTCGTTCGGATCCTCGGTGAGCAGGCCCACCAGCTGCTTGCGGTTCGGGCCCTTCAGATAGGACTGTTCCAGCGACCGCTTGCCGATGAAGTCGGCCTTCTTCTTGGACACGAGTCCTTCCAGGCCGACATCGATGGGGGTTGTGGTGCCGTCGGTCTCGTCGCCGATCACGATGTAGCCCTTCTCGGCGCGCAGCACGTGTAGGGCCTCGGTGCCATAGGGTTCGAGGCCATGTTCCGCGCCCGCCGCCACGATGGCGTCCCACAATCCGCGACCGAGATTTGCGGGCGTTGCCACCTCATAGGACAGTTCGCCCGAGAAGCTGATGCGGAAGAGCCGCACGGGATACTGTCCGAGCTTGCCCTCGACGAAGGACATATGGGGCAGGGCCTCGTGCGAGATGTCGAAGGAAGGCTCGAGCCTAGCCAGAACGTCGCGCGCCTTCGGCCCCGCGATGGCGAACTGCGCCCACTGCTCTGTCACCGGCGTCACGAAGACCTTGTACTGGGTCCACTCCGTCTGCAACCACTCCTCGAGCCAGGCGGCGATCCGGTCGGCTCCGCCCGAGGTCGTGTGCATGAGGAAATGATCCTCCGCGAGGCGCACCGTGACACCGTCGTCGGTGAGGAAACCCAGTTCGTTCATCATCAGGCCGTAGCGGCACTTGCCGACCTTCAGCGTCGAGAACATGTTGGTGTACATGCGGTCGAGGAACACGGCCGCATCGGGGCCCTTGATTTCGATCTTGCCGAGGGTCGAGGCGTCGAGCAGGCCCACGTTGTTCCGCACGCAGAGGATTTCGCGCCTGATCGATGCCTGCTTGTCTTCTCCCGACCGCGGGTAGGTGTAGGCGCGCCGCCACTGGCCTACCGGTTCGAAGACCGCGCCGTGGTCGACATGCCACTGGTAGATCGGCGTGCGGCGGATGGGCAGGAACAGGTCCCGCGTGAGCGCGCCGGCGATGGAGCCGAAGGAGAAGGGCGTATAGGGCGGCCGGAAGGTGGTGATGCCGATCTCGGGAATGGGCTTGCCAGTGGCCTCCGACAACACGCCGAGGCCGTTGATGTTTGAGGTCTTGCCCTGGTCGGTGGCCATGCCGAAGGTGGTGTAGCGCTTGGTGTGCTCCACCGACTCGTAGCCCTCGCGCTGGGCCAGTTCCAGGTCGGCAGCGGTCACGTCGTTCTGGAAGTCGATGAAGTGCTTGTTGCCTTCGTTGTACTTGCCGGTGGCCGGAGCGAACCACAGGGGCTCGAGCGGCGCCTGCGTGGCCTGCACCGCCGCGGGCGGCTTCAGCTTCGGGCTCCTGGCCTTGGGCAGCGCGGACTTCGCGGCGGCTTCGCCCGCTGCATGGGCCTCGGCCAGGATCGCGTCGAGCGCGAAGGTGCCGTTGGCAGCGCCCACCGCCGCGATTCGGTCGTGATGGCGGTCGGGCCGGAACGCCTGCAGCTGGTCGTCGAAGCGGATCTTGCCGCCATTGTGGCACCACAGGTGCAGGACGGGGTTCCAGCCGCCCGACATGGCCACGAAATCGCAGTCGACCTTCTTTTCCTTGATCACCCGGCCCTGGCCCTTGCGGTAGGCCGCGACCTTGACGCTGTCGATGTCGAGTCCGCCGAAGGAGCTGTTGACCGCGGAAATGACCGAGCTGGCATCGACCTCGATGCCGGCCTCGCGCGCCTTCTGCGGCAGCGCGCCTTCGGCGCGGCCGCGCGAGTCGACCACGCGGACGCCGATGCCGGCGGCCTTCAGCACCAGCGCGGTGTGATAGGCATCGTCGTTGTTGGTGAATACGACGCCCGAGGATCCGGGCGACACGCCATAGCGCTCGACCATCGCCCGCGCGGCCGATGCCAGCATGACGCCGGGCCGGTCGTTGTTGGCGAAGGCGATGGGGCGCTCGATGGCGCCGCTGGCCAGGATCACGTCGTGGGCGCGCACCTTCCACAGGCGATGCCGCGGCGTGCCGGCGGCGAGAAGGGCGGGATCGTGGTCGCCCAGGCGCTCGAAGAGCATGACGTAGTTGTGGTGCCAGTGTCCCACCACCGTGGTGCGCGTCAGGACGTGCACGTTGGCCGCGGCCGCAAGGCTCTCCGCCCGGGCCGCGACCCAGTCGAGCTGGCTCGCGCCCGCGATGGTGCCGCCCGCAATGTCGGCCAGCCCGCCAAGCCGCGGATTCTCGTCGGCGAGGATGACGCGTGCGCCGGTTGCCGCCGCGGCCTCGGCCGCTGCCAGTCCCGCAACGCCACCGCCCACCACCAGCACGTCGCAGTGGACGTGGATCTGTTCGTAGCTGTCCGGGTCGCGGCCTTCGGGCGCCTTGCCAAGGCCCGCCGCACGGCGGATGAAGGGCTCGTAGACATGCTTCCAGAAGCTCTTCGGCCACATGAAGGTCTTGTAGTAGAAGCCGCCGGGAATGAGCCGCGAGACGGTGTTGTTGACCGCCCCGATGTCGAAGCGCAGCGACGGCCAGCGATTCTGCGAGACGGCGGTGAGGCCCTCGTGCAGTTCCACCTGCGTGGCGCGCAGGTTGGGTTCGTGGCGGGCGCCGTCGCCGATGCCCACCAGCGCATTCATCTCCTCCGCGCCGAGGCCCACGACGCCGCGCGGCCGGTGGTATTTGAAGCTGCGTCCGAAGACGCGCTGTCCGTTGGCGAGAACCGCCGAGGCCACCGTGTCGCCGGCAAAGCCGGTCATCGGCTTGCCGTCGAAGGAAAAGTGGATCTTGCGGCTGCGGTCGATCAGCCGGCCGCCGGCGGGCAGGCGATAGGGCTTGCTGCTCATGAGCCGGCCTCCGCCTTGAGGCGCGCGCGGAAATAGTCTGCCCACGGACCTTTTGCCTGTTCCATCAGCTCCTTCGGCGGCAGCTCGGTGATGCCGTAGAAGGCCTTGAACTCGAGGGTGACGGTGTCGCGCGCGGCATGGAACCACTTGCCGCAGCCGCGGTCGCAGCGCCAGCGCTCGAAATGCAGACCCTTGGGGTTGAAGCGGATGAAGAGATAGTCGCGCTGCTCCTCGTCGGTCACATGCGCGGGATCGGTGGTCGCGGGGCGGCGGATGTGGGCCTGGCCTCCGGCGTGGAAATCCGTCTCGTCGCCTTCGGCGCCGCAGACGGGGCATTTGACGATCAGCATCTCGGGTTCTCCTAGTGCGCCACCGCGGCGGCCACGCTCTCGTCGATGAGGCGGCCCTCGACGAAGCGGTCAAGACCGAAGGGTTCGGCGATGGGATGCGGGCGGTCGTTGGCGATGGTGTCGGCGAAGACGAAGCCGGATCCGGGAATGGCCTTGAAGCCGCCGGTGCCCCAGCCGCAGTTCACGTAGAGGCCCTCGACCGGCGTCTTGGAAATGATCGGCGAACGGTCGCCGGTCATGTCGACGATGCCGCCCCACAGCCTCAGCATGCGCAGGCGGGAGATGATCGGGAAGGTCTCGACCAGCGCGGTGACCGTGTGCTCCAGCGCCGGGAAGGAGCCGCGCTGCGAGTAGTTGTTGTAGGGATCGGTGCCGCCGCCGATCACCAGTTCGCCCTTGTCCGACTGGCTGATGTAGCCATGCACGGTGTTGGCCATGACCACGCAGTCGATCACCGGCTTGATCGGTTCTGAGACGAGCGCCTGCAGGCACTGGCTCTCGATCGGCATGCGCACGCCCGCCATGTCCATGATGGTGGAGACGTGGCCCGCGGTGACCACGCCGATCTTCTTGGTGCGGATGGTGCCGCGCGTGGTCTCGAGCCCGGTGACCTTGCCGCCGTCGCGCAGGATGCCGGTGACCTCGCAGTTCTGGATGATGTCGACGCCCATGGAATCGGCGCCGCGGGCATAGCCCCAGGCCACCGCGTCGTGACGGCCGGTGCCGCCGCGCGGCTGGTAGTAGGCGCCGAGGATCGGATAGCGGCAGGCGGGATCGTCATTGATGATGGGGACGATTTCCTTGACCTCGGCCGGGGTGATCATGCGGCAGTCGAGTCCGGCCAGGCGATTGGCATGCGCGGTGCGCTTGAAGGCGCGGAACTCGTGCTCGGTCTGGCAAAGCATCATGACGCCGCGCGGACTGAACATCATGTTGTAGTTCAGATCCTGCGACAGGCCTTCGTAGAGCGAGCGGGCCAGCTCGTAGATCGCGATCGAGGGGTCCTGCAGGTAGTTGGAGCGGATGATGGTGGTGTTCCGTCCGGTGTTGCCGCCGCCGAGCCAGCCCTTCTCGACCACCGCGATGTTGGTCATCTTGTGGTTCTTGGCCAGGTAGTAGGCGGTGGCCAGGCCATGGCCGCCGGCACCCACGATCACCGCGTCATACTCGGCCCTGGGCGTGGGCGAACGCCAGGCACGCTCCCAATCCTTGTGGTAGTTCATCGCGTTGCGCGCGAGCGAAAAGATGGAATAGCGCGGCTTCATGGGTGCATTCCTTGCAATTGCCCGCTATCTAACAAATGGCGGCTGCGCCAACCAAGGGATTTCCGACGCCCCAATGCCGCCATGCGACAATGCGACCAGAAACTTGATCCGCAAGGTGAATTGCTTCAATGCCATGTCCCGGAATATCTCATAGGTCATCATGATATGGCTTTTCTGCGCAGCGCTGACGCTCCTGGTCCTGGCCGTGCTCCTGTGGCCGCTCCTGCGGCGCGAGCGCGACTCCGAGACGGCCGACCGCGGCGCCTATGACCGCACCGTCTTCCGCGACCAGCTGTCCGAACTCGACCGCGACGTTGCGCGCGGCCTCATCGGGGAGAAGGACGCGGAGGCCGCGCGCAACGAGATCTCGCGGCGCCTGATCGCCGCCGCCGGCGGTCCGGCCGCGGCCACGCGTCGCGCGCCGGCGGCCCTGGCCGTGATCGCGGCGCTGATCGTGCCGCTGGTGGCCTATCCCCTCTACTTCAGGATCGGCAGCCCGGGCCTTCCCGACGTGCCGCTGCAGGCGCGCATCGACAGGGCCGTTGAAACCGGCGATTTCGATGCGCTCATCGCCAAGGTTGAACGCCATCTGGCCGGCGCGCCGGACGACGTGCAGGGCTGGCGGGTCCTGGCGCCCGCCTACCAGCGCGTCGAGCGCTGGGGCGATGCGGCGGATGCCTACAAGACCATCATGCGCCTCACCAAGCCCGATGCCGAACTTCTGTCGAGCTATGCCGAGATGCTGGTCTTCGCCAACAACGGCATGGTCTCGGCCGAGGCGCACCGGTCGGTGCGCGAGGCCCTGGCGCTCGACCCGCGCAACCCCAAGGCCCGGTTCTTCGATGCACTCGCGCTGAAGCAGGAAGGCAAGTCGGCGGAAGCCAAGGCGGCCTTCGACTCCTTTCTCAAGGACACGCCCGCGGACGCGCCGTGGCGGCCGATGCTGGAGGCGGAAATCCGCGACCTCGGCGCCAAGCCGCCGGCGCTCAGCCAGGAGCAGATGGACTCCGCGGCCGGCATGAGCAAGGATGACCAGCAGGCCATGATACGCTCGATGGTCGACGGCCTCGACCAGCGCCTCAAGGCCAATGGCGACGATCTCGACGGCTGGCTGCGGCTCATTCGCGCACGCAGCGTGCTGAACGAGGCCGACAAGGCCGCGGCGGCGTACAAGCAGGCGAAGCTGCAGTTCAAGGACAATCCCGAGGCGCTGGCCGCGCTCGATGGCCTGGCACAGGAACTCAAGATCCAATGACCCGCAAGCAGAAGCGCCTTTCGCTCATCCTCGGTGGCCTCGCCGTGCTCGGACTGGCCGCCGGGTTGGTGCTCTACGCGCTCCGTGACACCATCGTCTTCTTCCACACGCCGAGCGAGATTGCCGACGGCAAGGTGCCCGAGGGCCAGCGCTTCCGGCTTGGCGGCATGGTGGAGGAGGGCAGCATCCAGAAGGAAGGCGGCACCATCACGACATTCGTGGTGACGGACACGCTGGCGACCCTCAAGGTGCGCTATGGCGGCATTCTTCCCGACCTCTTCCGCGAGGGCCAGGGCGTGGTGGCGGAAGGCAAGGTGGGCCCTGACGGAATTTTCGTGGCCGACACGGTTCTGGCCAAGCACGACGAGAACTACATGCCCAAGGAACTGGCCGACAGCCTGAAGGCCAAGGGCGTGAAGCTGGGCAAGGGAGCGGAGCAATGATCGTCGAACTCGGCCATTTCGCGCTGATGCTGGCAACCGGCGTGGCGCTGTTCCAGTTCCTGGTGCCGCTCTACGGTGCCCAGCGCGGCGACCGGCTGCTGATGCGCGGTGCCGCGCCGGCGGCACTCCTGCAGCTGCTGCTGATCGGCATCGCCTTCATCGCGCTGGTCCATGCCTATGTGGTGTCGGACTTCTCGCTGCTCAACGTGGCCGAGAACTCGCACTCCGCCAAGCCGCTCATCTACAAGATCTCGGGAGTCTGGGGAAACCACGAGGGCTCGATGCTGCTCTGGGTCCTGATCCTGGCGCTGTTCGGCGCGGCGGTCGCCGTCTTCGGCGACAATCTTCCGCTTGAGCTGAAGTCGCGCGTGCTGGCGGTGCAGGGCTCGATCGGCCTCGCCTTCCTGCTGTTTCTGGTGCTCACCTCCAATCCCTTCGCCAGGCTCGATCCACCGCCCATCGAGGGCAACGGCCTCAACCCGATCCTGCAGGATCCGGCGCTGGCCTTCCATCCGCCCTTTCTTTATGCGGGCTATGTCGGCCTCTCGATCGCCTTTTCCTTCGCGGTGGCGGCCCTCATCGAAGGCCGCGTCGATGCGGCCTGGGCGCGCTGGGTGAGGCCCTGGACGCTGGCAGCCTGGATGTTCCTCACCATCGGCATCGCCATGGGGTCCTGGTGGGCCTACTACGAGCTCGGCTGGGGCGGCTGGTGGTTCTGGGATCCGGTCGAGAATGCCAGTTTCATGCCCTGGCTGGTGGCCACCGCGCTGATCCATTCGGCCATCGTCGTGGAAAAGCGCAACGCGCTGAAGATCTGGACGGTGCTGCTGTCGATCCTGGCCTTCTCGCTGTCGCTGATCGGCACCTTTCTCGTGCGCTCGGGCGTGCTCACATCGGTCCATGCCTTCGCCGTCGACCCCGAGCGCGGTGCCTTCATCCTGATGATCCTCATGGTCTTCATCGGCGGATCGCTGTCGCTCTTCACCTGGCGCGCCCAGGCGCTGCGGGCGGGCGGACTCTTCGCGCCAGTCAGCCGCGAAGGCGGGCTCGTGGTCAACAACCTGCTGCTCTGCGTGGCGGCCCTGGCCGTCTTCATCGGCACGCTCTATCCGCTGGCGCTCGAGACCTGGAATGGCGACAAGATCTCGGTCGGGCCGCCCTACTTCAATCTCACCTTCGGCCCGATCATCATTCCGCTGCTGCTGCTGGTGCCGGTCGGGCCCTTCCTGGCCTGGAAGCGCGGCGACCTCGGTCTGGCGCTGCGCCGGCTGCGGGTGGCCCTGGCACTGGCCGTCGCGCTGGGTCTCGCGGTGCTGGCCTACAACGTCCGCGGTCCCTGGCTTGCGCCCTTCGGCATGGCGCTGGGCGCCTGGCTGTTCTTCGGCGCCGTTGCCGAGATCGCCACCCGCATCGGCCTGTTCAAGGTGGCGCCGGGCGTGAGCTGGCAGCGGCTCACCGGCCTGCCGCGCGCTGCCATCGGCATGGCGCTCGCGCATGGCGGACTGGGCATCGCGGTGATCGGCATCATCGCCATCTCGCTGTGGAAGGTGGAAGTGATCGTGGCCATGAAGCCCGGCGACTCCGCAGCGGTGGGCGCCTATACCGTCACCTTCCGCGGCGAGTCGCCGCTGACCGGGCCCAACTACACCGGCACCGCCGGGCGCTTCGACGTCACGCGCGGCGACCGCCAGGTCGCGGCGCTGGTTTCCGAGAAGCGCAACTTCAAGCCCTCGGGCATGCCGACCACCGAAGTTGGCCTGCACCAGGCGCTGTCGGGTGACGTCTATGTGGTGATGGGCGACCAGAACCCGGATGGCGGCCGCTCCATGCGCCTCTATTTCAATCCGCTGGTGAACCTGATCTGGATCGGCGCGGCGCTGATGTTCCTGGGCGGCGCCTTCTCGCTGGCCGACCGGCGCTACCGCGTCGGTGCGCCGCGTGCGCGCGCCTCGGCCCGGGCGGTGCCCGCGGAATGAGGCGCCTGGCGGCCCTCCTGGTCCTGCTCATGTCCTTGGCGCCTGCCTGGGCGCTGGAGCCGCAGGAACTCTTGAAGGATCCGGCCCTCGAGGCCCGGGCGCGGGCGCTGTCGGCGCAGCTGCGCTGCCTGGTCTGCCAGAACCAGTCGATCGACGATTCGGATGCGCCGCTCGCCCACGACCTGCGCTCGCTGATTCGCGAGCATCTGGTGAAGGGCGAGAGCGACGACCAGATCATGTCCTACGTGGTCGACCGCTACGGCGAATTCGTGCTGCTCAAGCCGCCGCTCAGCGCCCATACGCTCCTGCTCTGGGGTACGCCCTTCGCCGTTCTGGCCCTTGCCGCGGGCCTCCTCCTGTCCCGGCGACGCTCACAGAATAGCGTTCCGGAACAGCCGCTTACGGAGGCCGAGCGGGACGCATTGCGCAAGGCGCTGGAGTAGCGCGGCGCATTACCAAAGATTCACCTGTCCGAAATGCCGCTGTAAGGTGGCGGACCTATCTTGCCCATCATTGGTTTTACCCTTGATGGAGATTCCCTGATGACCAATCTACTGACGCGCGCCCGTCCCCGGTTCCTGGCCTCCGTTGCCGCCGGACTTCTGGCGGCGACCGCGATCACCACTGTCGTGACCGCTCTTCCGTCCACGCCGGTCAACGCCGCGACGGCCGCGGCCATCGACCCGACCAAGGGTTTCGGTGATCTCGTCGACCGCGTGATGCCGGCTGTCGTCAGCGTCCAGGTGAAGTTCACCAACGTGGCGGCCACCGACGAGGACAGCGACGGCGCAGCGCCGCAGCTGCCCGAGGGCATGCCCGAGCAGTTCCGCGACTTCTTCAAGCAGTTCGGCGAAGGCCAGGGCGCCCAGCCCCAGCCTCGCGGTCCGGGCATGGCCCAGGGGTCCGGCTTCGTGATCTCGGCCGACGGCTATGCGGTCACCAACAACCACGTGGTGAAGGATGCCGACGAGGTGTCGGTGACGCTGCGCGACGGCACCGAGCTTCCCGCCGAAGTGATCGGCACCGATCCCAAGACCGACCTGGCCCTCATCAAGATCAAGTCCGACAAGCCGCTGGCCACCGTGAAGTTCGCCTCGGCCGAGCCGCGCGTCGGCGACTGGGTCATGGCTGTCGGCAATCCCTTCGGCCTCGGCGGCACCGTGACCACGGGCATCATCTCGGCCCGCGGCCGCGACATCGGGTCGGGCCCCTATGACGACTTCCTGCAGATCGACGCCGCCATCAACCGCGGCAACTCGGGTGGTCCGGCCTTCAACCTCGAGGGCGACGTCATCGGCATCAACACCGCGATCTTCTCGCCTTCGGGTGGTTCGGTCGGCATCGGCTTCGCCATCCCGGCCTCGACCGCCCAGACGGTGATCGACAGCCTGCGCGAGACCGGTGCTGTCACCCGCGGCTGGCTGGGCGTGCAGATCCAGCCGGTGACCGAGGACCTGGCGGAAGGCCTGGGCCTCAAGGATTCCAAGGGTGCGGTCGTCTCCGACGTGACCGAGAAGTCTCCGGCCCTGGCCGCCGGCCTCAAGTCGGGCGACACGATCCTCAAGATCAACGGCGAGGACGTGAAGGACGCGCGCGATCTGGCCCGCAAGGTTGCCAAGATCAAGCCCGAGAGCGAGGTGCCGATGGACATCATCCGTGACGGCAAGGAAATGCAGCTCTCGGTCAAGATCGGCGTGATGCCGACCGACGACAAGATGGCCGCCGCCGCCGGCGAGAAGTCCGGCGCCGACCTCAAGACCCTGGGTCTCAAGGTGGTTCCGGCCGAGGATGGCGCGGGCGTGCGCGTGACGGAAGTGGCGCCCGACAGCGCCGCCGCCGAGCGCGGACTTCGCCCCGGGGACGTGATCCTCGAGGTGGCCGGTGCGGAAGTGCACAACCCGGCCGACGTCCGCGACGCCATCAAGGAAAGCGGCAAGAAGCGTGTGCTGATGCTGGTCAAGACCAACGACGGCCAGCGCTTCATTGCCCTGCCGACCAACGCCGGCTGACACGAGTAACCGATACGCGAGCCACATCCCCCAAGCCCCGCTCGAGTTCGCGTATCTGAGTGCGGAGACCGGAACCTCACATCTGGTTCCTTGAGGTAACCCGGTCTCCGCCCCTTTTCAGGAGCTACGGAACATGCAAGCTATAGACCTCGAATCCATGTCCGCCATCGCCACAGGTTCAAGCCGTCAGTCCATGCGTATTCTCGTCATCGAAGACGACAAGGAAGCGGCGAACTGGCTGGTCAAGGGCCTGACCGAGAGCGGCCACGTTGCCGATCATGCCGGCGACGGCGAGCAGGGCCTCAACATGGCCTCCGAGGGTCTGTACGATGTCCTCATCGTCGATCGCATGCTGCCCAAGCTCGATGGCCTGGGCATCATCCGCAAGCTGCGCGAGGACGGCGTGCGCACGCCGGTGCTGATCCTCAGTGCACTGAGCGACGTGGACGAGCGCGTCAAGGGCCTGAGGGCCGGTGGCGACGACTACCTTGGCAAGCCCTATGCCTTCTCCGAGCTTCTCGCCCGCGTCGAGAACCTGGGCCGCAGGCCCACTGAGAAGCCCTTCGAGACGACGCTGCGGGCGGGCGATCTCGAAATCGACATCCTGTCGCGCACCGTGACCCGCGGCGGCAAGCCGATCCTGCTGCAGCCGCGCGAATTCAAGCTGCTGGAATACCTGGTGCGCAACGCCGGCCACATCGTGACCCGCACCATGCTGCTGGAGAATGTCTGGGACTATCACTTCGATCCGCAAACCAACGTCATCGACGTGCATGTCTCCAGGCTGCGCTCGAAGATCGACAAGGGATTCGAGGAGCCGATCCTGCAGACGGTGCGCGGCGCCGGCTACATGATCAAGGCATAGGTTTCACGACCGGGACGGACGGCAGGAGCGGAGGGCGGCAGCGTCCTCCGCTTTTTCACTTTCCCGAACACAACTTTAAGAGGAATCGTTTTCAGAGATAGTCGTTTTAATTGTATGTCAGGATTGCCTATTCATACTGGCTGAAGGGATTCGAGGCTGGGTTCTGAATCCGATTTGAAGTCATTGACCAATGAAGGCATCCGGCTTGATTTTCCTGGCGTCGGTCTCGGCGCAGGCGATGCTCTTGGCAGGTCGGGCGTGTGCGGCCGACTATGTGATCGCGGCCGGCCAGACTGCCGACGGCGACCAATATCTCTCCGCAGACGGTGACACGCTCACGGTCGAGCAGGGCGGCCGTATCAGCTCCACCTATTCATATGGCATTGCCGCCACCGCCGATGGGCAGACGATCACGGTCAACGGCGAGATCACCGGACCGCAGGTTGGCATTGGCCTGACGGGGCAAGACAGTCGCGTCTCGATCGGAACGACCGGCTCGATCGTCAATACGGGCTACGGAATCTTTGTCGACGACTCGGCAAATGCGGTCACGAACGCCGGGACGATCTTCGGTTACGTGAAAGGCATTCTGATCAACAACGGGGCGACCGCGACAAAGCTGGTGAACACGGGCGTGGTCGGCAGCATGCTGAACGGCGTGGCGGTCTACGGCTCGGGGAACACGCTGATCAATAGCGGAACGATCTCGGACGACGGCAGTTTCGGCGACCGCGGCAGCGGCGTCTTGCTGATCGAGTCGAACCAGGTCGTCAACACCGGCGATATCGCGGGAACCGGCGTGGGACTGATCGCCTTCTACGGCAGCGTCATCGACAATAGCGGAATGATCTCGAGCGACGGATATGCAATCCAGTTCGGCGGCAGCAATCCCAACCTCTATCACCCATCCAGTTCGGCAGGTCAGCGCGGGCACGGAAACTCGCTGAGCAACAGCGGCGATGTTTCAGGTGGCATCGCGGGGATCGCGGTCTATGGCGAAGACAATGCCATCACCAACACCGGTGACATTGCGGGCGGCGTGTCGGGCATCACGGTCGACGGCGACGGCAATGATGTTGCCAATACCGGCCGCGTCACCGGCGGCACGGGCTATGGCATCGTCTTGGGAGGCGGCGACAATCGCCTCACGAACAGCGGCCGCATCGAAAGCGGCGGGATCGGCGTCGGCGGCTTCGAAGGCATCCAGTCGGTCGTCAACAGCGGCAGCATCCTGGGCGGCACCGGCGGGATTGCCCTGGGCAACGACAGCCTGCTGGTCAACACTGGCAGCATCGACTCTGTCGCCGGCCCGGGCCTGTGGCTCGAATCGGACAACAGCATCGCCAATGCCGGCATCATCCGGAGCGGCGACACCGGCCTCGAGGCGCTGGACGGGAACATCATCGCGAATGCCGGCATGATCGCGGGTGGATCGGTCAGCGGCGTCAACCTGCGCGACGGCAACACGCTGACGAACAGCGGCTGGATCTCGGGCGGCCAGTTTGCGATCTCCGTGAACGGCACCGGCAACACCATCGACCTCCGCCGCGGCACGCGCCTGGTCGGTCTTCTCTCCATCGATGCCGGCAACGAGCTGGTGATCGCCAAGGGCATGAACACGGCCTTCGCCTATACCGGTGCGCCCAGCGTGACGGCGGAAAGCGGCGTCGTTGCGGTTACGGGCGGGCTGGTCGCCGCCGTCGATCCCACCGCGATTTCCGCCGAGGACGATACGCTGGACGATCTGGCGCGGGTCATCTCCGATGCGGCCGACGGCCGCATACGCGCAACGCGCGGCGATCTGCGCAGCGCAGCCCCCTCGGTCTGGACAGTGGCCCTCGGCGCTGCGCGGCAGCAGACGGCGCACGGCGTTGACATGGCTTTTGACACGCAGCTCGCCGGGCTGATATTGGGGCGGGAAATCCGTGTACTGAGCGATTGGCGCATCGGCGCATTCGTGGGCGCGGCCGTCTCGCAGCTCGACAGCGAGTCACAAGCCATCGATGCGCAGGCCGGTTTCGCGGGAGTCTATGGCGAGACCAGGATGCGCGGCATGTTCCTCGACCTGTCGGTGACCGTTGGCGCCTCCCGGCAGTCGAGTGACCGGACGGTATTGAGCAATTCGTCGGCAACCGGGGTGGAGTACGCCAAGGCCGACTATGACGCAGGCTTTCTCGGCACGTCGGCCACACTGGGAAAGGCGGTGGCGGTGCCGGGCGGCATCCTGACTCCCAGCCTGCAATTGCGTGGCGCCGCCGTCTGCATCGGTGGCGTCGACGAGGATGGCTCGGCCGCCGACATGACGGTCGAGGAGCGGCTGTCCGGATTCGGGGAACTGCGGGCCTTGCTGGGTTACGATCTGTTGCCCTGGGACGTTGCGGGGGGAAGCCTCAGTCTGGCCATGCACGGTGGTGCGGGCCTGACCTCTGCGGGCGGACCGGCAGTGGAGGCTGCGATTGCCGGAGCGTCGCTCGACATCACCACAGGCGACGACGGCCTGTCCTGGCGTGGCTTCGCCGGCTTCGACCTTTCGTGGAACGTCTCCGGCAGTCTCAGCCTCGGGCTCGGTGCCGAGGCTGGCTATGGGCCGGGCGCGGCCACGGATCTCGCCGCGCGGGCGACCCTCGACGTGGCGTTCTGATACGGCATTCGCCGTGAAATGCTAACGATTGCAATATATTACGTTGAAGTTGTATCGTCGAATCAATAACATCTCTGATTGAATATGGTGGATGCGCCACTCCAGGGGATGTTTTGAATGAAGCTCTTCCGTCTCGGCCTGCTGGCCGGCGTCGCCGTGCAGCTGCTCTGTCCAGTGGGTGCGGCCCAGGCAACAGACTATGTGATTTCGAGCGGATCCACGGTCACGTCGCCTGTCAGTGTTGCGGTTGACGGTGACACACTGACGGTCGAGACCGGCGCCACCGTCTCGGTCAGCGGCGACTTTGCCATCACGGCTGGCGCCGAAGACGTGACGGTCACCGTCGCCGGGACGGTCAAGAACGCCAGCCGGATCGGCGTGGAACTGTCCGACAACAGCACGCTCGTCATCAGCGGGAGCGTGCAGGCGGGCACATATGGCGCCGTGGTCGGCGCCGGCAATTCGGTGCTGATTAGCGGCACGCTCACCGGGGGCGTCGGCGGTCTGGATGGCGGACAGTCCGGCCTGGTCGTCAATGCCGGCACGATTGAGGGCGTGAGGTACGGCGTCACTTTCGACTCTGATTCCAGCCTCACCAACACGGGCACCATCACGGCCGATACCGCTGGCATCTACGTCGATGGAAGCGATGACGAGATCGTCAACAGCGGTCAGATTTCCGGCGGCTATGTCGGCGTCTATGCCTCCGGCGACCACAATCTCATCTCGAACAGCGGCGACATCACGGGAGGCGGTAGCGGCCTCGTCGTCGACGGCAATGGCAACCAGCTGGTGAACAGCGGCAGCATCTCCGGCGGAAGCTATTATGGCGTCGCGCTGAGCGGGACCGGAAACAGCCTCGAGAACAGCGGCGAAATCCAGAGCAACGCTTGGGGCGTGTACATTTCGGGAAGCGGCACCGTCATCAATCGCGGGACCATTTCCGGTGGAACGATCGGAGTCGAGGCGGACTCCAGCGCCACGATCTCGAACAGTGGCGACATCAGCGGAGGCTCGATCGGGCTGATGATCGGCGGCAGCGACAATCTGGTGAGCAATTCGGGAACCATCGAGGGCGGGAGCTATGGCATCCTGATCAAGGGGCCGAGCGTCGGGACCACTGGCACCGGCAACGTCGTCAGCAACAGGGGCACGGTGGTCGGCGGAACCTATGCGATCGAGATCTTCGGCACCGGCAATACCCTGAACATCCTGGCGGGCAGCAATATCCAGGGCAAGCTGTCCATGACGTCCGGCAATGACCTCTACATCGGCAAGGGTCTGAACACGGCCATCACCTATTCCGGCGATCCGACCATCACCATCGGTAGCGGGGTCGGGGTCGACACCGGCGCGATCATTGCCGCGGTGGATCCGACAGGCTTCGCCGCCGAGGACGAGCGGCTGAACGATCTCACGCGCGCCGTGGCTGATGCCGTGGATGCGCGGCTGGCCGCAAGCCGGGGTGGCCCGGCGCAGGTGGCGCAGGCCGATGGCCGCCTCATCCATCCCGTGGCCGATGTGCCACCGGAACAGAGCATGGCGCTCTGGGCCGCGGCACTTGGCCAGCGGGGCTCCGAGACCGAACGGGGAACGGACGTGGGCTTCGACACGCGCCTTGGCGGCGCGCTGATCGGCGTCGATGGGCAGGCCTGGGACGGTCTTCGCCTGGGCGTCTTCGGCGGCTATGCCGCCGCGCGCTTCAAGACCGAGACCGACTCGCAGACGGTCGATGCCAGAAACTACCTCGCCGGCCTCTATGCCGGACTGGAGCGGGAGAACTGGTTTGCGAACCTCTCGGTGAACGGTGGCCGGTCGCGACAGTCGAGCGACCGCACCGTCCTGAACAACACGGTGGCTGGCGGGATCGAACACGCCGAGGCCGACTATGACGGACTCTTCCTCAGTCCCGTGGCCACTGTTGGAACACACATCAGTTTCGAACGCGGCACGCTCACGCCCAGCCTGCGGGCGCGCTACGCCGTCATGGCGCTCGATGACTATGTGGAAGAGGGCTCGACCGCCGACATGACGGTGGAGGACCGAAATGTCAGCCTCGCGGACCTTCGGGGACAGCTGGCCTTTGATCTCCGGCCGTGGGACGGCGGCGGCGGCCTGCTGCAGGTGACGATCCGAGGCGGGGCCGATCTCACCTACAGCAACAGTGATGCCGTCGATGTCGAGCTGCTGTCCACGGCCCTGCATTTCGACGCGGGGAAGAACGGGACTGCCGCGCGTGGCTTTCTGGGTCTCGACATGAGCTATGTCGCACCGGGCGGTGTGAACGTCGGCATCACATCCGAGCTTGGCGCGGGGAGTGGCGACTCCTTCGATGCATCGCTGGCTGCGGACCTGCAAGTTCCGCTGTGAGGCGGCGCAGCCGATGGCGCATGTCGACATGATCGAACGGGCAGAAAGAGTGTCCGGCGGAGCGGAGTTTCTGGCCGGGCGCCATGGCGTGAGGGCAACGCCAGTCCCGCTAGTGCTGCTGGCATCAGTTGCCGCCCAGGCACTGCTTCTGGCCAGTGGCGCGCATGCGGCAGATACGGTCATTCCGAATGGCGCGACGGTGACCATCGGGCAGGTCCTGACGCAGGAAGGTGACAGCCTGACGGTGGAAACAGGGGGCGCAATCTCGGTCGGCGATGAGATCGCCGTCGACGCGCAGGTCGACGGGGTAACCCTCGCCATCGCGGGCACGGTGCAGGCTGGCGCCGCCACGGCCGTCCATCTCTCCGACGAGAGTATCCTGTCCTTGACCGGCGTGATCCGGAGCCTCGGGACCGGCATTGAAGCCGGCAGCGGCAACGTGCTGGACATTGCCGGCACGGTCTCCGCAGCAACCTCGGCCATCCTGATCGGAGGCGATCAAAATCAGGTGACGGTTGAGTCGACCGGCACGCTCTCGGCGACTGGCAATGCCCTGCAGATCGGGGGCGACAGCAATGTCATCACCAATTCAGGCGACATCGCGGGGGACGCCGTAGGAGTGAGTTTATCACATGGCGATGACAACAGCCTCTACAACGCCGGCAGCATTTCGGGAGGAACGCGCGGCGCTCTGATCAATGGTGACGGGACCCTGATCAGCAACAGCGGCACCATCACCGGCGGCAAGAGCGGCCTGCGCATCCTCGGCTCGAACAGCATGGTCGACAACAGCGGGGACATCACTGCCACCGGCGGAAACTCCTATGGCCTGGAATTCTATGGCAATGGCAATCTGCTGGTGAACAGCGGCGCGATCTCCGGTTCCGAGACGGCGGTCTTCGCCAGCGGAACCGGCAATACGGTGATCAATGCTGGCTACCTGGCCGCTGGTTTCAACGGCGTGCAATTCTACCAGGGCGGCAATGCCCTCATCAACAGCGGCACCATCATAGCCGCGAGCGCCGATGGCGACGGCGTCTATCTCAAGTCATCGAATTCCGTGACCAATACTGGCGATATCTCCGGGGGTTTCATCGGCATTGCCGCCGCAGATGACAATCTCATCGTCAATGCGGGACAGGTCACCGGTGGCACGGTCGCGCTCTATGCCCACGCCTCCAATGTCATCAGCAACAGCGGTGACATTTCGGGCGGCAGCTGGGGCATCTACGCGGGCTCCGCGAACACGATCAGGAACAGCGGCAGCATTTCCGGAACGCTCTTCGGGATCGAGATGGAGTCGGGCAACAGTCTCTCGAACAGCGGAAGCATCGCCGGTGGCGAGGTCGGGGTCTTCGGGCAAGCGAGCAACTCGGTTGTGAATGCCGGCGCCATCTCCGGCGATGGCTGGGGTCTCTGGCTCGAGGGCGGCGGCAGTCTCGTCATCAATTCCGGGTCGATCAGCGGCGGAACGGCGGGCCTGCTCGTCGACGCGATGACGGCCTCGACCGGCAATGCCATCGACAACAGCGGCGCGCTGTCCGGCGGACAATATGCGGTGCAGCTTCTTGGCAGCGGCACCACGCTGAACATCCTGGCCGGCAGCAACATCCAGGGTGTCCTGGCCCTGGGCACCGGCAACGTGGTCACGATCGGCAGAGGCCTCAACACCGCCTTCACCCATACCGGAGACCCGACAGTGACGGCCGCGAGCGGTATGCTGGTCGATTCTGGAACAGTGATCGCCGCCGTCGACGTCACCGGTCTTGCAGCGGAAGACGATCGATTGGCCGATGTGACCCGCGCGCTTGCGGATGCGATCGATGCGCGTCTTGCGGCGGCGCGCCGCGGCGGTGCCGGTATCGCTACAGCGGCTGACGGATCCATCCGGCCGGTGGCCGATGCGCCGCCTGAGCCGAAGGTCTCCGCCTGGGCCACGGCCATTGGCGGCTGGAGCCGCCACGATGCCGACGGTCATGCAGCCGAATATGACTCCCGGCTGGCGGGCATGGTGGTCGGTGCGGATCGCCGCTTGTCGGATGTGCTGCGCCTTGGGGCCTTCGCAGGCTACGCCGTATCGGGTTTCGACACGGAGACCAGCTCGCAGTCGATCGACGCCAAGGACTATGTCGCCGGCTTCTATGCGGGCCTTGATCAGGCGACCTGGTTCGCCAACCTGTCGGTCAGTGGCGGCCTGTCGCGCCAGTCGAGCGACCGCACGGTCCTGAACAATACGGTGGCCGGCGGCATCGAGTATGCAGAGGCAAGCCATGACGGGCTCTTTCTCAGTCCGTCCGTCACGCTCGGAACCCGTCTGTCCCTGCCGCACGGAACTCTGACGCCCAGCCTCAGGGCGCGCTATGCCATCATGGCGCTAGATGGCTACGAAGAAGAAGGTTCAACCGCCGACCTGACGGTGGATGACCGCAGCGTGGGGCTGGCCGAACTGCGTGGACAGCTGGCCTACGCGGCCGGGCCATGGAACCTCTCCGGCGGGACCATGGGTCTGGCTGTACGGGGAGGCGCCGACCTCACCTTCTCGAGCGCCAGCGACATCGAAGCCGAGCTTCTGGCGACATCCCTCAGCTTCGATTCTGGCGGCGAGGCGACCGCGGTCCGTGCGGTCCTGGGGCTCGATCTCTCCTTCCTCTCAAACGGCGGGACCAGCTTCAACCTGACCTCCGAACTCGCCCGCGGCAGCAGCAGTTCAGTGGATGCCACCATGCAGATTGGCATCGGGATGAGCCTGTGACTGCGGCCGAAGTAACGCGTCCCGACGGCCGCGTCTTGCGCCGGAGCTTGTGCGGCGCAGCCGCACCGCGAGCGAGGCAGGTGTGGCTGCCGTCAATGCTTCACCGCGAGAAGGCAGAAAGAATGCCCAACCTGAGACACGCAAGAACAGTCTTGCTGGCGACCGCTGCCTTTCATTGCCTGGTTCCGGCGCCAGCAGCCGAAGCTGCCAGTTCAGGCACCGCCAGCGTGAGCAGTACCGTCTACTACGGCACACCCAGCGTGGTGCTGGGCGACGATGCGAGCTACCTCAATTCCTCGACGATTTCTGGCAAGGACACGGGAATCTATTTCGAGGACGGAAACACGATCCAGAATGACGGGATCATATCCGGCAGCCTGCATGGCCTCTACTCTGACGGCAATGGAAACACCATCACCAATACTGGCAAGATTTCGGGTGATCTCTTTTTCGGGATCTTCGTTGCCGGTTCAAACACGGTGGTCAACAGCGGCTCCATCAGTGGCGGCTTCGGTGGCGTCTATTCGATCTTCTCGTCGGTCGACGTCGTCAACGCGGGAAGCATCGAGAGCACCTATGGCGCCGGCGTCCAGGTCGAAGGACCCGACAGCTCTGTCGTCAATACCGGGACCATCTACGGGCTGGATGTCGGCGTCATGGCGATCACCGGAAGCCAAGTCCTGAACCTAGGAAAGATCAGTGGCGACAGGGGCGTGATCATGGGTGACGGGAACACGCTCGTCAACGCTGGGTCCATCTCGGGCATCACCGAACCCGGCCTGCAGATGCAGACTGCCAATGTGGTGATCAACAGCGGAACCATCGAAGCCGAGCGGTCCTACGGCATCTTCGCCTATGATGGGAATACCATCGTCAACAGCGGCTCGGTTGCGGGCGGAGGGCGAGACGGCATGAGGATGTGGAGTTCGAACGCGATCGAGAACTCCGGGACAGTGGAAGGTGCAGAGTGGGGCATCCACGCGCTGGCCCGCAATGCGGTGGTGAATTCCGGCCTGATTCTGGGTGGCAATGTCGGCCTCGAGGTCACGTCAGACAATGTGATCGTCAATTCCGGCACGATGTCCGGCGGCGAGCAGGGTCTTGTCATTGGTGACGGAAATGTCGTGACGAATACGGGCACGATCTCCGCCATCACCGCCGTCGTGACCGGCGCAGCGCTGGCAGGCGATCTGTCAGCCGCCGCAGCAAGTGCGGGATCGGATGCCGCCATCCTGGTCACGGGCACCGGGAACGTCATCAACAACACCGGCCGCATCACCGCCAGCGGCACCGCAGTGGACATCGAGGGAACCGGCAATACGCTGAACATTCTGGAGGGCAGCATCATTCAAGGCCTGCTTTCGATCGCCGCAGGCAATGATCTGCATGTCGATGCCGGAAGGGATGCGGTGCTGTCCTATACCGGCGCACCGACGGTGTCCGTCGGCAGCGGATACGTCTTCGATACCGGTTCTGCCATCATCGTCATGGACATGTCGGGCTTCACGTCGGAGGACGAACGGCTGAACGTGTTGACGCGGGCGATTGCCGATGCGGCAGAGGGCAGGCTGTCGACGACGCGAGGAGCCGATGCGCTGCACGTCCGTGCGGATGGCGATCTGGTCATTCCCGTTGCCGATGCGCCGGAGGCGCCTGGCGGCGCAGTCTGGGCAGCCACCTTCGGTGACCTGCGCCGCCAACCGGACGATGGCACCGCGGGAGGCTATGACACCCGCCTTGGCGGCCTGATGCTGGGTGGCGACGGCGCGGTGGCAGACGGCGTGCGGGCCGGCGTCCTGGCCGGAACTGCGGTATCGCGCTTCGAGGCACGGTCCGGTTCGCACGTCATCGATGCCGACAACTACTTCGCGTCCGTCTACGCCGGCGTCGACAGGGGCGACATCTTCCTCGATGCGGTCCTCACCGGCGGGCTGTCGCGCCAGTCCGGTGATCGAACCGTGCTGAACAATACAGTGCCCGGCGGAATCGAACAGGCCACGGCAGACCATGATGCGGTGTTCGTCAGTCCGTCGCTCGCTCTGGGAACGAACCTTGCGCTGGCCGACGGAATCCTCACACCCAGCCTGCGGGTCCGCTATGCAGCCATGTTTTTGGAGGGCTATGAGGAAAATGGCTCGACCGCGAACATGACCGTGGAGCGGCGCCAGGTGAATCTCGCGGATTTTCGCGGCCAGCTGGCCTTTGCAGCCGCGCCATGGGCCACGTCGGGCGGCAGCCTGGGTTTAGAGCTGCGCGCCGGGGGTGACTTGACCGGCACGTTCGGCGACGAGGTGGAGGCCGAAATCCTGGCCACGCCACTGGACTTCGATGCCGAGGACTCCGGTCTGTCGTTCAGGGTGTTTCTGGGGCTCGCCGCTTCATTTGCGATTCCGGACGCGGCGTGCTTCTCCTTGAGCTCGGAATTGGGCGTTAACGGCAGCGCAGCGATCGATGCGAATCTGACGGCAAGTTTCCAGATGCCGCTCTGACGTCGCGCGGCCCGTCCTGGCCCTGAACCTGTCCGAAACTTCACTTTGCCGTATCGCATCCCCATGTGAGGGTGCGATAATCCTTGTGGGCGGCCATGGTACTGCCCGATTTCGGCTTGAGACGGCAGATGATGAAAACGCTCCACCGGCGCCGCCCCCATCCCGGGCTGGACGGCTGACCGTGGCCTCCCGCCTGAAACTGCTGCGGACCTCGACCTTCCGCCTGGCAGCGCTCTATCTCGTCGTCTTCGCCCTCTCGGTCAGCGCGTTGCTGGGCTATGTCTATTGGAACACGGCCGTCCTGCTGGAACGCCAGACTGACGAAACCATCCGGGCCGAGGTCCAGGCCCTGGCCGACCAATACCGCTTCCGGGGCCTGCGTGGCATCATCGACACGATCCAGCGCCGCAGTACCGACGACCGGGGTTCTCTCTACATCCTCACCGATCCCGATGGTCGCCGTGTGGCCGGCAATCTCCAGGTCATGCCGCCGGAGGCGAGCAGCGAGGATTCCTGGATCGAATTCCCGCTCGACGTCGAGAGTGGCGGTCGGACCGAGCGCCATGTGGCCCGCGCCTTCCATGCCGTCCTCACAGGAGACTTCGAACTGGTGGTCGGCCGCGACGTCGATGCGCTGCGCCAGTTTGCCGGAATCATGCGGGTCACGCTCTTCTACGCGCTGGCCATCGCCCTGGTGCTTGGCCTGGGTGGCGGGTTGCTGATGAGCCGCAATTTCCTGAGACGGGTCGATGCCATCACGGCCACGAGCCACACCATCATGGCGGGCGACATGGGTGGGCGCATGCCGGTGTCGGGCTCCGGAGACGAGCTCGACCGGCTGGCGCTCGCACTCAACGAAATGCTGGACCGCATCCAGCGCCTCATGGCGGGCATGCAGGAGGTGTCCAGCAACGTGGCGCATGACCTGAAGACGCCACTGACCCGCGTCAAGGCCCGGGTCGAGGCGGCGCTGCGCTCGGCCGATGCCGGAGACTACAAGGCGGCGCTGGAGAAGACGGTCGAGGAATCCGACCGGCTGCTCGATACCTTCAACGCGCTGCTGTCCATCGCGCGCACCGAGGCCGGCCAGGCCCGCAGCGGCCTGCAACTCATCGACGCGGCCCAGGTGATTGCCGATGTGGCCGAACTCTACGAGCCGATGGCGGAAGAGCAGGGCGGCGCCTTGCGTTTCGAGGCGGGCGACGGCCTGACCGTGCTCGCCGACCGGCAACTCCTGGCCCAGGCAGTGAGCAATCTCGTCGACAATGCGCTCAAATATGGCGCCCCGGAAGGTCAGGGACCGGAAATCACCGTCACCGGCCGGATCGAAGGATCAACGGTGGTGATCGCGGTTGCCGATCACGGCGAGGGCATTCCCGAGGAGGAGCGTGGCCGGGTGACCGAGCGCTTCGTGCGCCTCGACAAGAGCCGGGCACGGCCCGGCAATGGCCTGGGCCTCAGTCTGGTCTCCGGCGTCATGAAACTGCACGGCGGGCAGCTCGTCTTCGAAGACAACCATCCGGGGCTGCTGGCCAAGCTGGTGCTTCCGCTGCAGCAGCAGCCCGGCTAAACCCCGGAGCATGACCGAGACCAGCGCCCCGGCCGTGCAGCCGCCCGTCGACCTTGCCGCCGTGCAGCGCTTCCGCGAGGCCATGCCGTCGGCCGTCCTGGCGCAGCTGCCGCCCGACCTGGCAGACGCCATCGCCGGAGCCTCGCCCTATCTGCGCCATCTCATGCTGGCCGATCCCGATTTTGCCGCCGCAGCCTTCGCTCGCGACCCCGAAGCGCTTTTGTCGGATGTCCTGGCGGCGCTGAACGCCGACGCGCGGGGCGATGATCATCACGGCATCATGCTGGGCCTCCGCCTGGCCAAGAACCGGGCCGCACTGGTGATCGCCATCGCGGATGTTTCTGGCCGCTGGACGCTCGAACAGGTAACGGCGGCGCTGACACGCGTGGCCGACACGGCGCTGGGCGCGGCCATCGACTGGCTGCTGCGCGAGGCTCAGCGCGGTGGCAGGATCGCGCTCAAGGATCCGGAGCGGCCATCGCTCGACTGTGGCTACACCGTGCTGGCCATGGGCAAGATGGGCGCCCATGAGCTGAACTATTCGAGCGACATCGACCTCATTGTCTTCTTCGATCCGGAGACCGCGGCGCTGGCCGCGGGAGTCGAGCCCGCGCCCTTCTTCGTGCGCCTCACCAAGCGCCTCGTGGCGCTCCTGCAGGATGTGACCGAGCATGGCTATGCCTTTCGCGTCGACTTGCGGCTGCGGCCCGATCCGCGCGCCACGCAGGTGGCGATCTCGATCGAAGCGGCAGCGCTCTACTACGAGAACATGGGCCAGAACTGGGAACGCGCCGCGATGATCAAGGCGCGTGCCGCGGCCGGCGACATCGCACTCGGCGAAGAATTCCTGGCGCGGCTCAGGCCCTATGTCTGGCGCAAGTATCTCGATTTCGCGGCCATTGCCGACGTGCAGTCGCTCAAGCGCCAGATCCACGCGGTCAAGGGCCACGGCACCATCGCGGTGATGGGCCACAATCTGAAACTGGGGCGCGGCGGCATCCGCGAGATCGAGTTCTTCGTCCAGACCCAGCAGCTCATCGCCGGTGGCCGCAATCTGCGCCTTCGTGGCCGTGGCACGATGGAAATGCTCGATGCCCTCGCGGAAGCGGACTGGATCACACGCCAGGCGGCGGCCGAACTGGCCGAGGCCTATCGCTTCCTGCGTATGGTCGAGAACCGGCTGCAGATGGTCAACGACGAGCAGACCCACGTTCTGCCCACGGACGATCAATCCTTCTCGGCCCTGGCGCGCTTCTGCGGCTTCGCCAATGCGGTTGCCTTTCACGACCGGCTGCGCGCCACCTTCGAATGCGTGCAGGGGCACTATTCCGCGCTCTTCGAGGACGCCTCGGCGCTGGCCAGCGATGCCGGAAGCCTGGTCTTCACCGGCGGCGAGGACGATCCCGAGACCATCGACACCCTGACACGCCTCGGCTTCCGCCAGGCGAGCGAAGTCTCGGCCACCATCAGGGGCTGGCACTTCGGCCGCTATGCCGCCACGCGCAGCGCCCGGGCCAAGGAACTGCTCACCGAGCTCATGCCGGCCCTGCTGGCGGCGCTGGCGCGGACCGGCGACGCCGACCAGGCCTTCGTCGCCTTCGACCGGTTCCTCGGCGGTCTGCCGGCGGGCGTGCAGCTCTTCTCGCTCCTCAAGGCAAACCCGCGGCTGCTCGATCTCATCGCCACGATCCTCGGCACCGCGCCGCGCCTGGCGGAGCAGCTGAGCCGGAGGCCCAAGGTTCTCGATGCCGTGCTCGATCCCGGCTTCTTCGACGCCCTGCCGACGGCGGCGGAAATCGGCGCGGCGCTCGCGGCCGCCATCCCCGACGGAACGGCGCTGGAAGAGGTGGTCGACCGGGCCCGGATCATCGGCAAGGAGCAGGCTTTCCGGATTGGCGTACGGGTGCTCTCCGAGACGGTCAGCGCGGTGGATGCCGGCGCGTCCTTTTCCGACCTGGCGGGTCTGCTGCTGACGCGTCTCTGGCAGTCGGTTTCTGCGACCATGGTTGAGCGCCACGGTCATGTGCCGGGTGGCCGCAGCGCCGTGATCGCCATGGGCAAGCTTGGCGGGCGCGAGATGACCGCCGGTTCCGATCTCGATCTCATCGTGGTCTACGATTCCGATGCCAGCGCGGAGGCCTCGGATGGCCGCAAGCCCCTGAGCACCGGCCAGTACTACGCGCGGCTGTCGCAGCGTCTCGTTGCCGCCATCTCGGCGCCCACCGCCGAAGGTGTCCTCTACGACGTCGACATGCGTCTGCGGCCCTCCGGCAGCAAGGGACCGGTGGCGGCGAGCCTCGACAGTTTTCGCGACTATCACGCCACGTCGTCCTGGACATGGGAGAAGCTGGCCATGACCCGGGCCCGCGTCATCTGCGGCGATCCCGAGCTTGTGCGAGCGCTGCAGGCGGAAATCCGCGCGGTCCTGTGCCAGTGGCGCGATAGGGACCAAACCATCCGGGATGTGCTCGACATGCGCCGGCTCATGCTGCGCGAGCAGGGCGTAACCGGCGTCTGGGACATCAAGCGCATGCGAGGAGGGCTGGTCGAGATCGAGTTCATCGCTCAGACCCTGCAGCTGATCCATGCCCATCGGCTGCCGCAGGTGCTCGATACCAATACCAGGGCGGCCCTGGGCCGGCTGCTCGCTGCGGGGGTGCTCGCGCCGGCTGACGGCGAGGTCCTGCGCAAGGCCTGCAGCCTCTATCAGCGGCTGACCCAGGTCCTGCGGCTGTGCGTCACCGCCGACTATTCGCCCGCCGCGGCAACGAGCGGCCTGAACCGGATCGTTGCCGGCGCCGCCGCCGCTCCGGATATCGCCTCTGCCGAGGCTCTGCTGGCCGAGACGGCATCCGCCGTGGCCGAGATCTTTGACCGGGTCGTGGGGCCGGCCGGCTAGCCCCCGGCGACGGAATTGGCCGCCTCTCCCGTCTTTCTTTGCGGATACAACGGGAGAACCCACCATGAAGAACCTGTCATGTGTTGCTGCAGTGCTTGGCGTTTGCGTGCTGGCGGCCGGCGCCGCCTCGGCAATGGAACCCTCCATGCCGCGGTCGCCCAAGATCTTCGCCAGAATCGATGCGAACAGCGACGGCAAGATCACCGTCGAGGAACTGAAGCCGCGGGCCGAGCGCCGCTTCGCGCGATTCGACGGCGACAGCAATGGCGAGGTCACGATGGCCGAAATCGACAGCGCCTTCCAGAAGCTCATCGCGCAGCGCCGCGACCGAATCCTGAAGCGCATGGACGGCGACGCGAACGGCGTGGTGACGCGCGCCGAGCTCGACGCCTTCGTCGTCTTCATGCTGGACAGCGCCGACAGTAACCATGATGGCGGCGTGTCACTTGAAGAGGCGCAGAGTTTCAGGCTTGCGAAAGTGGCCAGATAGATTAACCGGAGGGTCAAGGGCTGAACACGGAATGCAGGACTGGACTTGACGGGCCTCACAGCCGATGTGACCACCGCCATCGCGGATCCGAGCCAGGCGGACGATGCAAGCTTGCTGGCGGCCTCCGGCCGCCGGCAGCATGCAGCCTTCGCCGAACTCGTGAACCGTCATTACCGGCCGGTCTACCGGCTGGTCTGGCGCATGACGGGCGGTCATGCCGACAGCGAGGACATTGCCCAGGAGGCTTTCCTCAAGCTGTGGCGCGATCCCTCGCAGGTGCGCGAGGCGCGGGCCCTGAAGGGCTGGCTGATGCGCGTGGCCTCGAACGCCGTCATCGACCGGTCGCGCAAGCCGCGCCATGCCGACATCGATGCGGCCCTGGAGGTCTCGGATCCCGCGGCCCGGACCGACCAGCCCCTGGATCGCAGCGAGGCCGCGGCCCTCGTCGACCAGGTCATCGCCAACCTGCCGGAACGGCAGCGGTTGGCATTGTCTCTTGTCTATTTCGAGGGCCTGTCCAATATCGAGGCGGCGGAGGTCATGGAAACCAGCGTCGAGGCGGTGGAATCGCTGCTGGGGCGGGCGAAGCGGGGATTGCGGCTGGCCCTGGCGGACAGGTGGCGTGAGCTGCTGGATGGATTGGCGTGACGATGATGGGTGAATAGGTGAAGGGGCAGACAATGACGCCTGATTACGGACCCGACGCGGAACTCCGCAGGATCCTGGCCCTGGCCAGCCGGGTGGAGCCGCCGGCGGGCGCCGCCGGCCGGCTGATGGCGCGGCTTGCCGAGGCCGGGACCGACGGCGGCAAGGTGGTGGCGCTTCAACCCCGGCGGCGGCAGGGCAGCCGCTGGCTCTATGTGGCCGCGGCCGTGCCGCTGGCCGCCTCGCTGGCGCTGGGCATCTATCTGGGGGCCATGGGCAAGATGGACCTCGTCCTGCCGTCATCGATCACCGGCAATCTCGCCTTGAACGCCGACCAGGACAGCGACTTCACCGGCATTGGCGAGGCCGAGGCCTATGCCGAGGAGCATATATGAGCGAAGTTCCGAGCACGCCGCCGCCCGGGCCGGTGTCGAGGGTCTCGTTGTGGTGGAAGGTCTTCCTCGTCGGTTCGCTGGCGCTGAACCTGCTGTTCATCGGCGGCGGCATCGCGCGCTACTACTTCGAGGAGCCGCCGGGACGGATGGCCGGCATCAGCGAGATGCAGCTGGTGCCCCGCAAGTTCTTTTCCGACATCGCCGGCGAGCGGCGGCGCGAACTGGCTGGCGTGTTCCGCAATTTCCGCGGCGACTTCCGCGAGGGCCGTGCCGACCGCAGGCGCGTCGCCGCCGAGATCGCCGCAGCACTGGAGGCAACGCCCTATGACGAGGCCAAACTGCGGGAGGCGATTGCCGCCTTCAACGAGAGCAGCGCCGCGCTCATCAACCGCGGGGGCGAGGCCGCCCTTGCCTTCATCGCGCAACTGACGCCCGACGAGCGCAGGCTTCTGGCCAAGCGCATCCTCGAACGCGTCAACCGCGGTCCAGAGCCGCCGCAGGCCGAACAGCCCTGAACGAGGATTGCGGCGGCGCGTCCGCTCAGACCGGAAGTCGCGTCGGCTGCGGCAGCTGCACCGTCACCACCGTTCCCGCGCCGACCGTGCTCTGGATATCCACCGTTCCGCCGTGGAGGTCGACAAGCGATTTCGAGATCGCAAGGCCAAGGCCGGATCCGCCCTTGCTCTTGGTGAACTGGTTCTCCGCCTGTTCGAAGGGACGGCCCAGCTTCTCGATGTCGCGGGCCGGAATGCCGATGCCGGTGTCGGCGATGCGGATGCGGATCAGGGAGTCGAGCTCCTCGGCCGACACGGTGACCTTGCCGCCCTCCGGCGTGAACTTCACCGCGTTCGACATCAGGTTGATGACGACCTGCTTGATCGCCCGCTTGTCCGCCTCCATCTGGATGGCCTCGCCGACGTTGCGCTCGATTGTGACATGACCCTCGAAGGCGCGCGGCCCGACCAGGCGCATGACCTCGTCGAACATGGCGCTGAGGTCGAAGCGCTCGACCTCGATCTGCATGCGGCCGGCCTCGATCTTCGACATGTCGAGGATGTCGTTGATCACGTCGAGCAGGAACTGGCCACTGCGGTGGATGTCGTTGGCATATTCGCGGTATTTTTCCGATCCGAGCGCGCCGAAGATCTGCGCCACCATGATTTCGCTGAAGCCGATGATGGCATTGAGCGGCGTGCGAAGCTCGTGGCTCATGTTGGCCAGGAACTCGGATTTCGACCGGTTGGCGGCCTCGGCGCGTGTCTTTTCGCGGGCATACTTGTCGGCAAGATCGGCCAGACGCTGCGCCTGCTGGTCGGCGAGGAGGCGTTCCTTCTGGAGATCGCGCACCGTCATCATCAGCTCGCGTTCCGACAGCAGCAGCCGCTCTTCCTGGCGCTTCAGCGCGGTGATGTCGGTACCGACCGAAACGAAGCCGCCGTCCTTGGTGCGGCGCTCGTTGATCTGCAGCCAGCGCCGGTCGCCGAGCTGGACTTCGAAGGAACGCCCTTCCGCGGCATCGGACTTGGTGAGGCTGATGCGCTTGCGGATCGAGGGCTCCTTGGCCGTGCGCACCAGGTCCTCGTAGGGCGTGCCGGCCACGCAGACCGAAGCGGGCAGGGAATGGAACTGCTGATACTTGGAATTGCACAGCACCAGCCGGTTGTCGGCATCCCAGAGCACGAAGGCCTCGGAGATGTTCTCGACCGCGTCCATGAGACGAAGTTCCGCCTGCTTGTTGAGCTTGTCGGTCTCCTTCTGCTGGGTGACGTCGAAGACGATGCCGATGAGATGCGGTTCGGCCGCCGTGTCGCCGGGTGCAAGCGCCGCGCGGGCCCGCAGCCAGACCCAGTGGCCGTCCTCGTGGCGCATGCGGAATTCCTCGTCGAAGGCGGGGATCTCGCCATGCAGCAGACTCTCGATGGTGGTCTCGAGGTGCGAATCCTCGGGATGCAGGCGACCCGCCACTTCCTTGAAGCTCAGCAGATCGCCCTTCACCGGCATGCCAAGGATGTCGAACATCGAGCGCGACCAGAAGATCACGCCCTGCGCGATATCCCAGTCCCACATGCCGCACTGGCCGCGGTCCAGCGCCTTGTCGAGCCGGGCCGTGGCGACGTTGAGCACCGCGTCGGCCTCGGCGGCACGGGCCGATTGCCAGTGGAAGGCGCCACCGAGCATCATCAGCACCAAGAGCGTGACGATGAACAGGGTGGTGACCCGTGTGACGCTGTCGCGCCAGGCCTTGAGCACGTCCTGCTCGCGCTGGAAGACGATGAGGCTGCCGGGATATCCGCTCAGCCCCTGGAAGTTGACGAAGGCAGAGTCCCCGGTCGCCAGCACCAGCGGACTCATCCGGTTGCTCTCGCCATCGGCATCGAGCACGAAATTGGGCGAGAGGACGCTGGTCACCAGCTTGCCGACGAGCAGTTCGGCTTCTGGAAGGGCAGCCGTGATGACGCCATGGGTGTCGGCAACGGCGAAGACCCGGGCTTCCTGCAGGCTGGCGGGGGGGATGAAGTCCAGCAGGTTGGCATTGGTCACGGGCTGCGGCGCGCGGCCCTCCACGCGCGACTGGAGATAGTCGACGGCGATGCGCTCGGCCACGATCTGGCTGTAGAGGACCGAAAGCCGGTTCTGCTCGGCCAGGTGGCTGGTCCGGCTCTGCATCAGCTGCAGGAACAGTCCGGTGCCGAGCACCGCGAGGAAGAGCACGATCAGCGCCGTGATCAGGCGGCGCAGGTTTCTCTCGGAGATCGCCAGCTTCAGATGGTGCGGGAACGGGAATGGCAGGCGCAGCGATCGTTCCTTGAAAAACAATTCGCCGATCTGTGTCTTGCCCACGTCCTATCCCCGTCATGCGCCCTTGCCGTCGAGGGCAAGGGGGACCCAGGCGGCCTCCCCAGGCCAGCGCCGAATCACCTGCTATTGATTCGAAACTCGGTCACTTTGTCCAGATCGTAAGCAAAGTCTTAATGCTTGGCGATACGCGATACGATTTCAAAGACATCCGGGGACAGGGACGGCTGATCGAGCACGCGGCGGAGCGCGGCCTGCGCCGCCTCGCGGCGGACCGGTTCGAGGAGGCGGCAGCTGCGGAATCCGGTTGCGATCCGGGCGGCAACCTGGGGGTTGATGCCGTCGAGGCGAAGGATGGCGTCGGCCACGACCCGGTAGCCTTCGCCGTCGGCGGCATTGAAGCCCGACATGTTGCCCGAGGTGAAGGCGGCAAGGAGGGCGTAGACGCGATTTGGCGTGCGCCAGTCGAAAGACGGGTGCTGTGTCAGCCACTCGATCCGTACCGCGGCCCCGGGGCCCGTGCACTGGGCGTTCAGCATCAGCCACTTGTCGACCAGCAGGGGGTCGTGCCGATGGCGCGTGAAGAAGCTGTCGAGCGCCTCTTCCCGCGCCGGTCCGGGCCGCTGCACCAGCGCCGCAAGGGCGGCGATGGTCATCGTCATGTTGTCGGCATTGCGCAATTCGGCCAGGGCCAGCGCCGTGCCTGCTTCGGGATCTCCGATCACCATCAGCTGCAGCACGGCCGCCCGCAGCGCCCTGCGGGCCGTGCCGTCAGGATCGGGCCGGTAAGGCCCGTGCGGCGCCGTCTCCTGCCACAGCGCCTCGAGATGGTCCCTCATCCGGTTCCCCAGATACTGGCGCAGGCCTTCTCGGGCGGCCTGCACCCGGTCGGGATCGACGTCGCGGCCGATCGCAGCCGCGATTTCGGCCTCCGCAGGCAGGCCGAGCATCAGCGACTTGAAGGCAAGGTCGCCCCGCCTGTCGCCGAGAACGCTGAGCAGGGCGTCGGCATAGGCCTCCATTCCGTCGCCATCCGCATGCCCGGCAACGGCCTCCAGCATCAGGTTCCTGGCCCGCATCTGTCCGGCTTCCCAGCGGTTGAAGCTGTCGCGGTCATGGGCCATCAGGAACAGCTGGTCTGCGGCGGTAGAATTGGAGACCAGCTGCACCGGCGCGGAGAAGCCGCGATTGAGCGACACGACCGGTCTTTTCGGCAGGTTGCGGAAGCGGAAGGTCCGCTTCTGCTCGGTCAACTCAATGAGCGGCGCATTGAGAATCCCCGTGCCCTCGAGGTCGAGCGGATAGTCGCGGCCGTCGGGCGCGACGAAGCCGATGCCCAGCGGAACATGCAGCGGTTTCTTCTCGGGCTGGCCGGGAGTTGGCGGCGTGCGCTGCTCGAGGGTCAGGTCCAGGCTTCGGCTGGCCGCGTCGTACCTGGCCGCAGCGACGATCTGCGGTGTTCCGGCCTGTTCGTACCAGAGGCAGAACTGCGAAAGATCGCGGCCCGAGGCATCGGCCATGCAGCGCAGGAAGTCCTCGACGGTGGCGGCCTCGCCGTCATGGCGCTGGAAATAGAGATCCATCGCCTTGCGAAAGGCGGTCTCGCCGATCAGCGTCTTCAGCATCCGACAGATCTCCGCACCCTTCTCGTAGACCGTTGGCGTATAGAAGTTGTTGATCTCGATATAGGACGTGGGGCGGACGGGATGGGCCAGCGGTCCACCGTCCTCGGGAAACTGCCGGGCCCGCAAGGTCTTCACGTCGGCGATGCGCTTCACCGCGCGCGACCTGAGGTCGGAGGTGAACTCCTGGTCGCGGAAGACGGTCAGTCCTTCCTTCAGGCAAAGCTGGAACCAGTCGCGGCAGGTAATGCGGTTGCCGGTCCAGTTGTGGAAGTATTCGTGCGCGATGATCGACTCGATGTTGACGTAGTCGGTGTCGGTCGCGGTCTCGGGCAGGGCCAGGATGTACTTGTCATTGAAGATGTTGAGCCCCTTGTTCTCCATGGCGCCCATGTTGAAGTGCGAAACGGCCACGATGTTGAAGACGTCGAGGTCGTATTCACGGCCGAAGGCCGTTTCGTCCCAGCGCATGGAGGCCTTGAGTGCTTCCATGGCCCAGGCGCAGCGGTCTTCCTTGCCGCGTTCGACGTAGATTCCAAGCCTGACCCGGCGGCCCGAGGCCGTGACGAATTCGTCGGAAACGCAGGCCAGGTCGCCGGCAACCAGGGCGAAGAGATAGGTGGGCTTGGGAAAGGGATCGTCCCAGGTCGCGAAGTGGCGGCCATTGCCGAGGTCGCCCGCCGCGCATGGATTGCCATTGGCGAGCAGGACTGGAAATTCCTGTCGGTCGGCCTCCATGCGCACGCGGTAGCGCGCCATCACGTCCGGCCGGTCGAGGAAGTAGGTGATGCGGCGGAACCCTTCGGCCTCGCACTGGGTGCAATAGATGCCGTTCGACATGTAGAGGCCCGACAGTGCGGTGTTGGCCGAAGGATTGCACGATGTCACGATGTCGAGCGTGAAGGTCCCTTGCGGCACCGCGGGTATCGTCAGGGTACTGGCCGTCTGCCGAAAGGCATCGGCAGACAACGGGATACCGTCGAGGGCAAGCGACTCCAGCGCAATGGCCTCGCCGTCGAGGATCAGCGGAGCACTGCCACCGGCGCTCAGGGGATTTTGCGCAATGGTCAGGCGGCTGCGAACCCGCGTGGCAGCCGGATCGAGAGAAAAGTCGAGATCGACGGCGGTGATGGTATAAGGAGAGGGGCGATAGTCCGCGAGCCTGACCGGCTCCGGCGCTGCGATGGTCATGTCGCGACAGTCCTGAAGGTTTCCGCATAGACACCATGAGCCGAGCCTTTGTCAAAGAGCAAGACGATGCGCCGGAACAGCTCACCGAGCGGCCGGTCAGCGCCAACCCCAATTTCGTGACGCAGCGGGGCTTGCGCCTGATCGACGGGGAGATCGAGGCCCTGCGCCGTGTCCTGGCTCAGGCCCAGGCCGAGGCCGACAAGTCGGCCATCGCAAGGGCCTCGCGCGACCTGCGCTACTGGATGCAGCGGCGCTCATCGGCGCAGCTTGTCGAAGCGCCAGCCATGCCCTTGATGGCCGGTTTCGCCACGGCCGTCACCGTCCGGCGCGAGGATGGACGCCGCCAGACGCTGAAGCTCGTCGGCGAGGACGAGGCCGATCCGGCGCGAGGCCTGATCGCCTATACCTCGCCGATGGCGCGGGCCGTGCTGGGCCGGGCCCTGGGGGAGTGTGTCGAAGCGCCGGGCGGCGAGGTCGAGATCGTGGCGCTAGAAGCGGTCGGCCCGGAAGGGTGAAAGGTCGATGTTGCTGCGGGTGCCGGTCATGATCTCGGAGATCAGGCGGCCGGTGCTGGGGCCCCAGGTCAGGCCCATGTGGCCATGGCCGAAGCCGTACCAGACATTGGATGCCGTCTTCGAGGGGCCGATCACCGGCAGCGAATCCGGCGTTCCCGGCCGGCGTCCCATCCAGCGCGTGGTGGCGGCATCGGGCTCGCGCAATCCGGGCAGCACCTTCTTGAAGACGGTCCAGAGCGCGTCGGACCGGGCATAGTTGGGCGCGGCGTCGAGACCCGCGAACTCGTCGGTGCCGGCGAGGCGCAGGCCCATCTCCATGGGCGTCGCGGCACCGGGCGTCCGCGCATAGGTGATGGAGCGCGACAGGCTGACGCCCGAATTCGGCAGCACCATGTGATAGCCGCGCTCGGCTTCGAGCAGGATCTTCTCGCCAAGCTGGCTGGCCAGAAGATGCGAATAGGCGCCGGCGCAGATGACCAGCTTGTCGACCGGCACGTATCCGCCGGCCTTCAGCGTGAGGCCTGTCACGCGTCCACCCTGGTGGTCCAGGGCCAGAACGTCGTCGGCGACGATGCGGCCGCCGTTGCGCAGGACGTCTTCGGCCACGGTCTTCACCACGCGTTCGGGATTGGTGACGAAGAACCAGCCGCCGTGGAAGGCGGCGCACTGCACGGCCGGGCCAAGCGCCGGTTCGATCTCGCGGGCTTCGTCGCCGGACACACGCTTCATCTCGAAGCCATGGGCCATCTTCGTGGTCCGCTCGGACGCCTCGGCCTGGAACTGTGGCTCGCTGTCGAAGACCCTGAGCGTGTCCTGGTAGCGGATGAGGTCGGCCGCGGCCTTGCTGCCGAGCAGCGTTTCGAAATCGGCGACGCAGCGTAGGGCCAGGTCGGCGCGGGCCGCGGTGATCGCCCGCACCCGGTCGGGCATGGCGTTGCGGCCGGCGGCGAGAAACCAGGGCAGGGCCCTGGGCAGATAGGACCAGCGGATGGTGAGCGGACCCAGCGGATCCATGAGCCAGCCTGGGATCTTGAGAAGGACCTTCGGATGGATGGTGGGCACGATCTCGGCGAAGGCGATGCCGCCGGCATTGCCGAAGGAGCAGCCCTCGCCGGGCGCCACGCGGTCGATCACGGTCACGCGGAAGCCGCTGCGCTGGAGAAAGGCCGCCGCCGACATGCCCACGATGCCGGCGCCGATGATGGTGGCCGAGGCCTCGCTCACGACAGTTTCTCCCGTCTTCCGAAATGGTCCACGCAATGCGCCTCGAAGGCCGAGACCAGCCGTGTCTTGCGCATTTGCCGCAGGGCCGCAAGGGCGATGACGCCGCGCTCCACCGTCTCGGAAATGGGCCGCACGGCCAGCGGCTTGCCGGCGTAGGAGCGGTCGCCATGCGGGCGCGTGACGAGGATCGAGTAGCCGAGGCCCTGGCCCACCAGCCCGCGCACGACTTCGAGCGACGGCGAGGCGAAGGCCACCTTCGGCGTGATGCCAGCATCGGCGAGGATGCGCGTGAAGTAGGTTCGGCTGGGCGCGATGTCGAGGAGGATGAATGGCTCCTCGCGCAGCGCATAGAGCGGGACATGCCGGTGGCGGCTCAGCGGATGCCGGCCTGGCAGCAGCACGTAGGGGTCGAAGGCGGCCAGCGGCGTGACCGACAGATCGTCGGGCAGGTCGACGCGGTAGAGCAGGGCGAGATCGTAGCGCCCGCTGCGAAGGCCGCTCAGCAGCTGGTCCTGCGTGCCCTCCTCGAGACGCATGGTGACGCGCGGATAGCGCGCGGCGAAGCGCGAGATGAGCTGCGGTACGAAGGCCGGGGCGATGGTGGTGAAGCTGCCCAGCGTGAGGGTGCCCTCGATCGCGGTTCCGGCGGCCTCGGATTCGCGCTGCAGGTCCTGCGCATGGGTCAGCAGGTTGCGCGCCTCGGCCAGGAATTGCCGGCCGGCGGGCGAGGGGCTGACGCCCTGGGCGTGATGCCGGATGAAGAGCTGGAGGCCGATCTGGTCCTCGAGCTTGGCGAGGGCCGCAGAGAGCGTCGGCTGGGCCACGCCCAGGGCCGCTGAGGCGGCGGCGACCGAGCCATGGTCCTGGATCGCGATGGCGTACTCGATCTGGCGCAGGGTGTATTGCAGCATCGACAAAAGCTATTCAGTATTGAGATATTATCTATTTTTCCGAAGCCGCTGTCCATGCCAATCTGCGCCGCTCAGGGGGAACAAGCCCGGTGTGCGGCGGTGGCTTCGCCGCGGGCACCGGTCTGGAGACCGTCAACAGCGAGGACATCCCACATGATCAGGACGGGCGAGCAGTACCGCGAGTCGATCCGCGACGGGCGCGAGGTCTACATCAACGGGGAGCGCGTGCGCGACGTGACGCGGCATCCCATGTTCAAGCCGCTGGTCGACATCCGCGCCCGCATCTACGACATGCAGCACGATCCCGCCACGCGCGGGGTGGTGACCTTCAGCGATGGCGGCGAGGATTTCTCCATCGGTCTCAAGCTGCCCTACACCCAGCAGGACTGGTGGGAGAAGCGGCGCGCCACCGACGCCATCTTCCACGACATCAAGGGCGTTGTCACGCGTGTGGGCGACGAGACCGTGGGCGAGATGTGGTCGCTCTATGATGGCCAGGACGTGCTCAACGAGGTCGATCCGCAGTTCTCGAAGAACATCGCCAACCATATCGACAAGGTGATCAAGCACGACCCTTTCCATGTCTCGGCCAACACCGATCCCAAGGGTGACCGGTCGAAGCGTCCGCAGGACCAGGACCCCGACATGCTGCTGCATGTGGTGAAGGAGACCGATGCCGGCATCATCGTGCGCGGTGCCAAGTACGAGACCGCGGCCGCCTATGCCAACCAGGCCTTCACCAAGCCCACCATCGCCAACTGGGGCGACGAGAAGCTGTCGGACTATGCGGTGGGCTTCATCTGCAACCTGTCGTCGCCCAACCTGAAGTTCATCTCGCGCACCGGTTTCGCTGGCCGTGCCCCGGCGGAGGACTATCCGCTGGCCAACAAGTTCGACGAGATCGACTCGCTGGTGGTCTTCGACAACGTGCTCATTCCCTGGGAGAACGTGCTGTTCTACCGCCACACGCGCGCCGCCATGTTCATCCGCGCCACGCTGCACCGCTACTCGGCCTTCGCCTTCGTGCAGCGCACCCTGAAGCTGGCCGACATGATGATCGGCGCGGCGCTGTTCAACGTGCGCCAGACCGGGCTGGACAAGCAGCAGGCCGTGCAGGAGAAGCTGGCGGAGCTCGCCGTCTGGCGCGAGGGCATCAACGCGCATCTCACCGCCGCCATCGCCATGTCCGAGCGGAGCCCCGGCGGTCTGATGATGCCGAACCAGTCGCTGCTGATGACCGGCCGCGTCCATGCCTTCACCAACCTGCCGCGCGTCATGCATATCGCGCGCGAGCTGTGCGGCGGACAGATCTGCGTGACGCCCGACGTCGCCACCTTCCGCGCGGCCGGCTCCGGCGAATGGCTGGAGAAGTTCTACACCATCAACGAGGAATGGGTGGCCGACGACCGCCGCAAGCTTCTGGCCTTCGCCCGAGACCTGCTGAACTCCGACTATGCCGGCCATCGCCTGACCTTCCAGCTCTTCGCGCAGTCGCCGCCCTTCGCGCATCTGGCGGCGGTCTACCGCAACTTCGACTGGAACAACACGCTGGACTTCGTGCAAGGTGCGGCCGGCCTGTCGGACAAGGTGATGGGCAAGATGACGCGCTCGACCGGCGACAGCGCCGTGAGCCGTTGGTTCGCAACCCAGATGAGCAAACAGGCAGCAGAGTAAGGATCGATCATGACGGCTCACACGCGCATCCGTCCCTTCAACACGAAGGACACCTATCCTGAGCAGAAGCTCGATAACGACCTGTGCCAGGCCGTCGTGGCGCGCGGAACCATGGTGTTCGTCCGCGGGCAGGTAAGCCAGGATCTCGACACGCGCGAGTCGCTTCACGTTGGTGATGCCACGCAGCAGACGGCCAAGACCATGGCCAACATCAAGATGCTGATGGAAGAGGCCGGCGGTCACATGGACCACATCTGCCGGATCGTGGTCTACCTCACCGACATTCGCTATCGCCAGGACGTCTACCGCGAGATGGGCAAGTGGCTGAAGGGCGTGTTTCCCTGCTCGACGGGACTCGTCATCACCGCGCTGGCCCGGCCCGAGTGGATCGTCGAGATCGAGGTGACGGCCGTCATTCCCGACTGAGGAGGTCAGCATGCCGCTTTCGCAGGACGTTCGTCAGGCGCTTGACACGCTTGCGGCGGTGGCGGCGACGCCCTTCACCCGGGCCGACACGATCCCGCCGCTGCTCTACCGGTCCGATGCCGTTCACGCGCTGGAGCTGGAGCGGATCTTCGCGAAGGAATGGCTGTGCCCCGGACTTGCCGCGGATATCCCGAATCCGGGCGACTACATCACCTTCTCGATCGGCGATCAGCCGGTGCTGACGATGCGCGGCCGCGACGGCGTGGTGCGGAGCTTCTCCAATGTCTGCCTGCATCGCATGATGCCGCTGGCCGAGGGCCGTGGTTCGTGCGGCAACAAGCTGGTCTGCCCCTACCATGCCTGGACTTATGACACTGAAGGCAAGGTGATCGGGGCGGGGCATATGGGCGGGCGGGATCCGGCCTTCGACAAGAAGCAGTACCGTCTTCCCGAATTGCGCACCGAGATCTGGGAAGGCTGGATCTATGTGACGCTCAATCCCGGGGCTCCGCGCATGTCCGACCTGTTGGCGCCGCTGCTGCCGGTGGTGGAGCGCTATGGCATGGCCGGGTACATTCCGGTCGTCCATCAGGACCATCTGTGGAAGACGAACTGGAAGCTGCTGAACGAGAACTTCATGGAGGGCTATCACCTTCCGGTGGCCCACAAGGCCACGGTCGGCGCCTGGTTTCCGGTGGAGGACACGGAGTTTCCGGTGGAACGCCACGACGCATTCACCTATCAGACCTTCACCAAGGACGAGAATGCGCGTTACGGCCGGGCCCACGAGTCGAACACGCGGCTCGAAGGCAAGTGGAGGCACACCTCGATCCTGCCCACCGTGTTCCCCACGCACATGTACGTGCTGGCGCCGGACCATCTCTGGTACCTGTCGCTCCGCCCCAAGGGCGTTGGCGAGGTCCATGTGCGCTTCGGCGTGGCGCTGGCGCCGGAGGTCCATGCCGCGCTGGGCGACGGGCGGGATGCCTGGGTCAAGGAACTGGTCGACTTCTTCGACCGCGTGAATGCCGAAGACAAGTTCGTGGTGGAAGGTATCTACCAGGGTTCGCGCGCGCCGCTGGCGTCGCGCGGCCCGCTCAGCTGGCTGGAGCGCGAGATCCACGACTTCGCCTGCTATCTGGCGCGGCGCCTGGCGCCCGCCGGGACGGCCGCATGACCACTTCGCAGACCTGGTTCCTGCACGACGAGCGCTGCCTCTGGCATGCGGGGAAATCGCATGCCCTGATCTTTCCGGTCGGCGGCTGGGTGCAGCCGCCCAGCGGTTCCGACTATGCCGAGTCACCCGACAGCAAGCGCCGGCTGAAGAGCTTGCTGGAGGTGTCGGGGCTTTCGCGCGAGCTGCACGAGCGGTCCGCGCCTCCGGCCAGCGATGTCGACCTGCGCCGGATTCATCCCGCCTCCTACCTGGCGCGCTTTGCTGAGCTCAGCGCCGGCGCTGGCGGCGACGTGGGTTTCGAGGCCTCCTTCGGTCCCGGCGGCTATGACATCGCGCGCCTATCGGCCGGTCTCGCCCTTGCGGCGGTTACGGCCGTCGCTTCGGGCGCGGCGCGCAATGCCTATGCGCTCACCCGTCCGCCCGGGCACCATTGCCTGCCCGACAGCGGCCTGGGCTTCTGCCTTCTCGCCAACATCGCCATCGCCGTCGAGGCGGCGATCGCCGCGCACGGATTGTCCCGCGTCGCCGTGATCGACTGGGACGTTCACCACGGCAACGGCACCGAGGCGATTTTCTATGAGCGGGCCGATGTCTTCACCATTTCGCTGCATCAGGACCGGTGCTTTCCGGTGGACAAGGGGCAGGCCTCGGACCGGGGATCGGGGAAGGGGGAGGGCCACAATCTCAATGTGCCGCTGATGCCGGGCGGCGGTCACCGGTCCTATCTCGATGCCATGGACCTGCTCGTCCTTCCCGCCCTGCGCAAGTATCGCCCGGAACTCATCGTCATCGCCTGCGGGCTGGATGCCAATGGCTTCGATCCCCTGGCGCGCATGATGGCGCATAGCGAGACCTATCGCGCCATGACCGGCAGGGTGATGGCGCTGGCCGATGAGGTTTGCGGCGGGCGCGTGGTCGCCGTTCACGAGGGCGGCTATTCCGAAGCCTATGTTCCGTTCTGCGGTCTCGCCGTGATCGAGGCGCTGTCGGGGAAGCGAACCGAAGTTGTCGATCCGGGCCTCGCGCTGCTCACGGCGCAGCAGCCGTCCCAGCCTTTCGTGGAGCTGCAGCACCGCCTGCTGATCGGGCAGGCGGAAGCCTTCGGCTTGAGATAGAAAGACCGTTCCACTTCGGGAGATGTGACTCGCATGACCTTTTCCATCGCCGGCCGCTGCGCCAAGTCGGGCGCCTTCGGTGTTGCCATCACCACATCCTCGATCGCGGTGGGGGCGCGTTGTCCGCATGCACGCGCGGGCGTGGGCGCGGTGGCGACGCAGAACGTGACCGATCCGAACCTGGGCCCGATGCTGCTTGATCTGATGTCGCAGGGATTGAGCGCAAGGGATTCAATTGACTCGCTTATCCGCAACCGGGCGAACATCGAATACAGGCAGCTGACCGCGGTGGACCGTCACGGGAATGCGGCATCCTTCTCGGGCAGGAACATCCTCGGCACCCATGGCGTCTCGGAGCAGACGGACTGTGTCGCCGCGGGCAACCTGCTGAAGTCGGCAAGGCTGCCCGAGATCATGACCACCGCATTCGCGGCCAATGCGGGCGAGCATCTGGCCGAGCGCCTCCTGCGATCGCTGGAGGCCGGGCTCGATTCCGGCGGGGAGGAGGGCCCCGTCCATTCCGCCGCCCTCATCGTCTACCACGAACAGGCTTTCCCGCTGGTCAGCCTGCGCGTCGACTGGGACGACGTGAATCCGATCCGCATGCTGCGCCGGCTGTGGGTGGACTACCGGCCCCAGATGGGTGCCTATCTCCAGCGCGCCATCGATCCGACCCAGGCACCCAGCTACGGCGTCCCTGGCGATCCCTGATCCGCTCAGACGGACAGCCGCTCGACGAGGCGCGCCATCATCCGGTCGCACTGCGACATCTGGGCTTCGCTCACGTGCTCGTCGGGCTTGTGGGCGACCGCGATGTTGCCGGGCCCGCAGACGACCGCCGGCGTGCCGAGCACGGCCTGGAAGAGGCCGCCTTCGGTGCCGAAGGTGATCTTGCCGGTGGAATTGCCGCCAGTCAGCGCATGGACGAATTTCACGGCCTCGCTGTCGACCGGCGTGTTCATGGCCGGGTAGCTCTGCAGGTCGGCGAAGTCGAAGCGGGCTTCGGCATGGACGCCGCGATAGCGGGCGGCAACCGACTCCGCGGCGGCCTTGATGCGGGACACGATGGCGCCTGCGTCCTCTTCCGGCAGGTAGCGGATCTCGAAGTCGAAGCTGCAGCGGTTGGGAACGATGTTCATCACTTCGCCGCCCTGGATCTTGCCCACATGCAGCGTCGTGTAGGCCACCTCGTAGTCGCCGTCGCGCGGGCCGCTCTCGGCAATCCTCGACTGGATGGCACGGATCTCGCCGATCAGGTCGCTCGCCATGTAGATGGCATTCACCCCGATGGGCGCCAGGCTGGAATGGGCCTCGAGCCCGTGCGCCGTGACCCGGAAGCCCAGCTTTCCCTTGTGCGCGGTGACGGCCTGCATGAGGGTTGGCTCTCCCACGATGCAGAGCCGCGGCTTCACCGGCGCGTCCTTCAGGAGATCCAGGAGACGGCGCACGCCCACGCAGCCGATCTCCTCGTCGTAGGAGAAGGCGAGATTGATCGGCGTCTTCAGGGGAGCGGCGACGGCCCTGTCGACCACGGCGAGACAGCAGGCGATGAAGCCCTTCATGTCGGCCGTGCCGCGGCCATAGAGATTGCCGTTGCGTGCGACCATGTCGAAGGGGTCCGAGGTCCAGGCCTGGCCTTCGACGGGCACCACATCGGTGTGGCCCGACAGGACGACGCCCGGCCGGTCTCCGGGGCCGATGGTCGCCCAGAGATTGGCCTTCCGGCCGTCCTCGTTGTGAACCAGCGTCGCTTCGATGCCGCGATGCGCGAGAAAGTCCCGCACATAGGAAATCAGGGCCAGGTTGCTGTCGCGGCTCACTGTCGGGAAGGCGATCAGGTCGCGCAGGATGTCGGTTGAACTGGGCATGTGACTCAGGGGGTTGCGAGCACCGCGGTGGGGGGCGTTTGACTCAGGTCAAGGCGGCGGAACCATCCGGCGCCTAAGAATTCAAGGCATGGCGGTGAAAGCCGCCACGCGGGCGGGGCAGGTTCCGGAGAAAGCCAGCTGTCGCTTCGTTCCCCCCTTTCCCGGGGCCTCCCCGCCTTCATTCTTGACTCCCAGTGGTGGCCGCAGTTCTGCGGCCACTTCTTTGTCATGGCCATTGAACGCCGGTGCGCGCCGTCTCGATCGCATAGAGCGACGAATTGGCCGTGATGAACATCCGCGACTTTCCAAAGCCGCCAAACGTGAGATTGGCAACGTCCTCCGGAACGAGGATCCGGCCCAGGCGTTCGCCACCCGGCGTATAGCAATGGATGCCGTCGCCCGCCGAGATCCAGATTAGCCCCTCGGTGTCGACCCGCAGCCCGTCAGGAACCTTGGGCTGGATATCCGCAAGCACGCGGTTGCCGGTGAGCTTGCGTCCGTCGACAACCTTCAGTGCACGCACATGGTGCGGCCGGCCTTCCTCGAAGCCAAATCCGTCGCCGCGCGCATAGCCGGAATCGGCGATATAGAGTTCCTTCTCGTCGGGCGAGAAGGCGAGGCCGTTCGGCCGGTCGAAGTCGTCGGCCACCACGTCGACGCTGCCCGTCTTCGGATCGAAGCGGTAGACGTTGTTGCTGCCGATCTCGCTCTCGGCGCGGATGCCCTCGTGGTCCGAGATGATTCCGTAAGGCGGATCGGTGAACCAGATGGTGCCGTCGGACTTCACCACCACGTCGTTCGGCGAATTGAGACGCTTGCCGTTCCAGTGCGTGACGATGGCCTCGTAGCGCCCGTCGAGGGTGGTGCGGCTCACGCAGCGGCCGCCATGCTCGCAGGAGATCAGATTGCCCTCCAGGTCGCGCGTATGGCCGTTGGTGCGCTGGGAAGGCTGGCGGAAGGTTGACAGCCCCGTGATCGGTGACCATCGCATCATGCGGTTGTTCGGGATGTCGGAGAAACGCAACTCGTTGAACTCGCCGAACCACACTGGCCCTTCCGCCCACTTGAAGCCGGTGGCGAGCTTCACGAGGGCAGCCCCCTTGGGGAAGAAATCAAGGAAGCGGGCTGTGTCTGGCGCAAGGCACGCCGCGTGGCTGGTCATGGTTGCAAACTCCTCATCCTGCGCGCACCCCACGGGCGCTTGTTCTTGTTTGGCCGCCATTCTGCGACAGTGCCGCGGGCCTGTCGAGCGCGAAGCTCCAAAGAGAGGACCGGCGGACTTTCGCCCGCCGGTCCGGTCTCGTGACTCCCGGTTCTGCTATCCAGGCAGGGTGAAGAACCAGTCGGCCCACAGCACCAGGATCGCGCCGGCGATCAGCGCGAGGTAGGGCAGGAAGCCGGCCTTGCGCTGTCCGAGATCGCCTTCGGTCAGTCCCAGATCGTCCAGCGCCCCCTTCGGGAACTTGCCGCCGTCCTGCACATAGTGCCGGAAGATGAAGACGGGAAGGATCAGCGCCGCGAAGACGACCCCGGCCCAGAGCGCGGTGTGATAGCCCCAGACCTTGGCCCCGGCGCCCAGGAACAGGGCGTTGACGAAGGCCAGGATCGTGTTCAGCCCGATGAGCCAGGTCGGCGCCTTCCACGGGCGTTCGATGTGGCCCGAGTCGACGCGATGTATCCAGCCGGCATTCAGATTCAGGAAGTTGAAAATGATGTAGCCGACGTTGGAGATCGCGAGGACGTAGAAGTATCCCGACAAGTCCGAGGCGAGGGCGAGCAGGAAGAGATTGAAGACGAAGTCGGTCCACATGGCACGTGTCGGCGCGCCGTGGGAGTTGACATGAGTCAGGTAGCGCGGCAGCCAGCCGTCCTTCGAGCCCTGATAGAGCGTGCGCGAGGAGCCGGCCATTGCCGTCATGATGGCCAGGAACAGCGCCAGGATCATCAGGATCACGAAGATCTGGGTGATGAACCTTCCGCCGCCGACCAGACCCGCCAGTGCCTCGCCCACCCCGGTTCCATCGACGATGCCGGGCGCCAGCATGCCGGTGTGGCCCAGCACACCCTGGAAGGAGAAGGGGATGAGGAAGAAGAACACGATGCACAGCAGGCCCGAGAAGAAAATGGCCTTGAAGGTGTCGGTCTTCGGGTTGCGCAGCTCGCGGGTATAGCAGACGGCCGTCTCGAAGCCGTAGGTCGACCACGCGGCGATGTAGAGGCCTCCGAGGAAGAGGGTCCATCCGCCGAGGCTCCAGGTGCCGTCGACGCCGGAATAGGCGGCGGTGGGCGGAACCAGGCCGGTGACGTTCGACCAGTTGATGGCGCCGGTCAGGATTGGAACCAGGCCGACCATCAGCAGCGGCACCAGCACGATGATCGCCAGCCACTTCTGGGCGCTTGCCGTCGAGGCGATGCCGCGATGCTGGATCCAGAAGATGATCAGCATGAGGATGGCGCCGATGACGAAGGTCGAGTTGAAATGCAGGATGCCGAGGCCCGGGATATCGAAGTTGAAGGCTTCCCAGCCGCGGATCCAGTGCGTGTTGGCGGCGATCCCGTCGGCCGTGAGCAGCGCATTGATGCCATCCTCGGCGGTCTTGCCGGCATTGGCGGCCAGCCACTCGACCACCTTGGGATCATCCGGCTTCAGCGACGCAAGATTCTGCGCCACGTAGTCCAGCACCATCTGCGAGTCGGCCGCGGGGATCGGGAAGAGAGAGTTGAGGATATAGCCCGCCGCAATGACGCAGCCGAGCGACAGCACGGGCGACCAGGCGAACCAGTTGCACCACACCGACAGGGGGGCGATGAACTTCGAGTAGCGCAGCCATGCGGTGGCGCCGTAGACCGACGCGCCGCCGGACTTGTTGCCGAACATGCCGGCGATTTCGGCGTAGGTGAAGGACTGCAGGAAGCCCATCACCATCGAGATCATCCAGACCAGGAAGGCGAGCTTGCCTGTGGTACCGGCGATGCCGCCGATCGAGAAGAGCACCAGGGGCGGCACGCCGGCCGCGACCCAGAACGCGCCTCTCCAGTCTAATGCGCGGACAAGTTCGCCCCCGCCTTGTTGGTTCGACATGGACTTTTCCTCCGAAGACAGTTTTTCTGGAACGTTCGGAGAGCAGGGGCCGCCGCCTCTTGCGGTCTTGCCCCGATACGGTTCGCCTGTCTGGTGCCGGAAGACTTCCCGGTCAGCAGCATGCCCAGTCCCCTCCGATGCCCTTCCCCCGGGCTGACCGAAGTGTGCGTCCGGACCAATGGGCCGTCAAGTGGTCAGTTTTGGACGGAAGTGGTCGCGGTGACAGTACGAAAATTCCATAAGTATTGGAAATAAAGACAGAAAGCTGCTGACCAATCGAAACCGTTGCAGACCAATCGATCTTGTTCATCCTCTGCAAACAGCATAGTCTGCTCCGATGAACCGTGCGCTCGAAACATCGATTCTGGCGGCACCCCGGCCGAGCGTGATTCTGCGCCCGGGCCTGCGCAGCATGTCCCCCGGCACGGAGCGCTATCTCGTGCGCGGTGGCGGTTCGGTCAGCCTGCGTGTCCTCCCCGGCGACCGGATTTCGGTGAAGGATCTGGAAGGACTGCAACCCTGCGAGATCGTGGCAACCGGAAGTGACGGCCGGGCGGACAGCGGCATTGTGGGCGGCGCGCGCGGGGCACCGGTGCTGCGCCTCTTCGGATCGGGACCGGCCGGCGATCAGGCGCAGTTCGTGGTCGAACGCGAGGCAGTGCTCCGAATCTCGGCCCCGGGCGGAATCATGGACGCGGAACGGCAGGACACGGCCACCGATCTGGAGGTGATTGTCACCCGCGCCAAGACGGTGGCCTACAAGGCCGGCGAGGCCGCGCTGCCCGATCCGCTTGCCGATGTCCTGCAGGATCTGCGCGTCCCGGCGGCCACGGCCGTGGCCTACATGGTGAAGGCCGGGGAGTACATCCAGATCATCGACGTGGCTGGCCGTCAGTGTACGGACTTTCAGTGCTTCTCGGCGCGCAAGCTGGACAGGGGCCTCGAGAATGCGCTGGACGCCACGATCACCCGCACGCTGACCGGGCGCAGCTATCCGACGCCCGGACTGCCGTCGAAGATGTTCGGTAGAGATTTCGAGCCGCTGGTGGAAATCGTTCAGGACACGGTAGGACGGCACGACGCCTTCGCCACGGCCTGCAACAGCCGCTACTACGACGACATGGGCTATCCCGGCCATGTCAACTGCACGGAGAACTTCAACCGCGCGCTCGACCCCTACGGCATCGCGCCGCGCAAGGGCTGGGAAGCGCTGAACTTCTTCTACAACACCAACATCGACGCGCATGACCAGCTCTATCTCGACGAGCCGTGGTCGCGGCCGGGCGACTACGTCCTGGTCAAGGCCCTGACCGACCTGGTCTGCGTCTCCTCGTCCTGTCCCGACGACATCGATGCCGCAAATGCCTGGGAACCGACCGACATCCATGTGCGCACCTATTCCGGCAAAGAGACCTTCACACGAGCGGTGGCCTATCGCATGACACCAGACGCCGATCCTCAACTCACCCGCGAGACGGGTTTTCACGGACGCCTGTCCGCCCTCACGCGCAACCACACCGAATACCGGGGCTACTGGCTGCCCACGCGGTTCAACAACGACGGCGCAATCGAGGAGTACTGGGCTTGCCGCCGGGATTGCGTGGTGCTGGATCTGTCGCCGCTGCGCAAGTTCGAGGTGACGGGCCCCGATGCCGAGGCGCTGCTGCAGTATTGCCTGACGCGCGACGTGCGCAAGCTTGCCGTTGGCCAGGTGGTCTATTCCGCCATGTGCTACGAGACCGGCGGCATGATCGATGACGGGACGCTGTTCCGGCTGGGCCAGAACAATTTCCGCTGGGTGGGCGGCGACGACTATGGCGGAAAGTGGCTGCGCGAGCAGGCCGAGAAGAAGGGCTACAAGGCCTGGGTACGCTCATCGACCGACCAGCTGCACAACATCGCCGTGCAGGGCCCGAAGAGCCGCGACCTGCTGAAGGAGATCATCTGGACCTCGCCGGCGCAGCCCGCCATCGGCGAGCTCGAGTGGTTCCGCTTCTGCGTCGGGCGCATCGGGCATTTCGAGGGCGCGCCGGTCGTGGTGTCGCGCACCGGCTATACCGGCGAACTGGGCTACGAGATCTTCTGCCATCCGAAGGACGCCGCGGCCGTCTTCGACGCGGTCTGGGAGGCGGGGCAGAAGCATGGCATTCGCCCCATGGGACTCGAAGCGCTCGACATGGTGCGAATCGAGGCGGGCCTGATCTTCGCCAACTACGAATTCGACTCGGAGACCGATCCCTTCGAAGCCGGCATCGGCTTCACGGTTCCGCTGAAGACCAAGACGGACGATTTCATCGGCCGCGCCGCGCTGCTTCAGCGCAAGGACCATCCGCGCCGCAAGCTTGTCGGCCTCGAAGTCGACTCGAACGAGAGCGTGGGTCATGGCGATTGCGTGCATATCGGCCGCGCCCAGGTGGGCGTGGTCACCAGCGGCATGCGCTCGCCGCTGCTGGGCAAGACGATCGCCCTGGCGCGCGTCGACGCACTGGTGAGCGACATCGGAACCGGCGTCGAGATCGGCAAGCTCGATGGTCATCAGAAGCGGCTGCCGGCGCGGATCGTCCGCTTTGCGCACTACGACCCGGAGAAGACCCGGCCGCGGTCCTGATCGGTCTGGCACATCGGCGGAAGGGAAATGGCCGGGTCTCCCCGGCCATTGGTGCATTGCGGGACTTCCCTAGCTACTTCGTCTGCAGGTAGGCGGCCATGGAGTCGTCCATTGCCTCTCTCCATGGCGTGTGGTGCTTGGGCGACATGGTTCCCGTCATCAGCGAGCGGTAGGAGTTGTTGCGGAACCCCATGATGTTTTCCATCTTGTGGTGCTCCCAGTCCATGAAGGTCTTGTTGACGCTCTCGATGTCGAAGCTCGGATAGTCCGTGGCGGCGATCAGCTCCTTCACGTAGTCGCCCTGGAACCAGATCATCTGCTCGGCGTCCTGCAGCTTCTCCTCGCGCTTCAGCCACTTCTTCCAGTCCTTCTTCATGGCGTCGGGCTTCGGCAGCTTGATGCGGCCAAGGATGATGTCCCGCACGTACCAGGCCTGGGCATCGAACATGTTGAAGGTGTAGAACTGGTCCTGCATGCCGACATAGAAGAAGCGCGGATTGTCCTGCCAGACGACGCCCTTGTAGAGGTTGGCCGGCCACAGGCGATTGGTGGTCTTCAGCCGCAGGTCTTCCGGCAGGAACGGGAAGTAGTGCTGGTAGCCGGTGCAGAGGATGATGGCATCCACTTCCTTGGTGCTGCCGTCCTTGAAATAGGCGGTCTTGCCCTCGACCTTCTGCAGCAGCGGGCGCTCCTCGAAGTTCTTCGGCCACTTGAAGCCCATGGGCTTCGAGCGATAGGTGGTGGTGACCGATTTTGCACCGTACTTCCAGCATTGCGAGCCGATGTCTTCTGCCGAATAGCTGCGGCCGACGATCAGCACGTCCTTGCCCTTGAACTCCAGCGCGTCGCGGAAATCATGCGCATGCAGCACGCGGCCGTTGAAGCTGTCGAGACCCTCGAAGAACGGCGTGTTCGGCGTGGAGAAATGGCCCGACGCGCAGATCACGTAGTCGAAGTCCTCGGTCCACATCTTGTCCTTCGGACGGTTGTGGACGGTGACCTCGAATTTCTTCTTCTTCTTGTTCCAGTTGACCATGCGCACCGGCGTGTTGAACTGGATCCACTTGCGCACGCCCGCCTTCTTGACGCGGCCGACGATGTAGTCCCACAGCACCTCGCGCGGCGGATACGAGGCGATCGGCTTGCCGAAATGCTCCTCGAAGGTGTAGTCGGCGAACTCGAGGCATTCCTTCGGTCCGTTGGACCAGAGATAGCGGTACATGGAGCAGTGGACAGGCTCGCCATACTCGTCGAGGCCGGTGCGCCATGTATATTTCCACAAGCCGCCCCAGTCGTCCTGCTTCTCGAAGCAGACCACTTCCGGGATCTTGGCTCCCTTTTTCCGGGCGGACTGGAAGGCTCTCAAGGCGGCAAGGCCCGAGGGGCCTGCTCCGATGACGGCGACACGGGTCATGCGACACTTTCCTCCGTTGTGATCGTTCCGCTTGCATACGGAATCCAATTCTGACCACATTAGGCCAATTCCAGACCAATCTGTAAAGAGTCAAACCGCCCGTATCATGCGACAAATCAGCAATCTTAGACTGAAGTCTGAGTTCATCGGCTGGCAGTGCCGCATCCGCCAGATCTCGGCCCGCGACTACGGCGGGCAGCCGATGCCGGCGATGCGTCCCCGGGTCAGCAGCCGCAAGGGCGAAGTCCTGCTGCCGGCCATGATGGTCCTCCTGGTCCCCGAGGACACCGCTCCGGCGACGGCCTTCCTGAAGTTTCAGGTTCAGAAGACCTCCGAACATCAGCGGGCCCGCGAGGCGAGCGTGAAGTATTTCGGCGGGGACTTCTATCAACTGCCGGAACTCTTCTCGGACGAGATGACCGCCGTGTTTGGCGCAAGGTCAGAGATGGCACAGCGCCTGCTGAAGCAGAAAGAGGTATTGCTGGATTTCGACCAGTACGCCCAGAGCTATCGCATGTTCTGCAAGGTCAGGAAGCTCGGACCCAAGGACGCTGGCCACGACTTCAGCCTGTGGCATGCCCGGGTTTTCAATCCCAACGTTCCCAATGATTCCGAGGTGCTGGCCTTCAGGCCCGACTGGCGCAGCGCGGTCGGCACCGCGACCGCATGATCACGGTCCTGCCGGCGCGCGCATTCCGCGAGGGCCGCTGGCTCAACGGCATGGGCGTGTCCTGGGACATCGCAGCAGAACCTGCCGGCGCCGGCGTGACCGGCTTCGACTGGCGCTTCGCCATCGCGCGCATCGATGCCGATGTGCCGTTCTCGCGCTACGATGGCATCGACCGCGTCTTCACGCTCCTCGCGGGCGACGGCCTGACGCTGGATCTCGCGGGACAGCCATCCATCATCGTGCGGGAGCCCCATGTTCCGTACGCTTTTCCGGGGGACGTGAAGACGGTTTGCCGGCTGCAGGGCGGTCCCTGCCGCGCCCTGAACCTCTTCCTCGCGCGCGGGACGTGGTCCGCCGAGGTGGCCGTCCACGGCGGGGCAGGGGAGGTGCCAGACGGCGGAACCAGCCTTCTCTTCGCGCTGGCCGGCGACGTCCGCGTCGGCGACAGCGTCCTGTGCGAGGGCGACGCTGCCGTGGCGACGGGCGGCTTCGCATTTGAGGCGGGGCAAGGCCGTCTCTACGTCGCGCGGCTCTCCCACATTGCATGAGGCCCGGGATTTCTCCCGGGCCCCATGTTGACCGAGTTGAAGCGCGATTGCCGCCCGATCAGAACTTGCGATAGGCCTTGTTGAGATTCACCATCGGGTGCTTCGGCGACATCTGGAACTTGATGAGCAGCTCGCGCGCCATCATGTCGCGATCCTGCTGGTTGTCCGGCAGCTTCACCTTCTTCGGAATGCGCACCCAGCCGTTCACATTCCGGTCGAAGATGGCGGGTTCGCCTTCCTCGTAGCCCATGTGCACGTCCTCTAGCCAGTTCAGGTCGTCCCAGCCCATGTATTCCATGTAGCCCTTGAGGAACGGCGTGATGCGCTTGTAGTCGGGGATCAGGTTCACATCGTAGCGATAACCGATGTGCTGCCCGATCTCCTTCTCGCGGCTGGAGGAGAGACCCGCCTTGTTCTTGATGAACTCGTCGACGTCCTTGATCTCGGAGCCCTTGTAGCTTGTGCCTGCCATGTTCGTCTCCGCTCAGTACTTGTGGTAGTTGCCGCCGGCGCCGAGGGCCTCGTGGCCGACGACGTAGTTGGTCCCGGCGAGCGGCACCTTGCACATGGCCGAGGCTTCCATGGTCAGCGCGGCGAGATCTTCCGGCTCGAGCGAGTGGATGTTGGTCTTGCCGCACGCGCGCGCCAGCAGCTGGGCCTCCATCGTCAGGGTGTGCAGGAAGTTGTACACGCGCTCGGCCGCCTTGTCGGGGTCGAGCCGCTTGCGCAACACGGGATCCTGCGTGGCCACGCCCACCGGGCAGCGTCCCGTGTGGCAGTGGTAGCAGAAGCCAGCCTCGACGCCGATCTCGTTCGGGTAGTCGGTGACGCCGTCGATGTGCTTGTTGCAGTTGAGCGCCATCATCACCGAGTGGCCGATGGCGATGGCATCGGCGCCCAGCGCCAGGGCCTTGGCCACGTCGCCGCCGTTGCGGATGCCGCCGGCATAGACCAGCGAGATCTGCCCCTTCTTGCCCAGCTCGTCGATGGCGCGCCGCGCCTCGCGGATGGCCGCGATTCCGGGTACGCCCGTGTCTTCCGTCGCGATGTGCGGACCGGCGCCGGTGCCGCCTTCCATGGCGTCGATGTAGATCGAGTCGGGATCGCACTTGACCGCCATGCGGACGTCGTCATAGACGCGCGCCGCGCCCAGCTTGAGCTGGATCGGGATCTCGTGGTTGGTGGCCTCGCGGATCTCCTGGATCTTGAGGGCGAGATCGTCCGGTCCCAGCCAGTCGGGATGACGGGCCGGGGAACGCTGGTCGATGCCTGCGGGCAGCGAGCGCATCTCGGCCACCTGGTCGGTCACCTTCTGGCCCATCAGATGGCCGCCGAGCCCCACCTTGCAGCCCTGTCCGATGAAGAACTCGCAGGCATCCGCAAGCCGCAGGTGATGCGGGTTGAAGCCGTAGCGCGACTGGATGCACTGATAGAGCCAGCGCTCTGAATAGCGCCGCTCGTCGGGGATCATGCCGCCCTCGCCGGAGCAGGTGGCGGAGCCGGCCATGGTGGCGCCGCGGGCCAGCGCGATCTTTGCCTCGTAGGACAGGGCGCCGAAGGACATGCCCGTCACGTAGATCGGGATGTCGAGCACCATCGGGCGCTTGGCGCGCGGGCCGATCACCGTCTTGGTCTCGCACTTCTCGCGATAGCCCTCGATCACGAAACGCGTCAGCGTGCCGGGCAGGAAGGTGAGATCGTCCCAATGCGGGATCTTCTTGAAGAGCGAGAAGCCGCGCATGCGATAGCGGCCAAGCTCGGACTTGATGTGGATGTCGTTGATGACCTCCGGCGTGAAGATCTTCGACGAGCCAAGAATGTACTTCTTGGTTTCGGCCGGCGCCTTCTTGGCCAGGGCCACCATGCCGGTGGCGGTGCGCGCGACGCCCGCCTTCTTCGGCTTGGCCACCGCGACCGGGGTTGCCTTCTTCGCCTTCACCGGCGCGGAACGCTTGACGGCGGTAGCCTTGCGGGCGGCGACGGTCTTTGACTTCTTCTTCTTTGCCATGTGCTTCAAATCCTCATCACAGCACGAGCTTCTTTTCGCCCGGTTCGAGGTTGTCGTAGTTCCAGAGCTGCTTGCCGGCCACGATCTTCTTGATGTGGTCGATGCCGCCTGCCGGGTACATGTCGTACATCTTGAGCTTGCGGGTCAGCCACTCGCGGTCGAGGTCGGTCATGACGCCCGGCACCGCATCGACGCCCAGCGAGCGGGCCTCGCCGCCGAGATAGATGGTGCCGTCATACATGGAGTCGCCGAGGTTCTTGCCGGCATTGCCGAGGATGACCATGCGGCCGCGCTGCATCATGAAGCCGGTGAAGGAGCCAGTGTCCCCGCCGACGATGATGTTGCCGCCCTTCTGGTCGATGCCGGTACGCGCGCCGACCGAGCCCTTGCAGACCAGGTCGCCGCCGCGCAGTGCCGCGCCGAACTGCGAGCCCGCGTTCTTCTCGATCACGATGGTGCCGGCCAGCATGTTCTCGCCGCAGGCCCAGCCGACGCGGCCCTTGATGCGGATGTTGGGACCGTCGGTCAGGCCGCAGGCGAAATATCCGCAGGATCCCTCGATATAGAGGTTCAGGCGGTTGAGGATGCCGACGGCGATGGAGTGCTTCGATCCCGGGTTCCTCAGCACGATGGTGCCGAAGCCCTTGCGGATCAGGTCGCGAAGCTGGACGTTGATCTGCTTGGTCTCGAGGTTCTCGCAGTCGATCTCGGCGCGCTTGTTGAAGTCGACGTCCGGCGCATCGGGATAGCCGTAGCCGACATTCTCCTCGCTGATGTCGAAGAAGCGCTGCTGCGTGCGGCCAAGCAGGCCCTCCGTGTGCATGCCCATCTCATGGCTGAGATGGTCCTTCTTGGCCGTGACTACGCCCGCCATACGCGAACCTCCTCATCATAGGGATCCCAGGTGTCGATCTCGTGGTGGATCACCGAGCGGATCGCGACCTCTTCCGATGCGAGCGCCACCAGATTGTCGCTCTCGTAGAGGACCATCGGCTTGGCGGCCATCGTGTCCTTGGCCATGCCCAGCGCGTCCTTGGTCGAGACCAGGTAGGTGAAGACACCGTCGATGTCCTGGATCGACTGCTTGAGCGAATCCTCGAGCGTCGCGCCATGTTCGAGATTGTAGGCCGTGTAGACAGCGAGCAGCTCCGAGTCGCAGTTCGACATGAAACGGTGGCCCTTGCGCTCGAACTCGCGCCGCATCATCCAGTAGTTGGTGATCTGCCCGTTATGCACGACCGCAATGTCGTTGTAGGGATAGGCCCAGTAGGGATGGGCCGAACGGATGTCGACGTCCGACTCGGTCGCCATGCGCGTATGGCCAATGCCATGCGTGCCCTTGAACTTGCGCAGGTCGTACTGATCGGCAACGCGCGCGGCATCTCCCAGGTCCTTGATCAGTTCCAGGGCATTGCCCATGGACAGGATCTCGGTGCCCTCCACGTCCTCGACGTAGTCGGCGAGCTTCTTCATGTCACCGTCGTACTGGATGCGGTAGCGGTAGGCATATTCGGTGGCGTCGTCACGCTCGATGACATGGACGCCCAGCGACGCCAGCCGTTCCTCCACGATGCCGCGGCGGCGCCGCACCTCGTCATGAATGTCGAAGCCCTTCGACATGTCTTCCTGTTCGGCCACCTTGAAGCGCATCACGAATTCGTTGCGCCCCGGGCTTCCGTAGATCGCGTAGCCGGTCGAGTCCGGTCCGCGATGTTTCAGCGACTGCAACATGGCGGTCATTTCCTGACCGATGTTGCCGGATCCGTCGCGATGGATCAGTCCTGCGATCCCGCACATGGTTGCTCTGGTCTCCTTTACGGCAGGCAGTTGAGATAGGTGTCGAGGTCCCACTCCGTCGAGGTGTGGAGGAAGCGCTCCCATTCGTCGCGCTTGTACTCGTCGTAGAGGCGGTGCATCTCGCCGGGCATGGCCGACTTGACGACGTCGTCCTTCTTCAGTGCTTCCAGCGCGTCGCCCAGCGTCATCGGCAGCTTCTTCACCTGCTTGCCCGCCTCCATGGCGGCGTAGATGTTGCGCTCCTCCGGCTTGCCCGGGTCGATCTTGTTGCGGATGCCGTCGTCGGCGGCGCGCAGGATTGCGCCGGCCATGATGTAGGGGTTCACCATCGAGTCGACGGCACGGTATTCGAAGCGGCCGGGCGCGGAGACGCGCAGGCCCGTGGTGCGGTTCTGGAAGCCCCAGTCGGCGAAGACCGGCGCCCAGAAGCCCGTGTCCCACAGGCGGCGGTAGGAGTTCACCGTCGAGCAGCCGATGGCGGTGAGAGCCGAGAGATGCTTGACGATGCCGCCGATCACGTAGAGGCCCATCTGGCCCGGCATGCGCGGATCGTCGCCTTCCGGCATGAAGGTGTTGGTGCCGCCACGGCGGTACATGTAGTTGTACTCGAAGCCGGGCAGGGCCTTGGGGTCGTTGCCGAGGACCTTGAACTCGTCCTTGCCGCCCTTCCACAGCGAGATGTTGTGGTGGCAGCCATTGGCCGAGACGCCCATGAAGGGCTTGCACATGAAGCAGGCGATGATGTTGAACTCGCGCGCGACCTGGGCGCAGATCTGGCGGAAGGTCGTCAGGCGGTCGGCGGTTCGCAGGGCATCGTCATAGTTGAAGTTGAGCTCGATCTGGCCCGGCGCGTCCTCATGGTCGCCCTGGATCATGTCGAGGCCCATCTTCCGGCCATACTCGATGACCTTCATGTAGACGGGGCGCAGGCTCTCGAACTGGTCGATGTGATAGCAGTAGGGATTGGAGAAGCCGCCGTTCGGCTTGCCGTTCTCGTCCTTCTTCAGCCACATCATCTCCGGCTCGGTGCCGTGGCGCATCCGCAGCCCATGATCCTTCTCGAACTGGTCGTGGATGCGGCGCAGGTTTCCGCGGCAGTCGGCGGTGAGGAAGGCGCCGGGATCGTCGCGCTCCTCGCGATTGCGGAACAGGGTGCAGAACATGCGGGCGACGCGCTTGTCCCAGGGCAGCTGCATGAAGGTTTCGGGCTCGGGCACGCCGACCAGCTCGGCCGCTTCCGGTCCATAGCCCAGGTATTCGCCGCGGCGGTTCATGAACAGGTTGACGGTGGAGCCGTAGACCAGCTGGAAGCCGCCATTCGCGACGTTTTCCCAGTGATCCGCCGGGATGCCCTTGCCCATGATGCGGCCGGTAACGGACACGAACTGCAGATAGAGATACTCGATGCCGAGCGCGTCGATCTTCTTGCGCACCTGTTTGATCAGGTCGTCGCGGCCTGGCGTCTTGATGAATTTCTCATAGTCGGTCATCGGCATTTCCTTCCCTGTTTTTCTTGCCGGGGTCTCTGCCCCGAATTGAACGGCCAATCCAAGTCCCGCTTGCCGGCGGAGTCAATTTACCCTTGTCAGCTCCACGGGAACGGGCTGTTGGACACGGGATGGAGCTTGCCTTCCGCATAGCGCGAGAAGCGGAAGGGCTCGAGCAGCTTCGAGGTCTCGCCGCAGATTTCCTGGGCGACGAGCTTGCCCACGCCGATCATCTTGTAGCCGTGATTTGAATCCGCGATCACGAAGACATTCTCGCGGAACACGTCGAAGACCGGGAAGTTGTCGGGCGTGAAGCAGCCGAGTCCGCCGGACTTCTCGTGGCTCTTGTACTGGCCGATCTTGCCCTCGAAGCGCTTCTGGCAATGCGCCAGCATCGAGCACCAGGTTTCGATAAAGTCGTCGCCCACGATGAAGTCGGGTGAGTCGGGGCCGTAAGGATCGATCGCGATCGTATCCGGCTCGCCTTCGACCTTGTAGGGCGAGGACCCGCCCTGGATTCCGCCGAAATTGAAGTCGGGCTTGTAGTAGAGGCCCCACAGCTTGTCGGTGAGGAGACGTCCGTCGACGTCCGAGTAGAGCGGCGCGTCGGTATCCACGTGGATCACCGGCGGCATCTTGCCGTCATTGGTCTTGTGCATGTTGGGATCGACGCCCAGCGTGCCTTCTTCGAGACACCAGTACTTCCACATGCGGATTCCGTCATGCATCTTGCCGTCGCGGCCCTTGATCGCAACGGTGCGCGGCAGTTCCAGCATGTTCCAGATCGTATTGACCCAGGGGCCCACACCCACCACCACGTAGTCGCACTTGATCGTGCCCTTGTTGGTCTTGATGCCGGTGACGGCGGCCGAGTTGTTGCCGAACTCGAAGCCGGTCACCTCGCAGCCGGTCATGATGCGCACGCCCTCGGCCTCGGCCTTGGAGGCGAGACCGTAGATCGAGGCCGTGTTGTTGGCGTAGCCGCCCTTCTTCTCATGCAGGACCGAGGTGATGCCCTTGGCCTGCCAGTCGGAGAACAGGCCTTCCATGTATTTCTGCGAGTCGGCGCCGCCTTCGACGAAAACCGAGTCGTAGCCGATCTTCTTCTGCTGCTCGTAGATGCTGCCCACCTGTTCGTGCATCACTTCGGGGCTGATCTGCATGTAGCCCACGCCGTGATAGGAATAGGCCTTGGGGTCACTTTCCCAGACCTCCACGCACTGGGCCATGAGCTCGCGCATGGCTGGCTGATAGTAGTTGTTGCGGACCACGCCGCAGGCGATGCCCGAAGCGCCCGCTGCAATCGCCGTCTTGTCGACGACCAGGATGTCCTTGCCGCTGCCGCGGCCGGTTTCCTTGAGCTTCAGGGCGAGATGATAGGCGGTCGAGAGTCCGTGAATGCCGGCTCCGATGATGGCGTACTTGACGCCTGCTGGAACTGCCATGGGGCGATTTTCCCTTTCTGACGGTTCGCGCCATCCCGACCAAGGGTAAACGTGGCTTGACGCGGAACCTGAACCGGGCCTTATTGATCCATAAAAGCCGACCGATTGCAAACCAATTCTGTCCAATTACAACCAATCTTCGGGGAATTGGTTTCGACGGAGCGGCAAATGGGGATCAGAAGTGACGGACACGACTGACGAATCCGATGAGCTCTTGGCGGGGTCCTCCCGGTCGGCCAGTGTGATCATGGCGCGGATCAAGCAGGCAATCGAATCCGGGGTCTATGCCGATGGAGACCAGCTCCCCGCGGAGCGGCAGCTGGCCATTACCTTCGGCACGGCCCGGTCGACGATCCGCAAGGTGCTGGACCAGCTGGCCGAGAAGAACCTCGTGGTGCGCCGGGTCGGAAGCGGCACCTTCGTCAACTATGCCGGCCCCATCCACCAGGGCATGGACGACATCGCGGACCTGGTCAGCCCCCTGCAGCTCATCGAAACCCGCTTCGCCATCGAGCCATACATGACGCGCCTCGCGGCGATCCATGCGACGGGCAGCGATCTCGACACCTTCGAGGACGTCTTGCGCCGGATCGAGGCGGCAGAGGACGATCCGACGCTCTTCACCCAGCTCGACTCCGAATTCCATCTCGATCTGGCGCGCTGCTCGCGCAACCCCCTGATCGTGCGCATGTATCAGCAGGTGAACATGGTCCGCCTTCATGCCCAGTGGAACCGCATGAAGCAGCTGATCCTGTCGCGCGAGAAGACGCGCGCCTACAATCAGCAGCACCGGGCGCTCTACGAGGCCCTGCGGCACCGCGATGTCCAGGGGGCGGTCGACCATATCACCCGCCACCTCGAACAGGCGCGCCAGGACCTCATCGGCGCGGACAGCGGCTGATGACCAATGGACTGTCAGGAGACTCGCGATGCCGGGCATGATCAACCTCACCCCTGACCACATCGACGCCTTCGACCGCGATGGCTTCGTCATCATCGAGAATGTACTTTCGCCCGCGCAGGTCGATGCCGCCCGCAGCCGTTTCGAGCCGATGTTCTCCGGGAAGTTCCAGACCGGCCTCTATCCCGACGAATGGAACTGGCGCATGGGGCGGGACCGTGACGATCTGACCCGCCAGATCTGCAACGGCTGGAAGTCCGACCTCACCATTGCTTCCATCGTGCTGCACGAGGATGTGGGCCGTGCCTGCGCCCTGTTGCGGCGCTGGCCGGGCGCGCGGATCGGCCAGGACAATGTCATCTGGAAGCCGCCGGGCACCAAGCCGCTGGGGTTCCATCAGGATGATTCCTACAACGGCTGGATCGAGCCCGGCGAGATGAACACCTGCTGGATCACGCTGGACGACACCAGGGCCTACCAGGGAACGATCGAGTATGTGCGAGGCTCGCACAAATGGCCCATTTCGCCGCCGATCAAGCAGTTCCACGCGCCCGACGATCCGCTGAACGATCTCTATCCCGCCGCCGCGGCCGCCGGCGTCACGGACTACGAGATCGTGCCCATCGAGGTGCCGGCCGGATCCTGCGTCATCCACCATGGCCGGACGTGGCATGGGTCGCGCGACAACAAGGGCGACAAGCCCCGCCGCTCCGTCATCGCACATTGCATCTCGTCGGCGGCAAGGTTCCACCCGACAAAGGTCAGCTATATCTACTCCAGGTATAAGAAGGTTGATTCACTCGACATGGACGAAAGCTACTTTCCGATCCTGTGGCGCGAGGATGGCTACCGCACGCCCTGGCTCGATGGCTACGTTGCTGGCCAGAAAGCCGCATGACCCCATCCCGGAGCAAGTGACATGAAAGCGCGCGTGCAATGGCTCGACGGCCGGGCCTTCGTCGGTGAATCAGGAAGCGGCCACGCCGTCGTCATGGACGGTGCGCCGGAGGCCGGTGGCCGGAACATCGGCGTGCGCCCCATGGAAATGCTGCTGCTGGGACTGGGCGGCTGCACGGCCTTCGACGTGGTGATGATCCTCGAGCGCATGCGCGAGAAGGTGACCGCGCTGGACGTTGAGCTTGATGCCGAGCGGGCAGCGGAAGACCCCAAGGTGTTTACTAAGGTAAGGATCATCTACAAACTAAAGGGCCACAACCTTAAGGCGTCATCGGTCGAGAGAGCCATCGCCCTTTCGGCCGAGAAATACTGTTCCGCTTCAATCATGTTCGGAAAGACGGCGAAGATCGAACATGACTGGACCATCATGGAGGAGGGACCTGCTGCAGTCCCCGCGAGCTAACGATCTCTCGGAAGTTGGCAAACTACGCCAATTGACTTAGTCTTCCTCGTATGGGGACTGGCGGGACACGGCAACCGGCTGCTGGACTTGGAGGCGAGCGGACAGGAGAGACGGGTATTCCGTCGCTCGGAGACGTCGGACTCGACAATTTCGTTCCTTACTTGATCAACCGGATCTCGGCGCGCTGGCAGTCGGAACTTGCCGAGGACCTGAAGGACTTCAATCTCACCACGCCGCAGATGCGTGCCCTTGCCGTTCTGGGCGTGAGCGACGGCCTGACCATGAACGAATTGTCGGTTCTCGCCGTCACCGAGCAGTCGACCATGAGCCGCACCATCGATAGCCTCGAGGAGCGGGGTCTGGTGCGCCGCCAGCAGCGCCCCAGCGACATGCGGGTTCGCGAAGTCGGAATCACGGCCGAGGGACGAAAGGCCTTCGATCGCTTCTGGCCAACCATGTTCCAAAGGTCGCGGCGACTGTTCCGCGGAATCAACGACCGCGACCGGACGCATTTCATTGCGACGCTGCGGCGCATTCTGCAGAATGTCGATCCCGAAGAGGGACCTTCAGACTGATCTGACGGTCCGCAATGCGCCGTCCAGCGTCTCGCCCGCCTCATCCTTGAGGGCTGCCGCAATGAGCCTGCCCATCCAGACTCCCGCATCTGGGCGGTGTTCGAGAAGGGGCGCGGCCGACACGACCTTGTCGAACTTCGCCAGACCGCGGGCATGCGTATCGGAATAGCCCTTCACCAGACGTCGCGCGAGCAACAGACCGGTTGCCAGATCGTAGTTCCGGTCGAGCATGGCCAGGGCCTGCGCAAGCCAGGCATCCATATGGGCCATTTCAGTCTGGTGCCGGAGCAGCACGCGGCGCTGACGCCGCAATGCGGCCACCGCGGCAAGCAGCAGGAACCCCCCGAGGCTTGTGGTGCGGATGCGCCGGCCCTTGCATAGCCAGCGGTCAATCAGCGCCATGACCGCGCGATTGGCGCTCGCGCGCGTTCCGATGGCCGATGGCAAGAGGCTGACCAGTTCCTCGGCCCGGGGATGCAGGAACTCGGTGACGACCAGCGGATCGTCTGCCGCCTTCATCTCGCGCCGGATGCGCTCGAACCGGCTTGCGCGGATCTTCAGGTCAGCCACGGCGATCACGTCGTCATAGGCCATGGCATTGGCCAGATGCTTGGCGGCGGCAAGCGTGAAGGCGAAGCCCTTGGCGTGACCGCCCGTCTCCTCGTCGCGGCGCAGCAGGTCCTCGAGCCGGGTGAGATATGCCGCGCCATAGTCGAGGTCCTGGAAATCAATTAGCCGCCGGAAGCCCGCGAGCGCCGTGGCCCGGACATTCGCGGGAAAGGCGCGAATGCGCATCAACTGCAGGTCGAGACGCGGATGGCCGAGCGTGTCTGGCAGGTCGGGACCGTTGAGCTTCGAAGGGGCCTGGGCGGGGGGTTCTGGCATAGCCCGGGTCCGGCGAAGACCGTCCTCGAATCCCGCCACGGATGCGGCCGCGCCACGCCCTCCGGCGGCGATGGTGGACAGGAAGGCGTCGCTTGGAAATGGCAGCGCATCCGATCCGGCGAGGGCGCCCAGCAGCGGCGCGGAAATGATTGTGCCGGAGCGGCGGGCCATTGCCTCCATGTCGAAGCTGATGACGCGCCGGGCCGCAATGCGGACAGCTGTCATCACTGCCGCCTCATCTGCAATGCCGTTGCCGGGCATCTCCTTCTCGGCGACCGCATAGGCACGATGGGACGATGCGATGAGAAGGGTGCGGCGGGGATCCGTCAGCCCACGGAGCACGCCGCGTCCGGCCTCCATGAGCTCGGCAGCGATCACGATGTCGACGTCGCCGGGCGCGGGCATCAGGGCGAGGACCGGCGGCTTGCCGTCCCACGCCGGCAGCATCTCGATGTAGTAGAGCGTGGCCCCCGTGCGCTGCGCCACACCGGGCACGGAGGTCGACTGCGCATGCCAGCCGCAGGATTCGGCCGTCTGCACGATCCAGTCCGCCAGCACGCCGCCACCCTGGCCGCCAAGGGCAAGGATGGCGAGCGAGATGGGTCTGGTCGGTCCGCTCATGAACCGGCCTGCTCGGTCAGGAAGCGGCCGCGCTCGCGCCGTGCCTGCATCCACGCAATGAGGGTCCTGCGCAGGCGATGCCACGCCTTTGCCCAGCCTCGCGCATTGCGCCGGACATCGGCCCGATAGAAGGACGGGCACAGCACCGCGGCGTCGGCCACCTCGCCGCAATTGCCGCAGGCAACGCAGCTGTCGTCGATGGCGGCCACGGGATCGTCGCGCAGCAGGCTGCCGGTGTCCTTCACGGTGAGCGATGGACAGCCCGAAAGCCGGATGCAGGCATGGTCGCCGGTACAGATCTCCTCGTCGACCCCGAAGCGCTGCTCGACCAGCGGCAGGCCCGCAGATCTTGCCGTCTCGCGCCGCGGCTTCTCCCGGCGCTGCTTGTTGAGCATGCACTCCGAGGACGCCACGATGATCTTGGTGCCAGGCGCCGGAGTCGTCAGAGCCTCGCGCAGCGTGTCGCGCATGTGGCCGACATCGTAGGTGTCGTCGATCTGGCGTACCCAGCTGGCGCCCAGGCCGCGGACGGCCCTGACGATGCCGTTGTTGGTCTGGCGTGTCCTGGAGAAGGCGCGCGACGACGGCAGGTCCTGCCCGCCGGTGGCAGCGGAGTAGTAGTTGTCCACGATCAGGATCACGCCATCCTGCTTGTTGTAGACGGCATTGGCGACCGAGGTGGACAGGCCATTGTGCCAGAAGCCGCCGTCTCCCATCACCGAAATGACGCGGCGGTCCGAGGTCACGTTGAAGGCCGACGCAGCTGCCGGACCAAGACCATATCCCATCGTCGTCGTGCCGATGCTGAAGGGCGGCAGGATCGAGAACAGGTGGCACCCGATGTCAGCCGAGACGTGATGCGGCCCCAGCTCGCGCTCCACCAGTTTCATCGCCGCGAAGATCGGCCGCTCGGGACAACCGGTGCAGAAGCCGGGCGGGCGAGGGGGCACCACGTCGGACAGCCGCTGAATCTCCGGTGCCTTGAGGACCGCCGCGGACTCCTGCAGCGGGGGGCGGTTGCCGAGGAGTGTCGGCGCAGCCTGTTCCAGGAACCCGGCGATGCCCTGCAGCATCACGCTGGCCGTGTATTCGCCGGCCATTGGCAGAACGTTCTTGCCGAAGATCCGCGTCGACAGCGCCGCGCGCCGGAGGATCGTGTTGATGGCCTGTTCGATGAACTCGGGCTGGCCTTCCTCGACGACAAGGACCGATGTCTTCTCCGCGCAGAACCGGACGATCTCGTCGGGGACCAGCGGATAGGTCACGTTCAGCACGTGAAGCGGCACGCGCGTTTCGCCATGGGCGTCGGCGAGGCCGAGGGCCCGCAGGGCCTGGATCACGCCGTTGTACATGCCGCCCTGAAGAACCAGTCCAATCTCGCCATGCCCGGGGCCGTGGGTTTCGTTCAGCCCCTCGGCGGCGATGAAGGCCAGCGCCGCGGGCCAGCGCTGCTCGATCTTGAGCTTTTCGTGGATGAAGGAGGCCGGCGGCAGCACGATCCGGTTCACGTCGCGACGCGGGTTCTCAAGCGCATCACGAAGGCGGAAGGCCGGCTTCCGGTTGTCCTTCGCGATGAAGCGTCCATGCACGTGGCAGGCGCGAATGCGGACTTCCAGCATCACCGGCGTGTTCGAAGCTTCCGAAAGTTCGAAGGACTTCTCGACCAGGCGCACCATGCAGGGAAGGTCGGGGCGCGGATCGATGAGCCAGATCTGCGACTTCATCGCGAAGGCATGGCTGCGCTCCTGCATGATCGACGAGCCTTCGCCATAATCCTCGCCGACGACGATCACCGCGCCGCCGGTCACGCCGCTGGACGCGAGGTTGGACAGCGCATCGCTGGCCACATTGGTGCCTGCCGTGGACTTCCAGGTCACGGCGCCGCGTACCGGATACATGACGGATGCCGCCAGCATCGCCGCGGCGGCAGCCTCGGATGCCGAACTCTCGAAATGCACGTCGAGCTCTGCCATGTAGTCCGCGGCGTCGGACAGGACATCCATCAGATGCGAGATCGGCGCGCCCTGATAGCCGCCGACATAGGCAACGCCCGACTGCAGCAGCGCCTTGGTGATGGCAAGAATGCCCTCGCCCCGGAACTCGGCGCCGGCACCAAGCTTCAGGTCTTCCACTTCCCGGGCGAAGGAACGTTCTGCCATCCGGTCACGCCGTGCGGGTTAATTGCAAATGCATAGAACGTCGGAGCATAACTTGCGCCAACTTGGAATCAAGCCTCATGCTGGCGACATGGCAATCTGTGTGCTGACGGAGAGAACATGACGACAGCGCCGGCCACAGGCCCGGACGGACAGACGCCAGACTCGGACGAGGCGGTCGTCGCGCGTTGCGCGACGGCCTGGGGCCTCGTCCTTGAGCGGGGGACCGCGACGCCCTCCGGACGCGTGTTTCGCGGCATGAAAGGGACCAGGCCGGTCATTCTCAAGCTGCCGAGCTCCGGTTCGGATGAAATGCGGCAAGGACAGGTTCTGCGCCATTTCGGCGGCGAGGGCGCGGTGCGCATTCTCGAGACGGATGCGCGTGCCTTGCTCATGGAGAGCCTCGAGCCGGGGCATGCGGCGACCGCCCTGACATTGGCAGATCGGGATGACGAGGCCACGCGCATCTTTTGCCGGATTGCCGGGCAGCTTCACGCCGCCCCGGCTCCGGACGACTCCTTCACGCCTGTCTCGGCACTGGCGTCGGGCTTCGACAGCCCCGTTCGGGACGGGGGCGGGAGGCTGCCTGACGCCGAGCGGCTGCAGGCCCGGGATTTGTTTTTGTCGCTGGTCCAGACCCAGTCTCGGCTCGTCCCGCTGCATGGCGACCTTCACCACGAGAACATTCTCTTCGACCAGGAACGCGGATGGGTGGCGATCGATCCAAAGGGATATGCCGGCGAGGCGGAATACGAGGCGGGCGCGTGGCTGCGCAATCCGCTCGGCCATCCTCGTCATGCGGCAAGGCCGGACCGTATCGCCGGCCGCCTCGCCATCATCTCGTCGATGACAGGCTGGAATCCCCGCCGCGTTCTGCAATGGTCCTACGCCCAGGCCGTGCTGGCAGCGCTCTGGGCCATCGAGGATGGACTGGATCCGGACCCCCAGATCACGGCCGCCCATGCGCTGCGGGCGGCGCTGCAGGTCACATGAGAGGAAGATCGCAATGGCCGATGGTGGGCGATACTGGACTCGAACCAGTGACCCCTGCGATGTGAACACAGTGCTCTACCAACTGAGCTAATCGCCCGATCAGGGATGGCGCCGTATAGGCGCCGGGGGTCGGGCAAGTCAAGGCACTTGCGCGAAGAGCTCCTGGAGCACTGGCCAGGCGTCGTCGTAGTGATTGACGACGCGGTCCGGACCGTAGGTCGAGACATGCTGCGGCGTGTAGCCGAAGGGCACGCCGATCACCGGAACGCCGGCATTGCGGGCGGTCCGGATGTCGGTCTCGCTGTCGCCCACCATGATGGCGCGCTCGGGCTTGACGCCGAGGCGCGTCACCGCCTCGCGCAAGGGGCGGGGATCGGGCTTGGCCACGCCGATCGTGTCGGGCCCCACGACAGAGCCGAAATAGGGGAGCAGATCGAGTTCCTCGAGCAGGCGCAGCGACAGGCCTTCGAGCTTGTTGGTGCACACGCCCATGGCGATGCCCTCGGCGCGCAGACGGTCCAGGAGCTTCACCGTTCCCGGGAAGGGCGCGCTGCCGGTGGCGATGTTCGCGGCGTAGAAGTCGACGAAGCGGTTGTAGTCGGGCTCCACGTCGTAGTTCTCCGGCAGACCGCCGGTGGCGGCGAGGCCGCGGGTCAGCAGCGCCCGCGCGCCATGGCCGACGAAGACCCGCACTTCGTCCATGTCGATCGGCCGGCGCCCCAGGGACTGGAGCACATGATTGGTCGCGCGCATCAGGTCGGGCGCGGTATCGACCAGCGTCCCGTCCAGGTCGAAAATCACGGCGCGATCTGGCATGCAAACTCCGCAAGTCTGGTGGGTTTGTTCCCCGCACACCCCTGTGCTAAGAGGCCGCCCAATCGAAACGGGAGACCCCATCATGGACATTCGCAAGGCCCAGGCGCTTCGCGACATACTGAAGGATGCATCGCTTCTCAAGGAGAATTGCTACATCGACGGCAAATGGGTCGAGGGCAAGAGCCGGATCGACGTCACCAATCCCGTTGACGAGAGCGTGATCGCCAGCATCCCGAAGCTTGGCGCGGCCGAGACCCGCGCCGCCATCGAGGCCGCCCAGCGCGCCCAGAAGGACTGGGCCCGGAAAACCGCCAAGGAACGTGCGGCCATCCTGCGCAAGTGGTTCAACCTGATGATGGAGAACCAGGAAGACCTGGCCCAGATCATGACCGCGGAACAGGGCAAGCCGCTGGCCGAGTCGCGCGGCGAGATCGCCTATGGCGCGTCCTTCATCGAGTTCTTCGCCGAGGAGGCGAAGCGCATCTATGGCGAAACCATCCCGTCGCCCTGGCCCAATGGCCGCATGATCGTCATCAAGCAGCCGGTCGGCGTTGTGGCGGCGATCACGCCCTGGAACTTCCCCAATGCCATGATCACCCGCAAGGCCGGCCCCGCGCTTGCCGCGGGCTGCGCCTTCGTCTGCAAGCCCGCCACCGAAACGCCGCTGTCGGCGCTGGCGCTGGCCGAGCTTGCCGAACGTGCCGGAATTCCCGCCGGCGTCTTCTCCGTCGTCACCGGTTCGTCGCGCGAGATCGGCGCCGAGATGACGTCGAACCCGATCGTCCGTGCGCTGACCTTCACCGGCTCGACGGAAGTCGGCCGCGTGCTCATGGCGCAGTGTGCGCCGACCATCAAGAAGGTCGGGCTGGAGCTCGGCGGCAATGCGCCCTTCATCGTCTTCGACGACGCGGACCTCGATGCGGCGGTCCAGGGCGCCATGCTGTCGAAGTACCGCAACGCCGGCCAGACCTGCGTCTGCGCCAACCGCATGCTGATCCAGGACGGCATTTATGACAGGTTCGCGGAGAAGCTTGCCGAGGCTGTGCGCAAGCTGAAGGTGGGCGATGGAGCCGAAGCCGGAACCACGACCGGACCGCTCATCAACAAGGCCGCCGTCGGCAAGGTCCAGGAGCATATCCAGGACGCCGTGAAGAAGGGCGGCAAGGTGATCGTCGGTGGCAATCCGCTGGGCGGCAATTTCTTCGAACCCACGCTGATCCGCGACGTGACGACCGACATGGCCGTCGCCCGCGAGGAAACCTTCGGGCCGGTGGCGCCGCTGTTCAGGTTCAAGACCGAGGAAGAGGCCATCGCCATGGCCAACAACACCGAGTTCGGCCTGGCCTGCTACTTTTACACCCGTGACATCGGCCGCGTCTGGCGTGTCGCAGAGGGGCTGGAGTATGGGATGGTCGGAATCAACGAGGGCATCATCTCGACGGCCGAGGCGCCCTTCGGTGGCGTGAAGGAATCGGGCCTCGGTCGAGAAGGGTCGCATCACGGCGTCGAGGAGTATCTGGAAATGAAGTACATGTTGATGGGTGGGCTGGCAAAGTGAGCGCTGAAGAACAGAAGAAGGCCGCGGCCCTTGCCGCACTCGACTACATCAAGCCCGGCATGAAGGTGGGCCTTGGCACCGGATCGACGGCCAACCACTTTATCCGCGCCCTCGCCGAGAAGGTGAAGGGCGGCCTCAGCATCGAGGCCGTGCCCACCTCGCGCGCCACGCATCAGCTGGCCTCGGGACTGGGCATTCCCATGACCGACCTCGAGAAGACTCCATTTCTCGATATCGCCGTCGATGGTGCCGACGAGTTCGACGGCAAGTTCCAGCTCATCAAGGGCGGCGGCGGGGCACTTCTGGTCGAGAAGATCGTGGCCACCTCGGCGCGCTACATGATCGTGATCGCCGATGAATCCAAGCAGGTCTCGACGCTTGGCAAGTTCCCCCTGGCGGTCGAGGTGATCCCCTTCGGGGTGCGGGCAACGGCCTGGAAGATCGAGCGGGCGATGAAGCTCTGCAACCTGTCTGGTGCGCTCACCCTGAGGGTTCGGGACGGACAGCCGTTCAAGACGGATTCCGGCAATGCCATCATCGACCTGGCCCTTGGAACCATTCCGAACCCTGACCGTTTTGCCGGCTTGATCAAGTCGATTCCAGGCGTGGTGGAGACCGGACTCTTCATCGATATCTGCGGCATCATTCTCATGGGAACGAATGAAGGCGTGAAGACCTTCCGCAAGGCATGACGCGATTCGACTATGACCTTTTCGTCATTGGCGCGGGCTCGGGCGGCGTAAGGGCCGGCCGGATCGCGGCGCGCCATGGCGCCAGGGTTGCGGTGGCGGAGGAACATCGCGTCGGCGGCACCTGCGTCATCCGCGGTTGCGTGCCCAAGAAGCTGTTCGTCTATGCGTCGCGGTTCGCGGAGGAGTTCGAGGATGCCGTCGGCTTCGGCTGGACCTCCGAGAAAGTGTCCTTCGACTGGCAGACCCTGTTGGCCAACAAGGACGCGGAAATCGACCGCCTCAACAAGGCCTATATTCGAAATCTCGAAGGCGCGGGGGCTGAACTCATCCTCGAGCGCGCGACCGTCGCCGGACCGAACCGTGTGCGGCTGGCGTCGGGCCGCGAGGTGACGGCCGAGCATATCCTGATTGCCACGGGGGCGACGCCCTTCGTGCCGCGCCACCTTCCGGGCCATGAACTGGCGATCACGTCGAACGAGGCATTCCATCTGGAACGGCTGCCCGCGCGCATCTGCATCGTCGGCGGTGGCTACATCGCCGTCGAGTTCGCAGGGATCTTCTCGGGGCTTGGCGTCGAGACCGTCCTCATCTACCGCGGCGAACAGATTCTGCGCGGTTTTGATGACGATGTTCGCAGTCATCTCGCCGGCGAGATGAAGAAGAAGGGCATCGAGCTTCGCACCCATGCCGACGTCGCCCAGATCGAGAGATCCGGCGATGGCGTACGCGTGACCCTGAACGACGGTGCGGTCTTCGGGGCGGGGCAGATCATGTTCGCCACGGGACGGATTCCCAACGTGATGGGCCTGGGCCTCGAGAGTGCTGGCGTGGAACTCACCCCTCACTACGCGGTGAAGGTCGACGCCTATTCGCAGTCGACCGTGCCCGGCATCCATGCCGTGGGCGACGTCACCAATCGGGTCAACCTCACGCCCGTCGCCATTCGCGAAGGCCACGCCTTTGCCGACACGGTATTCGGCGGCAAGGACGTGAGGGTCGACCACAGCCTCATTCCCACGGCCGTGTTCTCGCAGCCGGAAATCGGGACCATCGGATTGACCGAGACGGAAGCCCGCAAGTCGCACAGGAGCGTGGACATCTACAAGACGAGCTTCAAGCCCATGAAGCACACGCTGTCGGGTCGGGACGAACGCATGCTGATGAAGCTGGTCGTCGACGGCGAGAGCGACGTGGTGCTCGGCTGCCATATCTGCGGTCCGGACGCGGGCGAGATGGCCCAGCTGCTGGGCATCGCCGTGAGGCTGCGCGCCACCAAGGCCGACTTCGATGCCACCATGGCCGTCCATCCGACGGCGGCCGAAGAACTGGTCACGCTGCGCGAGAAGTGGCAGCCGGGGCGCTGACGGTCACGCCAGGATCTGGAAATGCGCCTCGGTGGTGATGCCGTTGTTGATCGGCAGCATGTCCTGCGGGCAGGCCGAGAACACCACGATGGCGTCCATCTCGGCCCTGAAGGTCACGAAGTCCCCGGGCTTGCACAGGCAGTTGCCCCATTCGAGCGCGCCATCCTGGCGCCACGGGATGTTCATGAACAGGTTGAGCGAATCCGGCGTGTACGGAACAAAGTGGCCGAGCTCGGCCAGCCCGGCATGCATGTTGTCGCGGCAGTTGTCGTGGTAGTGCGTGCAGCCCAGCAGGCCGTAACGCTCGTTGTCGCAGGGCGCGATCAGCGTGTCGTGGCGGCCGGGCGAGTGATCGTCCGTCATCGTCAGGATCGGCCGGCGGCGGTTGGTGACCATCTTGTCTCCGGCGACCGGGAAGAGACGGGTCCAGAAGGCCCGGCAATGCTCCATGCCCATGTATTCGCGCAGGTCGCCGGCGTTGAAGGCCCAGAAATCCACGACCTGGTTGCCATGCGTGTTGATGACCTTCACCGATTGTCCCTTGGCGACGCGAACGGCCTTGCCACGGCGGGCGGGTATGGTCTCTAGTCTGCTCATCCTGCTCTCCTGTTTGATGTTCACAATAAGGGTGCCGCTCCGATGAAGAAAGACCCTCGCTTCCAGCCTGTCGATGCGGCGGTCACGCCGCGCTTCGCCGGCATTGCAACCTTCATGCGCACCCAGCGCCACGACGTGTCGCCCGATCTCGACGTGGCGCTGGTCGGAGTTCCCTTCGACATCGGCGTGAACTACAGGGCCGGCGCCCGCCAGGGACCGTCGGCGGTGCGCGAGGCCTCCCGCCTGATCCGCCGGGTTCATTCGACCTCCGGCATCGCACCCTACGACATCTGCAATGTCGCCGACGTGGGCGACGCACCGGTGAACCCCATCGATCTGGCCCGGTCGATCGCCATGATCGAGGAATTCTTCGCCCGCATTCACGGCGCGGGTGCGGTGCCCCTGGCCATCGGCGGCGATCACACGGTGCCGCTGCCCATCCTGCGGGCCATCGCCGGGGAGCGGCCGGTGGGCATTTTCCACATCGACAGCCATGCCGACACGCTCGACACGCTGGCCGACACCAGGATCAATCACGCCACCACCTTCCGCCGCGGCGTTGAGGAAGGGCTGATCGACCCCCGGCGCACCATCCAGATCGGCCTGCGCGGATCGCGCTTCTCGCCCGACGACATCCGCTGGGGCCAGGACGCGGGCTTCACCTGCATCACCTTCGACGAGTATGAGGCCATGGGCCGGGAAGCCGTGATCCGGCGGATCCGCGAGGTGCTGGGGCAGGGCCCGACCTACATGACCATCGACATCGACGGGATCGACCCCGCCTGGGCGCCGGGAACCGGCGTTCCCGAGATCGGCGGGCTCACGCCCCGTGACGTCCAGGTGATGATCCGGTCGCTGCAGGGGATGGAGCTGGTCGGCGGCGACATCTGCGAGGTGGCGCCCTGCTTTGATCCCACCGGGATCACGGCCGTCACCGCCGCCAACCTGATGTGGGAAATGCTCTGCGTGCTGGCGGATTCCAGGGCCCGGCGCCGCTGATTGCGGGGCGCGGCACTGGCTGCTAGAAGCGCGTCCGATCACAGGATTGGACCGTTTCGCCATGGACGACAAGCGCCAGAAGACCGACCGCTACCGCGAGACCGTCTTCCTTCCGAAGACCGACTTCGCGATGAAGGCGGGCCTGCCCCAGAAGGAGCCGGACCTGCTGAAGCGCTGGGAGGAGATGGACCTCTACAAGCGCCTGCGCGAGCAGAGCCGCGGCCGTCCGAAATACGTTCTGCATGACGGTCCGCCCTATGCCAACGGCCACCTGCACATCGGCCACGCGCTCAACAAGATCCTGAAGGACATCGTCACGCGCTCGCGCCAGATGGCGGGTTTCGATTCCAACTACGTGCCCGGCTGGGACTGCCACGGCCTGCCCATCGAATGGAAGATCGAGGAACAGTATCGCGAGAAGGGCAGGAACAAGGACGAGGTGCCGATCAACGACTTCCGCAAGGAATGCCGGAGCTTCGCCGAGCATTGGATCGAGGTCCAGCGCGCGGAGTTCAAGCGCCTGGGCGTGACCGGCGACTGGGACAATCCGTACCTGACGATGAACTTCAGGTCCGAGGCCCTGATCGCGAAGGAGCTTCTGAAGTTCGCGGCAAGCGGACAACTCTACCGGGGCTCCAAGCCGGTCATGTGGTCGGTGGTCGAGAAGACGGCCCTGGCCGAGGCCGAGATCGAGTATCAGGACTACCAGAGCGACACGATCTACGTGAAGTTTCCGGTGCCCGGGCGGGCGTCCACATCGGTCATCATCTGGACAACCACGCCATGGACGATTCCGGGCAATCGGGCCATCAGCTACTCTTCGAAGATCGGGTACGGCCTCTACGAGGTGGTCGCGGCGCCTGCGGAGAACTGGGCCAAGGCAGGCGAGCGATTCATTCTCGCTGACAAGCTCGCGCCGGACGTCTTCAAGGCCGCGCGGGTCGATGAGTTCAAACGGATTGCCGATGTCGATCCTGCCGGAATTGACCATTGCGATCATCCCCTCAAGCACATGGGCTATGACTTCAAGGTCCACATGCTCGAGGGCGACCACGTCACGGACGACACCGGGACGGGCTTCGTGCACACGGCGCCGGGCCATGGCGCGGACGACTACAACATCTGGATGGAGAAGGTCGGCGGCCCCATTCCCTTCACCGTGAATGCGGACGGCTACCTCACCAAGGAGGCCCCGGGCTTCGAGGGCCGGCGGGTCATCACCGACAAGGGCGAGAAGGGTGACGCCAACGATGCCGTGATCCGGGCGCTGGCGGACGCCGGTGCGCTGGTCGCGCGCGGCCGCCTCAAGCACCAGTATCCGCATTCCTGGCGCTCCAAGAAGCCGATCATCTTCCGCAACACGCCGCAGTGGTTCATCTCCATGTCGTCGCATGGCCTGCGCGACATCGCGCTGCGCGCCATCGACGACACCGCCTTCTTCCCGGCCGCCGGCCAGAACCGGCTGCGCGCCATGATCGAGCAGCGCCCCGACTGGGTGATCAGCCGGCAGCGCGCCTGGGGCGTGCCGATTGCCGTCTTCGTCAATCGCGAGACGGGCGAAATCCTCAATGATAACAGCGTGAACCAGCGCATCGTTGAAGCGTTTTCGCAGGAAGGCGCCGACGCCTGGTTTGCCGAAGGCGCGGTGCAGCGCTTCCTCGGTCCCGACTACAATTCGCAGCAGTGGGAACAGGTCCGCGACATTCTCGACGTGTGGTTCGACTCCGGGTCCACCCATGCCTTCTGCCTCGAGCAGCGGCCCGACCTGAAATGGCCGGCCGACCTCTATCTCGAAGGCTCCGACCAGCACCGCGGCTGGTTCCACTCCTCGCTGCTCGAATCCTGCGGCACGCGCGGGCGAGCACCCTACGACGCCGTGCTCACCCACGGCTTCGTCGTGGCCGAGGACGGCCGCAAGATGTCCAAGTCGCTTGGCAACATCGTGACGCCGCAGGAGGTGATCAAGCAGTCAGGAGCCGACATCCTGAGGCTCTGGGTGGCCTCGGCAGACTACGCCGAGGACCTGCGCCTGGGGCCTGAGATCCTCAAGACCAACATCGAGGCCTATCGCAAGCTCCGCAACACGATGCGCTACATCCTCGGCGCCGTCGACGGCCTGAAGGACTGGGAGTTCGTGCCCGCCGCCGAAATGCCCGAACTGGACCGCTACATCCTGCATCGGCTTCGGGAGCTGGAGCGCCAGGTGATGGCCGCCTACGAGGTCTTCGACTACAAGCGGCTCTTCGCGCTGCTGACCAACTTCATGACGGTTGATCTTTCGGCCTTCTATTTCGATATCCGCAAGGATTCGCTCTACTGCGATGCCTGGTCCAGCCTGCGCCGCCGGTCCTGCCGCACGGTGCTCGACCAGCTGTTTCACTGCCTGGTCACCTGGTGGGCGCCGGTTCTCGCCTTCACGATGGAAGAAGTCTGGCTGTCGCGCTTCGGAGGCGAAGGCTCGTCGGTCCATCTGATGCCCTTCGCCAGGACGCCAGAAGAGTGGCACGCGCCCGACCTTGCCGCGAAGTGGGACAAGATCCGCGACCTGCGTTCGGTGGTGACCGGTGCGCTGGAAATCGAGCGCCAGGTAAAGAAGACCATCGGCTCGGCGCTGGAAGCCGCCCCCGATGTCTTCGTCTCGCGTGCCGATCTGCTGGAGGCGGTGAAGGGCATCGATCTGGCCGAGATCTTCATCACCTCGGGCGCGCGGCTGATCGAGGGAGAGGGGCCCGCCGATGCCTTCCGTCTCGACGGCGTGAAGGGCGTCGCCGTGGTGTCGAGGCCGGCCGAGGGCCGCAGATGCGCCAGGTCCTGGAAGATCTCGCCCGAAGTCGGAACCGACCCGGAATTTCCCGATCTCACGCCGCGCGACGCCGAGGCGGTCCGCGAATGGCAGGTCCGCTTCGAGAAAACGGTCTGATGGCGGCGCGCCTGTGGGGGCCGCACTCGGCCCTTGTGCTTGCCATCGCGGCGCTGGTCTTCGGGCTCGACCAGACCTTCAAGTGGTGGATGCTCTCCGTCTATGGCATCGCCGACCGGCAGCCGGTGCAGCTGCTTCCGGTGTTCGACCTCGTCCTGGTCTGGAACAAGGGGGTCTCCTACGGCCTCTTCAGCTCCCATCAGCAAGGCGTGCTGATCGGCCTGGCGGTCGTCATCTCGGTCCTGCTCTGGATCTGGTCGTGCCGGACGCCGTCGCGACTCACGGCCTGGGCCCTGGCGCTGGTCATCGGCGGGGCGCTTGCCAATGCCCTGGATCGCGCGATTCTCGGCGCGGTGGCCGACTTCTTCCATTTCCACGTGGGCAGCTTCAGCTGGTATGTCTTCAACATCGCGGACGTGGCCATCGTTGCCGGTGTGGCGCTCCTGCTGTATGAGTCGTTCACGTCGGGACAGGCTGAGGGACGCCGTGGAAATGCCTGATTTCAGGACAATATGCCCTCCCGCACCTAGGGTAGAGCGTTGATGAAGCACTGGAGTTCAATTTTAGGCTTGGTGGCAGTGGCAGTTGCAGCCTCTGGTTGCTCCTATGCAGGCAACCTGCTTGAAGACGACTCCAAACCGCAGACCGTCGCATCAGCGGCCCCCGACCTGACGATGCCGCCTGATCTCCGCCTTCCGCCACCCGGTTCCGGCCCGCCCCCGGCGCCTGTCTACCAGAGCGCACCGGCCGTTTCGTCTGCGCCGGCGACCACCGCCACGGCGCCGGCCACGCCTCCGGGCGGCATCAAGAAGCCTGAGGACGCGGCCTTGGAGAAGTATGGCATCGTCATCTACAATCCTGACGGAACCCGCCGTCCGGATGCGGTGCTGCGCGAGGAACTGCGCCAGGCCGTGATCGCCGAGAAGCAGAAGGCCAATCCCAACTACGGCACCGTCTTCAACATCGGCAACATCTTCAAGGATGAATAGCCGGGAAGGGGCAGCGCCCGTTTCCGGACCGGTGGTCATCAGACGGTTGCCCGAGGGCACCGTCAATCGTATCGCGGCGGGTGAAGTCATCGAGCGCCCCGCGAGCGTCGTCAAGGAACTGGTCGAGAATGCCATCGACGCGGGCGCCACCGCGATCGAGGTGGTGTTCCGCACTGGTGGCAAGACTCTCATCCGGGTCCGGGACAATGGCCACGGCATGACCGGCGAAGGTCTGAGGCTGGCCGTCGAGCGGCATGCCACATCAAAGCTTGCCGACGATGATCTGGTCGATATCAGGTACCTCGGGTTTCGCGGCGAGGCCCTTCCGTCCATCGGGTCCATCAGCCGTATGACCATCGGCTCGCGGCCGCGCGGCGCGGACGAAGCGCTGGCTATCGCGGTCGATGCCGGCGCCGTCTCGGGCCTGCGGCCCACTGCTCTCTCGGCCGGCACCGAGATCGAGATTCGCGATCTTTTCTACGCGACCCCGGCGCGGCTCAAGTTTCTCAAGACGGACCGGACGGAGACGGCGGAGGCTGCCGAGGTCGTGCGACGCATGGCGCTGGCCTATCCCGAGATCGGCTTCACCTTCGTCACCGAGGAGCGGCGCCTCGTCGATGTGCCGGGCGGCGAGGAGGAGGAAAGCCGGGTGCGCCGCATTCTCGGTTCCGAGTTCATGTCGAATGCCGTTGCCTTCGATCTGCAGCGCGAGGACGTGCGCGTCCGCGGCTGGGCCGGATTGCCGACCTGGTCGCGGGCGCAGGCCAACATGCAGTACATCTATGTGAATGGCCGCAGCGTGCGAGACCGGCAGCTCACCGGCGCAGTGCGTGGCGCCTATGCCGATGTCATGGCCGCCTCCCGCTATCCGGCGATCGTCCTGTTCGTCACCTGTCCGCCCGACCGCGTCGACGTCAATGTCCATCCGGCGAAGGCCGAAGTGCGTTTTCGCGACAGCGGCCTGATCAGGGGCGTCGTGATATCCGCCGTGCGATCCGCACTTGCCGGGCAACGCGCAACTCCCGATACCCAGCTGACGCGCGCGATGACGGCCAGCTTCAGGCCGATGGCGCCCATGACCGCATCGGCCAATCCCGGCTTTGCCGAGGCACGGCAGGCGTTCCTGATGGACATGCCGCCGGCCTCGCCGTTGCCGGAGCCGACCGAAGCCTTCGACTATCCACTTGGTCAGGCCCGTGCGCAGCTGCACGATACCTATATCGTCGCACAGACGCGTGACGGCATGGTCCTTGTCGACCAGCATGCCGCGCATGAGCGGCTGGTCTACGAGCGACTGAAGCGCGAAAGGGCCGAGCGGCAGGTCGCGGTGCAGCCCTTGCTGGTACCGGTGGTCGTCGATCTCGATCCCGCCGCCGTGCAGCGCCTCTGTGCCGCGGCAGACCTTCTGACGGAGTCGGGGCTGTCGATCGAGAGTTTCGGCGACTCTTCCATTCTGGTGCGCGAAGTGCCGGCGGCGATTGCAGGCGGCGACATTGCGGGCATTGTCAACGACCTCGCGGACGAGATCGCCGCGCTCGGCACCTCTGCCGCGGTGGAGACGGCCGTCAACCATGTCCTGGCGACAATGGCCTGCCATCATTCGGTCCGCGCCGGCCGCAAGCTGCGGAGCGAGGAAATGAATGCCCTGCTGCGCGAGATGGAGGCAACGCCGAACGCGGGCCAGTGCAACCACGGCCGCCCCACCTTCATCGAGTTGAAAATGGGCGATCTCGAGCGGCTCTTCGGCCGCAAGTAGGGTCAGCCCGATTCCAGGTAGCGCTGGACTTCCGCCGCACTGACGGCCCGGCGCAGGGCGCTGTCTTCGGCCTCGCACAGGGCGGCATAATGCGTGACGAAAGCCTCGCCGAAGAGCTCGGGGGCGCGCGGGCTGGCGCGGAAGCGCCGCGTGGCGTCGAGCAGGTCCACCGGCAGGCGTTGGACACCCTCCGGGATCTCGTTTGGTCCCCCGGACACGATCGGCGGCGAGTCGAGGGGCAGCTTCCGCGAGACTCCATCCAGTCCGGCGCCCAGCATCGCGGCCATCGCCAGATGCGGATTGAGGTCGCTGCCAGGCAGGCGCAGTTCCAGCCGCGTGAGGTCTTCGCGCTCGGCCGCGGTCCGGACCGCCGCGGCGTAGTTGTAGGGCGCCCAGCTCACGGTCTTCGGTGCCCAGCTTCCCGGCGACAGGCGCCGGTAGGCATTCACCGTGTTGCCGATCATCGGAAAGAAATCCGGCACCAGTTCGATGATGCCGGCAAGGAAGCTCTTGGCCGTCGGCGACAGGCCGTTGCCGTCGGCCGCCGCATCGGCAAAGGCGTTGCGCCCCGTCCGTCGATCGCGCAGCGAGAGATTGATGTGGCCGCCGATGCCCGGAAAGCCCGCGCCGGTGAGCGACATGAAGGACGCCGTCAGATCGCGCTTGCGACAGAAGGCGCGGGTGAACATCCGGAAGAAGGCGGCATCGTCGGCGGCGCGCAGCGCGTCGCGGTGGCGCAGCGTGGCCTCGATGCAGCCGGGACCCAGTTCGACGCTCAGCGAGAACATGTCGATATCGGCGGCGGCGAGGCAGGCCTCGAGATCGGCAATGAAATTGGCATGGGTAGCCGCGGTCTGGCCCGACCAGCAGCGGTTGTCGGGTGCATAGGCCGAAAGATTGGCGAAGCCCTTGGCGCGAAGCGATTCCGCCGTCTCGTTCAGGACGATGAACTCGAACTCGAAGGCCGCGACCACGTCGAAGCCCAGTGCGGCGGCGCGGGCGACCTGGTCGGCCAGTATGCGTCGCGGCATGAGTCCGGCCTGCGGGCCGGTGTAGTCCATGACGACCGCAGCGGCCTTCGGCTCGAAGGGGTAGGGGCGGAGCGACGCGGGATCGTAGCGCACCGTCTCGCTGCGGAAGGGCCCCGGGAACATGATGGTCTCGGCCGTGTCCCATTTGGTCACGACATTGGCGAAGACCGCGCCGGCGGCGCCGTCGAGCAGGTCTTTCCGGTGCAGCCGCCGTTCCCTGAACATGCCCGAGAAATCGAACATGCCGGCGTGGACGATCTCTGCGTCCATGCGGGCGAGCTCTTCTGCAAGGGTCTCGATCGACCGGTCGTCCGCTGTCACATGCCCCTCCGAGTCATTCCCGTTCCGGGGCACGATCTAGCGCCAGCGCGGATCCCCCGGTTCCATCACTTCGCGCGGCAGCTTGATATCGTGCTTGGCGCGGATGGCTTCGTCAATGTGCCGCGGAATGTAGTCCGGATAATAGGTTGACAGGATCTCGCGCTTGCGCGCCGAGGCCCGCTCGACGATCTCGGGCTTGCCGGCTTCGTTCCATTCCTTGGGGCTCATGCGATTGGCCACCTGCGGATAGACATACTCGCGCTGCATCAGCGTCAGCGTCTGCTCATTGCCCAGATAGTGCCCCGGGCCTTCGATGCAGACATTGGTGATGACATCGAGCGACAGCGTATCGTCGTTCACCTCGATGCCGCGGACATTGCGGTTGATCGAACCCAGCATGTCGTTGTCGATCAGCAGGCTCTCGAGGCAGAAGCCGAGGAGCGAGGCATGCATGCCCGCCGACTCGTACATCAGATTGATGCCCGTCATGGCCGAGATGCCCGCCGTGACGCCCTTCTCGTAGCCGGCCTGCATGTCCGGCAACTTGGAATCGCACATGCCCGCAGCCGAGCCGACGGTGAGATTGTAGAAGTGCCCCATCTGCGCGCAGCCCGAGGTGATGAGCGCCTGTTCGCCCGATCCGCCGGACATGGCGCCGGTCCTGAGGTCGGACACGAAGGGCCACGGACCCCAGATCGCCACGGCTCCCGGCACCACGCAGTTGATGTAGACGAGGCCGGCAAGGCATTCGGCCACGGCCTGAACCACGGTGCCGGCCAGTGCCGCGGGTGAAGTGGCGCCTGCCTGCGCCGCCGAAAGAAGGAGAACCGGCATGCCGCCGCGCGCGGCAACTTCCAGGCAGCGGCAGGCGTCCTCGGCAAACTTCATGGGCGGCACGACGAAGCAGTTGGACTGCGACACGAAGGGCCGCTCGCGCCACTGCGACTCGCCGCCGGCGATGAAATGCAGCATGTCCAGACACTCGGTGACATGGGCCGGATCGACCATGCTGGTGCCGACATGCTTCTGTGTGCCAGCCAGGCAGGCGTACATGGTGTTGATGTCGAGGTCGTGGCCCGTGATCATGTCGCGGGCCGTCAGCGGGCGCTGGTAGAAGTGAATATGATCGCAGTTGTCGACGATGCGGCCAGCATCATAGAGATCCACGAGAACGGACTCGCGATAGGTCTTGGTTTCCGGCTCGACCACATGGACCGCGGCGCCGGCGGTCCCGAAGTAGACGCGGTTGCCCGACGGCTCCATGTCATGCTTGGGATCGCGGGCGTGAAGCACGAAGTTCCGGGCGCAGCGCGCAAGGATGTCCTCGACCAGGGCCCGTGGGATGCAGAGCCGCCCCTTGTCGTTCACGAAGCACCCCTTGGCCGTCATGGCTTCGACGCAGGTCGGAATGGCCTGCGCCAGCCCCACGGTCTCCAGAAGCTGCAGGGCGGTTTCGTGAATCCGCTGCATGTCGCGCTCGCTCAGCGGCTTGTACTGGCCGCCAGTCATGCCCGGCCGGACGGCCGCTTCGGCAACCGGGATCGGGCGTGCCCGCATCGCGCGGCGAGCTTCGCGTCCGCCGCGACGGCGGGAAAGGTCTTCGACGGCACTCATGCCAGTATCTCCTGTGGCAAAGCGCTTTTTGTCCGGTTTTGCCCCGCGCCGCAACGGCCTAACTTTGCCCTGGATGGGTGAATGCATTTCACCATAAAGATGCCCGCGGGATCGACAATCTGCTTAACGCCAGTGATTTTCAGGTGTTAAAAGGCAAGCGCCATTTGCCAGGTGAAGAAACTTGCCCAGACGAGATCTCCCGCCCCTCCGTGCGCTGACCGCCTTCGAAGCCGCTGCCCGGCTCGGCAGTTTCCGGCTGGCCTCCGGCGAACTGGGCATCACCCGGTCCGCCGTCAGCCACCAGGTCAAGTCGCTGGAGCAGCGCCTGGGCGTTCAGCTGTTCCGCCGCGACGCCAGGCGGGCCGAGCTGACCCAGACCGGCCACACCTACTATCCGGTCGTCCGCGAGGCTTTCGACATGATCGAGGCCCAGACCCGCGCCCTGCGACCGCCGGCGGCCGACAACGAACTGACGGTGCAGGTCTACGTGACGGTGGCGCTGAAGTGGCTGATTCCGCGCCTGCACGATTTCGAGCGGCGCTATCCGGACATGAAGGTCAGGCTCTCGACCTCCTACTTCGACTGGGATTTCGACGAGAAGCACGTGGATGCCGGATTCATCCTGGCGCGCAACCGGTCGCCCGAGCATCACTATCGGACCCTGTTCCGCTCCATGCTGACGCCGGTCTGCTCGCCCAGCCTGCTGCGTGGCCCGAACCCGCTCCGGACCCCGCAGGACCTGACCAAGCACAAGCTTCTCTATGTCTATACGGCGGAGGAAGACTGGCACATCTGGCTGGAGGCCGCTGGCGTGTCCGGCATCAAGCTGTCGGACCGGCTGGCCTTCGACAGCTACATCCTCGCGCAGGAAGCCGCGATCGAGGGTCGTGGCATTGCCATGACGATCGGCCCGTTCGCGACCGAGGAGATCAAGATGGGCCGCCTGGTGCAGCCCTTTCCGCTGATGGTTCCGCACCGGCACAGCTGGCTTTTCGCCTGCAACGCCGAGCACGCCATGAAACCAAAGATCAAGCGCTTCGAGGACTGGCTGGTGAAGCAGATCGCCGCGGATCCGGCGCTCGAGCCTTATCGTGAAAAGGGAAAATGAAGGTGACTGAACTCGAGGTGGAGACTTCAAGTCCTGAGACGTCGCGCCGGTCGCGGCGCGACGGCGGACGGCGCGGCGGCACGGCGGTGAAGGGGGCGATCCCGCAGCTTCCGCGGCGCAAGCTCGTCCGCGCCTTTCCGCCGATGCAGCTGGTCTCCGCCGACGAGATCGAGGCCATTCACCGGGCCTCGCTGCAGGTCCTGTCCGAGATCGGCATGGACTTCACCCTTCCAGAGGCGCGCGACCTGCTCAAGGCCGCAGGGGCCGAGGTCAGCGGTGAAAGGGTGCGCTTCGATCCGGCCATGGTCGAGGAACTGGCGAGCGCGGCGCCGTCACAATTCACCCTGCATGCGAGGAACGGCGCAAACGACCTTGTGATCGGCGGATCGCACGTCGCCTTCGGGACCGTCGCCAGCCCGCCCAACTGTTCCGACATGGACAATGGCCGGCGGAGCGGCAATCTGGCCGACTACCGGAACTTCCTCAAGCTCGCGCAGTACTTCAACGCGATAGACTTCATCTCGGGCTATCCGGTCGAGCCGACCGACATCCATGCCTCGATCCGCCATCTCGAGGCGCTGCGCGACATGGCGCTGCTGACCGACAAGCCGTTCCATGCCTATTCGCTGGGCGCGGAACGCATTCTCGATGGAATCGAGATTGCCCGCATCGCGCGCGGCGTCTCGGCGGACCAGCTGCAACGCGAGCCCTCGCTCTTCACGATTGTCAATACCAACTCGCCGCTCAAGCTCGACACGCCCATGCTGCGCGGCGTCATCGAGATGTCGTCGCGCAACCAGATTGTCTGCATCACGCCCTTCACCCTTGCTGGTGCCATGGCCCCGGTCACGGTCGCGGGCGCGCTGGTGCAGCAGAATGCCGAGGCCCTTGCCGGCATCGCCTTCACGCAGGTGGTGCGAAAGGGCGCCCCGGTCATCTATGGCGGATTCACGTCGAACGTCGACATGAAGTCCGGCGCGCCGGCCTTCGGCACACCCGAGTACATGAAATCCTGCATCGTTGGCGGGCAGCTTGCCCGTCGCTATGGCGTGCCCTACCGCACATCGAATACCTGTGCCGCCAACACGGTCGATGCCCAGGCCGCCTACGAAAGCGTGTTCTCGCTCTGGGGTCTCACCATGGGCGGAGGCAATCTCATCATGCATGGCGCCGGCTGGCTCGAAGGTGGTCTCGTGGCCAGCTTCGAGAAGTTCGTGCTCGACGTCGACCTGATCCAGATGGTGTCGGAGTTCCTCCAGCCACTGAAGACCGATGCGGCCTCTCTTGGGGTCGATGCCATTCGCGAAGTCGGTCCCGGCGGTCATTTCTTCGGCGCCGCCCACACGCTGGAACGCTATTCCGACGCCTTCTATGCGCCGATCGTGTCGGACTGGCGCAACTATCAGCAATGGTCGGCGGCCGGGCGGCCGGAAGCCATGCAGAGAGCCAATGCCGTCTGGAAGCAGGCGCTGGCCGAGTATCGGCAACCCGCCATCGATCCCGCCATCCGCGAAGAACTCGACGCCTTCGTCGAGCGGCGCAAGCGGGATGGCGGCGCCCCGACGGACTTCTAGGCCAGATGGAGCGGGTCATCGTCATTGGCGGCGCCAATGTCGACATCAAGGGCCGCATGTCCGGGCCCGCGCTGGAGGCCACGTCCATTCCCGGCGAGGTCGTCATCTCGGCCGGTGGCGTGGCCCGCAACATCGCCGAGACCCTGGCGAGGCTTGGGGTGGATGCCAGTCTTCTCACTGCATTGGGCCGGGACGCGCATGCGCAGCTCGTGATCAATGCCTGTTCCGAGGCCGGGGTCGACATGTCTGTGGTCGAAGTCGTGGATGAGCCAACTGGCGTCTATCTGGCCATCCTCGACCAGCGCGGCGAGATGGTGATGGCGCTCAATGACATGCGCGCGATGGACGCGCTGACACCTGCGGTGCTGGAACGGCACCGCCGCGCACTGGAGGACGCGAGCTGCATCGTCGCCGACTGCAACGTCCCGGTCGAGGCTCTCGACTGGCTCATGGATCTCGCGGCGAAATCGGGACGGCGACTGGTCGTCGATCCCGTCTCGGTGCCGAAATCCCGGAAGCTGCTGGCGCTGAAGCGGGTGGAGGCGGCCCTTGCGATCACGCCGAATCAACTACAGTTGCTGGAACTCACGGGGACGTCCGAGCCTCGCCTTGCCTCGGCAAGACTGCACGAGATGGGCTATGCCGTCGTCGTGGCCCATCTCGGCGCCGACGGTGTCCTTGTGTCCGAGCGCGGCGCCTCAAGCTTTCACGTGAAGGCCATGGCCTCGACCAATTTCGAAGATGTCACGGGGGCCGGAGATGCAGCAGTCGCCGGCTTGGTGTTTGGGCTGTGCGCCGGCCTCGGCCTGGAGGACGCGGCGCGCGCTGGACAGGCGGCGGCCGCGATCAAGCTGCAGACGCGGAAATCGGTGGCCGACGCGATCAGCCGTGATAGAGTCCTCGCCATGGCTGGCCAGTCGCGGGATCACTGAGTGTCGTTCGAGATTTCATATGAGCAGGCAGTTCGTGACGCGCTGGCCGATGGCCGGCCGGTGGTTGCGCTCGAATCCACCATCATCGCGCATGGCATGGCCTTTCCGGACAATCTCGCGATGGCACGCGACGTCGAGGCCATCGTCATTGACCGCGGCGCCGTGCCGGCGACCATCGCCATACTCGGTGGATGGGTCAAGGTCGGGCTGACGGACGAGGAGATTTCACATCTGGCCCGCGAGGGCGAAGATTCGCAAGGTTTCGGTGCGCGACCTTCCCTTCGTGGTCGCGCGGACTTGATGGCGCGACCACTGTGGCCTCGACCATGCGCCTCGCGGCCATGGCCGGCATCCGGGTCTTCGCGACCGGCGGAATCGGTGGGGTCCATCGCGGCGCCGAACGCAGCCGACATTTCCGCAGACATGACGGAGTTTGCCGAGTTCGGTCGCCGTGATCACGGCCGGAGCCAAGGCCATTCTCGATCTGGCTCTGACGCTGGAAACGCTGGAGACGCTGGGTGTCCCGGTGGTTGGCTATGGCACGGACCACTTTCCCGCCTTCTACTCGCGCAACGGCGGCCATGCGGTCCCGATGCGATGCGACACGCCGGACGAGATCGCCCAACTCATGCAGGCCAAATGGGACATGGGCCTGTCGGGCGGACTCGTGGTGGCCAATCCCATTCCGCCCGAGCGGGAGATTGCCGCTGCGGAGATCGAGCCCGCGATCGCGGCTGCGGTGCGGAAGGCGGATGCCGACGGCATCCAGGGCAAGCATCTCACCCCGTTCCTTCTTGCCGAGATATCCAAGGTGACGGGTGGCCGCTCCCTTGCTGCGAACATTGCGCTGGTGAAGAACAACGCACGTGTCGCGGCCGACATCGCGGTCGCTTACCAGAGGATCAGGGCGTGAGCGTCCAGCGCCGGGGCCGGCGGCCGGACGCGTCGCACGCCGATCAATCAGCTGCCATGGGGGCAGCCGCAGCGACGCTCGAGCCATCGCGGATCGTCTCGGATGACCAGATCGAGCAGATCCATCTGCAGTCGCTGCGGGTGCTGGAAGAGATCGGCATGGACGTCGTGTATCCTGAAGCCCGCGACATCTATCGCAAGGCTGGCGCAAGCGTAGCCGGAGACCGAGTGCGCATCGGCAGGGACATCGTGGAGGCGTCGCTTCGCACACCCCCTTCGGAATTCACCTTCCACGCCCGCAATCCCGCGCACGATCTGCGCATTGGCGGCAAGTGGATTGCCTCGCGCCCGTTGGCGGGCCGCCGAACTGCTCCGACCTCGACCTGGGGCGCAGACCCGGGACGCTGAAGGACAATGGCAACTTCGTGAAGCTGTCGCAGTTCTTCAACTGCGTCCACACGGCAGGTGGTGGTTCCGTCGACGCACTCGACGTGCATGCCTCGATCCGGCACCTGCACATCATGCGCAACAAGGTGCGCTTCTCGGACAAGGTGCCGTTCGTCGTGTCGACCGGCCGGCATCGCCTGTTCGACAGTCTGGAGATCGCCCGGATCGCGCGCGGCATCTCGCGCGAACAGATGCTGCAGCAGCCATCGACCTATACAGTCATCAACACGAATTCGCCGCTGAAGCTCGACGGACCGATGGCCATGGGGATCATCGAGATGGCACGGCAAAACCAGATCTGCGTCGTGACGCCGTTTACCCTTGCCGGGGCCATGGCACCGGTGACGCTGGCCGGCGCGCTGGTGGAGCAGAATGCCGAGGCCTGGCGGGGCTGGTTCTCTCGCAGTTGTCGCGGCCCGGCGCGCCCTTCGTCTATGGCGGCTTCACCTCGAATGTGGACATGAAGTCGGGCGCCCCGGCCTTCGGGACGCCGAGGTACATGAAGGCCTGCATCGTGGGCGGCCAGCTGGCCCGGCGGTACCGGCTGCCCTACCGCACATCGAGCACCAACGCGGCCAACAGCGTCGATGCGCAGGCGGCCTATGAAACCGTCTTCTCGCTCTGGGGCGCGATCATGGGCGGCGGCAATGTGATCCAGCATGCGGCCGGCTGGCTGAAGGCGGGCTCGTTGCCTCCTACGAGAAGTTCGCGCTCGATGCCGATCTGCTGCAGATGGTCATGGAGTATCTGAAGCCGCTTGACCTGTCCGACGACGCGATGGGATTTTCCGCCATGCTCGAAGTGGGGCCAGGCGGCCATTTCTTCGGCGCGCGGCATACCCTCGAGCGCTATGCCACGGCCTTCTATCAGCCGATCATCTCTGACTGGCGAAACTTTCCGCAATGGCAGGCGTCCGGATCGCCAACGGCCGACCGCAAGGCAAATGCCATCTGGAAGCAGGCGCTGGCCGACTATCAGGAGCCCGCGATCGACCCCGCAATTGCCGAAGAGATCGATGCCTTCGTCGCGAAGCGCAGCGAAGGGGTGGAGAGCCGACGGATTTCTAGTCGCGCGAATAGACCAGGCGCAAGCTGGTGGAGCCGGGGTGTCGCCGGCAAGCGCCATTTCATATGCGAGGCTCAGGGCCTGTTTCTGCTGGTCACGCGGCAGGCTTTCCAGGAGCCCTGAGAGGGCCTCCTCCATCGATCTGGCAAAGTCCTTGTAGCCGCCGCGGGAGGCCTGATCTGCGACCAGGCTGCCCATGCAATAGGTGCTGACCGCGTCCGACTCTGTCGCTGCTCACCTGGTCGCTTTTGACTTTGAACACGTGGCCTCCATCACCCGAGAATCACCTGCACCGCAGCGAGATCCTTCGACGGACAGTGTCACGGGGCAGGGTCGGGGGCGCAATATGGGAGAAATGCCATATCGGGTGACCTAAGGTTATGGCGGCCGGGAAAACCGAGTGCCGGCTTGACCTGCAGGGGAGCCGTCGGACAAGAAGGGGCATGACGGAAATCTTTTTCTATCATCTGGAGAAACAGGCCCTTGAGGCAGTCTTGCCGCGGCTCCTCCAGACCGGCCTGGGCCGTGGCTGGCGCGCGGTGGTCCAGGCCTCCTCCGAAGCGCGTGTGGAAGCCATTGCCAGTACGCTTTGGACCTACGATGACGAAGCCTTCCTCCCGCATGGCTCGAAGGCAGACGGGTTCCCGGATCTCCAGCCGGTGTGGCTGACCGACGGCGACGATACGCCCAACGGCGCTTCGGTCCGCTTCTTTGTCGATGGTGCCGTGGTGGGCGATGTGACGGGTCTGATGCGTGCGGTCATCCTGTTCGACGGTGCCGATGGCGATGCGGTCCAGCGCGCGCGGGAGGACTGGAAGCGGCTCACTGCCCAGGGCACAGCGTGAGCTACTGGCGGCAGGACGATGCCGGCCGCTGGAAGAACCTCGCGGACTCCTAGTTCGACGGCTGGCGCCTGCCGTTGGCCGCCAGGAGAACCAGAACCCCGATCAGCATGGCGACGACCGAGCCCGCCACCACGCCCACGCGGACATAGGCGAGTTTCTCCGGTGCGTCGTCGAAGGCCAGCGATCCGATGAAGAGGCTCATGGTGAATCCGATGCCGGCAAGAAAGCCGACGCCGATGATGTGAAGCCAGTTGCAGCGGTCGGGAAGACGCCCGCAATTCCGGTGATGACCGCCAGCAGCACGAGCAGCGTGATGCCAAGCGGCTTGCCAAGGGCGAGACCCGCGGCGATGCCGAAGGGAAGAGACTCGGACAGCTTCGAGGCCACGAAGCCGTCAAGCGGCAGGCCCGCATTGGCAAAGGCGAAGATCGGAAGGATGGCAAACTTTACATAGGGGTGGAGTGCTTCTTCCAGTGCGTGGACGAATGACGAGCCATCCTTGCGGCGCACCGGAATCATGAGACCGAGTGCCACGCCGGCCAGCGTGGCGTGCACGCCCGACTTCAGCACGAGAGTCCAGAGGACGATGCCGGCAAGGACATAGACGGCGGTGCGCCCGACATGCATCCGGTTCAGCAGGAACAGGACCCCGAGCATGATGGCCGATCCGGCAAGCGCGAAGGTGGACAGCTCCTTCGTGTAGAACAGCGCGATGATGATGATCGCGCCCAGATCGTCGAGCGTGGCGAGCGTGAGGAGAAGACCTTGAGGCTGGGCGGCACGCGCGCGCCGATCAGTGACAGCGCGGCGAGCGAGAAGGCGATGTCGGTTGCCGCCGGAATGGCCCAGCCCTTGGCCAGCAGGGGATCCGACAGGTGAAGTAGCTGTAGATCAGCGCCGGCCCGACCATGCCGCCCAAGGCGGCGAGCGCGGAAGACGATCTGATCGGTTGACGAGAGATTGCCTTCCACCACCTCGCGCTTGATCTCGAGACCCACGAGAAAGAAGAAGATGGCCATCAGCCCGTCGTTGATCCACAGCAGCAGGGTTTGGAAATGCCGAAGCTGCCGAGGGAAATGGTCAGCTTGGCGGAGAGTGCCGCCTCGTAGATGGGACGGATGGTTTCGATGTTGAACGCAAGGATGGCCAGGATCGCGGCCGCCACCAGCATGACCCCACCGGTCGTCTCATGGTGGATGAACGACATCAGCGCGCGGCGGGAGCTTGCGGTTTCCGTTGTGCTAGCCATGTGCCTGCAGCCATTCCGTTTCGAGCTGGTCCAGTTCCACCGCCAGCTTACTGCGAAGCTGGACAAAGTCGGAAGCTTTCTTCGGTTCCTCCACAAAGATGGTGTGGTCTTCCAGCGCGCGGTCGAGCACCGCGAGTTTCTCCTTGGTCCGCTGGATGCTGGTTTCGATCTTGTCGAGTCTCCGCTGGACGGTGGCGGTCGAGGGCGCGGGTGCCTTCGGCGCTTCGGCAATGGGCGAGGCGCCGTTGCGTGTGCCGCGTCGCGCCAGGCGCGCCTTGTTCAGGACCAGGGCCGCATACTCGTCGAGATCGCCGTCATAGGGTTTCACCGTGCCGTCATGGACCAGCCAGAGGCGGTCGGCGCAGGTCTCGATGATGTGGCGGTCATGGCTGATGAGGATCACGGCACCCTCGTAGTCGTTGATCGCCATGATCAGGGCCTCGCGGCTGTCGACATCGAGGTGATTGGTCGGCTCGTCGAGCACAAGGATGTGCGGCGCGTGGAAGGCAGCCAGGGCGAAGAGAAGGCGCGCCTTCTCGCCGCCCGAAAGCGTGCTGCAGGGGAATCGGCGAGCTGTGAACCGAAACCATAGGCGCCCAGCCTGGCGCGGCGCTGGCTTTCGGTGGCCTCCGGCAGCAGGCTGGAGAAATAGTCGTATGGCGTGCGCTCGGGCGACAATTCGTCGAGCTGATGCTGCGCGAAGTAACCGACCGTGAGCCGCGACGGAAGCTTCATCTCGCCGTCCATCGCGGCAAGCTTTCCGCAGAGGAGCTTGGCGAAGGTGGACTTGCCGTTCCCGTTCGAACCGAGCAGCGCGATGCGGTCGTCGGGATCGAGCCGGAGGTGATGTTCCGCAGCACGGGCTTGCCCGGCGCATATCCCACGCTCACCTTGTCCCAGCGGGCCAGCGGCGGCGCGATGGGCTTGTCCGGATTGGGAAAGAAGAATGGAGCGACGCGGTCGGTCACCACATCGGCAATGGGCTGAAGCTTCGCCAGCGCCTTGAGGCGGCTCTGTGCCTGCCGCGCCTTGGAGGCCTTGTAGCGAAAGCGCTCGACGAAGGCCATCATGTGCTTGCGCAGGTCGTCCTGCTTGCGCTGCTGTTTCTGCGTCAGGGCCTGCTTCTCGCGCCGCTGCAGCTCGAAGCTGTCGTAGTTGCCCTGATAGAGGACAAGCTTGCCGTGATCGAAATGCACGATGGCATCAACTGACTGGTTCAGAAGGTCGCGGTCGTGGCTGATCATCAAGATGGTGTGCGGATAGTCACTGATGAAGTTCCGCAGCCAGATGGTGCCTTCGAGGTCGAGGTAGTTTGTCGGCTCGTCCAGCAGCAGCACGTCGGGCTTGCCGAACAGGGCGGCGGCCAGCGCCACGCGCATCCGCCAGCCGCCCGACAGCGCCGAGCAGGGGCCGGCCTGCGCCTCGTCGCTGAAGCCGAGGCCGCTCAGGATGGTGGCTGCACGCGCCTCCGCCGAGTGGGCGTCGATGTCGGACAGGCGGATCTGGATCTCCGCGATGCGGTCGGGATCGGTGGCCGTCAGGGCTTCCCGCCGCAGCGTCGCAAGCTCGTGATCGCCCGCGATGACCGTCTCGATGAGGCTCTCGGCGCCGCCAGGCGCTTCCTGGGCCACGGCGCCGATCCTGGCATTCCGGGGCAGCGAGAAGCCGCCGGCCTCGGTCGGCAATTCGCCGAGGATGATGCGGAACAGCGTGGATTTCCCCGCCCCGTTGCGCCCCACGACGCCAACCTTGTGGCCAGACGGGATGGCCACGGAGGCGTTTTCCAGCAGCAGCCGGTCGCCGATCCGGTAGGTGAGGCCGTTGATGTGAAGCATGGGCGCCTTGTATCGGCGGGAACCGGCCTTGTCATCCGGCTCCAGCAAATCAATTCCAATTGACAGGTGCATTGTTGCGCTGCACAAATGCCACGGGTGAGGGGCGTACATCAGGCAGCGACGATGAAGACGGTGGCGACCAGGACGGGATCGGCCCGGGCGATACGGCCTATCTCGACGAGATCACGATGCTTTTGCGCGATCAGCTGCGCCAGGTGATCAAGGTGCGGGAGCCGCGCGTGCTGGCCGTGATCGACGACCCGACCGAGGCCAGCAGCATTCCGCCGGACCTCATCGAGCATGCGCTTCAGGTCATTGGCATCTGGCTGGCTTCTCAACATCGCCGAAGAAAACGCCGCGATGCGCACGCGGCGGCAGCTCGAGTCCCGCAGCGGGCCCGATCAGGTGGCGGGATCCTTCTCGCATACCTTTGCCACTGTCGCCGCCGCAGGCGTGTCGCCCGAGGCGGTCCAGCATGCGCTCGACACCGTCGAGGTACAGCCCACCATCACAGCCCACCCGACCGAGGCGAAGCGGGTCACCGTCCTGGAAATCCATCGCCGGATCTATCTGAAGCTCTATGAGCTCGAGAGCCCGCGCTGGACGCAGCGCGAGCGCGTCGGGCTGCTGCGGGCCCTGCGCAACGAGATCGACCTGCTGTGGCTGACGGGCGAGATCCGGCTCGAGAAGCCGACGGTCGAACAGGAGATCCACTGGGGACTCCACTTCTTCCGCGAGACCCTCTTCGACCGCACCGGCCAGCTGAGCGACCTGCTCGAGGCCTCTCTGCACCGCCATTTTCCGGAGATGGGCGCACAGGTGCGGCCGCCGCTGAAGTACAGCTCCTGGATCGGCGGCGACCGCGACGGCAATCCCTTCGTGACTGTCGATGTCACGCGCTTTGCCCTGGCGGAGAACCGCGAGGCCATCGTCGAACGCCTCGACAAGCGGCTGCAGGAACTCGTGCAGCTCCTGTCGGTCAGCGCCCTCGAGATTTCCATTCCGCCTGATTTCCACGAACGGCTGACACGCCAGGTCGACCTGTCGGGCCAGGCCGAAAGGCTCCGCACACGGAACACCAACGAGCCGTTCCGGCAGTTCTACGCCGCGCTGCGGCTGCGGCTGCTGGCCACCTTCGGCCGCAATGACGCAGGCACCGGCTTTCGCGACACCGGCGAACTGATGGACGAGCTCCTCGCGTCGGAAGAGGCGCTGGCCCAGATGCAGTCGGTCTCGATCGCGGCAAACCTCGTCCGGCCGCTGCGCTGGGAGGTGGAGACCTTCGGCTTCCGGACGGTGAGCCTCGACATCCGGCAGAACACCACTGTCGTGAACCGCGTGCTCCAGGAGATCTGGGGCAAGCTCAATCCGGTTTCGAAGGTCGCGCCGCCATCTCCGGGTTCCTCCGCGTGGTCCGACTGGATCCGTGCGGAACTGGACAAGCCCTTGGGATTCCTGCCGCAGTTCCGGGGCGTGTCGGACGAGACCCGCGAGCTTCTCGATCTGCTCGCGCTGATCCGCGAAACGCTCGACGGACCCGATCCGCAGGCCATCGGCACCTTCATCCTGTCGATGACGCAGCATGCGAGCGACGTGCTCGGCCTCTATCTGCTGGCCAAGTATTGCGGCCTCTTCGCCGACGAGACGGCGCGCGAGGTGTGCCGTATCCGCGTCGTGCCGCTGTTCGAAACGATCGATGACCTGCGTGCCGGCCCGACAATCCTGAAGGAACTGCTCGCCGTCCCGGTCGTCAAGGCCTCCATTGCCGCCAAGGACGGGCGGCAGGAAGTGATGCTGGGCTACTCCGACTCCAACAAGGACGGCGGCTTCTTCTGCGCGAGCTTCGAACTCTACGAGGCGCAGCGGCGCCTGATCCGGATCGGGCGCGAGGCCGGCGTGGACGTGAGTTTCTTCCACGGCCGTGGCGGCTCGGTGAGCCGCGGCGGTGCGCCGGCGGGACGCGCCATCGCCGCCCAGCCGGCGGGAACGTCAACGGCCGCATGCGCGTGACCGAGCAGGGCGAGGTCGTGTCGTCCAAGTTCGCCAACCGGGGCACGGCCCAGCACAATCTGGAAGTGCTCGCTGCCAGCGTCTTCGTCCATACGCTCAAGTCCATCGACGAGGCGGAGCTCAAGATCGTTCAGGAGCACCAGGAAGCCGTCGAGTGGATCGCCGGTGCGTCCTTCCGCCACTACCGCAAGCTTGCCGAGGACCCGGCGCTGCTCACCTATTTCCATCAGGCATCGCCGGTCGAGGAACTGGCCAACCTGAAACTCGGCTCGCGCCCGGCGCGGCGCTTCGGCGCCAAGGGCATCGGGGATCTCCGCGCCATCCTGGGTCTTCGCCCTGGAGCCAGAACCGTCATCTGCTGACCGGCTGGTACGGGCTCGGCTATGCCTTCGACGACTTCCTGGTGCCGCGCGGCGGCGAGGCTGACTCTCCTGCGCGACATGTACAAGCGGTCGCGTGGCTTCCGCCTCGCGGTCGACGAGGTCGAGAAGTCGCTCTATCTGGCGGACATGACCGTGGCCGAGCAATATGCCGCACTGGTCGAGGACCGGTTTCGGCTGAACGGCTCTTCGCGCTCATCCGCCACGAGCATCAGCGCACCAGCCGGGCCATCCTGGAACTGACCGGCGAGATCAAGCTCTGCGAGCGCTTCGAGGGGTTGCAGCGGCGCTTCGAGCGGGTGCGCCCGATGGTCGACCAGGCCAGCCGCTGGCAGGTCGAACTCCTCAAGGAGACCCGGCGCAACGGCGCCGGCGAAACTGATGATGCCGCTGCTGATGACCATGAACTGCGTGGCCACCGGACTTGGCTGGACCGGCTGAGACCGGCGGGCAGGGCCCGTTCATCATTCGTCAGGATGAATTGAACTAGGGTCAGCGCATGACCCCAACGCCGCGCATCGCCGTGCTGACCGTGCCGTCGCCGCAGTCCTGGATCGTGATCAACGCGGTCGTGGAGCGCTTTGGTCCCGTGGCCGTGCTGGCCGAGGACCGCATGGGCAAGGCCGAGCTGATCGCTGCAAGGGCCCGGAGGCAGGGGATCGTCACCGTGGCCGGGCAGATCGGCTACGTGATGCTGCAGAAATTCATCGACCGGCGGCAGCAGGGACGAGTGGACGAGATCCTCCGCGACATGGGCCTGAAGACCGAACCCAATCCGGCTTGCGAGATCTATCCGGTGGGCTCGGTCAATTCCATGGCCTGCCGCGCGGCGCTGGCCATGGTGAAGCCCGCGGCGGTGCTGGTGATCGGCACACGGATCATCAAGCGCGAGACGCTGGCCGCAATCGACGTGCCGCTGATCAATTCCCATGCCGGATGGAACCCGAAGTACCGCGGCCAGGCCGGCGGCTACTGGGCCCTGGCCAAGGGCGATCCGGAGCACGCGGGGGTTACCGTCCATCTCGTGGACGCGGGCGTCGACACGGGAGACATCCTCTACCAGGACAGGTTCACGGCCACGCCGAAGGACAGTTTCTCGACCTACTACTACATCCAGGCCGGCGTCGCCCGGCCGCTGGTCGTCAAGGCGCTCGAAGATGCGCTTGCCGGTACCCTCAGGCCCTACAAGAGCGACCTGCCATCCCAGCAGTTCTATCACCCCACACTCTGGGGCTACCTCTGGACCGCGCTGCGCAAGGGCGTCTGGTAGTTTCTGAACGCCGGACAACGGAGTCGTCAGGCCGCGTTCAGGCTTGTGGCGACGCCTGCCGAAATCACCCCACAGTTTGAACAAAGCGGTCGCGCATAAGGATGCGGGATGTGAGGCGGGCCCGTGACCTTCCCCTGAGGGCCCGCCAGAATGGAGCGGACAATGAACTTCCTTCGCATGACGAGCGGGTTTCTGGCGCTGGCCCTGATGGCCGGACCGGTGCTGGCCCAGGACGACCCGGTGACCGAACCTCCGGTGCAGGCCGAGCCTTCGGGCGATGCCGGCGCCGGCAAGCAGGCGGGCGAGGTCCGCCGCTTCCTGATGCTGCAGGTGCCGGTGTCGAGCATGCCGGAGCGGCGGCTGCAGCAGCGGCTGGCGCGGGCCCGCGACTATCTGCAGCTGGAAGGCCTGCCGCCTGACCAGAAGCAGGGCCTCGACACCGAGATTGCCGAGATCGAGGCGGAACTCGCCCGCCGCGCCGCCGCCGCCAGCGAGCCGGCGCAGGAACCGCCGTCGCCCAAGGCCGAGGTCCAGCCCGAGGCGCCGCCCCCGCCGCCCAAGGCCGAGGTGAAGACCGAGCCGCCGCCGCTGCCGGAGATCCAGCCCGAGGCGCCGCCCCCGCCGCCCAAGGCCGAGGTGAAGACCGAGCCGCCGCCCATGCCGGAGACGCAGCCCGAGGCCCCGCCTCCGCCGTCAAAGCAGGCGGCGAAGCCCAAGCCGGCGGAACAGCCCCAGGCCAAGGCCAGCTCGTTCGATGCCGAGGCCGAAGCCATGATCGACGGCCGCCAGGAGCTGCGCCGTCTCACCGACGACCAGCTGCGCCAGCGGCTCGACCGCATGCGCGAGCTTCTGGCCAGCCGCGAACTGAGCCGGCCGGTCCAGAAGGCGCTGCGCCGGCAGCTGGCGCTCGAACGCCACGAACTGCGCCGCCGCATGCGCGTGGTCGACGCGGTGGAGCCCGACCTGATGGCGCCGCCGCCCCGGGGCGATGACGGTTCCGACGTGGACATGGCCCCGGCGCCGTCGAAGCCCCGCCCGCCCATTGCCGCACTCGAGGATCCGCGTCCGCCGCGCGATCTGTCGGAGGCCGAGCTGCGCCGCCGCATCATGCTGCGCCGCGCCGCCGAGCGCGACGCGCGCTATTCCGAGGCCGACCGCGACGCCTGGCGCGAGTCGATCGACATGGACCGCGCCTACCTGAACCGCCGCATGATGGAGGAGCGCCGCCGCCGCGAGGCCGAACTGCGCATGGGCGCCGAGTCCGGACGGTACACCTACGACCTCGACCAGGGCTATGCGCCGGGCCGCGCCCCGCGCGAGGACATCTTCGCCGCCGAGGCCGACGACGACCAGATCGAGGAGGTGCTGGTGGCGCCGCCGCGCCGGGCCGTCAGCCGCCGCTACAGCGTCGAGGAGATCGAGCAGAGCGCCCAGCTGCGCGAGGCCGTGGCCCGCATCGAGATCGACACGGTGAACTTCGGCTTCGGCGAGGCCTTCCTGCGCGAGGAGGAGATCGACAATCTCGACCGCATCGCCCGCGTCATGGAGCAGATCCTGGCGGCCAATCCGGGCGAGGTCTTCATGGTCGAGGGCCACACCGACGCGGTGGGCTCGGCCCAGTCCAACCTGGTCCTGTCGCGGCAGCGCGCCGAGGCGGTGAAGCGGGCGCTGGTGCGCTACTACGTGATCCCGCCCGAGAACCTGCGCACGGCCGGGCTGGGCGAGCGCTTCCTGAAGATCCCGACCGAGGAACCCGAGGCCGAGAACCGCCGCGTCTCGGTGGCCCGCATCACGCCGCTGGTGGGCGAACTGGAGTATTGAGCCGGCCCCGAGCCTTAGGACACTTGCAAGCAGGATGGGCCGCCGCTATAGGGCGGCCCACCGGTTTTTCCGCCAGTTCCAGAGGATTGTCATGGCCACCGAACGCACCTTCTCGATCATCAAGCCCGACGCCACCCGCCGCAACCTGACCGGCGCCATCAATGCCAAGATCGAGGCCGCGGGCCTGCGCATCATCGGCCAGAAGCGCGTGAAGTGGAAGCAGGCCGACGCGCGGAAGTTCTACGCCGTCCACAAGGAGCGGCCCTTCTTCAAGGACCTGGTGAAGTTCATGACCTCCGGCCCGATCGTGGTGCAGGTGCTGGAGGGCGACAATGCGGTGGCCAAGTATCGCGAGATCATGGGCGCCACCAACCCGGCCAATGCCGCGCCCGGCACCATCCGCAAGGACTTCGCCGAGTCGATCGAGGCCAATTCGGTGCATGGCTCCGACAGCCCGGAGAACGCCAGGAAGGAGATCAAGCTGATCTTCAAGGCGGCCGAGATCGTCGGCTGACGCGCCATGTGGGTCGTCCTCTACGTCGTCTGCATCGTTCTCGTGAACTGGATGTTCATGGCCATCGCGCCATGGCAGACGCCGCTGGGCGACCTCTACCTGGCCAATGTCGTGGTGGGCTTCGTCTTCGTGCTGCGCGACTATGCGCAGCGCCAGGTGGGCCACTGGATCCTGGCCTTCACGGCCCTGGCCGGCGTCCTCACCTATTTCACGGTGGACCCGGCCATCGCCATCGCCTCGGTCATCGCCTTCATGCTGTCGGAGACGGCCGACTGGGCCGTCTACAGCTTCACCCGCAAGCCCATCCAGGAGCGCATCCTGATCTCCAGCCTCTTCGCGGTGCCGCTGGACACGCTGGCCTTCCAGTATCTGGCCAACTACCTGACCCCGGCCGCCTTCTCCACCGAGGTGGTGAGCAAGGCCGTGGGCGTGTTCATCGTCTGGTACCTGCTGCGCGCCCGCGAACGCCATCTGCAGACGCAGACGGCGGTCTGAGCGGCCCCGGGTTATTCGACCAGGTTCGGGAACTTACTTCAGATATAGAATGAGGTTGCCGGACGGGCGCGGCCGGCGATCTGCGTCAGCAGGCGGCGCGGGCCGGCGGACGGGTGCGGCGGAGCGCGCCCGATCGCTGCTGGCTGCGCCGCGAGGCCAGCGCGCAGAGCTTGCCGCTGGTCACCTCGGTCTCGAGCAGGCCGGTGGCCAGCTTGTGGAAGCCGCGCTCGCGGGCCATGAGAGTCAGTTCATGCGTCATGTCGTGTACGAATCCCAGGAACTCCTCGTCGCTGAGACTGGCCGGTTCAAGATTGCCGTGGATGTTCATGATGTGTGGTTGCCCCTATGAACAGGCCGATCTGTGGCCTGCATATCACGGCTAGCATGGGCCCGAGCGCCCGCCCCACCGACCGCAAGTCGAAAGGGCGATTGCACGGCGGACGGTCGGTGGTGAATTTTTTCGGCAGTCGCGGCGCATCGTGATCGCGCCCGTCCATCGGCGGGCGGCGTTGCAAATCCAGTCCGGAATTGAAGCGAGCGGGACCAGCCCAGGCGAATGCGAGCGCAGAATGTATCTATAAATTGCAGTCGCCCTGTGTTATGGGACGGCGGAGGCGGGTGACAATGTGAGCAGGCGGCACAAGGGCATCGGGATTTCCGCGATGGCGGGCGCACGCAGCGGTCCCGCCGGGGCGTTTCAGGGCGACATTGCGCAATTGTACGCAGGCACGAGCAGTTCGTCCGTGCTCATGTCGCTTGAGGAATTCGCCTCCTACGAGGAAACGCAGCACCTGCTCCGGAGCCCCGCCAATGCGGCGCGGCTGCGCGAGTCCCTCGCCGAGCTCGACGCGGGCGGAGGGAAGGACCGCATGCTCATCGAATGAAGTTGCTCTTCTCGGAACGCGCCTGGCAGGACTATCTGCAGTGACGGGCGCAGGGCGGGAAGATCCTCGACCGGCTGAACACCCTCATCCGGGACACGCAACGCACGCCCTTCCGCGGGATCGGCAAGCCCGAACCGCTGCGCGGCGACCTCTCCGGCTGCTGGTCGCGCCGCATCACGCAGGAGCACCGGCTGGTGTATCGCGTGAAGGACGGGACGATCCAGATTCTGCAGTGCCGGTATCGCTATGAGTGAGAGGCGCTGACGAGAGATTGGAAGTGGATGCTATTACGAACTCGCTAACAAGACAATCTCAACGCCGACGCGACACAATGCAAATCTTGGATCCTGTGCGGTAGCAGCTCATTTCGCAACAGTTGAAACATAAGAACCGTGATAGTGTGCAGACTATTTGTCGGGGTAAGCTCTCTTGTCTCTCTTGGAGGATTCGATGAAAGTCAATCTTGAGAACATTTTTGTTACCGAGGGAGTTCCCGAGTATACATTTGTAGAACCCCCCAACTTCGGAGATATCCTCCTTGATATCAGAAAAATCGGCAAGCCGGTAATCATCGAAGGGCAGTCCGGAACCGGCAAAACGACGACAGTTAAAACTGTAATTCAGAAGCTGAGGGTAGATGCAGACATCGCCTATCTCACGGCTCGAAAGCCTGATGACGTAGAGCGCGTGCGACAGATGATTGCCAGACCAAAGGAAGGCTACTTTGTCGTCGACGATTTTCATCGTCTGCCTGAAGATTTGAGGATGGAATTGGCGGAAATCGCAAAGTTGGCTGCCGAACTAGGCTCGGAAGGGAAGTTGCCAAAGTTAATAGTAATCGGCATCAATCAAGTAGGTGCAGATCTGATTCAATTGGTTGGAGATATAGCAAAGAGAACGGGAATTCATCGAATTGCACCAGGTCGGAAGACAGAGATAGACAATTTGATTGCAAGCGGCTGTGAGAAGCTAAGGATTCAGATAGAGGGCAGCGATCGAATATTTGAAGAATCTCGCGGGGATTACTGGCTAACTCAACAGATCTGCCAGACAATATGTTCGCTTGCTGGGGTTACCGAGTCCTTGGAAGACAAGCGACCCATCGGATTCGACATTGCGCAAGTCCGTACTCGCATGGTCGGAAAGTTGGAGGCCGCTTACTATCCCGCTGTTAAGGAGTTTTGTCGGGGAAGACGGTTTAGACCGAGTAACGATCCATACTTCAAGCTGCTCCGTGAACTGGGGCAGCAAGAGAACTCTGTTGTAGACCTTAATGAACTCGCAAACGCCAATGAAGGCGTTAGAGGCAGCATAAACAACATCAAAGAACGTCGCCTTAGTGTTCTCATAGACTCTAGTGATTTGGTCGGCCGCTACTTCTACTACAATCGTGAGACAAAGAACTTTGCAATCGAGGACCCGGCGCTGTTCTATTTCTTGCGACATTTGGATTGGAACAAACTCAGAGCAGACTGTGGATTCCGTGAGAGGGATAACCCAAGAGAGTACGAGGTCGCGATATCCTTTGCCGGGGAGAATAGAGATCTAGCAAGATACATCTCTGATCGCCTTGTTGAACTGGATGTTCATGTATTCTTTGATGAACTCTACGAAGATAACTTTCTTGGAAGGGCTTGGTCCGCGGAATTCAAGAGAATTTTCGCCGACCAGAGTGAGCTTGTTGTCTGTCTGCTGGACAAACACCATCTTGAAAAGATATGGCCCACATTCGAAAGAGATTGCTTTCGCCATCGGGTTAAGAACGCAGAAGTAATCCCCATTCACCTAGACGGCACGATTTTTCCAGGCATTTCGAGCGATATCGCGGGAATTCACTTCAATTGGGACGCTTCTGATCCCAGTTGGGATAAGCGAGTTGACGAGGAAATCGTGCTCCGCTTGATTGACCGGATTGCTTAGGTCAACCCCTTACCCCACCTTCACGCTGCGCATCAGAAACGCCGGCATGTTGCCTTCGTGGAAGCTGTGCGAGTCGGGCGCGTCGCTGACGTCGCGCTGGGGGTGACGGTCGGCGCGCTGCGGCTTCGCTGAGCGTTCGCGCTCGGGGCGGGGCTCGCGCTCCGGCCTGGCGGCGCGGGGCTGCCGCTGCGGCTTCGGTTCGCGCGGTGCAGGGGCCTCGGTCTCTTCGGCGGCAACACGGGCCACGGGTTCCGCATGCTCCTCGCGGGCGGGCTTGTCGCGGTGGCGGTCGCGTCCGCCGCGCTCACGGCCGCGGCCGCGGCCTTCGCCCCGTCCGGCGCCATGTCCTTCGCCGCGTCCGCCGCGGCGCTCCTCGCGCGGCCGGGCCTCGGCGTCGGCCGCGTCGTCAACGGGCAGGTCGCCCAGGTCGAAGTAGGGGATCTCTTTCTTGATCAGGCCCTCGATGGCCTTCCAGTACTTGCCCTCTTCCTTGGTCACCAGCGTGAAGGCCTGGCCCTCGCGCCCGGCGCGGCCGGTGCGGCCGATGCGGTGCACATAGTCTTCCGCATGGGTGGGGACGTCGTAGTTGAAGACATGGCTCACCTCCGGAATGTCGAGGCCGCGGGCGGCCACGTCGGAGGCGATGAGATAGGTGACCTCGTTGTTGCGGAAGGCCTGCAGCATCTTGAGGCGGGCCGACTGGTCCATGTCGCCATGCAGCGCGCCGGCGTTGAAGCCATGGGTGCGCAGCGACTTCTCCAGCAGGGCCACGGTGGTCTTGCGGTTGGCGAAGACGATGCCGTTCTTCACATTGTCCTGGTTGCGCAGCAGGCGGCGCAGCGTCTCGCGCTTCAGCTTGGCGTCATGCGGCGCCTTGACCAGCATCTGGGTGATGGTCTCGGCGGTGGAGGCGGGGCGCGAGACTTCGACGCGCACCGGATTGCTGAGGAACGAGGTGGTGAGGCGCTGGATCTCGGGCGGCATGGTGGCCGAGAAGAACAGCGTCTGGCGGGTGAAGGGCAGCAGCTTGCAGATGCGCTCGATGTCGGGGATGAAGCCCATGTCGAGCATGCGGTCGGCCTCGTCGATCACCAGCATGTCGATGCCGGTGAGCAGCAGCTTGCCGCGCTCGAAGTGGTCGAGAAGCCGGCCCGGCGTCGCGATCACCACGTCGGCGCCGCGGTCGATCTTCAGGGCCTGCGGCTCGAAGGCCACGCCGCCGATGAGGAGGGCGACGCTGAGATTGTGCATCTTGCCCAGCGTCTCGAAGGCCTCGCGCACCTGGTCGGCCAGCTCGCGCGTGGGTTCGAGGATGAGGGTGCGCGGCATGCGCGCCCGGGCGCGGCCCTTTTCCAGCAGCGAGAGCATGGGCAGCACGAAGGCCGCCGTCTTGCCCGATCCGGTCTGGGCCAGGCCCATCACGTCGCGGCGCTGAAGGGCCGGCGGAATGGCCTGGGCCTGAATGGGGGTGGGGGTGGTGTATCCGGCGGCGGTGACCGCTTCGAGGGTTCTGGGGCTCAGTCCGAGCTCTGCAAAAGACATGTGTTCGTGAAAAACCGATCTGGCGAGACAGGGTGAAAAAGGCGCCGGCGGCGGCTTCGCCAAGGCCCGGGGCGCGGGATATGCGCAGCACATAGGTTTTTCCGGCGGGAAAGTCAATTCGGGACAGGGGGATGGTGAAGGAGATGTAATGGGGAGGGCGCGGGGCGCGCGCGCGGCTGGCGCGCCGGTCATGGCAGGGGCGGGCCCACGAAAAAGGGGCGGACAATCGGATGTCCGCCCCAGTTTGTTACGCACGGGAGGTTTACCAGAAGGCCCCCAAAGCCTGAGTCGTTCTCAGTGTAACCCAAGGGGGTGACGCAAGGCCAGAGTTAACCTTGCACAACCCACAGGCACCTGCGGCAGCTTCAAGCGGGCCGGGAGGAGTTTCATTCATCTCGCTGAAAATATTGCCGTTTCGTCAGAACCACAGGTCCGCCACGCAGCGTCCGTCGCGTGGCAGGTCGTCAAAGGTCTCCAGCCCGTCGAAGCGCTGCAGGGGAATCGCGGCCACCAGGGCGGGTTCGGCCATGCGCAGGTTCACCGCCATCCGGCGCCGTCCGTCCGGCCCCGGTTCCAGCGACCGCCAGGCCATGACCGAGCCGCATCCGGGACAGAAGTGGAAGGCGATGCTGCGATGACCCCAGGAATAGGCGGAGGTTGGGCCGGCAAGACTGACGTCCTCGCCCTCATGGCCGTAGATCCACAGCGCGCCATAGCGGCGGCAGACGGTGCAGTTGCACGCCGTGGCGTCGGCCGGCGCGGAGTCGAAGCGCCACCGCGCAGTGCCGCAGTGACAGGTTCCGGTCAGGGCCATGGTCGATTGTCCTCCGGCGCCAGCCTATCGGACAGGTGGCGGGCAGGTCCAGCCGCAGAATCTCTAGTTGAGTGAGTCTTGCTTACCAAAAGCGTGATTTGACCCATGGTGACATGCGGGGAATCATCCTTTGTCAGCAAACGAGAGAGGTCTCGAAAACTGATGCCCCCGACGACGCCAAGGCCCGCCTGACCCACCCCTGCGGGTCAATCATGTGGCGGTACAAGGGTGATACCGGAGCGAACGCCGCCTCCCCGCGGCGGCGCGAACGCCCAAGTCCAAGGGCAAAGTGCGATGCGCACGAACGGGCCCCGCGAGGCACCCCACCTCCGGGGCCCAATCGTGTCTGGCGCTATTCGAGGCGCGCTGGAAAACCGGGCGCGCGCAGGTCGGTGTGGAGCAGGTCTTCCAGCAGCTTGGCGATCTGCGTCGACTGTGCCGATCCGCCATAGGCCGCCTTGCCCTTCATGAAGGTCTGGTTGGTGAGGCTGGCGAGGTCGAGCGGCACGCCGAATTCCTTGCCGAAGCTCATGGCGAAGCCCAGGTCCTTCAGCGCCAGGTCCATGGTGAAGGCGATGTCGTAGCTGCCGTTGAGGATGAGCTGGCCTTCCGTCTCGTGCACGAAGGAGGTGCCGCTGGAGGCCGTGATCGCGGCCCAGGCCTGGCCGAGATCGAGGCCGCCGCGCCTGGCCAGCATCAGGGCCTCGGCGTCGGCCACAAGATGGATGAAGGCCAGCATGTTGGTGATGACCTTGATCACCGCGGCCGATCCGATGGGGCCCATGTGGAAGATCTTCTTGCCGATGGCCTCGAGCGCGGGCTTGTGCAGGTCGAAGAGATCGGCCTCGCCGCCCACCAGCACCGTGATCTCGCCGCGTGCCGCCAGGTGTACGCCGCCGGTGACGGGGGCCTCGAGCGTGCGGATGCCACGGGTCTCGGCCATCTTCGCGAGCCGGATCATCTCGTCGCGGCCGTTGGTGGAGTTCTCGATCCAGGTGCCGCCGGGCTTCAGCCCGTCGAGGATCTGGCCGAGGACCTTCTCCGACACTGCGGGCGAGGGGAGGCAGGTGAAGACATGGTCCACCCTGCTGGCCAGTTCCTTCGGCGAGGCGGCCCAGGCAGCGCCCGCCTTGAGGTGGCGCTCGGCCAGCTTCGGGTCGAGATCGTAGACCGTCACCTTGAATCCCTTGCGGATCAGGCTCTGGGCGATGTGGCCGCCAAGGTTGCCGAGGCCGATGTAACCGTAATGCATGGAAGAATGCTCCGTCGACTGAACAAGTCCGCGCGCCGGGCGGGCTGCGCCTAGCGCACCGGGGTGTTGGTCATTTCGAGATGTAGGCTGGTGCCGGTGTAGGGATGGGCCTCGGCCATCGCCTCGTTCAGCTCGATGCCCAGGCCCGGTTCGGTGGGCAGGACCACGTAGCCGTTCTCCCACCGGATCGGCTTCCTGAGGATCGCGGAATGGAAGCCGCCCCATTGTTCGATCGACTCGAGGATCAGGAAGTTGGGCAGCGAGGCGGCGAAGTGGATGTTGGCGGCACCCTCCACCGGGCCCGCATAGAGGTGCGGTGCGATCTGCGCGTAGTAGGCTTCCGCCATGCCGGCGATCTTCTTGGCCTCCATGATGCCGCCCACGCGGCCCAGCGCCATCTGCAGGATGGAGGCGGCGCGGCACTCCAGCACGCGGGCGAATTCGTACTTGGTGGTGAGGCGCTCGCCGGTGGCCACCGGAATGGAGGTGCCGCGCGCCACCAGCGCCATTTCCTCGGGCTTCTCGGGTGGCGTCGGTTCCTCGAACCACAGCGGGTCGAAGGGCTCGATCTTCTTCGCGAAGCGGATGGCGCCCGAGGCCGTGAACTGCCCGTGCGTACCGAAGAGGAGGTCGGCCTTCGATCCCACCGCCTCGCGGATCAGCTTGCAGAACTTGACGCAGAGATCGATCGACTCGAGCGAGGGCTGGCGCGGATCGAAGGCGGAATAGGGCGCGGCAGGATCGAATTTCACGGCGGTGAAGCCCTGCTTCACGTATTCCGCCGCGCGCTCGGCCGATTGCTCGGCATTCCAGAAGATCGACCCGTCCTGGCCCTTGGCCGGATCGGGATAGATGTAGGTGTAGGACCGCAGCCGCTCATGCACCTTGCCGCCCAGCAGCTCGTAGACGGGCTTGTCCAGCGCCTTGCCGATGATGTCCCACAATGCGATCTCGAGGCCCGAGAGCACACCCATCAGCGAAATGTCGGGGCGCTGCGAGAAACCGGAGGAATAGACCTTGCGCCACAGGCTTTCGAGCTGGAAGGGATCCATCCCTTCGACATAGCGGCCGAAGGTGTCCTCGATCATCGCGGTCATCGCCTTCGGTCCGAAGGTGTCGCAATAGCACTCGCCGATGCCGGTGATTCCCGTGTCGGTGGTGAGCTTGACGAAGATGAAGTAGCGCCCGCCCCAGGAGGGTGGCGGATTGCCGACGATGAAGACTCTGAGGTCCCTGACTTTCATGGAATGGCACTCCCCGGATCGCCTGCTCTTACCAGTTCGGACGGCGGCTGCGCGATGAAATTTTCTAACCACGCGTGAGCGGAACACCCTTGTTTCAGGGGCTGGGATCGCCGCATAACGAAGCCGATTCACCGGGGGCGGATTGCCGTGGAGTTCGACTTCATCATCGTGGGCGCGGGGTCGGCCGGCTGCGTGCTGGCCGAGCGGCTGACGGCCAACGGACGCCACAGTGTCCTGGTGCTGGAGGCTGGCGGCAGCGACCTGCGCTTCTTCGTCCAGATGCCCCTGGGCTATGGCAAGACCTTCTACGACCCCCGCGTGAACTGGATGTACCAGGCCGAGCCCGATCCCGGCCTCAACGGCCAGCGCGACTACTATCCGCGCGGCAAGATCCTTGGCGGCTCCTCCTCCATCAACGCCATGGTCTACATTCGCGGCCATGCCGAGGATTATGAAGACTGGCGTCGGGCGGGCAATCCGGGCTGGGGCTTCGACGACGTGCTGCCCGCCTACAAGGCGATTGAAGATTATGCGGCGGGCGATCCCGCCTTCCGTGGCCGCGGCGGGCCGCTGCACATCTCGGACATCGGCGATGACGCCCATCCGCTGTGCCGCAACTTCATCGCGGCGAGCGAAGCGGCGGGCCTGTCCTTCAATCCCGACTTCAATGGCGCCGAACAGGAAGGCGTCGGGCTCTACCAGCTCACCACCAGGGGCGGGCGCCGCATGTCGGCGGCACGCGCCTTTCTGCGTCCGGCCATGGGCCGGAAGAACCTGAAGATCGAGATGCACGCTCATGTCACGCGCGTGACCTTCGACGGCCGGCGCGCCACCGGGGTGGATTTCGTCCAGCATGGTGCCACCCGATCCGCAACCGCGCGGCGCGAGGTGATCCTGTCGGGTGGTGCCATCAACACGCCGCAGCTGCTGCAGCTCTCCGGCATTGGTCCCGGCGCACTGCTGCTGCGGCACGGCATTCCGGTGCGGCTCGACAATCCCAATGTCGGCGCCCGCATGCAGGACCATCACGGCATCAACTACACCTGGCGCATGACCGTGCCGACATTGAACGACGCGCTCAGGCCCTGGTGGGGCAAGCTGCGCGCCGGCCTGCAGTATCTGCTGACGCGCCGGGGACCGCTGTCGCTGTCGGTGAATCAGGGCGGCGGCTTCTTCCGCACCGATCCCGCCCAGCCGCGACCCAACATGCAGCTCTACATGCAGGCCTTCTCCACCCTGATCCCCAAGGAAGGCGAGCGTCCGCTGTTGACACCGGATCCCTTCCCCGGTCTGTCGCTGGGCCTGTCCAATTGCCGGCCGACCAGCACCGGTTCAGTCGGGATCGCGTCGCCCGATCCCCTTGTCCATCCGCGCATCGCCTTCCACGCCTATGGCACCGACCGCGACGCCGCCGAGATCGTGGCCGCGGTGAAGTTCCTGCGGGTGATCGCGGCGCAGCAGCCCTTCGAGGGGCTGATGGCGGAAGAACTTCGGCCGGGTCCCGGGGTACAGTGCGACGAAGATCTGCTCCACGACGCCCGCCAGCGCAGCGGCACGGTCTATCACCACTCCTGCACCTGCCGCATGGGACCGGACGCGGCCAGCGCCGTGGTCGACGCGCGGCTCCGCGTTCACGGCCTGGAGCGACTGCGCGTGATCGATGCGTCTGCCTTCCCCAACCTGATCGCCGGCAATACCAACGCACCAGCCATGATGCTGGGCTGGCGGGGCGCCGCGATGATACTGGCCGACACGCAGGGATAGGCAACGACCCCCGCCGCCCGGTTGATTCAATTCGGCTTAACGCGGGAATCAATCGTTAAGGATGAGGCGCAATTCGACAAGGGGATTTAGCTTCCATTAGGGCGAGCATGTTTGATGTACGATTGGGATGGGAAGTATTCTCAAATGATCACAATCAACCGTCGCAACGCCACGCTTGCTCTCCTGATTGCCCTGCCGATCGCCATCGCATCGCTGGTGATGCTGTGGAGCTCCTACCGCATGCTCGATGGGATCGCGCACAGCGTGGACCAGCAGGAGGCGACGCGCACCTGGCAGGCCGTGCAATCAGCCATGGCCGCCACCCAGGAACGGCTCGCCGGCACCGTGACGGACAATGCGCATTGGGACGATGCGGTCCAGCAGTCCTATGGCACGATCGACCCGGAATGGATGTACGACACCTGGGGCGTCGGCACGGCCGACATCAACTACGACACCATGTATCTTGTCGATCCGGCGGGGTCGGTCATCGCGGCATTTCAGGGCGGTGAAATCAACAAGATTCCCGCGGCGGACTATTACGGAAAGTCCCTGCAGCGGACCCTCGACGAACTCCCCATGAACGGGTCGACCTTCGGCGTTCTGAGCTCGCTGGTCGAGACACCGCAGGGCCTGGCCGTAATGGCGGCTGCCCCCATCCTGGCCACCAGCGAGGACATCAAGATTCCAGCCGAGCGGCCCAACGTGCTGATCTTCTCGAAACTGCTGACCAAGCCCATCCTCGAGAAGATGAGCGAGCAGTACATCGTCGATGGTCTGCAGCTCGCGCCGATCAGGACCAGGGCCGAGATGTCGGCGGACAACGCGCTGCTCGACCATTGGGGAAATCCGGTGGCCCTGGCCTCGTGGCAGGCGCGGCATCCGGGCGATTTGGCGAGTGAGTCCTACCAGTTCAGCGCCCTTGCGACGATCCTGGCGCTCATCGGGGTGATGACCCCGCTGGCGCTGGCCTATGGCCGGGCCATCTCGCGCATGGACAACAACGAGCGGCTGGCCCGCGTCGCGGCCCGCCAGGACGCGCTGTCGGGCCTGCCCAACCGCGTTTTCCTGCTCGACGAGCTGACCAAGCAGCTGGCGGTGGCACGAGACTCCGAGCTTGCCCTCATCTTCATCGATCTGGATGGCTTCAAGGCGGTCAACGATGCCTATGACCACGAGACCGGCGACAAGCTGATCCGGGCCGTGGCTTCGGGCCTGAAGACCGTGGTGGGCGGCGAGGGCCTGATCGCCCGCATCGGCGGCGATGAATTCGCGGTCCTTGTTGCCGGCAAGCAAGCCGCCGCGCGCAGCGAGTCCATTGCGACTCGCGCCCTGGATTTCGTGAAGGAACCCTTCGATATCGACGGACGCATCGCCAGCATCGGCGCCAGCATCGGCATCGCCGAACTGGGACCTGAACCGCTCGACCCGTCGGAACTCATGCGCCGCGCCGACATCGCCATGTATGATGCCAAGGACAGCGGCCGCAACCGCTGGCGCCGCTTCGACCAGACGCTGGACCTCAAGCGGATCGACGACATCACCATCGCCAACGAGATGCGGGCCTTCATCGCGCGCGGCGAGTTCGATGTCGCCTATCAGCCCATGGTCGACTCGCGCGACCGCGCGATCGTCGGCGTCGAGGCCCTGGCGCGCTGGCCCAAGTCCTCGTCGAGAGGCCTGTCGCCAGAGCGGTTCATTCCGGTGGCCGAGGAACATGGCCTGATCGACAGCCTGGGCGCCCTCATCCTGAAGATCGCCTGCCGCGACATGGTGCAGTGGCGCGACCTGCGGCTGGCCGTCAACATCTCGCCCATCCAGATCAACAATCCGCTGCTCGTCTCCGACATCCGGCGCGTGGCCGAGGACAGCGGCCTGCCGCTCGAGCGCCTCGAAGTGGAATTCACCGAGACGGTGCTGATCAAGAATCCGGCGCGTGCCAAGCAGGTGATCCGCGAGCTGCAGGCTCTTGGCGTGACGGTGGCGCTGGACGATTTCGGTACCGGTTATGCCAGCGTCGGCTACCTGCGCGAATACGGCTTCAACAAGATCAAGCTCGATCGCTCGCTCACCCATTCGATCTCGACCGATATCGCGGCCCAGCAGGTGGTGCAGGGGACAATCCTGATCGCCAAGGGCTTGTCGGCCAACATCATCGCGGAAGGCGTCGAGACCGAGGAGGAGGCGCAGCTCATGCGGCTTTCGGGCTGCAACCAGCTTCAGGGCTTCTACTTCGGCCGGCCGCAGGCGGCCAACGCCCTGGTGAGCCTGCTGAGCAACGACGCCGAGGACATGTCATACGGCACGGCGTGACCGCAGCAGGTTGTGCAGGACCCGCCAGGCCTCGAGAAGTACCAGAGGGATGAAATGGAGCCAGACCGCGCGGTGGTCGAGCTTCATCCAGAACCAGTGCAGAAAGACGGCAAGCGCGGCGAGATAGACGAGGCGCTGCAGCGTTTTCCACCATGGACCGAGGCCATGCAGCGTCGCGTCGTTGCTGCTGGCGGCCAGCGCCAGCATCACGGCGAAGGCGAACCATCCGGTGACGTATGCCTTGTCATGCAGGTCATAGAGAACGACATGCAGGTTGGGCTGCCGGATGAGGTAGGACGCCACGTGCACGAGTGCGTAGAGGAAGGCCGCGAGCCCCAGGTCGCGGCGGCGCTTGAACAGCCACATCGGCCAGTGCCGGCCCTTGAAGATCATGCGGACCGGAGTCACCGCGAGCGTCACGATCAGCAGGCGGGCGGCCCATTCGCCGGACGGCTGCAGCAGACGGCCGACGTTTCCGCCGGACTGCGCGAAATCCGACAGCATGACGATGGCCGGCAGCGCCAGCAGCAGACGAAAGCTCCAATGGCTGTCGGCGGCGCGGCGCAGCCAGTCCACTCAGATCACCTTGCCGGGATTGAGAATGCCCTTGGGGTCCAGCGCCTGCTTGAGCTGGCGCATCAAGGCGATTTCCGCAGGGCTGCGCGACACCGCGAGATAAGGCCGCTTCAGCGTGCCAATACCGTGTTCGGCGGAGATCGACCCGCCGTAATCCCGCAGCACGCCATACACGATCTCGTCCACGCTGTGCATGTCCTCGCCGGGGCCGTAAGGAGCGGAGACGCAGATATGGACATTGCTGTCGCCGACATGGCCATAGAAAGACACATGCGCTTCGGGCCATCTCTTGCGCAGGACGGCGGTGCAGGTCTCTGCATAGCTGCCGATGGCGGCGATGGGCAGGCTGACGTCGAAGTTGAGAAGATTTGGCAACTTCTCGATGGGATATCCTTCGCGCACCGACCAGATCTGACGCGACTGAGCCTCGGATTGTGCCAGAAGGGCATCGACGATGAGTCCGTCCTCGAGACAGGTGGCGAGGAAGGACTCCAGCGCATCGCGTGATGCGGTGCTCTCGACGATGGCCCAGAACCGGTGCTCATCCTCGAAGAAGCGAAGCCCGAGGGCCTCGGCATTGAAGGCGACATAGTCGCGCCACATGGCCTCGAAGGCGACGACGCCTCCCAGGTCCCGCTGGGCGCGGCGCAGCAGGCCCACCACGCCCTCATAGGAGTCGAGCGCGCAGAGCGCGGTCACGATCTCGCCCGGTGGCGGATGCAGACGCAGCACGGCGCGCGTGATGACGCCGAGCGTTCCCTCCGATCCGATGAAGAGCTGCTTCACGTCATAGCCCGCGTTGTTCTTCAGCATCTTGTTGAGCGAGGTTACCACCGTGCCGTCGGCCAGCACGGCCTCTACCCCGAGCACCTGCTCGCGGGCCATGCCATAGCGGATGACGCGGATGCCGCCGGCATTGGTCGCCAGGTTTCCGCCGATCTGGCAGGAGCCGCGCGAGCCGAGATCGAGCGCGAGGAAGAGTCCGGCATCCGCCGCCGCCTGCTGGCAGGTTTCGAGCGGTGTCCCGGCGCGGACCGTCATGGTGGCGGCAGCCGTGTCGAGTTCCTCGATGCCAGTCAGGCGTTCCAGGCTGAGCGCCATCTCGCGGCCCGTGGCATTCGATGCGCCGGCGAGGCCGGTCATGCCGCCCTGGGCGATCACCGGCTGTCCCGCCTCATGACAGAGGCGCAGCGCGGTGGACACCTCATCCGTCGTCCGCGGGCGGATCACGGCGAGGGGGTCGATCATGCCGGTCTCGCTCTTGTCGGAGCGATAGCGCCCGCCGATGTCCGGCGTCGTGAGCACGGCGTCGGCGCCCAGCCTGGCGCGCAGCTCGTCGAGGAGGATCATGTCGAGCGCGTGGCGCCGCCGTCGATGCGGATCATCTGGCCGGTCACGTAGGAGGCGCGCGGGCTGGCGAGGAAGGTGGCCACCGCGGCGAATTCCTTCGGGTCGCCGTAGCGCCCGGCCGGAATGGCGGCCGCAGCCTCGGCCACGATCTCGGCCACCGGCAGCTTGCGGGCGTCCGCCTCGGCTGCATCTATCGACTCGATCCGTGCCGTGGCGAAGCTGCCCGGCAGCAGCATGTTGACGGTGACGCCGTCCCGCGCGACGGCGCCGGCCAGCGTCTTCATCCAGTTGGCTAGCGCAGCGCGCAGCGCATTGGAGACCGCCAGCGCCGGGATCGGCTCGACGATGGAGGTCGAGGCGACCGAGAGGATGCGGCCAAACTTCGCCGCGCGCATGGAGGGCAGTACGGCCTCGGTGAGGCGCATCTGGTTCAGCACCATCGCCTCGAATTGCTGGCGCCACAGGTCGGGATCGACCCGCGTCACGTCGACGGGCGGCGGCCCGCCGGAATTATTGACCAGAATGGCAGGGGATCCGAAGCGCGCAAGGGCGGCGGCAAGCGACGGCCAGTCGCCCATGTCGGCTGGCAGTGCCATTGCCGACAGACCCCGCCTGGCGAAATCCGCGGCATGGCCATCGAGCTTCGCCGCATTGCGGGCAAGCAGGCCGACGTGGCAGCCTTCGAGCGCCAGGGCCTCGGCAATGGCGAAACCCAGGCCCTGGCTGGCGCCGCAGACAACGGCCCTGGTGCCGACGAGATTCAGATCCATGGCCGGGAGTTCAGCCGATTGCCGGCTGCTTCGCAAGCCTCGCGGACAGCGCGCGGGCCGCCGCGACGGCGGTGGAGAAACACGCCTGCAGCAGATAGCCGCCGGTCGGCGCCTCCCAGTCCAGCATCTCGCCCACGCAATAGGTGCCGGGCATCTTCTTCAGCTGGAAATTGTCGTCCACCTCGTCCAGTGCGACGCCGCCCGCGGAGGAAATGGCGCGCGCGATCCCCGCCGGACCGGCGAGCGTCACCGCAACCTGCTTGATGCCAGCCGCGTCCATGCTGCTGCCAGTCTCGCGCAGCAGCGCAATGGCGACCGGCGGCAGTCCCGCCACCTTGCGCAGGACATTCGACAGCGAGTCCTTGCCGCGCTGCCGCGACAGGCGCTGGGCCAGCGCCTCCAGAGTGAGGTCGGGACGGAGGTCGATGACCAGCGGGTGGCCCGGCTGCTCGCGCATGATCCGCGAGAGCGCATAGATGGCCCCGCCCTCGATACCGTCCCGCGAGATCATCACCTCGCCGCGCACCCGGTGGCCGGCATAGGTGAGGGCAACGGTCTTCACCGGCGTCCCGGCGAAGCGCTCGCGGAAGACCGTCGACCAGTTCACCAGGAAGCGGCCATTGGCCGGCTGGAAGGGCGTCACGCGGATGCCGGCGGCCGCGAACTGCGGAAGCCAGGCGGCGTCGGAGCCCAGCCTCGGCCAGGAGGCACCGCCAAGGGCGAGGATGGTGGGCGTCCCATCGAAGCCGGTCCATGGTGTCCGGGTCTTCAGCACCACTCCCAGACCGTCCAGCCGCCGCAGCCAGGCGCGCAGCAGCGGCGAAGCCTTCATGGCGGTGGGAAAGACGCGCCCGGAACTTCCGACGAAGGTCTCGATGCCAAGCCCGTGGGCCCATGCCACAAGCGACTCCGGCGGAAAGGCGCGGATGGCGGGTTCGAGCCGGCCGCGGGCCGGGCCGTAGCGTTCGAGGAATCTGTCCAGCGGTTCCGAGTGGGTGAGGTTCAGTCCCCCACGTCCGGCCAGCAGGAACTTGCGGGCCGGTGCGGCCATGTGGTCCAGAATGGTGACGCGCAGCCCTGACTGGGCCAGCACGTCCGCGGCCATGAGGCCTGCGGGGCCGGCTCCGGCGATGGTGACACTTTGCATGGCGCGCGACCAAAGCACATTGACGACGCCATCAACAAGACCCGCGCCGATGCGTGTTGACGGCGGCAGCCGCCCGGTGCTTGTGTCTTGGGCCATGGGACGTCCAGGCAAGATCATGCGACGGGTTGCGGCGGCAGCGTTCCTTGCTTTTCTCGCGGGGCCCGCCTTGGCCGACTCCTATCCCTATTCCGGATTCTTCGTCGACCTTCTGGAGGACGACACACCGGAAATCACGGCGGCGCGCTGCGCCCTGTCCTTCTTCGAGCAGCGCCCCGATGGCAGCTTCGGGCACTATCACATCGACAACAAGACCTTCCGCGCCACGGGCGAGGTCCGCTTCCTGCACTACCGCGAAGGCACCTGCAGCTTCGACGAGGGGACGCGCATCGAGACCTGCCATTCGACGCTCGATCTCACCACGCGCAACGACCAGGTGTATGACATGTTCACGATCTATGGCGACATCGGCGACACAGACGTGAACTACACCTATGTCGACACGCTGGAGGATGCCCAGGCCTTCGTGGCGGGCGGGGAGGTCGAAGGCGAGGCGCCGGACTCGGGCATCTATCGCCGCTGCCCGATCGACGCGGCCGTGATGCGGGCCCACATCGCCCCTGGCGACAGCACCTACAGCGAAGGCGCCATCTCCGCCTTCGACGATCCCTCCGACGCATTGCTGCGGGGAGACCTCGCCAAGGGCGTTCTGGCAAGGCTGAAGGAAGCGCCGCCTCCGTAGGCGGCGCGTGGCGAAGAGCCCGCCGCTGTTCGCGATGCGCGAGCCCGTCGTTGCCGGTTCTTTCAATTCTGCCGTCGTCGTCGGACTCAGCGGGTCTTGCCAGCGGCTTCAAGTTCACCGGCAAGCATGGGCACGCCAAGATTCAATGTCTGCATCCCCTGGGCCACACAGAGCTTCAGCACGGCCATGATTTCGGCCACGCTCGCCCCCGCCGCCAGCGCGCCGCGAATGTGCCGCCGCGTACCTGGCGCATACATATGCGTGAAGGACGCATCGAAGGCGATGCTGAGCAGTTCGATCTCCTTGGCGGTGAACGTCTTGCCAACATAGATCTGGGCCCCGGTCGCCATGAACTGGTCAGTCCATTTCGGGTCGAGATCGAAGAAGGGATCCCACGCCTGGTTCCACTGTCCGATCTCTTTCATGCGATCGCAGGCAGGCGTCGGGGGATTTGCCTCCGCCTTGGGGGAGAGTCCGGCCGACGCAGCCTCTTCCAGCAGGATCGGGGCGGCGAGACTGCAGGAGTGAATCGCCATGACGGCGCCCATCTTCAAGATCGTCAGGATCTCGTCACGGCTTGCGCCCGCGGCGAGGGCGGCACGCATGTGCCTGCTGGCGCCGTCCCGATTGAGGTTGGTGCAAGCGACATTCACCGCGACTGACACAAGCTCGGCGAACCGGCGCGAGAGAACCTCGCCGTGCCAGGGGTTCGAGCTCATGGCGTAAGCACTGTCAGCCCAGCCGGGGTCCCATTGCGCAAGCTGCGCCAGGGCTGCCTCATCCCAGGGGCCGGCCTCCTTCGTGGATGGCATCGTCATCAAGCGTCCCTCTCAATCTGGTTCCGGCGTGGGAAAGGCGTTCTTGTCCGGCTGCCAGATGGCAAACTGATTTCCCGCCGGATCGCTCAGGACGGCAACCCAGGCAGTCCTGGGTATTGCGGTCCTGGGCCTGACGACCTTCGCACCCAAGCGCACTGCAAGGGCCACGGATTCGTCAACGGACTCGACATTCACGAACTGAAGCCACCCCTTCGGATCGGACTGAGGCCGGTGAGTCACACCTCCGGCAACCTTGCTGGCATCGGACGGATCCACCTGGACGCGCCAGTAGTCGAGACCCTCGACCTTTTCCATGCGCCAGCCGAGGAGCTGCCCATAGAATTCGGCGAGTTCCTCAGGCTTGTCGCCATAGATCTCGAAATGAGTGGGATGGCTGGACACTCAATACTCCCGCGATCATGCCCGCATGCCCGGACCCTGGCCTCCGCCAGCGGTGCCAGGCATGACGACGCTTGCGTTCGTTAAGTCGACTTGATCTTCAGCGTGGCCTGCACTGCCCTGACCGGCTCGGGTGCAATCATGCAGGCCGCGATCGGATGGGAATCGCCGCCGAGAACGGCTGGCTTGATCTTTCCATCCGTCGGCCAGGTCAGGAAGCCGGGATTGAACGCCGTCGGATTGGGCGGCATGTCATTGTTTCGCAGGGTTTCCTCGACACTGTTGTACCAGGTGCCCACCTTCATGATCTTGCGGGCCTCCTGGGCGGTCGCCACCTTGCGGCCGAACTCCTTGCAAAGACGGACCACGCCCTGGACCTGCTCGACCGTCGTCTTGCGCTTGCGGTCCGCACCCCAGAGATTGTCCTCGTTGCCCACGCGCACATGCTGACCGAGCACCAGGGCCATGGCCGAGATGGAAATCAGGCCCCTCATGCTCGACCAGAAGGTGTTGACGGAGCCCTGCGGAAGCCTCTGCAGGAAATGCATGAGGTCGAAAGGATTGCGACCCAGCGTACCGCCGCCATAGGCGCAGAGCGCCATGTTGAGCGGACCCATGTAGACGCCGGCGCGGATCAGTCGCTCGATGATCTCCCACTGATGGACGTGAGCCGGCACGAAGTACGGCTGGATGTTGTTCTTGCGCAGGCGCCGAAGGTGTTCGACGTAGAAGGCCGGCGTCGAATCCACGACCATGCCGGACCACGCCTCCAGCACCTTCGGGTCGTCCATGTGGGTGCCCTTGATGTCGTCGGCCGAGAACATCGAGGCAATGTCCCAGAGCGTCGTGCCGGTCGTCACGGTCACGTATTCCGGCTTGGGGTCCAGTTCCGTGAGCATGTGGCGCGTGTCGTAGTCCAGCCACTTCGCCTTGGCGTCATCCGTGTGTGGCGCGAACGAAATCGAGCCGCCCACCTGGATGATCATATCCGGTACGGCTTCCTTCACCCGCTTCAGCAGGTAATTGTAGTGGTCGAAATTCGTCGACCCCATGCCGGTTGCTGGATTGCGCACATGGAAGTGAAGCATGGTCGCGCCAGCCTCGTAGCAGTCCACTGCGGCCTGAACCTGCTCGTCCCAGGACAGCGGAATATCCGACGCATCGCCGGGTAGCCAGGCGGGCCCATAGGGCGCGGCGGTGATGATGAGCGGCGCCATGTTCTCGGGAAGAATTGAATCGTCGGTATAGTACATGCAATCGTCTCCTTCGTTCCGGAGCCGAAGCTAGGGCAGGTCCATCCACCTGGTCATTGACACTTCTGGAGCGAAAGGGCAGCTTTTCGTCATTTACAATCAGATAGTGCCGATTGGCAGGTGCCTCGATGAGCGCCCAGGCCGGTCTGCAGGAGCGGACGGCATGCAGCGGGTTGGCGTACTTGTCGAACTTCCTCGTTTGTTGCGGGAGTTCGGGGTGGATCCGGCACCCGTCCTGGCCACCGCGGGTCTCCATCCCGAGGAACTCGCCGATGCCGAAGGATTCATTTCCATCGCGCAGGCCGCCCACCTCATCGCTTGCGCAACCGAGGCAACGGGCAACGCGGCCCTTCCGCTTCTTCTCGGGGCCAGCGCACAGATCCAGCACCTGGGCCCACTCGGGCGCTATCTTGCGGCAGCTCCCGACCTGCGACGCGCGATCGATGATCTCATCCTCTATCATCCCCGCTACGTCAGGGGCGGGGGCCCCTATGCCGTCGACTGGGAGTCGGACAGCCTGCTCGTCGGTTACCGGACGCATGACCCTGGCGTGGTGGGTGCCAGCCATCTGGCCTGCGGGGCCATGGCCTTCGGCTACCGCATCTTCCATGCGGTGAGCGGCAAGGAGCCTCAGAGCGTGCTCTTCTCCCTGCCTGCACCTGCTGATCTCTCGGGTTACCGCTCACTGTTCAGGACCAGCAAGATCGAGTTCAACGCCCAGCATTTTGGCCTCGTCTATTCCGAATCGTCGCTTCGCACCCCGCTGCCGGGCGCCAATCCGGCACTGCGGATTTCTCTCGAAAGGTCGATCTCCTCGCGCTGGGCCGTCCATGAACCGGATGTCCGCGAACGCGTCCTGCGCGCCCTCGTGCCACTCATGTTGTCTGGCACCCACACGCTTGAATCGACGGCCGCGCGTCTCAGTCTCACGCCTGCCGCGCTGAGCCGCGAACTGAGAAAGCGAGGCTGCAGCTTCCGCGAACTCCTCAACGAGGCCCGCTTCGAGATGGCCTGCCAGATGATTGCCGATGCCCGGTTGAGCATCACCGAAGTTTCCAACATTCTGGGCTATTCCGAGATGAGTGCCTTCAGCCGCTTCTTCGCCAGCATGAGCGGCGGCCTGCCTCCGGCGGAATGGCGCGGCGCACAGGCGAAAGTCGCCGCGCCGGGATAGCTTCGGGACAAACGCGCCGGCCCAGCTTTACCGGTTTGTCAGCTTCACCAGACCATGCGCCGCCCGTGGTGAGGGTGGAAAGAATGGCGGGAAGCTACGCCGCCTCGCGGCGCAGCGGCTGGCACATGCAGTGAACCCCGCCGCCGGCCTGCAGGAACATGCTCATGTCGGGATCGTAGACCTTGAAGCCCGCCGCACGCATCTTGGCGTTCAGATCCTTGGCGCTTTCGGTCGAGAGCACACGGTCGTTGCCCAGAGTCACGACATTGCAGCCCAGCGCCATGGTTTCCTTGAAGGTCGCCGGGATGATCTCGATCTTCTTCGACTTCAGCCAGGCGATGACGTCGTCCTCGGTGGTCTCGAGGCAGACGGCGGCGCAATTCTCGTTCAGCATGCAGACCATCAGGTCGATGTGCACATAGAACTGGTCGATGGGCGCGAACTTGATCTCCCAGCCTTCCTTGATGAACCATTGCGCGATCTGCTGGGCCGCCACTTCCTCGGAGCGGTGGTCGGTGTAGCCGACCAGTGCCAGGCCGTCGCGCAGGATGTTGAAGTCGCCGCCCTCGAAATTGCCGGCCGACACCATGTCATAGATCGGGATGCCATGCTCGAGATAGAAGCGCAGCACCGCTGCATATTCGCCGCGGCGGCGCGGGTTGGCGAGCTGGCAGACGACCGCGCCATAGGGCGACATGAAGGACGAGTCGCGGGCATAGACCTGATAGGGATTGGTCATGTCGAGCGGCAGGAAATGCGTGTTGACGCCCGCCTGGTTGTAGGCGTCCACCATCTCGCGGTGCTGGCGCATGGCGAGCTGCTTGTCGAACTTGTAGCCCTTGCGGAGCGTGTCGCGCACCAGCGACGACCAGGCGGCGTTCTCCAGTCCCATCCAGCGGAAGCTTTCGGCCGGTCCCAGCAGCACGTCCTTGAGCGGGCCGGTCTCGGACCGGATTTCCCAGCGTCCGGTCATCTTCGGCGTGTTGCCTTCCTCGCGCCTGGCGCGCAGCGGAACATTGGAGGTCTTGGACATGGTGCGGGTCTCCTCGGATCTGGAGCAACACTAGCGGGCCGCCGGCCGCCTCGCCATACCGCAACAGGGTTAGGCGCGGGAGGCCAGGAACCAGCGGAAGAGTTCGGCCTGGGAGGAGACGCCAAGCTTGTCATAGAGGTTGCGGCGATGGACCCGCACGGTCTCATGCGCGATCCTGAGCCGCTCCCCGATGGCGCGGGTGGAATGACCTTCGAGGATAAGATTGACAACCTCGGCCTCGCGCGCTGTCAGGCCCGGCGGACGAACGGGGGCCGCGGGTCTCGCGACACCTGCCGCCGTGCTGGAGGCCAGCGGTCCGGAGATGGCCTCGTGCTTGGCCAGGGCCGCCTCCAGTAGCGGGAGCAGGGCATTGACGGACGCCGCGTCTGCCGTGGAGAAGCGCGGCCGGCCGGTGCCGCGCGAGAAAGACAGGAATGCCGTGCCGCCGCGGGCGGGCAGCAGCACGCCCAGCATGTCGGTGACGCCAATCAGGGCAAAGTAGCGCCGGTAGTATTCGCTTTGCGCAAAGCCGTGCGGAGCGACGTCGCGGACGCGCATGGCGCGCGCGGACGTGAGGCCCTGGCTTGCGCGATAGAATGGGCTGAGCAGGTAGACGCCCGAGAGATAGTCGCCATAGAGGTGGCCGCGCTCGGCAGCCTGCAGACGGTCGACGATGACGGACGGCGCAGCACCGCGCGAAAAGAGGATGAAGGCCGAGGCATCGGGCTGAAGCCGCGCCGCCGCTGCCTCTGTCAGCCGTTCGGCGAAGGCCGGTGTCGCGATGGCCGCGATCAGGCGAGAGAGTGCCGCTTGGTTCTGGTCGGTCACGGCGAAGCGGTGCGAAAGGCGCGGCTGGAGATGGAGACGGGGTTACGTGACGGATCCTTCAGATTGGCGAAGACATAGCCGTCCGCGGCGTGAACGGGGCCGACCGCGACGCCGGCCTGCTTCAGCGCCTCCACGGCTGCGGGAACATCCGCGACGTCGAAGACCAGCTTCACCAGCGACTGGCCCTGGCGCTGCCCTTTCGCCGCCGGATGCAGCATGAGGATCGCGCCTCCTCCCGGCGCCGCGAGTTCGACGATGCGGTCACCCTCCAGCTGCCGCGCCGCGTAGCCGAAGTGACGCCCATAGAAGGCGATCATGTCGTCCATCTTGCTAGTGTAGAGGAGGATGCGATTGAGGGCGGACATCACGGCTGGGCTCACCGGTGGGCACGGAGCCAGTCTAGACCGATCGTTGCCTCTGGCGCCAGAAATCGGTGAGCAGATGGATGAAGAGGGCGAGGAACACGATGCCGCCGCCGATGATGGTGCGATCGCCAGGCACTTCGCCATGGATCAGCCAGACCCAGATGGGCCCCAGCACCGGTTCCAGGGTTCCGACAAGGGCGGCCAAGGCCGACGGGATCAGCCGCGCGCCGGTGGCGAACATGGCGAGCCCCATGCCCAGGTTGATGGCACCGAAGCAGAAGAGCCAGGCGAAGTTCGTGGCGCTGGCCTGGAAGCCCGAGGCCAGCAGCCCCGACGCCACGGCGGCGAGGATGGCGCCCAGGCAGACGGCGGGCGTCATGCGCACCGTGTGGGCGCGGCGCGTGATGACGGTGGCGATCGAGAACATGACCGAGATCAGCAGGGCCAGCCCGTCGCCCACGGGCGAAACCTCGCCGGTGAAGGAGGCCGAGACCATGATGGCCACGCCCGCGATCACCGCGGCAATGGCCACCCAGGTGGGCAGTGACACGCGTTCGCCGAAGAGGGCCCAGGCCAGCAGCGCGGCAAACAGCGGTACGCCCGCCTGCATCAGCAGGATGTTGGCGACCGTCGTGTGCTGCAGCGCCACGATGAAGGAGGTGGAGGCGATGGCAAAGCAGCTCGCCACGGCGATCCCGGCCAGCCCCATGCTGCGGAACAGGGCCAGGGTCCGGCGCGGCCCGTCGCGCAGCAGCATGAAGCCGAGCAGGAAGAGGGCCGCGAAGGTGGAGCGCCAGAACACCACCGTCCAGGGATCGTCGATGGTGATGAAGCGCGCGATGGTGCCGCCGAAGCTCCAGGTGATCGCCGAGCCGGCCACCAGCAGCAGGCCGAGCCTGTGGTGATCGGGAGCGGGAATGGCATGGGCACTCGACATGGACCTGCGACCTAGCAGGGCGGAACCCCGGCTGTCACCATGGGGTGCGGCCAAGTCTGGCCTGCCCGCGACGCAGGGCTGGCGGTGACTTGTGCCTTCCGCCGTGCAAGGCTTCGGCTTCAGGCAAGGGAGGACCGGACATGAGGCCAGTGGAGGCGGCGAGGCGGATCGCGGTGATCGGCAATGGGCTGATGGGGCAGGGCATCGCGCAGGTCTACGCCCGTGCCGGCATGGCGGTCACGCTCGTCGGCCGAAGTCAGGACAGTCTTGGCAAGGCCATGGCCGCCATCGGCCGCAATCTCGATGCCTTCGTGGCGCGCGGACTGGTGGAAGCCGCCGAGGCCGCAGCGACCGGGGACAGGATTGCGACGTCCACCCGGATCGAGGATGCGGCCGGCTGCGACCATGCGATCGAGGCCGTTCCGGCGGTGCGCGCCACGCAGATCGAGGTCTTCTCGCGCCTCGATGCCGTCTGCGCGCCGGAGGTGGTGCTGGGCTCGACCAGCGGCCAGCCGATCAGCCTCATGACCGGCGGGATGAAACATCCCGAGCGAGCGGTGGCCATGCACTTCATCTATCCGGCGCAGCTCATCCCCATCGTCGAGGTCTGTGGCGGTCCGCAGACGGCGCCCGCGGTGGTGGACTGGGCCTGCGACCTGTTGCGCGCCGTGGGCCAGACGCCGGCGGTGATGCACAAGGAGGTGGACGGCTTCATCATCAACCGCCTGCAGTTCGCGCTGCTGCGCGAGGCCTGGTCGATGTGGGCCAATGGCGTGGCCTCGGCCGAAGCCATCGACACGTCATTCAAGCTGTCGCTGGGTCGGCGCTACGCCATCACGGGGCCGATCGAGAGCGCCGAACTGGGCGGCCTCGACATCATGCACAAGTTCGCCGAGTTCCTGCTGCCCGATCTCGATACGGCCAGAGCGCCGCCACAGGCCGTGGGCGACCTCGTGGCGGCGGGACACTTCGGACTGAAGAGTGGCCGCGGCGTCTATGACTGGTCGAAGCGGGATGGCCAGGCGCTGCTCGCGGCCCGCGCCGACCGGCTGTTCCGGCACCGCGCGGAAGACGACAGCGTGACCTGAGCTTTACCAGTGCCGGCGCATGTCGGCGATGTCGGCGCGGCTGATGCCGATGTCGCGCAGCAGGCGGTCATCGAGCGACTCGACGGTCGGCAGGCGGCGCCGCTTGGTCACGACGCCGACAATGGCACGGCCGAATGCCCACGGCAGCGCAGCGAACTTCGCTGCGGCAGAGGCGGCGGTGCGGGTGGCGGTCGTCATAACGGTCTCCTTTCACGACTGAGGGGGCGCTGATACGCCTCGGCGCCCCCCGGTTCTGTGACGGAGATCACGTCTTGCGACGGGATGGGAAATTTACCGATCCGCGATCATTTCACCGTGATGGTGATGCGCTCCGAAGCCACTGGCGGATTGTGCGGGATGTGATTGGCGTCGCCCAGCACCAGCTGCAGCGTGTGCGGACCTGGCGTGAGGTCGAGCACGACCTCGGTCTGGCCCTTGCCGAAGTGGATGTTGTGCTCGTCAGACGCGATGTTGGCATCGAGCTCTGCCGCGCCGTCCGGACCCTGGCCCAGTGCCGGGCGATCAAGCAGCAGATGATGATGGCCGGTGTTCGGCGTCTCCGTGCCGGCGGGCGCCAGGGCCATGCCCTCGATCCCGAACTGGACTGTCACCGGCGCGGTGACGCTGTCGCCATCCTTTACGTTCACGAAGAACACGCGTGCGCCGGGCGGCGCGGGCGTTTCGCCGGCCTGGGCCGCCGTGGAGAGAGCGAAGGCGAGGGCTGCGATCAGCGACAGTCTGGTCATGGGGTCTCCATCCTTGATACAATTTATAATTGCAGTCTATAGGGTTGATAGCGTAGATTGCAAGACTGACTTGTGCGGTCGTCAGGCAGAATTCGGTGTCGGACCGCTGCCGTCCGGTGCGAGCGCGGCCCACGCAACAGACCTTGGCGTCGTTCGTTGGCAAGCGCAATATCGGCGCGGCGGCGCCAATCCAGACGCCGCCGTCACAAGGGAAGGCAATCCATGAGCATTCGGACACTTGCCGCCGCCGCGGTCTTCGTTCTGCTGTCTCCGCTCCCGGCGCTTGCACATTCCATCACGCTGGTCGAACGCGCGACCTCCGACGTCGTCACCGACACTGGCGCCAAGGATGATAGCGCCGGTGACATTCTGACCTTTGCCAACGAACTCTTCGACAAGGACAACAAGACCAAGGTCGGCACCGACAACGGCTATTGTATCCGTACCCTCGCGGGCAAGGCCTGGGAATGCGCCTGGACCAACACGCTGAAGGATGGCCAGATCACGGTGCAGGGCTCCTTCCTCGACGGACAGGACTCGGTCCTCGCCATCACCGGGGGCACCGGCAAGTATCTTCGCCTGCATGGCGAGATGAAGCTGCATGCCCGCGATCCCAAGGGCAGTGAATACGACTTCACCTTCAACCTGCGCTGACGCCCGCTCACTGAAACGACAAACCCCGGTGTTTCCACCGGGGTTTGTCTTCTTGATCGGGTCGCTGTCTCAGCAGCTGTAGTACATGTCATACTCGACCGGGTGCGGGGTCATCCGGTAGCGGTCCTGCTCTTCCTGCTTGAGATCGATGTAGGCTTCGATCTGGTCCTTGCTGAACACGTTGCCCTTGGTGAGGAAGTCGTGGTCGGCGGCCAGCGAGTCGATGGCCTCCTGCAGGCTTCCGCAGACGGTGGGCACCTTGGCCAGTTCCGCCGGCGGCAGGTCGTAGAGGTTCTTGTCCATGGCCGGACCCGGATGGATCTTGTTCGTGATGCCGTCGAGGCCTGCCATGATGATGGCCGAGAAGCCGAGGTAGGGGTTGGCCGTCGGATCCGGGAACCGTACCTCGACGCGCTTGGCCTTGGGGTTCGACGTGAACGGGATGCGGCACGAGGCCGACCGGTTGCGCGACGAATAGGCCAGCAGCACCGGGGCCTCGTAGCCCGGCACCAGGCGCTTGTAGGAGTTGGTCGAGGGGTTGGTGAAGGCGTTGAGCGCCTTGGCGTGCTTGATGACGCCGCCGATGAAGTAGAGACAGGTTTCCGAGAGGTCGGCATACTGGTTGCCGGCCATCTGGGTCTTGCCGTCCTTCCAGATCGAGAAGTGGCAGTGCATGCCCGAGCCGTTGTCGCCGAAGACGGGCTTGGGCATGAAGGTGGCGGTCTTGCCATAGGCATGGGCCACGTTGTGGATCACGTACTTGTAGATCTGCATGTGGTCGGCGGCGGTGACCAGCGGCTGGAAGCGGGTGCCCAGCTCATGCTGCGAGGAGGCCACCTCGTGGTGGTGCTTCTCGACGATGAGGCCCATCTCGCCCATGACCGAGAGCATTTCCGAGCGCATGTCCTGGGCCGAGTCCATCGGGTTCACCGGGAAATAGCCACCCTTGGTCCGCATGCGGTGACCCATGTTGCCGGTCTCGTAGTCGCGGTCCGAGTTGATCGGTAGTTCGACGCCGTCGAGCTTGAAGCCGGTGTTGTAGGGCGACACCGAATACTTCACGTCGTCGAAGATGAAGAACTCGGCCTCGGGGCCGACGAAGACCGTGTCGCCGATCTTGGTGGACTTGAGGTACGCCTCGGTGCGCTTGGCGATCATGCGCGGGTCGCGGGCATAGCCCTCGCCGGTGCCGGGATCGAGAATGTCGCAGAACACGGCCATCGTGGTCTGGGCATAGAAGGGGTCCATGTGGGCCGAGGACGCATCGGGCATCAGCACCATGTCGGACTCGTTGATCGCCTTCCAGCCGGCGATCGAGGACCCGTCGAACATCAGGCCGTCGGCCCAGGCGTCCTCGCCCATCTGCGAGACGTCCATGGTGAGATGCTGCATCTTGCCGCGCGGATCGGTGAAGCGGAGGTCAACGTATTTGACTTCCTTCTCCTTGATCATCTTGAGGACGCCATTGACGTCGAGAGGCTTGCTCATAGTTCGGTTTCCTTCGTGCTTTTATTGACTGTTGGAGTTAGAGGGCGTCCGGTCCGGACTCGCCGGTGCGGATGCGGATGGCTTGTTCGATGTTGGAAATGAAGATCTTGCCGTCGCCGATGCGGCCGGTGCGCGCCGCGGTCTGGATTGCCTCGACCGCCTTGTCGACAAGCTCGTCGGCGAGGATCACCTCGATCTTCACCTTGGGCAGGAAGTCCACGACGTATTCGGCGCCGCGATAGAGCTCGGTATGGCCCTTCTGCCGTCCGAAACCCTTGGCCTCGGTCACGGTGATGCCCTGCAGGCCGACATCCTGCAGCGCTTCCTTCACTTCATCCAGCTTGAAGGGCTTGATGATGGCTTCGATCTTCTTCATGTGGGGTCCGGACCTCCCGTTGTGACCCTGCGAATGCAGGGTCCATGCCAATTCATGATTCCTTAGGAATCAAGCGGTTGAGCCGACCGAGCAGATGGGCGGCATCTCATGATGCACGAATATCAGGCAATTGCATAATATGTGTGCGACGACCGGCGGCCGACCAGGTGACAGGTGGAAGCAACTGCGGCATGCATGAGGCCTGCTGCCACTCGCTATACGGCTGATTCCCGACGTGTTGTCCTTCCTCACTGCGCTCGCCCTCTGTGCCGTCTATGGAGCCGCCGGTTCCGCGCCCGTGCTGCGGCGGCGCTGGACCCCGCGCATGCTGTCCTTCGCCTCGGGCCTGAGCGTCAGCTACGTGTTCCTCGATCTCCTGCCCGGCCTGTCGAAACAGCAGTCCGGCATCGAAGCCGTGGGCTTTCTCAGCGCGCTCAACCGCCATGTCTACATCGTGGCCCTCGTCGGACTGGTGGTGGCCTTCTGGGTGGAAACGGCCTCGCGCGAGTCGCGCAAGCGCCAGCGCGACCTTGGTTTGCCCGACAGGACAGAGGCCACGGTCTTCGCATTCAGCATGGCCTCGGGCGTGGTCCAGCATGTGGCGACGGGTTATGCCGTGGGCAGCCCGGGCGACGCGGCGGTGCAGCCGCTCTGGCTCTTCGTGCTGGCGCTGGGGCTGCACTTCCTGGTGAACGATCACGCCATGGTCGAGCATCACGGCCAGCGCTACGCCGTGGGCGGGCGCGTGCTGCTGGTCGCGGCACTGCTGGCGGGCTGGACCATCGGCTTCGTGGACTCGCTGTCGATCCCCGGCGTGGCGCTGACGCTGGCGCTGTCCTACATCGCGGGCGGAACCATCCTCAACATCCTGCGCCATGAGCTTCCCGACACGCGGCGCACCACCGATGTCTGGGCCTTCGCACTGGGAGCGGCCTGCTATACCCTCTTGCTGCTGTTCCTGCCCTAGGCGCCTGGGCGGCGCTTGACGGCCTCCGGCGGCGATGTAGTCATGGAGGTCCCGATCGGGCAGCCCGGCAGGGCACCGAAAGGTCTGATGCATGGCATTCGAGATCCTCACCACCGCCGAGATGTATCGCGCCGATGCGCTCGCGGCCGGCTCTGGCATCCCGACGCAGACGTTGATGGAAGGCGCCGGACGGGCCGTTGCCACGGAGATCGTCCGCCGCTACGGCGCCCGCCCGGTGCTGGTGCTCTGCGGACCGGGCAACAATGGTGGCGATGGTTTCGTGGTGGCGCGCCTGCTGCAGCGCTGGGGCTGGCCGGTGCGCCTGGCGCTTCTCGCCGACCGCGCGGCACTGGCCGGAGATGCCGCCGCCATGGCCACGCGCTGGACCGGTCCGATCGAGGACCGCATCGACACCGCGGGTATTGGACTGATCGTCGACGCCCTCTATGGCGCGGGCCTGTCGCGGGACTTCTCCCCGGATATCGCGGCGGCCGTGAACGGAACGGGCCTGCCGGTCGTGGCCATCGATGTGCCATCCGGGCTCGATGGCAACACCGGCCGTCCGCGCGGCGGCTGCATTCAGGCTAGCCTGACCGTAACCTTCTTCCGCAAGAAGCCCGGCCACCTTCTGATGCCGGGCCGCAGCCTGTGTGGCGAGGTCATCGTGGCGGACATCGGCATTCCCGGATCGGTCCTCGCCGCAATCGAGCCCCGGCAGCGCGAGAACACGCCCCCGGTGCTTCCGCCG
>JAXMCU010000012.1:0-109806 GCA_046349195.1 Hyphomicrobiales bacterium
CCGGCGAAGGCCCAGCTGATGGCGATGAAGGTGCAGAAGAACACCACGATGTCGATGGTGCGGCCCGATGCCCGGAAAGCTTCCGCGATCTGATGGCGAAACAGGAACAGCAGCGAGGACATGAGCAAGGTATAGACGGCCGAGAACAGCAGGCCGTCCTTGAGGGTCTGGACCACGCGGTCGAACTTCCGGGCGCCGAAGTTCTGTCCGATGATCGGTCCGACGGAGCCCGACAGCGCGAAGATGATGCCGAATGCCACCGGCACCAGGCGGCCGATGATCGCCGACGCCGCCACCGCCGCGTCGCCGAAGGGCGCCACCTCATAGGTGATGTAGGCATTCGAGAAGGGTGTGGCCAGTTGCGTGAGCACCGCTGGCACGGCAATGGCGCGGATTGCGGGCAGGTCGCGCCGCAGGGCGGCAAGGCGCATCGGATGAATGAAGCGATGCACCCGGACCACGCCGTGGAGCCCGATCCCCAGCGACACCGCGTAGCCAAAGACATTTGCCGCGGCTGCTCCCTGGATTCCCCAGCCGAAGCCGAAGATGAAGAGCGGATCGACCAGCGCCGTGAAGACCGCGGCCGACAAAGTGATGTACATGGCCCGGCGCGGGTCGCCCAGCCCGCGCAGGATGAAGGAACAGCACACGGCCCCCGTCAGCAGGACGTAGCCGGGAGTCAGGGTCCAGATGAACACCTGGGCCAGCCGCCGTGCCTCGCCCTCCGCGCCGAGGAGCGACAGGAGCTGGCCGGAACCGCTGGCGATGACCAAGGTGATGACGGCGGAGACGATCAGCGAGAACAGCAGCGAACTGGTGGCGAACTCCCGCGCCCGTTCGGGCCGCCCGGCCCCGAGATTGGTTGCGACTAGCGCGGCGGCCGCGATGCCGATGCCGATGCTGACGGAGAGATTGGTGAAGACGATGGTGCCGGCATAGCCGATGGCGGCGGTGACATCGGTCCGGTTGAGCAGGCTGAGAAAGAACAGGTCCACCAGATCGACCATGAACATGGCCATCAGTCCGAGGGCGCCGGTCAGGGTCATGACCACGACGTGCGTCATGGTCGATCCCGTGACGAAGCGCGCTGCCGTCACAGGTCGAATCCCCGGGCCCGCGCGTCGTCGACGAAGGGGTCGACTGACCGGAAGTGATGGCCGGGGAAGCCCGCGATCCGCGCGCCCTGCACGTTCGAGCGCTTGTCGTCGATGAACCAGCAGTCCGAGGGTGCCACCCCCATCCGTGCCGCCAGTCGCAGGAAGCTTTCGGGATCGGGCTTCTTGGTCGCGAACTCGAAGGAGAAGAAGTGTTCGGGGAAAATCTCCGTGACCTCGGGAAACAGCAGCGGCAAGGCGGACTTGGTCAGGGGACCGTTGTTCGAGAAGATGGCGATGCGAGCGGTTTCACCAATGCGGCGCGCCAGGGCGAGCATGTCCGGCCAGGGCGTCATCGCGTTGCGGCGCGCTTCAATCCAGACGCCGCGGTCGATCTCGCATCCCAGCCGCTTCCCGAATTCGGCGAGATAGTCCTCCGCATCCGGATAGCCCCCGGCATCCGATGCATCCTCGAATCCCGAATCCCAGATCGCGGCACGGATGTCGCGCGGCGTGCGCCCGGTCGCCCGCGACAGGGCGCGAAGCCTCTTGCCCAGGTCGTAGCGGCAAAGCACATCGTCCATGTCGAAGATGACGGTGCTCGGCCGCATGGATCACGCCGCAGTGCCGCCAACCGTCAGCCCGTCGATCCGGAGGCTTGGCTGGCCCACGCCGACCGGGACGCCCTGTCCCTGTTTGCCGCATGTCCCGACACCTGGATCCAGCGCCGAGTCGCTGCCGACCATCGAGATTCGCTTGAGCGCATCGGCACCCGATCCGATCAGGGTCGCACCCTTGACCGGTGCGGTGATCTTGCCGTCCTCGATGAGATAGGCCTCGGTGCAGGAGAACACGAACTTGCCGCTGGTGATGTCGACCTGGCCTCCGCCGAAGGACTTGGCGAACAGGCCCTTGCGAACCGACTTAAGGATCTCGTCGGGATGCTTGTCGCCCGAGAGCATGTAGGTGTTCGTCATCCGCGGCATCGGGGCATGGGCGTAGGACTGGCGGCGCCCGTTGCCGGTTGGCGCGACACCCATCAGCCGGGCGTTCAGCCGGTCCTGCATCAGTCCGACCAGGATGCCGTCCTCGATGAGCGTGGTGCAGCCTGACGGCGTTCCCTCGTCATCGAAGGTAATGGAGCCGCGCCGGTCGGGCAGGGTGCCGTTGTCGACGACGGTAATGCCCTTCGCCGCGATCCGCTGTCCCATCAGGTTGGTGAAGACGGAAGTCTTCTTGCGGTGGAAGTCGCCTTCAAGCCCGTGGCCGATCGCCTCGTGCAGCAGGATGCCCGGCCAGCCGGACCCAAGGACCACGTCCATCTCGCCCGCCGGGGCGGGCTTCGCCTCGAGCGATACCAGGCTTTGCCGCAGGGCCTCATGGACGGCCGCCTGCCAGACGTCTTCGGAGAGATAGTCGAGGGGCGAGCCGCGGCCGCCCAGCCCGTGACTGCCCTGGCCCTGGTCCTTGCCATTGGACGACACGACCGAAACATTGAAGCGGACCAGGGGACGCACGTCCTTGTAGGTGTTGCCGTCGGCCCGGATGATTTCGATGTCCTGCCAGTCGGCCGCCATCGACACCGAAACCTGCTTGACCCGCGGATCGAGCTTCCTGGCGAAGGCATCGGCCCGCTGCAGCAAGGCGACCTTCGCCGCAAAGTCCATGGCGGCCATGGGATTGAAGTCGCCATAGAGCCTGCCGTTCGTGTGGGCCGGCGAGACACTCATCGTGCCGCCGCCCAGCGCCACGGTCCGGCACACGTCCGCCGCCCGCTTCAGGGCCGTCTCGCTCAGTTCGGTCGCGTGGGCGTAGGCGGCTGTCTCGCCGCGCACCGCCCGCATGCCAAATCCACGGGATTCGTCGAAGCTGGCCGCCTTCAGCTTGCCATCGTCGAACACGAGGCTCTGCGACTGGCGCTGCTCGAGGAACAGCTCGCCATCGTCGGTGTCGTGCAGGGCTGACTCGAGAATGGACTGAACCGTGCTCCGGTTCAGTCCCGAGACGTCAATGAGGGAGGGCGTTACGGGACGGTTCACGCGGTGGGCCTTTCGCTAGCAGCCCACTTAGATAGGTGAACCTGTCCGCTTTCGCCAGTGCCGCGTCTGCGGCCGTCAGAGGCTGTCCAGAGCTTCAAGCGCCTTGGAGAAGCCTTCCAGCGAGATCTTCATCGGCATGCCGATTCCAGGAGCCTCGTAGATGATGAAATTCGCCGCGCCACCCTTGCGCATCTTGTCCAGCGTTTCGGCAGTGGCTTCCGCAAAGGCCATGCAGACCTGCGGCATGCAGCGGGTGAACGGCACCCGACCCACGGCGTTCCCATCCACTTCCAGCGCCACGCCGGTCGGCAGATAGACGCCGATGGGCACCAGGATGCGCATCATGGTGACGTTCTTGTCACCCTGCTTGGTCTTCATCAGGATCAGGCTAAGCGTGATCTTGGGATTCTTCTCGTTGGTGCTGGACTGCACCATGCCGCAGGAGCGCGGAAGGGGTTGCTGGCCGGGCTGCGGCGGCGGAGGATTTTCGCACTGGACTTTCCAGGCGCCGTGCTCGGCGATCTGTTCGATCTTTGGCCCCTGTGGATTTCCCTGGCCCTGCGCGGGCGCGGCCATGTTCGACTTGTTGGCCCGGGGACCAAACTGTTGCTGTTGCTGCTGCTGCTGGGTTTGCGCAACGGCAAGTGGCGCTACGGTCGCCAGCGCGCAGACACCAAGCAGGGCACCGAAAGCCGCCTTCCGCAGCAGTTTATTGATTCGCACGGGAAATCACCTCTTGATCGAGCATTTCGCGCTCATAGCGCCGGGGATTCGACAAGACAACTGTCATCTTGCAATGACGCAACACGCGGCTGATGCTGTCGACAGCGGCGGTTTCGGAGCAAATTGGGGCGGAATTCCGGTCAACCGGCACATGCCCACCACAATGACGTTTTGCCGCGCCTGCCTCCGTTGCAGGCAGGCGTCGAATATGGTTCACAATCCGGCCCACGAATGGCCTGCAGCGGGTTTGCGGGCCCGGTCTGCCGTGCCGGCTGGGCGTGGCAGGGGGTTGACTGGGAAAGGGGCGACGATGAAGTTCGCGAAGACGTTGTTATCGACGGCTGTTCTGGCACTTGGCGGAACGCCCGCCATGGCCCAGCTCGGCCATGCCACCAACTGGCAGATTGGCATGATCGACGCGGCATCGCCGGTTGCGGATTACATCCACTGGTTCCACTACGGTCTGCTCCTGCCCATCATCACCGTGATTTCACTGTTTGTTCTGGCGCTGCTCATCTACGTGATGGTCAAGTTCAACGCGCGCGCCAATCCGGTGCCGTCCAAGACGACGCACAATACCTTCATCGAGGTGGTGTGGACGGTCGTGCCGATCATCATCCTCGTGGTGATCGCCATCCCGTCCTTCCGTCTTCTCTATCTCCAGCGCGACATCCCGAAGCCCGACATGACCCTCAAGATCATTGGCAATCCCAGCTGGAACTGGACCTATGAGTATCCCGACCTCGGCGTGGATGATACCGGCTCGGCCAAGGTCAGCTTCACCTCCTACTTGAAGCCCGAGGAGGAGGCCCTGAAGGACGGTTCTCCCTACCTGCTGTCGACCGACGTACCCGTCGTGGTTCCCGTGAACAAGATCGTCAAGACGATCGTGACGGCTGATCCTGAGGGCATCATCCACTCCTGGACAATTCCGGCCTTCGGCATGAAGATCGATGCCATTCCGGGGCGCCTGAACGAGGACTGGTTCAAGGCAACCCAGGAAGGAATCTTCTACGGTCAGTGCTCGGAACTCTGTGGCAAGGACCACGCCTTCATGCCGATCGAGGTCTGGGTGGTGTCCGAGGAAAACTACAAGTCCTGGAGCGACCTCCGGCTGTCCGGCGCGGACGATGCCGCGATCAATGAGCTCCTGAAGAAGATCAAGCCCGCGCAGCAGGTTGCGCAGAACTGAATAGTTGACGAGGCGAAGAACCATGGCACACGCAGCAGCCGCGCATGACGACCACGACCATCCGACCGGGTGGAAGCGCTACGTCTATTCCACCAATCACAAGGACATCGGCACGATGTACCTGTGGTTCGCCATTTTCTCCGGCGTCGTCGGCGGCCTACTGTCGATCGCCATGCGCATGGAACTGGCCGAGCCGGGCATCCAGTATTTTTCCGGCCTCGCAACGATGGTCTACGGAACCCCCGCAGACGCGGCGCTCGACGCCGGCAAGCACATGTACAATGTCTTCGTGACCGCGCACGGCCTGCTGATGATCTTCTTCATGGTCATGCCGGCCATGATCGGCGGCTACGGCAACTGGTTCGTGCCGCTGATGATCGGCGCGCCGGACATGGCCTTTCCGCGCATGAACAACATTTCCTTCTGGCTCCTGCCGCCGGCCCTGGCTCTTCTTGTGCTGTCGATGTTCGTGGAAGGCCCGGCCGGCGCGATGGGCGTGGGCGGCGGCTGGACGATCTATCCGCCCCTGTCGACCACCGGCCAGCCCGGCCCGGCCATGGACCTGGCGATCCTCGCGCTTCACATCGCGGGTGCGTCCTCGATCCTGGGTTCGATCAACTTCATCACCACCATCTTCAACATGCGCGCGCCGGGCATGACCCTGCACAAGATGCCGCTCTTCGTCTGGTCGGTGCTGGTCACGGTGTTCCTGCTGCTGCTGTCGCTGCCCGTCCTGGCCGGCGGCATCACGATGCTGCTGACCGACCGCAACTTCGGCACCTCCTTCTTCGTGCCGTCGGCGGGCGGTGACCCGGTCCTGTTCCAGCATCTCTTCTGGTTCTTCGGCCATCCCGAGGTCTACATCCTGATCCTGCCTGGCTTCGGCATCATCAGCCAGATCGTGTCGACCTTCTCGAAGAAGCCCGTCTTCGGCTATCTCGGCATGGCCTATGCCATGGTCGCGATCGGCGTCGTGGGTTTCATCGTCTGGGCCCATCACATGTATACGGTGGGCATGGATGCGGACACGCAGGCCTATTTCGTCGCCGCCACCATGATCATCGCCGTTCCGACGGGTGTGAAGATCTTCTCCTGGATCGCCACCATGTGGGGTGGCTCCATCGAGTTCCGCGCGCCCATGATCTGGGCCATGGGATTCATCTTCCTCTTCACCGTCGGCGGCGTGACCGGCGTGGTGCTGGCCAATGCCGGTGCCGACCGCGTGCTGCACGATACCTATTATGTGGTCGCTCACTTCCACTACGTGCTTTCGCTGGGTGCCGTCTTCGCCATCTTCGGCGGCTGGTACTTCTGGTTCCCGAAGATGACCGGCTACATGTACAGCGAGCCGATTGCCAAGCTGCACTTCTGGGTGACCTTCATCGGCGTGAACATGCTGTTCTTCCCGCAGCACTTCCTCGGTCTCGCGGGCATGCCGCGCCGCTACATCGACTACCCCGCGGTCTACGCCGGGTGGAACCAGATCTCGTCCTACGGCTCCTACATTTCCGCCCTGGGCGTCCTGATCTTCCTCTATGGCGTGTTCTCGGCCTATGCCCGCAAGGTGCCGGCCGGCAACAATCCCTGGGGTGCGGGCGCGACCACGCTGGAGTGGACACTGTCCTCGCCGCCGCCCTTCCACCAGTTCAACACCCTGCCGGTGATCAAGTAAGCGGATGAGCGACATCAACAGCATCGGGACGGCCGCGACCGTCCAGGCGGAGGGCGGCCAGGGCACGGCGGGAGACTTCTTCGCCCTGCTCAAGCCGCGGGTGATGTCGCTCGTCATCTTCACCGCCTTTGCCGGAATCGTGGCGGCCCCGGGAACCATCCACCCGTGGCTGGCCGCAATGGCGCTGCTAGCCATTGCGGTGGGCGCGGGCGCGGCCGGTGCCCTCAACATGTGGTACGACGCCGACATCGACGCGCAGATGCGGCGGACGGCATCGCGGCCCGTGCCGCGCGGAGCCATCCTGCCCGGCGAAGCGCTGGGCTTCGGCATGACGCTCGCCGTTGGCTCGGTGCTTGCCCTTGGTCTCCTGCTGAACGTCACGGCTGGCGCGCTGCTGGCCTTCACCATCTTCTTCTACATCGTGATCTACACGATGTGGCTGAAGCGCCTGACGCCCCAGAACATCGTGATCGGCGGCGCCGCCGGCGCCTTCCCGCCGATGGTCGGCTGGGCCTCGGTCACCGGAACCGTCGATCTCGGGTCGATCGCGCTCTTCCTGATCATCTTCATGTGGACCCCGCCCCACTTCTGGGCGCTGGCCCTGTGGAAGAAGATCAACGCGGATTACAGCGGCGCCGGCGTGCCCATGCTGCCGGTCGTCGCCGGAGCGGATGAAACCCGCCGCCAGATCCTGATCTACAGCCTGATCCTCGTTCCCGTGACTTTCCTTCCGGCGCTGGTCGGCACGGTCGGAGCCATCTACACGGGCGTGAACGTGTTTCTCAGCGCCATGTTCATCTATCACGCCGTGAAGGTGTACCGTACCCGCGAAGGTGCGGAGGCCGAGCTGGCCTGCAAGAAGCTGTTCGGATTTTCGACCCTGTGGCTCTTCATGGTCTTCGCCCTGATCCTGCTGGAGCGCGCGGTGGGCATTCCCACCTTCCCGCCGGTTCTCGGATGACGGACGCCATGACGAAAACCCCCTTTGGTCCGGAGGACATGGCGCGCCGCCGCAAGCGCGCCATTGTCATGGCGCTGGTCCTTGCGGCCCTGGCCGTTCTCTTCTTCGTGACGACCATCGTGCGTCTTGGCGGCAACATCGCCGACAGGAGCTTCTGAGATGCTGCCCCGCGACGATCGCAGCAACTACCGCGTCGCCGCAATGGCGCTTGGTGTCACCTTCGTCATGCTGGGCCTCGCCTATGCGTCGGTTCCGCTCTACCGGATCTTCTGCCAGGTCACGGGGTTTGGCGGCACGACTCAGCGGGCCGAGCAGGCGCCGGGTGACGTGCGTCAGCAGACCGTGACCGTCAAGTTCGATGCCAATACGGCAGCCAGCCTGCACTGGTCATTCCATGCCGAGCAGCAGGCCGTCGCGGTGCGGGTCGGCGAACAGACCATGGCGCATTACCGCGCCACCAACACGTCGGACCGGGTCCTGACCGGGTCCGCCGTCTTCAACGTCACCCCCGTGAGCGCGGGGGCATACTTCAACAAGATCCAGTGCTTCTGCTTCACGGAGCAGACGCTGAAACCGGGCGAAACTGTCGACATGCCCGTGGTCTTCTTCGTCGATCCTGGCCTTCTGGATGATCCGGACGCGCGATCGATCAAGGAAATCACGCTGTCCTACACGTTCTATCCGGTCGACAAGCCAAAGACCCTCTCGTCGGCAGACAGTGCCGCCGGGACGGTGAACTAACGGAGCAGGGGACATGGCCGACGCGCACGCCAAGCATCACGACTACCACCTCGTCAATCCGAGCCCCTGGCCCTTCGTCGGCTCGGTGTCGGCCTTCATCCTCGCCGTGGGCGCGGTCTTCTGGATGCACAACAGCATTGGCCCCTGGGTGATGCTGCTCGGGTTTCTCGGGGTGCTCTACACCATGTTCATGTGGTGGCGCGACGTGATCCACGAGTCGCTGAGCGGCGACCACACGCCGGTGGTCCAGCTTCATCTTCGCTACGGCATGCTCATGTTCATCGCCTCGGAGGTGATGTTCTTCGTGGCCTGGTTCTGGGCCTTCTTCGATGCCAGCCTGTTCACGGGAGAGGCCATGCAGGCCTCGCGCGTGGCGGCAACCGGCGGCGTCTGGCCTCCCAAGGGCGTGGATGTCTTCAATCCCTGGCACCTGCCGCTGATCAACACTTTGATCCTGCTGACCTCGGGCACCACCGTGACCTGGGCCCATCATGCGCTGCTCAACAACGACAGGCAGGGCCTGAAGTGGGGCCTGGCCGCCACCATCGCGCTCGGCCTGCTCTTCACCACCATCCAGGCCTACGAGTACAGCCACGCCGCCTTTGCCTTCAGCCGTGACAATGGCGGCAACATCTATGGCTCGACCTTCTTCATGGCGACTGGCTTCCATGGCTTCCACGTCATCATCGGAACCATCTTCCTGATCGTCTGTCTGCTGCGGGCGATCTCCGGGCAGTTCACGCAGAAGCATCACTTCGGCTTCGAGGCTGCCGCCTGGTACTGGCACTTCGTCGACGTGGTCTGGCTGTTCCTCTTCGCGGCCATCTACATCTGGGGTTCTGCGGGCGCCGTCATCCCGACGGAGTAGGACGGCCTGCGATCTTGGCGAGAGGGCCGCGTCGGCACGCTGGCGCGGCCCGTTCTGTTTGGAGCATCGAATGGACGAGGCCTACTATCCCGACATTTCGCCGCTGAAGACAGGGCTCTCGGGATCCTGCCCGCGCTGCGGACGCGGACGGCTCTTCGATGGCTACCTCAAGGTGGCGCCCCGCTGCAGCAGCTGCGGCCTGTCCTACGAGTTCGCCGACGGCGGCGATGGCGCGGCCTGGTTCGTCATGCTGTTCGTCTGCGTGGTTGGAGTCGGGTCCATCCTGGGCGTGGAGGTGGCCTACGCACCGCCCTTCTGGGTCCATGCGCTGATCGCCATCCCGCTGCTGATCGTTCTCCCCATGCTGCTGCTGCGTCCGGTCAAGGGCGTGCTGCTGTGCCAACAGTGGAAGACGGGCGCCCATGAGGGCCGCCAGGTCTGATGGCAGGCAGATCCAGGATCTGGCCCGTTGTCGTGGCAACGCTGGCCGGCGTCGTCGTGCTGGTCGGCCTCGGTGTCTGGCAGTTGCAGCGCCTGTCCTGGAAGGAAGCTCTGCTGGCACAGCTCGCGGCCAATCAGGCGGCCGCTCCCGTTACGCTGTCCGAAGCGGACGCACGGAGGTCTGCTGGTGACAATGTCGAATTCCTGAAGATCAGGGTCGAGGGCGAGTGGCTCCACGATTCCGAGATGCGCATGATGTCGGTCTTCGATGGCGGACCTGGCTGGGAGATCGTAACGCCGCTGCGCGCGCCGGATGGCCGGATCGTGCTCGTCGATCGCGGGGTGGTTCCGGACAGCCCCCAGAGCCAGATCATCCGGCCGGCCGGCCCGGTCAGTCTGGTGGGGTTTGTGCGCAGCTATGGGGGCGCTCGGGGCTATTTCGCGCCCGACAATGACCCGGCCGGCAAGACCTGGTACTGGTGGGATGTGCCGGCCATGCTGTCCACGATCCCGCCGCTCCCCGGCGCGAGGCCTGTCGATTTCGTGTTGCAGCTGGAACCCGGTACCGACAGCGCATCCCTTCCGCGGCCGAATCCGCCGCAGGCCAAGCTTCGCAACAACCATCTCTCCTATGCCGTCACATGGTTTTCGCTGGCGGCCACGCTGCTGGTGATCGCCGCGCTCTATCTCCGTGGACAGATGAAGAAAACCACCGCTTGATGCGGGTCTGCGGCGCCGCTAAAGCAGGGCCGGAGTGGGAGAGGGTCTGGGCGTGCGTTATGTGTCCACCCGGGGCGAGGCCCCGGAACTCGGCTTTGAAGAGGTACTGCTGACGGGCCTCGCCCGCGATGGCGGTCTCTATGTACCGGCCCGCTGGCCCCAGCTGTCCGCCCGGGATTTCCGGGCCCTGCGCGGCAAGAGCTATGAAGACATCGCCTTCGCGGTACTCGCCCCGTTCATCGCCGGCGCGGTTCCCGAAGGCCAGCTGCGCGCCATGATTGTCGAGGCCTATGCCGGTTTCGGCCATCCGGCGGTTGCGCCGCTCAAGCAGCTCGACGACAATCAATGGCTGCTGGAGCTGTTTCACGGACCGACGCTGGCGTTCAAGGACGTCGCCATGCAGCTTCTGGCGAAGCTGATGAACTGGTCGCTGTCGCGCCATGGCCGGCGGGCGACCATCGTCGGCGCCACCTCTGGCGATACCGGTGGTGCGGCGATCGAGGCCTTCCGCGACAGTGCCAACGCCGCCATCTTCATCCTGCATCCGCATGGCAAGGTCAGCGACGTGCAGCGCCGCCAGATGACGACGGTGCTGTCGCCCAACGTCCACAACATCGCGCTCGACGGCAACTTCGACGATTGCCAGGCCATCGTGAAGGCACTCTTCAACGATCACGGCTTTCGCGATTCCGTTGGCCTTGCCGGCGTCAACTCCATCAACTGGGCGCGTATCCTCGCGCAGACCGTCTATTACGTCACCTCCGGCGTCGCCCTGGGGGCGCCGGACCGCAATGTCAGCTACTGCGTTCCGACCGGAAACTTCGGGGACATCTTTGCCGGGTTCGTGGCCAAGCGGCTGGGCCTGTCGGTCGACAGGCTGGTCATCGCCACCAACATCAACGACATCCTGGACCGCACGCTGAAGACAGGGCGCTACGACGTGCGCGGTGTCACCGCGTCGTCCAGCCCGTCGATGGATATCCAGGTGTCGAGCAACTTCGAGCGCCTCCTGTTCGAGGTTCATGGGCGTGATCCGAACGACGTGCGGCGGCTGATGCAGACCCTGTCACAGTCCGGCAGCTTCGGCATCGGCGACCGCGAGCTGGCCCAGATCCGTGCCGAATTCGACTCCGGCGCAGCCTCCGAGGAGGAGACCCGGGCGATCATCCGCGACACATTGGCCGCGACCGGCGAGCTTCTCGACCCGCATACGGCCGTGGGCTATGCCGTGGCCCGCCGGCAGCCGGCGTCCGCCAGTGCCATGATCACGCTGGCCACGGCGCATCCGGCCAAGTTCCCCGATGCGGTCGAGCAGGCCAGCGGGGTGAGGCCGTCTTTACCACGGCGCCTGAAGCACTTGCTCGCGGCGGAGGAACGTTTCACAGTCCTTCCCAACAGTGTCGAGGCGGTCCGCGACCACATTCGCGCCCGCCAGGCCGCCTGACGCAGAGGGACCATGAGCGTCGAGATCACCCGCCTCCGGAACGGCATCACGGTCATCACCCACGCCATGCCGCATCTGGAGACGGTGGCCCTCGGCATCTGGGTCAAGGCTGGCGCGCGCGACGAAACGGTCGCCGAAAACGGCATCGCCCACTTCCTGGAACACATGGCCTTCAAGGGCACCCGCCGGCGCACGGCCCAGGCCATTGCCGAGGAAATCGAATCCGCCGGCGGCGAAATCAACGCCGCGACCGGCATGGAGACCACCACCTACTACGCCCGCGTCCTGAAGAACGACTGGCGTCTGGCGCTGGACATCCTTGCCGACATCTTCACGGAGTCGGTCCTTGACCAGGATGAACTGGAACGCGAACGCGACGTGATCCTGCAGGAGATCGCGGCGGCCCACGACCAGCCCGATGACCTGGTCTTCGACCTGGCCCAGGCCTCGTGCTTCGGCGACCATGCGCTGGGCCGGTCGATCCTCGGCACGGCGGCCAGCGTGGGCGTCGTGAACCGCGACCACATCCTTGCCTGGCGCAACCGCAATTATTGGGGATCGCGCATCGTGGTCTCGGCCGCGGGCCAGGTCGACCACGCGGCCTTCGCCGCCGAAGCCGAGAAGCTTCTGGGCCGTGTTCCCGGCGGCGAACCGCCGCATCGCGAGTGCCCCGTCTTCTCGCCGGCGGCGCGGACCGAAGTCAAGCCGCTGGACCAGGCCCATGTGGTTCTGTCCTTCCAGGCTCCGGGATATCGCGATCCCGACATCTACATCCTGCAGGTCCTGTCGAACATCCTGGGCGGGGGCATGTCGTCGCGGCTGTTTCAGGAAGTCCGCGAGAAGCGCGGCCTGTGCTACAGTGTCTTCTCCTTCGCCTCGGCCTATGAGGACGTCGGTCAGATCGGGGTCTATGCGGCCACTTCCCCCGAACACGGTGTCGAGCTTATGGAAACGACATCCGAGGTGATGCTGTCTGTGGCCGATGCTGTCTCGGATGCCGAAGTGGCGCGGGCCAAGGCGCAGCTGAAGACCAGCCTGGTCATGAACCTCGAAAGCGCCTCCGCGCGCGCCGACCAGATTGCACGGCAGTTCCTGGCCTATGGCGAGGTGCCGGCCATCGGCACGCTGATTGCCCGGATCGAGGCCGTGACCAAGGACCAGGTCCGCGATCTCGCGCGTCGTCTCTTCAAGGCGCGGACGCCGGCCTACAGCGCGGTGGGACACATCGACGAGCTTTCGGATTACCAGACTCTCGTCAAGCGCTTTGCCTGAGGCGCCCATGGCCTTCCTCAAGTCGCCCTTCGCGCCAGACCTTCCGCCGGTTCTGCGCGGGCAGCGGACCTGCCTGCGGACCCCGGAACTGGCCGATCACGAGGCCTGGTCCGCCCTGCGCAGCGACAGCCGCGAGTTCCTGTCGCCCTGGGAGCCACTCTGGCCCGCGAACGACTTGACCCGCAGCGCCTTCCGTATCCGGATCAAGCAGTATCTGCGCGACATTGGCGACGATGTCGCCTATCCCTTCTTCATCTTCTCGATGGACGGGAGGACCTTGCTGGGTGCGGTGACACTGTCCAACCTGCGGCGCGGCGTGGCCCAGATGGCAACGCTGGGATACTGGATCGGGGCCGCCCACGCCCGCCAGGGCTACATGACCGACGCGGTCCGTACCCTGCTGGCCTATGCCTACGATCACCTCAACCTGCATCGCGTCGAGGCGGCCTGTCTGCCGCGCAATGGCGCCTCGATCGCCCTGCTACGCAAAACGGGTTTCGAACAGGAAGGCTATGCCCGCGGCTATCTGAAGATCAACGGCGTCTGGCAGGACCACCTGCTCTTCGCCCGCCTGCGATAGGTGACGGGCCGCAACACTCCTTGCCACGGCAGCGGCCGCAAGGTTAACTCCCGCCCATGAGTCGGAAAGGCCACGTAAGCTTCGGTTTCGCCAGCCTGTTTCGGCTGTATGGCGTGGTCTTCCTCCTGTGCCTCGCGGGGCTGCGTGCCGGCTGGGCCGTCGATGCCCTCGATGTGGGCTTCGCCCAGCCCAATCTCGACCTGCTGCCCTACCTCGCCGGCCTCGAGACCGATGCCCGTTCCGTGCAGATCAAGCGGCCGGACAGCGCGCCCGACAGTCTCGAAGTCATGAAGCTCGAAGCCCTGGGCGATGGTCCGGTCTTCCATTGGGTTGCCGCCGGGCTGCGCAACGGTTCGGCCGAGGCGCGCGACCTCGTGATCGTCGTGCCCGATCAGGGTTTCATCGGGTCCGGCCTCAAATGGCCGCGAACGCCGGGGCGGCGCATCGTCGCTTCGACCGCCGCGGGTCCTATCGAATTGTCGCGCCTGCCGGTGGTCGGCCGTGATGCCTTCGCCTTCCGGCTTGATGCTGGCCAGAGTGCCGCCGTGGCCTTCGAGATCGACAAGGACAAGCTGCCGGTGGCTACGATCTGGCAGCGCCAGGCCTTCGACCAGCAGAAGGACTATCTGGCCTTCTTTCGCGGCGCCCTGCTAGGCATCGCGGTCCTGCTCACCGTCGCCACGGCAGCACTGTATGGCTTCCGGGCCAGGCCGGTCTTCCTGGCTGCCGCGGCCTTCTCGCTATCCAGCGTCGGCTTCATGGTCCTCGAGGCCGGCCACATGCCATTGCTGCTGCGGGTGGTCGGGCTGACCATGCTCGACCTCGCCCAGGCACGGGCGCTGGTGGAAGGCATCATGTCGGCCAGTCTGCTGATGCTGCTGGTGTCCATGACGGAGCTGCGCCGGCTGTTTCCGATCGCCGGCAATGTGCTGGCCATCATCGCCGGTCTGCTGCTGGCCATACCGCTTTATGGTCTGGCCGATCCGCGAGTCGCATCGGGATTGGCGCGCGTGGTTTTTGCGCTGGTCGCGCTGGGCGGCTTTGCGGTGATCCTGAGCCTCTGGCACAGGGGCGAAGCCAAGACCGATACGGCGGTCGTGCCATGGGCCGCCATCCTCGCCTGGACTTTTCTGGCCGCTCTCTGTGCCTTGAGTGACAGCAGCAACGCGTCCCTGTCACCGCTGCTACTCGCTGGGCTTTGCGCCGTGCTCGTCGTTCTGGGCTCGACCCTCGCTCACTACGCGCTCAGCCAGGGCTATCTGTCGCGTCACTTCTTCCGGGAGGCTGGCCGACGTGCCCTGGCCCTGGCCGGCGCCCGGGCCTATGTCTGGGACTGGCAGCCGGAGGAGGGTGAACTCCATGTCAGCCCCGAGATCGAACGCGCCCTGGGCCAGCCACCCGGCCTCTTGGCCGAGGCCGGCGGCGAGGCCTTCATCGAGTTGATGCATCCCTCGGACCGCACCTCCTACCTCACTGCCGTGACCGAGGCGGAAGCCAGCGGCCGCGGCACCATCGAACGGGAGTTCCGCCTGCGCCACGGCGATGGCGAGTATCGCTGGTTCATGCTGCGGGCGAGGGCGATGCCGGGTGGCGGGCGCCGGGCGGCGCGGTGCATCGGAACCCTCACCGACGTGACCATCGCCAAGCGCAGCGAGGAGCGTCTTCTCGATGACGCGGTCTATGACCGCGTGACCGGTCTTCCCAACCGCGCCCTGTTCCTGGACCGCCTTGCCCGCGCCCTGCCGGGTGCGGATGACGATCATGCCTTCTATGTGCTCCTCGTCGACATCGACAGGTTCAAGATCGTCAACGACGCCCTGGGCCACGAGGCGGGCGATGGTCTGCTGAATGTGATCGGCCGTCGCCTGCAGTCGGAAGCGGGCCCGCTCGACAGTGTCGCGCGGCTTCCGGGCGGGCAGTTTGCCATTCTCTTCGCGGAAGCCAAGGGCATCCGCGACGTCGTGACCTTCACCGAGCGGCTGCACCGGTCTATCGCCCGGCCGATCATGCTGGACGCCCAGGAGATCTTCCTCACCGCCTGTATCGGCGTGTCGCAATACCGCGAGGCGGGTCATTCGGCCGAGCAATTGCTGAAGGACGCGGCCATCGCTCTCTACGAGGCCAAGCGCAAGGGCGCGGGCAACATCGAGGTGTTCCACACCTCGATGCGCGACGACCGGGCCGAGCTCGTGATTCTCGAGCAGGAACTGCGGCGCGCCATCGAGCGCGACGAGATCGAGGTTCACTACCAGCCGATCGCCCGCCTGTCCGACATGAACCTCGCCGGCTTCGAGGCCCTGGTGCGCTGGCGCCACCCGGCGCTTGGCCTTCTCGCCCCTGAAAGCTTCGTGGGCCTCGCCGAGCAGACCGGCATGATCCGGGACATCGGCAAGGCCGTGCTCAACGAGGCCGGACGCCAGCTGGGAATCTGGCAGCGCGCCTTCCGCCCGCAGACGCCGATCTTCGTTGCCGTGAACATTTCCTCTGCGCAGCTGATCGAAGCGGGGCTGATCGACGACGTGAAGCAGATCATCCACCGCGAGGGCCTGAGCCGGGGCGCGCTGAAGATCGAGGTGACCGAGTCGCTCGTCATGGAGTATCCCGAGCGCGCGGCGCAGATCCTCGAACGCTTTCGCGACATGGGCGTGGGCATCGCCTGCGACGATTTCGGCACAGGATACTCCTCGCTCTCGAGCTTGCGTCGCCTGCCATTCGACACGCTCAAGGTGGATCGCAGCTTCATTTCCGGCGAGGCACAGGACCAACGGTCCTCGGTCATCCTCGAGGCGATCATCGCCATGGCCCGCGCGCTCAATCTGTCGGTCGTGGCGGAGGGCATCGAAGACCAGGACCAGGTCGACATGCTGGGCATCCTCGGCTGCAACTATGGCCAGGGCTACTTCATCGGCAAGCCCATCACCGCACGCCAGGTGACGGATGCGCTCAACGGCCTTCCCTATGCGTCTTCGTCGGGCCGCACCGACATCTCCTGGCTCTGGGAACGGGCGGTGAAGGACCCGCCGCCGGAGGTCCTGAACCGGCCGGTCTCGACCGCGTCCATCCGCGAGGCGGTTGCGGCCATGACGCCGCCGCCACCGCCGCCCGTCGTGCCTGACCCGGCGGTCCAGGCGCGCAAACGCCGGCCGCCAAGGCCCCGCGCACCGGATGGTGTTCCCTTCGTCGTGGTCGACGGCGACGAGCCAGAGGCGGACTCTACGCAACGTCCTGCCGTGGCGGGCGAGGATATGCCAGCCGACCTTCCATCCGGCGACACCACGTCCGACGTCAAGGCCGAACCCGCAGAAGACCTCCCGATGCCCGAGCCCGCGGCGACGGATCAGGGCGAGGGGCAGGATAGCCCAGTTGAGTCCGAGGAAAGCCCGCCATCGCCCGATCCTGGCGCGGAGACTCTTCCGGACGGGCAGCTGGAGCAGGCCGGCAAGCGGCGACGGCGGCGGCGCAAGAAGAAGCCGGCGCCGTCAGGCGTGCCCGGCGTCGGTTGAGAGCATCGCCGGGTCGACGCCGATCTTGCGCAGTGCCGCGTTGTATTTCTCGCCGTGCGAGATGCCGAAGAGCAGGTCTTCGTCGCTGCCGCAATGCAGCCAGCCATTGTGCTGGATCTCGCTCTCGAGCTGGCCCGGAGCCCAGCCGGCGTAGCCCAGGGTGATGATGGCGCGCTTGGGCCCTTCGCCCCGCGCCATGGCGGTCAGGATGTCGATGGTCGCGGTGAGGGCGAGGTGCTTGCCGATCGCAAGACTTGAGTCGGGCGTGAAGTAGTCACTGGTGTGGAGCACGAAGCCACGGCTGGGTTCGACCGGTCCGCCGTAGAGCACCGGCATCGTCATCAGCTCGCCTTCGGCGGGCAGTGACCGGCCCCCAATGTCCAGGCGGCTGAACAGGTCGGCGAAGCTCATCATCGGCGTGGCCTTGTTGACGATGATTCCCATCGCCCCGTTCTCGGAGTGCGAGCAGACGCAGATCACCGACTGCTCGAAACGGGTGTCGGACATGCCCGGCATGGCGATCAGCATCTGGCCCGTGAGATAGCTCGGCTTGGTCATGCAGTTGGTCTCGCGACAGGGATCCTCTCATTAGCATAGCATATTGGGGCTGCATTCTGACGGCATCGTGATTGGCAGACGGACCGGCCTCGTCCATATAGGGAACATGCGCCGCAGAAGCTTCCTGGCCGGAGTGCTGGCCGCTGGTCTTTGGCCGGTGGCGGCGGGAGCCATGCAGAAGCCCTTCCGCGTGTCGCTGGTCGGCGATTCCTTCGATGGCAAGGGCTGGCTGACCGGCATCCGGATCGTCCTGGACGAGGGCTGGAAGACCTATTGGCGCAATCCCGGCGAGTCGGGGATCCCGCCGGTCTTCGGCTGGAATGGCGGCTCCGGCGATGGCCTGGCGGAGGTTCTGTTTCCGCTTCCGGGCCGCTTCCACGATGCCGCCGGCGAAACCATTGGCTATCACGGTGAGGTAATCCTGCCGGTGCGGATCCGGCAGGGTGCCGACCTGCCGCAGAAGCTGGATCTCGATCTCTTTTTTGCCGTCTGCCGCGACATCTGCGTGCCTGTGCAGGCCAAGGGGTCGATTGAACTCGGCAGCGCCATGCGTGATCCCGATGGCAGCCGGCTGGTCGAGGCGTGGATGGCCCGCGTGCCCGTCGCCACGGATCTGGTCGAGCGGGCGGAGGTGGTGATGGAGGCCGGCGCGCCCGAGCTTAGCCTCACGCTGCGCGAGCCGGTTGACGACATCTTCGTGGAATGGGACGGTCTTGCCTACTTCCATGCGCCGCGCTTCTCGGCCGACCGTCGGATGGCGCGGCTCCCCATCGCCAATGTCAAGGATGTCGGAACCTTGCGCGGGGCCCGGCTGCGGCTGACCTTCGATCAGGCCGGAAAGGGACTTGAACAGGGCGTCAGCCTCCCTTAAGTCCGACCTCCACATCCACACGAGGAACCGACCATGACCATCAAGATAGGCGACAAGCTCCCGGCTGCGGAATTTGCGGTAATGACCGCCGACGGCCAGCAGAAGGTCTCGACCGATGTCGTCTTCAGCGGCCGCAAGGTGGTTCTCTTCGCCGTTCCGGGTGCCTTCACGCCGACCTGCAGCATGAATCATCTTCCCGGCTTCGTCGAGGCCGCCGCCGCGATCAAGGCGAAGGGCGTCGACACCATTGCCTGCGTTGCGGTCAATGACGTGCATGTCATGTCGGCCTGGGGCAAGCAGGCCGGCGCCGACGGCAAGATCATGATGCTGGCCGACGGCAATGGCGATTTCGCCAGGGCCATCGGCCTCAACGTCGATCTCAAGCCCTATGGCATGGGCGAGCGCTCCAAGCGCTTCTCCATGATCGTCGAGAATGGCGTGGTGAAGCAGCTCAACGTCGAAGACAAGTCGGGTGTAAACGTCTCGGGTGCCGAGACCATCCTGACGCAGCTCTGAGCGGTCGCCTCTCCCGGCAGCCGCTCAGGACTTGAATGGCGCCATGCCGGCGCGAGCCAGTTCGTCGGCGCGCTCGTTGTCGTCATGGCCCGCGTGGCCCTTCACCCATTTCCAGGTGACGGCATGGTGACCCAGCGCAAGTTCAAGCCTCTGCCAGAGCTCTGCGTTCTTCACTGGCTTCTTGTCTGCGGTTTTCCAGCCGTTGCGCTTCCAGCCATGAATCCACTTCGTGATGCCGTCCTTTACATATTGCGAGTCGACATGCATTTCGACCGGGCAGGGACGCGTCAGGGCTTCGAGCGCCATGATCGCCGCCATCAGCTCCATGCGGTTGTTGGTGGTGAGCGGCTCGCCGCCGTAGAGCTCCTTGCGCCTGCCATTGTAGTCGAGGATCACGCCCCACCCGCCCGGACCGGGATTGCCCGAACAGGCGCCATCGGTATGGACGATGACCTTGCCCTCGCTCATGCCGTGGGCTGAACCGCCTCGCGCACCTCGCGTGGCAGCTTGAACGAGACGTTCTCGTCGCGCAGGGTGACCTTCTCGACCGTCACGTCGTAATGCGCGCGGAAAGCGTCGACGATCTCGTTCACCAGCAGTTCCGGCGCCGAAGCGCCGGCGCTGAGGCCGATGACGGATAATCCCGTGAGCGTGGTCCAGTCCAGATCGGCGGCGCGCTGCACCAGCAGACCGCGGGGACAGCCACCCTTTTCCGCCACCTCCACCAGCCGTCTGGAATTGGACGAGTTCGGCGCGCCCACCACGATGAAGAGCTGGGCGCGGGGCGCAACGGCCTTCACCGCCTCCTGGCGGTTGGTGGTGGCATAGCAGATGTCTTCCTTGACCGGGCCGCGGATCAGGGGAAAGCGCCGCTGCAGCACGGCGATGACGTCCTTTGTGTCGTCGACCGAGAGCGTGGTCTGTGTGACGAAGGCAAGCCTCGTGGGATCCTTCACCTGAAGAGCTTCGGCATCCTCCGCCGTCTCGATCAGCGTGACGGCACCCTCGGGCAATTGTCCGGTGGTCCCGATCACCTCCGGATGGCCCTTGTGCCCGATGAGGATGATGGCAAGGCCCTCGTCGTGGTGGCGCTTGGCCTCCATGTGAACCTTGGTGACCAGTGGGCAAGTGGCGTCGATCTGGAACATGCGGCGCGCCGTGGCCGCGGCGGGCACCGACTTCGGAACGCCATGGGCCGAGAAGACCACGGGTCGGTCGCCATCGGGAATTTCGTCCAGTTCCTCGACGAAGACCGCGCCCTTCGCCTTCAGGTCGTCGACCACGAACTTGTTGTGCACGATCTCGTGGCGGACGTAGACGGGGGCCCCGTAGAGCGCCAGCGCCCGCTCCACGATGTCGATGGCGCGCACCACGCCGGCGCAGAAGCCCCGCGGTGCCGCAAGAAGGATGGTGAGCGGCGGCTTGGTCATGCTGCGTAGATGCGGGGAGGGGACGGGATTGTCAAGCAAGCTCCCGGACACGGGCAGGCGTCGCCGCCGAGCACCTGAGAGTCGGACATGTGCGGCGGAAACTGCCTGTCTCGCTCAACTTCTGCTTTCGCGGGCCACCCGCATTGCATATCCTTCACCGCCATGACGCAGCTGCCCCAAGAACTGCCTTGCGCCGGAGCCAAGTGATGGACGGAACGGAATTGGCCTCGGTCTCCCCGGCTCCATCCGCCGGCATTGCGCGGACCGTCAGCGCCCGCGACGGTCGCAAACTCGCCTGTCTCGAAGTCGGAAGTCCCGACGGGGCACTGGTCCTGCACAATCACGGGGGACCGAGCAGCCGGCTCGAGGGGTGCCTCTTCGCCGAGGCCGCCACCAGGAACCGCCTGCGGTTCGTCTGCGTCGACCGGCCCGGCATCGGACAATCCAGCCCCCAGAACCCGCGCAGTTATGCGAGCTGGGCGGAGGATCTCACGGCCGTCGCCGACGCGCTCGGACACAGGACCTTCGGCGTGACCGGGTGGTCGGAGGGTGGGCCCTGGGCGCTTGCCGCCGCCGCCTATATCGATCCTGCGCGGCTGTGCCACGTCAGCAGCATCGCAGGCGGAAGCTACGGCGCCTTCGGCGACAATTCGGCAGCGAAGTACCTGTCGAGGATCGACGCGCTCGGCGGATTTCTCGCGCTTCATTTCGAGCCCGGCTTCCGTCTCATGTACGCGAGTCTCGGCCTCACCGCCGAATACTTCCGCCAGAGCTACATCAAGTCTTTGCTCAGGGCCGTGAACGACGCCGACCGGCAGATCCTGCAGCGGCCGGGCTTCGAGGCGGTCTTCTGCGACGCCAGCGCGGAATGCTTCGCGCAGGGAAGCGAAGGGCTGGTGCGGGACTCGGAACTCCTCTACCGGCACTGGTCATTCGACGTGAGCCGCATCAGGCGCCCCGTCCACATGTGGCAGGGGACGGCCGACACGCTGGTTCCGTCGCCGATCAACAGGGAAGTGGCTGACAGGATGCCAGGGTCGGTCTGGCATCCGGTTGAAGGCGCCGGCCATTTCGTGGCGATCGGTTCAGCCGACGACATCCTTGCCGTTGCAGCCGAAGAACTCGGGGTGACGGGCGGGGCAGCCTAGCGCCAGACTTACTCCGCGATGATCTTGCCGATCTCGGCCTCGTAAGCCTCGCCCGCCACCATCGTTACCGGCTGCTTCGTGCCGGGCAGCACCTCGAAGCGCGGATCGAACTCGACCATGGTTGCTCCGAGCTTGGCGAGGATAGTGACGTCGCCTTCGACCTTGGCCGTGCCGTCCTTGATCTGCTCCTCCAGCGACTTGGCGCCGATCATGGTCTGCTCGAGATCCGACCGGTTGATGGTGAGCGCGAGGTCCGGCTTCTCGGCCAGGAATCCCTTGATGTTGGTCAGAGTCGCGTTGCGCAGTTCGATCAGGAACTTCTCGCCATTGTCCGGGGTGACGAGATTCACCGTGAAGGCCATGCCATCCGTCTTGCGGCCGTCCATCTTGATGGCCAGGAAGTTCAGGAACAGTTCCGTCGACATGGCCCGGATGATATCCGGACTGGAGGAACTGACCATCTCGCCCTGTGGGATGCCGGACCGGAGTTCATAGGCGCCGGACAGGAAGCTGTTGCGCAGGCCTGGATTCTCTTGCTGGTAGCCGATCTGCTCGTAGATGTCGGCCAGCAGGTCACGCGCCTCGCCATTGGCGGGTTCGGCCTGCACCAGCTTGTCGACGAGTTCCGCCGCGAGAAGATACTGGCCCGCGTCGTGCAGTTCGCGACCGCGCGCGACGATCTTTCCCGCACCGCCCATCATCTCGACATAGAGCGGCGCCGAGTCGGCGGGAGACGGTGGAATGAGGGTCGCGGGGTTGCAGTCCCAGAAGCCGAGGTAGCGCTGGATGACGCCGCGCGCATTGTGCTCGGGCGACCCATGATAGCCGCGGCAATGCCATTTGGCCTGCAGGCCCTTGGGCATTTCATAGACGTTGTGGATCTGGTTGATGGTGACGCCCTGGTTGGCGAAGTGCAGCACCTGGTTGTTCAAGTTGGCATAGAGATCGCGCTGGTCGCGGAGGACCTCCTGGACCCGGTCATTGCCCCAGCGCGGCCAGTGATGCGAGGCGAACATGACCTCGGCCTCCTGGCCGAAGCGGAACAGGGCCTCGGCGATGTACTTCGACCAGTTCAGCGCATCGCGCACCGGGGCGCCGCGCAGCGTGTAGATGTTGTGCAGTGTCGCCGTGACATTCTCCGCCATCCACAGCGCCTTCATGTCGGGGATGTAGGTGTTCATCTCGCGCGGCGCCTCGGTATTGGGCGTGTTCTGGAAGATCATGCGGACGCCATCGACCTCGAGTTCCTCGATGGGCTCGACGACATAGCGGGTGGGGGCGATAAGGCTGGTGGCACCGTTGGGCACACGGTGGCCGAGACCCTGGCTCACGAATCCATGCGGTGACGCCGGCAGCAGCAGGCCGTACTGGTAGAAGAGCCTGCGGTTCATCGCATTTCCGGCATAGACATTCTCGGAAATGGTGAAGTCCATGAAGTCGCGGGGCGCGATGACCTCGACACGGCCTGCGCGCACATCCTCCGCCGTGATGAGGCCCTGCACGCCACCGAAATGGTCGCCATGCGTGTGGGAGTAGATGACGGCGGTGATTGGCAGTCCCTGGCCCGCGTGCTTCTGGAAGAGCTGCCAGGCGGCCCGCGCGGTCTCCGTCGTGGTCATGCAGTCGAAGACGATCCAGCCGGTCTTGCCGCGCACCAGGGTCAAGTCAGCCAGATCGAGGCCGCGCACCTGATAGATGCCGGGGATCACTTCGTAGAGCCCGTAGTTGTTGTTCAGGCGCGCGATCCGGGTGAGCGAGGGATGGATGCTGTCGAAATCGCGGTCTTCGTTCAGGAACTGGAACTGCGCCATGTCCCAGGAAATGCCGCCCGAGTCGGACGGAATCTGCATTTGCTCCATCGGCGCGATCAGGCCCCGGGCCTGTTCCTCGAGATCCTTGACATCGGCAAATGGCAGGGCGCCCTTGGCCGTCTTCAGCACCTCGATCGTGTGGGGCGAGGGCGCCTTGCCCTTCGGATGGAAATGGCCTTCGAGCGGCTTTGCCGGATCCGCTGCCATTGCCGGACTGCCTTCGAGCAGGTGTGCGCTGCTCACGGCAAAGGCCGCGCTTGCGGCCGAGACTGTTCCGAGGAAATGGCGACGCGTGCTCATGCTGAACTCCCGATTGTCTGCTGGTCGTGGACTCATCCATAGCCGCGACCAGCCGAGCTAATTGTTCAAAACGGACATTTCTGCGGCGTCACTTGCCATGTCATTCCGAGCGCGTGATCCAGCAGCTGCCGGCATGCTGGCTCTTGCAGGCCTTGAGCGCGCCGTCCTCGGCCTGCTTCACCGAACCGGCGCTCCAGGCAACACCGCAAGCCTGTGAGTTGCTGTTGCGAGATGCCATGTTGGAAGCGGCAAAGGCCTTGTGTCGGGCCTTGCCTTCATATTGCTTCAGCAGCTTGCGGCATTCCTTGTTCCAGAACTCGACGCCCTGGGCGGCGGCGGGCGGCGGCATAGCGAGAGACGGCGACAGGACAAGCAGTCCTGCAAGCAGAAGCGGAACTGTGAACCGACGTGTGTTGGTGGGCATGTGCAAATCCTCATCATGGCTGGTTGGGTTGAAGGCGTGACGGAATTCGGGTGAAGCCCAGGTCTGGGGAGAGGACGGACGGCTGATCGATGAAGGAGTGCATGCTAGATCCCAGCCCCTTGGTGCGTCCCGTCTCGCCATGCATCTTCCCGGCCAAGTTGGTGCAATCTGCCACTTTTCCCGTAAGGTCTTGATGCAACTGGTAACCTGCACCGGGGTGGTAATCGCTTGCAGGCAGGCCCTTGCCTGTCCCGCAGCGCGCACCGGCAGGAGTTTGCCGGGTCTCGTGGCCCTGGCTTCGCTGCGATGTGGACGCCATTTTCCCGTTGCACTGCACAGGTCCGGCCTGCATGTCCCGCCCTTGACTTCCCCTTCGATGCGCCTAGGCTGCGCCCAGTTTGTGTGACGCCTTGTGCGGGAGAGGCCGGGTCCAACCGGCGCCGAAGGAGCAACCGCCCCGGAAACTCTCAGGCAAAAGGACCGCGAGGCGTTCGACACTCTGGAGAGCAGCGGCCCGATGGGACGCTCACCGAAGGAGCCAAGCAGGCGGGTGTCGGAGTGACCCGCAGGCGAAATCTCTCAGGTCTCGTACAGAGGGGGCAGATTCGGCCTTGTGTCGGGTCTGGCTTCGCTTTGTATGGAGATGTGAATGAGCGACCCCGCTCCGAAACGCACGCCGCTCTACGAGGAACACGTAAGGGCCGGGGCGCGGATGGTGCCCTTCGCCGGCTACGACATGCCGGTGCAATACCCAACCGGAATCATCGCCGAACACACCTGGACGCGCAGCAGCGCGGGCCTTTTCGATGTCTCGCACATGGGGCAGTGCTTCGTGGAGGGTCCGGACACCGAAACCGCGGCGCGGGCGCTGGAACGGCTGCTGCCCGCCGACGTCCTGGGATTGCAGCCGCGCCAGCAGCGCTATTCCCAGCTTCTCGCCGAGGATGGCGGCACGCTGGACGATCTGATGGTGACGCGGACCGCGGAGGAGGGAACCTTCTATGTCGTGGTCAATGCCTCGCGCAAGGAACACGACTATGGCTGGATCGGCGCCCATCTGCCAAGAAACGTCGAGCTGACGCCGCGCGACGACCTGGCACTGGTCGCGCTGCAGGGTCCCAAGGCCGAGGCGGTGATGGCGAAATTGGCCCCCGAACTGGGAGCGCTCGCCTTCATGCAGACGACCGATGTGGCCGTGAAAGGCATGGCGCTGCAGGTGTCGCGCTCGGGATACACCGGCGAAGACGGCTTCGAGATATCGCTTATGGCACGCGATGCGGTCAGGCTTTGGTCCCTGCTCCTGGAAGACGAGCGCGTGAAGCCCGTCGGGCTGGGCGCGCGTGATTCGCTGCGCCTCGAGGCAGGCCTCTGCCTGTACGGTCACGAGCTGACCGATGCGATCTCGCCGGTCGAGGCCGATCTGGTCTGGTCGATCGGCAAGCGCCGGCGCAGTGACGGCGGATTCATCGGAGCTGCCCGGGTGCAGCAGGAGCTTGCGCAAGGTCCGGCTCGCAAGCGCGTCGGGCTCAAGCCGCAGGGCCGCGCGCCGGCGCGGGAAGGCACCGTGATCACCGACGCTGCCGGCCGCGAGATCGGCGTCGTCACCTCGGGCGGATTTGGACCGACCGTCGGCGGCCCCGTGGCCATGGGCTATGTCGAGGCCAGGTCATCCGTACCCGGCACGCCGGTCCAGCTGATCGTGCGCGGCAACGCGCTGCCGGCCGAGATCGTCAGGCTTCCCTTTGTCCCCAACCGATTCAAGCGCTGAGGAGCAGCAGATGAGCGTCAAGTACAGCAAGGACCACGAATGGGTGACCGTCGCCGACGGCATCGCCACCATCGGCATCACCAACCATGCCCAGGAACAGCTGGGGGACGTGGTTTTCGTGGAGCTGCCCGCCGTGGGCAAGAGCGTGGCCAAGGATGCGGAGGCCGCCGTCGTGGAAAGCGTCAAGGCCGCAAGCGAGGTCTATGCGCCGGTCACTGGCGAAGTGGTCGCGGTCAATGCCGATCTGCAGAACGATCCGGGCCTCGTCAATCGCGAGGCCGAGGGGGCTGCCTGGTTCATGAAGGTGAAGCTCGCCAACCCAGCCGAGCTCGACCAGCTCATGGACCGGGCCGCCTATGACAAGTTCGTCGCGGGCTGAAGAGGCGTCTGAACCCCGTCCGACACGTGACCGAGAGAGGATCTGACCATGTCCAGCCGACCCACCCTTGCCGAGCTTGAGCCTGGCGCCAACTTCATCCCGCGCCACATCGGGCCGACCGAGGCCGAGACGCGCGAGATGCTGCGCGAGGTCGGGGCGAAGACGCTGGAAGACTTCATCGCCAAGGTCGTGCCCGAGAAGATCCGCACGAAGCGACCGCTGGAGCTGAAGAAGGCCATGGCCGAGCGCACGGCCCTGTCCTATCTGCGCACCATGGCCGAACGCAACGAGGTCTACTGCTCGATGATCGGCATGGGCTACTACGGCACCATCACGCCGAAGGTCATCCTGCGCAATGTGCTGGAGAATCCGGGCTGGTACACGGCCTACACGCCCTATCAGGCCGAGGTGAGCCAGGGTCGCCTCGAGGCCTTGCTCAACTTCCAGCAGCTGGTGATCGACATGACCGGCCTTGAGCTTGCCAGCGCGTCGTTGCTGGACGAGGCCACGGCCGCCGCGGAGGCCATGGCGATGGCCAAGCGCGTGGCGAAGTCGCAGGCCAACCTCTTCTTCGTCGACGCCGACACGCATCCCCAGACCATCGGGGTGATCGAGACGCGTGCCAGGGCCTTCGGCTTCGAACTCCTGATCGGTGATCCCGCGCGCGACCTCGATCCCGCCAAGGTCTTCGCGGCCCTGCTCTCCTATCCGGGGTCCTCGGGCGAGGTGCGTGACTATCGCGCCATCATCGACAGGCTGCACGGCGCCGGTGCGCTCGCCATCATGGCCACCGATCTGCTGGCGCTGGCGCTGCTCACGCCGCCAGGTGAACTCGGTGCCGACATCGCGCTGGGGTCGGCGCAGCGCTTCGGCGTGCCCATGGGCTATGGCGGTCCGCATGCCGCCTTCTTCGCCACGCGCGACGAGTTCAAGCGCGCCATGCCCGGACGCATCATCGGCGTCTCGGTCGACAGCCAGGGCCACCGGGCCCTGCGCATGGCCATGCAGACACGCGAGCAGCATATCCGCCGCGAGAAGGCCACCAGCAACATCTGCACCGCACAGGTGCTGCTGGCGGTCATCGCCGGGTTCTTCGCCGTCTACAACGGGCCCAAGGGCATCCGGAAGATGGCGGAGCGCACGCACCGCTTCGCCGAGATCTTCGCTGCGGCGGTCGCGGGCTGGGGCTACGAGGTGAAGACCAAGGCCTTCTTCGACACGGTCACAATCCACGCGCCGGGCCGCGCCCACATGATCTGGGCCCGAGCCAAGGAAAGCCGCATCAACCTGCGCTTCGTCGATTCCGATCACATCGGTGTCTCCTTCGACCAGTCGATCCGCCGGCAGGAACTGGAAAGCCTCCTGACCGTGTTCAAGACCGACGCGCTCGACCTGGTGACGCTCGAAAGCATCGACAAGGGATTGAAGGAGACGATTCCGCCTGCCCTGCGGCGCAGCTCCCCCTATCTCACCCACCCCGTCTTCGAGATGTACCACTCGGAGACCGAGATGCTGCGCTATCTGCGGCATCTGCAGACGAAGGACGTGGCGCTTGACCAGTCCATGATTCCGCTGGGCTCCTGCACCATGAAGCTCAATGCCACGACCGAGATGATCCCGGTGACCTGGCGCAGCTTCTCGATGCTGCATCCCTTCGTGCCGCTTGAGCAGGCGCAGGGCTACATGCAGCTCTTCGAGGAGCTGGAGGCGATGCTGGCCGAGATCACCGGCTTCGATGCGGTGTCATTGCAGCCCAACGCCGGCAGCCAGGGCGAATATGCGGGCCTGCTGGCGATCCGCGGCTACCACGAGTCGCGTGGACACGCGCACCGGGACGTCTGTCTCATCCCGATCTCGGCGCATGGCACCAATCCGGCCTCGGCCGTGATGGCCGGCATGAAGGTGGTGGTGGTCGCCTGCGATGCGAAGGGCAACGTCGACCTCGCCGATCTCAGGGCCAAGGCGGAGCAGCACCGGGAGAACCTGGCGGCGCTGATGATCACCTATCCCTCGACCCATGGCGTGTTCGAGGAGGCGGTGATCGACATCTGCAGGATCGTTCATGACAATGGCGGCCAGGTCTATCTCGACGGTGCCAATCTCAATGCGCAGGTGGGCCTGGTGCGCCCGGCCGAGCTGGGCGCCGATGTCTGCCACATGAACTTGCACAAGACCTTCTGCATTCCGCATGGCGGCGGCGGCCCCGGCATGGGTCCCATTGGCGTGAAGGCCCATCTGGCGCCCTTCCTGCCGGGGCACGCGGTGGTGAACGGCGTGAACCCGGCGGCGGGCCGCGACCAGACGCGGGGTGCGGTATCGGCCGCGCCCTGGGGCTCGGCCTCGATCCTGCCGATCTCCTGGACCTACATCGCGATGATGGGCGGCGAGGGCCTGCGCAAGGCCACGATCATGGCGATCCTCAATGCCAACTACATCGCCCGGCGTCTGGCATCGCACTTTCCCATCGTCTACACCGGCCCTGGCGGCTACATCGCGCATGAGTGCATCATCGACTTGCGCTGGCTGAAGGAGCGGACGGGCCTGAGCGTGGAGGACGTGGCCAAGCGCCTGGTGGATTATGGATTCCACGCCCCCACCATGTCATTCCCGGTGGTCGACACGCTGATGATCGAGCCCACCGAGTCGGAGAGCAAGCGCGAGCTGGACCGCTTCTGCGACGCCATGATCGAGATCCGCAAGGAGATCGCCGAGGTGGAGGAGGGCAAGGCCGACCGCAGCGACAATGTGCTGAAGAATGCGCCGCACACGCACCGGCTGCTGCTGGGCGACTGGAAGCATCCCTATTCGAAGGAGAAGGCCTTCTTCCCCCTCAAGGGATATCCGAACGACAAGTACTGGCCGCCGGTGGGCCGTGTCGACAACGTCTATGGCGACCGCAACCTGGTCTGCAGCTGCCCGCCCATGGCGAACTACATGGAAGCCGCGGAATAGGGCAGTCGCCGCCGGTCACCCCGGCATGTCGCCATGCGGGCGGCTGCAGGCCGCGACCTCGATCCACTTCGCGGTGCCCTGGATCTTGCGCGGGCCGATGGTGTGGAACACAGCGACGCAAGGGTCCTGGGGCCCGGCCACCGCCGCCGCCTGATCCAGCACGTCGCGCGAGACGACGATGGCCGCGTTGAGTTCGCGTGTCAGCGATTCGAGCCGGCTCGCGACATTGACCGTGTCGCCGATCACGGCCAGCTCGAGCCGGCTGCTGCCGATGTTGCCGAAGGCGACCTCGCCGAAATGGACGCCGACCCCGATGCGGAACGGCGAAAGACCGCCGCGCCCGCGTTCGGCGTTCCAGACCTCCATCGCGGCCTGCATGGCCATGGCGCAGCGCAGCGCGTCGAGCGCGCTCTCCGGCCGGGGCGTGGGCGTGCCGAAGGTGGCCATCAACCCGTCGCCCAGATATTTGTCGAGGGTGCCGTTGTGGGCGAAGACTGCCGCCTCCATGCGGGTGAAGAAGCTGCGCAGCGTTTCCATGGCCTCGCCGGCCGAAACCCCGGAGGCGAAGCGGGTGAAGCCGACGATGTCGATGAAGAGTACCGCCACGGGAATCGTGTCGCTGCGGTCCAGCGCCGTGCTGCTCTTGACCAGCGCCGACGTGACATTGGGCGAGAAGTAGCGCGAGAGATTAGCGCGGGTGCGTTCGGCCTCGGCGAATTTCATGAGCAGTCTTTCGTTGCGCAGCCCGTTGAGGCCGAGAATGAGGGCGGCGAGGCAGAAGACGATGGCTTCCTGGATGCGCTGATCCCAGTTCATGTTGTTGGGATCGAAGAGGTCGCGCACATCGCTGTTGGCGCTGAACATCTGCGTTGCGAGTTCCGTGAACCTCGTGATCGGATGGAACAGCAGCCAGACCGTGACGGCCCCCGCGAGCCAGACCAGGGGAGCCCACAGGCCAAGCAGGTTGATGGTCCGCCAATGCAGAGACAGCGTGGTTCCGGCGAGCAGGATGAAGGCATAGAGGAATGTCTGGAAATGGTATTGCAGCGGCAGGGGTGCCTCGAGCGTGCTGAACGGGTTGGGAATGATGACCACCGCCGTGAGGAGCGCCATGTCAGCGAAGGCCAGGAGAAGTTCGAGGCGCGAGCGGCCCAGCCGGCCATAGCGCTGCTGCAGCCATCCCACCACCATGAAGCCCAGGATGAAGATCTGGGGAAAAATCACCACTGGCCAGGGGGCGACGAAGAAGACGAAGATCGACACCAGGATCAACGCCAGGCTGCGTGCCCAGAAGGCAAGGACCAGACCCTCGTGCTTGTGGTTGCGCAGGATGCCCTGGAATTGTTCACTGGCGATGTCGCCATCCACGGGCGCGGCGAGGCGCGTCACCACGGAGAGATCGGGGGTCTGTTCCGCCACGGCTTGTCTCGCGAAATGCAGGAACCTGGGCGGGGCAGTTTGACAGGCAATCGGTTGTTGGGGAACTCCCGGTCACGCATCTCCAGTGGGAAAGTCGGCTTCGGGATGAAACGATCGGCAGCCCGGCCTGCTGGCGCCGTCAGCACCGGGAACAAAAAAGGCCCGGCGTCAGGCCGGGCCCTCGATAGAAGTGAAGCCGACGATCAGTTCAGCTTGGACTTGATGGCGGCGATCGAGTCGGCGATCAGGTCGCCAGCCTTTCCGGCCTTCACCTGGCCCTTGGACAAGGCCGCTGCGGCGGCAACGGCAATCTCGGTCACCGCGCTTCTCACGTCCTTCATCGCGTTGGCTTCGGCCTGGGCGATCTTCTGTTCAGCCTGCTTGGTGCGGCGCTCGATCGACTCGGACAGCTTGCGCCGGGTTTCGGCGGCGTATTCGTCGGCATCGGCCTTGGCCTGCGCGATGATCGAGGCCGCTTCCCTTTCGGCCTCGAGGCGCTTCTGCTTGTACTCGGCCAGCAGCGCCTCGGCCTCCTTGCGGAGGGTCATGGCGTCGTCCAGTTCCTTCTGGATGCGCGCGGCACGCTCGTCCAGGCCTCCGCCCACCTTCTTCAGGGCGCCGACATAGACGACGATGCCGAGGAAGATCACCAGGGCAACGAAGGCGAAGAAAGTCGCGTCGAAATGCATGGCGTTCTCCTCAGCCCTTGGCTTCCGCCACGGCCTTGGCCGCGTCGGTCTTGGTGACCTTGGCGCCGGTCAGTGCCGCGACGATCTCGGCAGCCGTGTCGGCCGCCATGCCATCGACTTCGGCCATGGCCTTGTCGCGGCTCTTGCCGATCAGCGCTTCGGCTTCCGCCAGCTTCTTCGACAGCGCCGCTTCCAGATTGCTGCGTTCGGCCTCCACCTCGGCCATCAGCTTCCCGCGCGCATCCTGGCCGATGCCGGTGGCCTTGGCGCGCGCATCCGTCAGGGCCTTTTCATAGGCCTTGATGGCAGACTCGGTCTCTTCCTTGAGCGCTTGGGCCCGGGCCAGGTCTCCTTCGATCTTCTGCGACCGCGTATGGAGGATCCTCTCGACCCGCGGCAGCGCCACCTTGCTCATCAGCAGGTAGAGCAGGGCAAAGAAAACCACCAGCCAGAAGATCTGCGACGGGAACGTCGTGGCGTCGAGCGGCGGAAAGACCTTGGCACCGTGATCGACAGTGCCTTCGGTCGTGTGGCCGGTCTCTCCCGCCGGGGCTTCTCCGGCAGGTGCTTCGCCAGTGGCTTCGGCCTGGGCCGTTGTCGTCTGCGACATTGCTGCGCCTCAAATGTGGAGGCCGTACCGCCTGGGCGGGCCGGCCCCGATCCGATTGCTCCCGGCCGCCCTTAGGCGACGAAGAGGAGGAGGAGGGCGATAACCAGCGAGAAGATGCCGAGACCTTCGGCAAGCGCCGCGCCGATGAGCGCGTTGGTGAACTGGGCGCTGGCGGCGGACGGATTGCGCAGGGCGCCGGCGAGGAAGTTGCCGAAGATGTGGCCGACGCCGATACCGGCGCCACCCATGCCGATGCAAGCGATGCCGGCACCGATCAACTTAGCTGCTGCTGGATCCATTTTAGTCTCCTTGGAGTTTCAGTGTTGCGTTGAGGTTCGTGGTTGATGTCAGTGACCAGGGTGAAGGGCGTCGTTGAGGTAGACGCAGGTCAGGATGGCGAAGACAAAAGCCTGAAGGAAAGCCACCAGGAATTCTAGCGCGGTCAGCGCCACGGCCATGCCGAGCGGCGCGATCGAGCCGATGATGCCGCCAAAGCCCAGCGCGCCAAGGCTGACGACGAAGCCGGCGAAGACCTTGAGCACGATGTGTCCCGCCAGCATGTTGCCGAAGAGGCGGAGCCCGAGGCTGATCGGCCGCGACAGGAAGGAAATGACCTCGATGAGCGAGATGAAGGGCAGGATCAACAGCGGCACGCCGTGCGGCACGAAGAGCTTGAACCAGCCCAGCCCGTGCTTGGAAATGCCCACGACCACCACCAGCGCCACGACGAAGACCGCGAGCGTGGCGGTCACGATCACGTGGCTGGTGACGGTGAAGAAATAGGGAAACATGCCGAGCATGTTGGCGACGAGGACGAAGGAGAACAGCGAGAACACCAGCGGGAAGAATTTCTTGCCCTCGTGCCCCAGAACCTGTCGGACCATGTTGTGTATGAACTGGTACCACATCTCGCCGACAGACTGCAGCCGGCCCGGCACCAGCGCGCCCTTGGACGTGGCGAGGATCAGGATGCCGGTGATGGTGGCGACCGCGATGCCCATGAACAGGGCGGAATTGGTGAAGCTGATCTCCAGGCCGCCGATGTGGAAGGGGCCCGCGAGGTCGTGGATCTGAAACTGGTGGATCGGATCGTTGGCCACGATCAGTCCTCTTCTTCATCATCAAGGGCCGCTTGCGGCGGCGGGTTTGCACCAAGCCGCTCCTGTGCCGGGGGCACCCTGTTGGCGGCGCGCGCCATGTTCAGGATGCCGGCTCCGAAACCCAGGAGCAGAAAGACGATCAGTCCGAAGGGCAACGTGCCGAAGACCCAGTCGAAGCCGTATCCGAAGAGGCCGCCGACCAGCGTTCCGGCAACGAACTCGCTCGCAAGTCGGTAGCCCTTGGCATAGCTCGTGGCTCCCGAAAGACTTGCGGGCGGCTTCTGGCTTTCGGCGCGTTCGGACTTCTCCGCCGCGATGCGGCCGGACAGGTCCTTGAGCCGCTCCGAAAGGTCGCCCAGCTCCTTGAGGGTTTTGTCTTCCGGCGCGCTGGTCTTCTTGCCTGGTCTTGTCATCACGCACGACCTTCCGGGCAAACGTTTCGCACGCTCGGAAAGTCCCCCTCCCAAAGCGCGCTCTTCATAGTTTCGCGGCCGGTGTGTGTCAAGAATTGGATTCCGATTCTAAGCCTTTGAAGAAGATGGTTGAATTGACGCTTCCCGGCCGTGCGTCGAAAAGTCCCCTGAGGAGCCGCAATTCCCGAATTCCGGTCCGATTCCCGCCTGCCGTCGTGGGGCCGTGACCCGGCAGATGTTGCCCGGTGCGGCCGTCAGGTCGCCGGGCCCTCGAGGAAGGGCTGGTACATCATGATGGCGTGATTTTCGGTCAGCAGCTCCTCGCCGGTGATGTCGCCAGCGACGCCGTCCCGCCTCAGGCGCCAGATCTGGTTGTGGCGCGAATAGCCGCCCCACCATTCGTGCCGCAGCAGGTGTTCGCGCTCCTCGATCTCGTAGCGATGCAGCAGCGGCGCTTCGCAGCGCCACGCGCCGCAGAGCCGGTCGCCCTCGAGGCTGAGGCGCAGTTGATAGGTGTCGGCCGTGCGGTTCTGGATCTGCAGGTCGATGTAGTTCCAGGCGCAGGTGGCACCCGAGCCGAAGGGCTGGGAGCGGCCCGAATCGGGGAAGACGTCGAAGCCATGGCGCCAGCGCTCGGTGACGGTCAGGTCGGTGTGGATCGCCATCCAGTAGATCAGGTTGGTCATCTGGCAGAGGCCGCCGCCGATGCCCTGTTCGACACGGCCATTGCGCAGCACCATGCCGACGCGGAAACCGCGCCGCTCGGTGGGCTTGCCCACCAGTCGCCAGAAGGAAAAGCTTTCGCCGGGACGCAGCAGCAGGCCGTCGATGCAGGACGCGGCCACGCGCAGCGACTCCACCTTGTTGTGCTGCAGCCACATGTCCACGCCCTTCAGCTGGCGAAGCATGGGCGTGGCATGCTGCGCGTGGACATGGGCCAGCGACTGCGCGCTGCGCTGGCGCGCGAAACGGTCCCGCGTCATGTACCAGTCGATCCGCCGCTTCAGTACGAACCAGCGGCGGCCCAGTGCCAGGCGCAATCCGGAGCGCTGCTTCGGTTCCGGGATCGGGGGAGGCGCCACGGCGTCTAGCTGGCGATGGCCAGCGATTCCGCCTGCTGCAGGTTGACCGAGACCAGCTGCGAGACGCCGCGCTCCATCATGGTGACGCCGAAGAGACGATGCATGCGCGCCATGGTCAGCGCATGGTGGGTGATGATGAGGAAGCGCGTCTCTGTACGCTCCAGCATCGCGTCGAGCAGGTTGCAGAAGCGTTCGACATTGTGGTCGTCGAGCGGCGCATCGACCTCGTCGAGCACGCAGATGGGCGACGGGTTGGTGAGGAACACCGCAAAGATCAGCGACAGCGCGGTCAGCGTCTGCTCGCCGCCCGACAGCAGCGACAGCGTGGTGGGCTTCTTTCCCGGCGGATTGGCCACGATCTCGAGGCCTGCCTCCAGGGGATCGTCGGATTCGATGAGCTGCAGCTCGGCCTTGCCGCCGCCGAAAAGCGTGGTGAAGAGTTCGGCGAACTTCAGGTTCACCGTCTCGAAGGCGTCGAGCAGACGCTGGCGGCCTTCGCGGTTGAGGCTGGAGATGCCGCCGCGCAGCTTGTTGATGGCCTGCACCAGATCGTCGCGTTCCTTGACAAGGCCCTCGAGTTGCTTCGCCACCTCGACGGCCTCTTCGTCGGCGCGCAGGTTGACGCCGCCGAGGCGCTCGCGGTCCTCGCGCAGGCCAAGCAGCTTGCGTTCGATCTCGTCTGCCAGGGCCAGCCGGTCGACGTCGAGTTCCGCCACCGCAGGGATCTCGGATGGCGCGCAGTTCAGCATCTCGAGCACGCGGCGCTCACAGGCCTCGCGGCGCTGCTGGCTGGCCTCCAGCCGTGCCCCAAGGCGCGCATGGTCCTCGCGCGAGGCCGAAGCCTGCTCCTGGGCTGCGCGCAGCTCCTGGTCGGCGGCGCGAACGGACGTCTCGGCCTCGGCGAGCGCGTCGGCCGCGGCCTTGCGATCCTGTTCCGCCTCGGCCAGCGTGTTCATCAGCTTCAGGCGGCGGTCGGCCAGCTGCTGCGGCAGGCCGGCAAGCTCGGTGATTGCGGCGCGGGTTTCCTCGGCGCGGCGGGCGAGCTGTTCGATCTGTTCGGCGGCGCGCTGCGCCCGGGCCGTCCATTGCGCGCGGTCGGCCGCGATGGCCTTCAACCGGTCGTCGCGCGCCCGGGCCTCGCGTTCCAGCCCGTCATGCCGTGCCCGGGATTCGGCATAGGCCGCGCGGTCGCGGTTCACCGCGTCGCGCAGGGCGGCCAGCTCCACCTGCAGCGTGTCGAGAACCGGCAAGCCTGCGGCTTCCGCCGCGGCGGAGGCCGCGGCAGCGCGTGCCTCGCCCAGGGCCTGTTCGATGCGGCGCTGGGCTTCGTCCAGCGCCGAGGTCTGGGCCAGGCGTTCGGCCACCTGGCGTTCATGGGTGGTCAGCGCGCGGCGTGCGAAATCGGCCGCCGACAGCGCGGCACGCTGCGCTTCGCGACGGTCGCGCTCGCTACGGACCGCAGACTCCACCGCAGCGCGCGCGGCCTCGAAGGCAGCCCGGGCTTCGTCCGCTGCGGCTGCGGCCTCGGCCATCTCGATCTCGAGCGTCGCCAGCCGGTTGCGCTCCGCCAGCCGTTTTGCAGCAGCGCTAGGCGCATCGGCTGCCGCCGAGAACCCGTCCCAGCGCCAGACGTCGCCCTCGCGCGAGACCAGCCGCTGGCCGGGCTTCAGCTGCGGCTGGAGCGCCTGGCCGAGCGCCTTGGACACGACGCCGATGTGCGACAGGCGTCGGCGCAGCGCCTGCGGCGCCTCGACGAACTGTGTCAGCGCCCAGGCGCCGTCGGGCAGCGGGGCAACCTGTTCCAGCGGCGGCAGGCCGCGCCAGTGCACGGGCGCACCTTCGTCGGCGGAAGCGTCGATGTCGTCGCCCAAGGCCGCACCCAGGGCCGTCTCATAGCCTTGCGTGACGGTGATCTGGTCGATCAGCGACGGCCACAGCTCGCCGCCTCCGGACTTCAGCAGATTGGTCAGTGTACGGACTTCCGTCTGCAGGCGATCGGCCTTGCGGCGGGCCTCGTCATGGGCCGCGCGGGCGTCTGTCTCGGCCTGGCGCACCGCGCGCACCGCGGCTTCCTGCTCGGTTACCGCGGTCTCGGCCGACGTTGCGGCCAATGCAGCGGCCTCAACGGCGGCTGCCAGCTTCTCGCCGTCGCCCTCGACATTGTACTGCGCGACAAGCGCGGCGCGGCGCTGGGCCGTCTCGGCCAGTTCGCGGTCGAGCCGGGCGATGCGTGCGCTCTGCTCTTCCGCCACGCGCAGGATGGCATTGCGCCGCGCGGTGAGTTCGGAAAGGCGCACCGCCGCCTGGTCGGCCGTTTCCTGGGACCGCGCGAGGGATTCGGCAGCCGTCTGCAGGGCCAGTGCCGCGGCGCTGCGCAGGTCGGTATCGCCGCCCTGGGCGGCCTCTAGGCTGGCGGCTTCCGCGTCGAGCGCGCCAAGCACGCCCGCGGTATCGTTCACCAGGTCATGCTCGCGCGCCAGGTCGGCCTCGACCTGGACCATGCGCTGGCCGAGTTCGGCGCGGCGCTGCTCGGCGCGGCGTTCCTCCTCGTCCAATGCGGTGCGCTCATGGGAGACGCGCTGCAGCACGGCGGCGCGGATCGTTTCCTGTTCGCGCAGACCCGGCAGCTGCTCGCCCAGCTCGTCGCGCCGGCGCAGTTTCTCGGAAGCGGCGCGGGTGTGTTCGGCGAGCAGGCGGGTAGCCTCGTCAAGGGCCGCGGCATCACGCGTGGCGGCTTCGGCGGCATCCTTCCAGGCGACGTAGAGTCCGGCAGCCTCGAGCTTGCGGATCTCGGCGGAGATTTGCTTGTACTTCGTGGCCTGCCGGGCCTGGCGCTTGAGGCTGTTGAGCTGGGTTTCGAGCTGCGAGGTCACGTCCTCGAGCCGGGTGAGATTCTGCTCGGCGGCGCGCAGCTTCAGCTCCGCCTCGTGGCGGCGCGTGTGCAGGCCCGTAATGCCGGCGGCTTCTTCGAGGATGAGGCGGCGCGCCTGCGGCTTTGAATTGATGATCTCCGCGATCTGGCCCTGGCGCACGAGAGCGGGCGACCGGGCGCCGGTCGAAGCGTCGGCAAAGAGCAGCTGGACGTCACGGGCCCGCACGTCCTTGCCGTTGATGCGATAGGCGGATCCCGCCTCGCGCTCGATGCGGCGCGAGATCTCGAGCGTTTCGTGTTCGTTGTACTGGGCCGGCGCCGTGCGGTCGTCGTTCTCCATGGTCACGACGACCTCGGCCATGTTCCGCGCCGGGCGCTGGGTGGTGCCGGAAAAGATGACGTCGTCCATGCCGGACGCGCGCATCGACTTGTACGAGCTTTCGCCCATCACCCAGCGCAGCGCCTCGAGCAGGTTCGACTTGCCGCAGCCATTGGGGCCGACCACGCCGGTGAGTCCGGGCTCGATCACGAGATCGGCCGGTTCCACGAAGGATTTGAATCCCGAAAGCCTCAGCCGCGAGAACTTCATGCCGCCACGTGCCCCTATGCCCCGAAAGCCGCTCCCCCAGACTAGAGGAGCGGGTCGATCTTCTGCTTCATTGCGGCGAGCGTGTCCTCGCCTTCGTAGATTTCGCCATTGATGAAGAAGGTCGGCGTACCCTTGACGCCGAACTTCGTGCCGCCGTCGCGGATGGCCAGGATGGCGCGCGCCAGCTTCTCGTCCTTCAGCGTGGCATCGAACTTCTCGCGGGTCATGCCGGCCTGCTTGGCGATGTTGAACAGGCCCTCGACCCAATTGTCCTTGGCCCATTCCTGCAACGTGTCGAAATAAATGTCGATGACCGGGAAATAGGACTCCTTCGGCAGGGCGCGCGCGATCATGAAGGCCGCCAGCGCGGCGTCGTTCAGCGGAAACTCGCGGAACACGAACTTGATCTTGTTCGTGTCGATGTACTGCTCCTTGAGTTCCTTCCAGGAATTGGTGTGGAAGGCGGCACAGTGCGGGCAGGTCGCCGAGGCATATTCGATGACCGTCACCTTGGCGTCCGGATTGCCGAGGAACATGTCGCCCAGTTCGGGCGGCTTGTTGAGCTCGGCCACGTCGACGGCAAGCGCCGGACGGCCGAAGACGGCCAGTCCGGCGGCGGCGGCGCCGCTGGCGGCCAGGAGGTGGCGGCGGGAAATCAGTGTCATGTGCGTTACCTACTAGATGTTGAGGGTTGAAACCAAATCTTTATTTGCCTTGTGGAGAACCGGCGGACCGCGCCGACACGCCGGCGCCGAGGCGCTGCAAGGCCGCTTTCAGGTCATCGTCGGCGATGGTATCAAGTGCCGGATCAGCAAAGGGTTTCTGCGCGACCGGGCGCCTTGGTGGCGGCTCTCCGAAGGCCTTGGGCTGAGCCACGATCTTGACCGCCGCGATGGCTCCGAAGCCGTAGAAGGCATTGACCCGCTCCATGATGCGCGGCACCTCATATTGTAGGTCGAGGGCGCGCCCCGGCGCTGCCGCGATCACCAGTGTGCCGCCCCGGGCCTGGTCAGTTTCGCCTGATCCGCGGGGCCACCTGATCCGCATCGGGCGGCAATGGGCCGCCAGTGTCGCGCCGGCGATCTCGGGCCAGCGGGCGATCACCTCGGCATAGGAAAAGCCGAAGCGCGCGAAGGCGTCGCGCGTCAGGTTGCGGAAATGCTTGTCGAGGGTCTCCATGGCCGGTCTATTGGATGCCTTCTAACAGGAATCGCCTTCTTGCGCAGCAGCATGGCCAAACAAGGGCTGGATCCGGCCGCCCGCCTTCTCGACTGGTACGACCGGCACGCCCGGGTGCTGCCCTGGCGGGCTCCTCCCGGGACGGAGGCCGATCCCTACCGGGTCTGGCTTTCCGAGATCATGCTGCAGCAGACCACCGTGCCGGCGGTGAAGGCGTATTTCGAGCGCTTCGTGACCCTCTGGCCATCCGTGGAAGCCCTGGCCCGGGCACCCCTCGACGAGGTGCTGAAGGCCTGGGCCGGGCTGGGCTACTATGCCCGGGCGCGCAACCTTCATGCCTGCGCCAGAACCGTGATCGAGCGTCATGGCGGGCGGTTTCCCGAAAGCGAGGCCGAACTCCGCGCCCTGCCGGGCATCGGGCCCTATACGGCCGGCGCCATCGCCGCCATCGCCTTCGGCGGGCGGCACGCGGCGGTGGACGGCAACGTCGAGCGGGTGATCTCGCGCTGGCGGGCGATCGAGACCCCGCTGCCCAGGTCCAAGCCCGAGATCCGCGCCATCGCGCAGGACCTGGTGCCCGCGCGGCGCGCCGGAGATTTCGCCCAGGCGATGATGGATCTGGGAGCGACACTGTGCACGCCTAGATCACCCGACTGCCTGATCTGTCCGTGGGCGGATGATTGCATCGGCCGGCAGCGCGGCATCCAGGCCGAACTGCCGCGCAAGGAGCCGAAGGCCGGCGTGCCGACGCGGCGCGGCGTGGCCTATTGGGTGGAGCGCGGCGATGGCGCCGTGCTGCTGCGGCGCCGTCCGGAGAAAGGCCTGCTCGGCGGCATGCTGGAGGTCCCGTCGAGTGCCTGGGCCGGCACACTTCCGGAAGACATGACCTCCGCCGCGCCGCTCGATGCCCGCTGGCGCGAACTTCCCGGCATCGTGCGGCACACCTTCACCCATTTCCATCTCGAGCTTGCGGTGCTCAAGGCCGAATCGGCAACGGACGGCGCGCTGCGGGATGACGGCGACTACCGCTGGGTGGCGCGCCGCGACTTGGCCGGAGAAGCGCTGCCGACGGTGATGCGGAAGGTGGTCGCGCTGGTGCTTGGATCGCCCTGAGATCTGACGATCAGTCCCGCAGGCCCGCCGCACGAAGTGGCGCAGCGAGATTGGAGATCGCGGCCTCGGTCTGATAGATCTCGATGGCAAGGAGTCGCGAGATCGAGAAGTCGGGATAGGCTTCGCCCAGCTTGACCAACGCGTCGCGCGCTTCTGCCTTGCGTCCCAGTTGCCACTGACAGGCAACGATGTAGGCCATCTCCCAGTTCTGGGGATTGGGGTTTCTGCGGTAGGCGGCAAGTGCCTCCTCGCATCGCCCCATCTGATAGAGCGTGGCGCCCATGACCTCCCAGAAGTGCATGGGCGGGTAGGGATCCCGCCGCAGCAGGTCCTGCAGCGCCTGATAGGCTTCTTCGTTGCGGCCCAGAAAGGTGAGCCACATCGCGCGATTGGTCGCGGCCAGGAGATTGTTGGGGTTCAGGCGCAGCGCTTCGTCGGCATGAAAGAGCGCCAGGTTGAACTCTCGCTTGAATGCCAAGGCTACGGACATCGCGGCATGGGCCGTGCTTTCAGTCTGGTCAAGCGACAGGGCAGTGCGGGCAAAGGCGAGCGCCTCGTCGATGTGTGCGGGATCACCGTCGCCGGACCAGTATTTTCCCATGGCCACATGAGCCAGCTTGGCATGGGCCTCGGTCAGGTTGGGGTTGATCGCGATGGCACGCAGCAGGGGAGTCTCGGCGTTGGCCATGCCCTCGTAGCTGGAAAGCTCGTGCCGCGCCTGCAGGAGAAAGTCATAGGCATCCCAGCTGGACGGCGGGCGCGTCCTGAGCTGCAGCGCCTTTGCTTCCGACAGCCGATGCTCGAAAGTCGTGATGATCGAGGCGACCATGTCGTCCTGCACCTCGAAAAGGTCCCGCTTGGGCCGGTCATAGCGCTCGGACCACACTTGCGATGCCGTCGCGGCTTCCAGCAGGCGTGTGCTGACGCGGAACTTGTCGCCCACCTGCCGAATGCTTCCCTCGAGCAGGTATTGCGCATTCAATTCGGCGCCGATCGATTTCGAATCGAGACTGCTGCCGCGGAATCGGAAGGACGAACTTCTGCCAATGACGGTCAGCGACGAAAAACGCCCAAGCTCTGTGATGATGTCCTCCGCGATGCCCTCGGCGAGGTAATCCTGCTGTGCGTCGCCGGTCAGGTTTAGGAAGGGCAAGACGGCAATCGACAACTTGCCGGACACCGGTTTGGCCGCTTCCGGTCTGGAGGAGGGACGATGCGGGTCTTCATCAGACGGTGGCCCAGCGGCCCTGACTGCGCCGCCGGCTCCTGTGCTTGACGCGATATCCCCGGAGGCGATTGCGTCACGCAGGGCCTGAGTCTCCCTCGCGGGGCCGATCTGGAATTCCTTCTGAAGCATCGCACGGCACGCTTCGAACTGCTGCAGGGACAGTGCCGTCTCGCCAGCTTCAGCATAGACGCGCATCAGGGCCCGGTGCGAGGACTCGCGCAACGGATCCAGGTCGAGCAGGCGCCGTGCCAAGTCGACGCGGTCCGGCAGGTCCCTGAAGCTCACGAGCCGGTCGAGAACGGCGATGGCCCGGTCGCCCAGTCTGCGCTGCTCGCCTGCGAGCCAGTCTTCAAATGATGGTTCGCGAATCGACGTGTCGGCGAGCAGGGGCCCCCGGTACAACGCTGCCGCCCGGCCGAGGGAGCCGGAATCGGCGGCTTCGCTCAGCTTGAGGAAACGCGTGGCATCGTCGCTCAGGAGGTCGGTTCTCAGCATGAGCCTGTCATCGGCAGTCTGCAGCAGTTTCGCGCCGTCCACGCCGAGTTCCTTGCGCAGCACGGTCAGCGACTGGCGAAGGCTTGACCGGGCCTGTTCATCGCCTCGTTCCGCCCAAAGCAGACCGCAGATTTGCTCGCGCGTGGCCTGACATCCGGGCGCAAGTGCGAGGATCGCCAGAATGGCGCGGTTCTTCTTGTTGTTGATGGAGATAGCCGAGCCATCGGGCGCGATGATCTCGAAGTGCCCCAGCAGCTTGAGCCGGAAGCCCGCGCCCTCGTGTCGCCTGTCACCCATCAATTCCGGCGTGCTGGTCATTTTTCACGCTGTCTTACGGTCGGCTGACGCTGGCCTGACTGTCCCGTGGCGGCCAGTCAGTAGGGTCTCTCCATGCTTCAGGTGTCAATCAAGACGCCAAGCCGGCAGCGGGAAAAACCTCATGTATGCTTATCTGGCAGATGCGTTCAACTTTCAACCCGAACATCGGGCTTCGTCTTCGACCGTGTTCTCCTGGATCAGGCGGCTTCTGGATGCGCGCCGTGCCAGGATTGCCCAGCGGCGGGAGCTTGCCGAGCGATCGCGGGTCGAGCGGAGCCTGCCGGGCGACGCCGGCTCGGCCAAAGGCCCTCGCGATCAGGGAATACCGAACGTCTTTCGGCTAAATCCGTACGTTATTGCAGTAGGTCTGTGGACCCCAGGTACGGCCGGGCGCTGACTGAAATCTGCCGAATGGCTGCGGCTGCGCGTGGTGCGCCGCTTCCTTAGCGGCGCCCGCCGACCTCGTCGATGTGCGAGAGCAGGTCGGCCGGGTCCTCGTAGACGCGATAGGCGCCCGCGCGTTCGAGCTCGTCCTGGCCATAGCCGCCGGAGAGCAGACCGATGCCGAGGGCGCGCGCGCGCCGCGCCGCCAGCATGTCCCATATGGCATCGCCCACCACGCACGAGGACTCGATGTCGACTCCCAGTTTCTCTGCCGCGGCGAGAAACAGGTCGGGGTCGGGCTTGGCGTAGCGTACCAGGTCGCGGGTCACCACCGTGACCTTGGTGGGATCGACGCCGAGGATCTTCAGTACCGGCCCTGCGGTTTCCATGCGGCCCGAGGTGGCGATGGCCCAGGGAATGCCGTTGTCGGTGAGATAGGCCAGAAGCTCCCTGGCGCCTGGCAGGGGGCGGGTGCGCGGCGAGCGCGCGCTGTAGTGCTTGGCATGCAGCTTGCGCAGCCGCTCCAGCAGGTTGTCGTCGAACTCGCGGCCGGTTTCCCGCGCCAGTGCCTTGGTGAAGAGGCCGCCCGACATGCCGATCTTGCGGTGCAGGCGCCAGACCGAGACGTCGAAGCCCTCTTCCAGCAGGGCATCGTGCCAGGCCAGGACGTGGTCGTAGACGGAATCGACCAGCGTGCCGTCGAGATCGAAGAGAAACGAGGTTTGCGTTCGCGCCTTCATCGGGACCTCCTGTTTGGCTCAAGCCTTAGTCCCGCGGGTTCCCGCCCGCAACCGCCCTGCGCGGGACGGACCTATGCGCTCTCCGCCAGTTCGCTTCGCAGCTGCTGGCGCAGCACGTCGATGGGGACCAGCGCATTGCCCTTGCGGACGTGCCAGAAGGTCCATCCGTTGCAGGCTTCCGCGCCCTGCACATGGGCGCCGATCTTGTGGATCGAGCCGGAGGCATTGCTGCACGCGATCGAGCCATCGGCGCGTACCCGTGCCGCAATCCGCTGGGCCGGATCGAACAGCGTCTCACCCGCCTTCACCAGTCCGCGCTCGATCAGCGAGCCGAAGGGAATGCGCGGTTCGGCCCGTTTCGGCGTGGTCACCTTCAGCGCCTCGTCGGGCAACCGTTCGGTTGCGTCGATCCGGGCCCGGGCCGCCTCGGCATAGGGCTCCTCGCGCTCGATGCCGATGAAGACGCGGCCCAGTTGCTTGGCCGCGGCCCCCGTGGTGCCGGTGCCGAAGAAGGGGTCGAGGACGAGATCGCCCGCATTGGACGAGGACAGAAGCACGCGATGCAAGAGGGACTCCGGTTTCTGGGTGGGATGAAGCTTGTCGCCGTCGCCGTTCTTCAGGCGCTCGCCGCCGGTGCACAGCGGCAGGGTCCAGTCGGACCGCATCTGCAGGTCGTCGTTGAAGACCTTCATGGCTTCGTAGTGGAACGTGTATTTCGACTCTGGTCCGCGCGCCGCCCAGATCAGAGTCTCGTGCGCATTGGTGAAGCGGCGGCCGCGGAAATTCGGCATGGGATTGGTCTTGCGCCAGACGACGTCATTCAGGATCCAGAAGCCCAGATCCTGAAGGATCGAACCGACACGGAAGATGTTGTGATAGGAGCCGATGACCCAGAGCGCGCCGTCGGGCTTCAGGACGCGCCGGCTTTCGGCCAGCCAGGCCCGGGTGAAGCGATCATAGTGCTCGAAGCTGGCGAACTTGTCCCAGTGATCATCGACGGCATCGACCTTGCTCTGGTCGGGGCGCGTGAGGTTGCCGGAGAGCTGGAGATTGTAGGGCGGATCGGCGAAGACCAGGTCGACGCTGCCGGCTGGAATCTTCTTCAGCTCGGTGACGCAGTCTCCGACCAGCACCCTGTTGTGCAGCGGCCTGATGTCCGGCCGTGTCTGGTAGCCCATCCCACACCCTCGAAACGCAACTGACGTGACTCTGAATCGCCAAGATGAATCCTGGCGGACTCCGCGTGAATCGAATTCCGAAGAAGTGGTTAACGTGCCAGCAGTGCCGCGATGGGCGCGAAGCTGCGGCGGTGCTGGGGGCAGGGACCGTGCCGGTCGAGCGCAGCCCGGTGCGCGGCCGTGCCATAACCCTTGTGGCGGGCGAAGCCGTAATGCGGATAGGCGCGGTCCAGCGCCACCATCAGCCGGTCCCGCGTGACCTTGGCGATGATCGAGGCGGCGGCGATGGACAGCGACGTGGCATCGCCGCCGACCACTGTGCGGACGTCACAGCCGAGCGCCGGCGCACGGTTGCCGTCGACCAGGGCCAGGCGCGGCGGCGTCGCCAGCCCGCGGACCGCCTCGGCCATTGCCCAGAGCGTGGCCTGCAGGATGTTGTCGCGGTCGATCCGGTCGACCTCGGCGATGCCGACACCGACCTGCGCGCTGGCCATGATGGGATCGAAGAGCGCCGCGCGGCGGTCCGGGGCGATCTTCTTGGAATCGTCGAGGCCATCCGGGATTCGGGCCGGATCGAGGATCACCGCGGCGGCGACGACCGGCCCGGCCCAGGGCCCGCGCCCCGCCTCGTCGATGCCGCAGACGGGCGCCTGGCCCTGGGCGATGCCGGCATGCTCGAAGCGGAAATGGGGCTTCCGTGATCCCATGCCCCGCTTTTGGCGGGACGAGCCTGGCCCGTCAACGCCACCCCGCGAAGATGGCGTTGATCTCGCCGTGCGGCACCGCCGCATCGGCATAGGCAAAGCTGCCCGCGTCGCGAATCTCCCGCGCCGCCGCAAGGAAGGATCCAAGCGCGGCGCGGGCCAGCGACCCGCCGATGCTGATGCGCCTGACGCCCAGGGCCGCGAGCTCGGTCACCGACAGGCGCACGCCAGCCAGGCCCATGACGACATTGACCGGCCGATCGACCGAGGACGTTACGGCGCGGATATCGTCGGGCTGGCGCAGGCCGGGGGCGAAGAGAACGTCGGCGCCGGCCTCCTGATAGGCCTGGAGGCGGCGGATGGTGTCCTTCAGGTCAGGCCCTCCATGCAGGAAGTTCTCGGCGCGGGCGGTGAGAAGGAAGGGGACCGTGCCACCATGGGCCGCTTCGGCGGCAGCCTGCACGCGCGACGCAGCCGCCTCGATCCCGTGGATCGGTTCATCCGGCCGACCTGTCGCATCCTCGATGGAGCCGCCGGCAAGACCCACGGCGATGGCGCTGCGAATGGTCTCGGCGCAGGCTTCGGGGGCGTCTCCGAAGCCGTTTTCGAGATCGGCGGAAACCGGAAGATCTGTCGCCGCGACGATGGACGCCGCATTCGCCAGCGTTTCCTCGCGCGAGACCGCGTTCTGGCCATCGGGCCGGCCCAGCGCGAAGGCAAGACCCGCACTGGTCGTGGCCAGCGCCTTGAATCCCATCTGCTGCAGAAGGATTGCCGTTCCCGCGTCCCAGGGGTTGGGGCAGACGAAGGCCCCCGGCTGTGCATGCAGTGCCCGGAAGGCGAGGGCCTTGTCGTGTTGCGATGCCAATCTCGGTCTCCTCGATCTTACAGCAGCGACAATTGTTCGCCCGGCTGCGGCGGACGGCGGAAGAGGTCAGTTGCGAGCCTCACCCGACTGGCGTTCAGGCCAAGCCTCTGGCAGGCGAGCTCGAAGCGGCGGCCGATGGTCCAGGCGTAGGGGCCGGTGCCGGTCATGCGCCGGCCGAAGGTGGCGTCATTGGCCTTGCCCTGGCGCATCGACTTCACCAGCGACATCACCTTGGCGGCGCGGTCGGGCATGGTCCGATCCAGCCAGTCGGTGAAGACCTCACGCACCTCCAGCGGCAGGCGCAGCATGACATAGCCGGCCTCCCGCGCGCCAGCCGCGCTTGCGGCCTTCAGGATGGCCTCGATCTCGGCATCGTTCACCGCAGGAATGATGGGCGCCACCATGACGACGGTGGGAATGCCGGCGGCCGACAGCATCTCGAGGGCGGCGAGGCGCTTCGCCGGCGTCGAGGCCCGCGGTTCCATGCTGCGCGCCAGCTTCGCCTCGAGCGTGGTCACCGACAGCGCCACCTTCACCAGGCCGCGCTCGGCCAGCGACTTGAGGATGTCGATATCGCGCACCACCAGGGCCGACTTGGTGACGATGCCGACCGGATGGTTGAACTCGCTCAGCACCTCCAGCACCTGCCGGGTGATGCGGCGGCTGCGCTCGATCGGCTGATAGGGATCGGTATTGGTGCCGATCGCCATGGTCCGCGGCACATAGCCAGGTGCCGACAGTTCGGCGCGCAGCAGTTCGGCGGCGTTTGGCTTGGCGAAGAGCCGGCTTTCGAAGTCGAGTCCGGGTGAGAGGCCCATGTAGGCATGGGTGGGCCGGGCATAGCAATAGGAACAGCCATGCTCGCAGCCGCGATAGGGATTGACCGATCGGTCGAACGAGATGTCGGGCGACTCGTTGCGCGCGATGATGGTCTTCGGGCTTTCCTCGTAGACCTCGGTCCGGAATGGCGGCAGTTCCTCCAGCGTGTTCCAGCCATCGTCGAGGAGGGCGCGCGACAGTCTTTCGAAGCGGCCGGCCATGTTGACCGAGGCGCCGCGGCCACGCGCCTGCTGATGCAGGGCCGTGAGCCGGCCGGCGCCGAGAAGCGCAGGGTCGAGCCCGGTTGACTGGCGTCTGTCGATGAGCGTCGGCATGGCACCAAACTAGGATCCCAACCAGAACAAATCAAGAACAATCTTGTCAGTACTCCGGCTTTGGGCCACTGAGGCGGCATGACGCGCCGCCAGATTCTTCTCGCCCTTCTGCCACCGCTGTTCTTCGGCACGGGCTTCACCATCGCCAAGCCGGCCGTCGCGCATTTCCCGCCGCTGTTCATGATGCTGATGGTCTATGGCGGCATCGCCATCGCCATGCTGCTGACGCCCGGACACCGCCTGCAGACGCCCTGGCGCGCGATCATCCCGATCTCCGCCTGCTGCGTCACGATCCAGGGCGCACTGCTGTTCTGGGGGCTCCAGGGCATGCCGGCCACGGCGGCCAATCTCATCCTCCAGACCCAGGTGCCCTTCGCCGTGCTGCTCGGCTGGCTGGTGGGTGGCGAGCGTCTGGACCTGCGCAAGAGCATTGGCACGGTCATCGCCCTTGCCGGCGTTGCCATCGTGATCGGCCTGCCCGAGGTGCCGCCGCCGGCGCTGCCCACGTTCCTGGTCATCGCGGGTGCCTTCGTCTGGGCGCTGGGCCAGGTCCTGGCGCGGAAGCTGGGCCGTGATTCGGGCTTCGGCCTGCTCAAGCTCAATGCCTATGGCAGCGTGCCGCAGCTGGCGCTGGCAACGCTCGTGCTGGAAAGCGGGCAGCTCGCGGCCCTGCAATCCGCCACGCCGCTGCAATGGGCCATGCTGCTCTTCGTGGGCGTGGTCGGGTTCTATCTTGCCTATCTCTGCTGGTTCGCGGTTCTGCGCCAGTGCCGCATGGACGAGGTGGCCCCCTTCATCCTGCTGATGCCGATCGTCGGCATCGTCACGGCCCATGTTCTGCTGGGCGAGACGGTGGCACCGGCACAGGTTGCCGGGGGCCTGGTGCTGTTGGCGGGGCTCGCCATCGTTGCGGGCGTGATCCCGCTGCCGCGCTCGCGCGCCCTGGACCCGTCCTGAAAAGTGTCAACCCTTCCGGCGCTGCTGATGCTCGTCGAGACGCGGCATGATCTCGACGAAGTTGCAGGGCTTGTGGGTGTAGTCGAGCTGCGGCTTGAGGATCAGGTCCCAGCCATCGCGGCAAGCGCCGGGTGATCCCGGCAGGCAGAAGACATACTTGCCCTTCACCACGCCGGCGGTCGCCCGCGACTGGATCGTCGAGGTTCCGATCTTCGGGAACGAAACCATGTGAAACAGCGTGCCGAAGCCGTCGATCTCCTTGTCGAAGAGCGGCGCGATGGCCTCGATGGTGACATCGCGGCCGGTGAGCCCGGTGCCGCCCGTGGTGACGATGACGTCAATGTCGCTGCGGTCGGCCCAGTCTCTGATGACATGACGAATGGCGCGAATGTCGTCCTTCACGATCTTGCGCCCCGACAGCAGGTGTCCGGCCTCGGCGACACGCTCGGCCAGTGTCTGGCCCGACGTATCGTTCTCGAGCGTGCGCGTATCGGAAATGGTGAGAATCGCGATTCTTACGGGAATGAAGCTGCGGCCTTCTGCCATAACGTTTCGCCCCTCGTGCACTCCTGTCCCCGGAAAGGGACAGCGCGGTGGCCGTATCCGCCTTTGGGCGGCGACCGCGTCGACTACGTCTTGCGATCAAACAACATTCGCGAAGCGAGGACAAGGAAAAGTGCCGATGAAAGCACAGCAAAACCGCGTGCGATCTTGACGTTACCGGAGAAAACTGCGGCCAGTCGGGCGGCCGAGGCGGCGACCGCGAAATTGATCAGTGTACCCCCTATGTTGAACAGGAGACCGAAGATCAGGAGTTGCAGCAGCGGGTGCCCATGCTCGGGCCTCACGAAGGGTGGCAGGAAGGCGAAGAAGAAGACGATGATCTTCGGGTTGAGGATGTTGACGATCGCGCCGTCGCGCCAGGCGGCCCAGGACGAGGACTCGCCGGGCGCCGGCTTCAGCATGGCGGGACCGCTGCGCAATGTCTGTACCGCGATGTAGACCAGATAGGCCGCGCCGGCATAGCGGATGGCCTGGAACACCGCAGGGTAGCGCGCCAGCACGACGGCAAGTCCCATCGCAACGAGTGCTAGATGCACCAGTGCACCGGAGGCGATGCCGAGGCTCGCGGCAATGCCCCGCCGCGTGCCCCCGCGCAGGGACTGGCCGATGACGAACATCATGTCGTTGCCCGGCGTGAGGTTCAGCATCAGCGATGCCGAGAGGAAGACCAGCAGGTCGGGCCACTCAATGGGCATCGAGCGCCTGACGCAGCGACAGGAGATCTCGCCAGGCCAGCCGCTTCTGCGCCGGCTGGCGCAGCAGGTAGGCCGGATGGAGTGTGGGCAGCAGCGGAATCCTCCGTCCACTGACGGTCGCCTCCGTCCACTTGCCGCGCAGCTTGAGGATGCCCTCGCTCTTGCCGGTCAGCCGGTGCGCCGGGGTGGCGCCGAGGCAGACGATGACGTCCGGCTTCTGGATCTCGATGGTCTTGAGCAGGAAGGGCAGGCACATGGCGGTCTCGGCCTCGGTCGGCGTTCGGTTGCCGGGCGGTCGCCAGAAGATGACATTGGTGATGAACACCGCCGACTCCCGGTCCTCCGCATGGCGGTCGAGGCCGATGGCAGCCAGCATGCGGTCGAGCAGCTGCCCCGAACGGCCGACGAAGGGCTTGCCCTGCAGATCCTCGTCGCGCCCCGGTGCCTCGCCCACCAGCATGACCCGGGCGGCGGGGTTTCCGTCGGCATAGCAGAGATTGGTCGCGGTCTTCTTCAGCGGGCAGGCATCGAAGACGGCAAGGGCCGCGGCGACATCGGCAAGGCTGCCGCAGCTTGCCAGATCCGCAGGCGTGGACGCGGCGCGCGGGACCGGAGCGGCGGCAGGCGGCGGCACCGCCGTTCGCGTCGTCTGCGCGCTCGCGGCAAACCGGTCGACCGGCGCCTCGCCGACAACCTCGTCGGCCCCCATCTCGGCAAGCCATGCCAGCGCTGCTGCGGCCTGCGCGGGCGTCATGTCGCTTTGGTTCCGTGGCATGTCCGAATTGGAGGCTTGTGAGGAGATTTCCATCAATATAAACGCCCGCAGCAGCATGCGATAGACGGGAGTTCAGTCTGTGGAACAGATCCAGCGCGAGGCCATGGAATACGACGTCGTGATCGTGGGCGCGGGACCCGCGGGCCTGGCCGCGGCGATTCGGCTGAAGCAGCTCTCGCCGGACCTCGGCGTGTGCCTGCTCGAGAAGGGCTCGGAAGTGGGCGCCCATATCCTGTCGGGCGCCGTGCTCGATCCGGTGGCCCTGACCGAACTCATCCCCGACTGGAAGGACCGCGGCGCCCCGCTCAACACGCCGGTCATTGATGATCGCTTCTACATGCTGGGCCCCTCGGGTGCCCTGCGCCTGCCGAACTTCATGATGCCGCCCATGATGGACAATCACGGCAACTATGCGGTGTCGCTGGGCAATGTCTGCCGCTGGCTGGCGCAGCAGGCCGAAGCCCTGGGCGTGGAGATCTACCCGGGCTTCGCCGCCTCGGAGGTGCTCTATCGCGAGGACGGTTCGGTGCGCGGCGTGGTGGCTGGCGTCGTCGGCATCGGCAAGGACGGCGAACCCAAGGCCGACTATCAGCCGGGCATGGAGTTGCTGGGCAAGTACGTCTTCATTGCCGAGGGCGTGCGCGGGTCACTGGCCAAGGAGATCATCACCAAATACGACCTCGCCTATGGCCGCGAACCGCAGAAGTTCGGCCTGGGCATGAAGGAGCTCTGGGAAGTGCGCCCCGAGGTCCACAAGGCCGGGCAGGTGACCCACACCATGGGCTGGCCGCTGGGCCTCAAGGCCGGCGGCGGCAGCTTCATGTATCACCTCGAGGACAATCTCGTGTCCATCGGCTTCGTGGTGCATCTCAACTACAGCAATCCACATCTGTTTCCCTACATGGAGTTCCAGCGTTTCAAGCATCACCCGCTGATCCGCCCGGTCCTGGAGGGCGGCCGCCGCATCGCCTATGGCGCGCGCGCCATCACCGAAGGCGGGTTCCAGTCGGTGCCCAAGCTCTATTTCCCGGGAGGCGCGTTGATCGGCTGCTCGGCCGGCTTCGTCAACGTGCCGCGCATCAAGGGCTCTCACAATGCCATGAAGACCGGCATGCTGGCAGCGGAAGCGGCCTTCGCGGCGCTCTCGGCCGGGCGCAGCGGCGACGAATTGACCTCCTACGAGGAAGGCTATCGCAGGTCCTGGGTCTATACCGACCTCAAGCGCGTGAAGAACGTGAAGCCCATGTGGTCGAAGCTGGGACTAGTAGGCGGCGTCGTCCTCGGCGGCCTCGACATGTGGATGAACCAGCTCTTCGGCTTCGGGCTGGGCACCTGGAAGCACGGCAAGCCCGACTCGCAGACCCTCGTTCCGGCGGCCCAGGCGAAGCCCATCGACTATCCCAAGCCGGATGGCGTCATTTCCTTCGATCGCCTGACCAATGTCGCCTTCTCGGCCACCAATCATGAGGAAGACCAGTTCGTGCACTTGCGGCTGAAGGATCCGGACGTGCCGATCGCGGTGAACCTGCCGACCTGGGACGAGCCGGCCCAGCGCTATTGCCCGGCCGGCGTCTACGAGGTGGTGCGCGAGGATGGCAAGCCGCCGCGCTTCCAGATCAATCATCAGAACTGCGTGCACTGCAAGACCTGCGACATCAAGGATCCGTCGCAGAACATCACCTGGGTGGTGCCGCAGGGTGGGGAAGGTCCGAACTATCCCAACATGTAGTCCTGCCGCAGCGCTGCGGATGTTAATGTTTTAGCAGTTGCAGCATCCGCAGAAAGGCCTCATTTTGCCGGGATGAGTCACCCCTGTGCGCGGCATCGGGCCGCGCCCCGCATCGAACTGGATATCCATGCTGGCACATAAGCTTCGCGCCTGTCTTGTGGCGGCCATCGCCGCCGCTGCCCTCACTGCTCCGCCTGCTCGGGCCTATGAGCAGGCAGACAAGCTGCTCTCGGGCAACTACCTGGCCGGACGGTCCGCCAGTGTAGCGCGCGACAACGACCTCGCCTCCGACTACTTCGTCCAGGCGCTCAAGGCCGATCCCGGCAACCCGGTTTTGATCGAACGTGTTTTCCTGCTCAAGACCGCCGATGGCGACATTGCCAATGCCGAGGAATTCGCGGTCCAGGTGCTGGGCTTCAACAGCCAGCAGCGCATGGCCCGCATCGTGCTCGGCCTGCGCGACTTCCGGAACCGGCATTTTGCCGATGCCCGGAAGAATTTCGAGGCGGCCTCCTACACACCGGTGGGAGAACTCACCTCCGGCCTGCTGGTGGCGTGGTCCTATGCCGGCGACCGCGATCTCAACAATGCCCTGAAGGCGCTCGACCGCCTCGACCGCAACGAGGCTTTCGCCAACTTCAAGAACTTTCATGCGGGCCTGCTGAGCGACTACCTCGGCAATGCCATCCGCGCAGAGGTGTTCTACAAGAAGGCCTATGACCAGGCCGGCACCTCGCTGCGGGTACTGCAGGCCTATGGCAACTTCCTCGAGCGTAACAACCGGCGCGACGAGGCCATCCGACTCTACACCACATTCCTCGAAGGCGACGACAATCCGCTGATCGCGGCCGCTCTGGCCAATGCCAAGGCCGGAAAGAAGCCGGCGCCCATGATCGGCTCGCCCAGCGCCGGCGCCGCCGAGGCGCTGTTCTCGCTCGCGACCTCGATGACCGACGATCAGAGCATTGATGTCGCCTTGCTCTATACCCAGTTGGCGCTGTCGATGGACTCCGACCGCCCGGTGGTGCTTACGCTGCTCGGCGACGTCTATGGCGACATGAAGCTGGATGAGAAGGCGATCGACGCCTATTCCCAGATCCCGGAATCGTCGGTGCTCAGCACCAATGCCGAGATGGAAATCGGGGTGAGCCTGCATCGCCTCGACCGGACCAAGGAGGCGCAGCAGAAGCTGCTCGACGTGATCGCACGCGAGCCCGGCAACTACGACGCTCTGGTCACGCTGGGCAACATCTATCGCAGCAACGAGGACTACGCCAACGCGGCCAAGATCTACGACAAGGCCATCGCGCTGGTCAGCGGGAATTCGGGCACGCCCGGAAACTGGCGCATCTACTACTACAACGGCATTGCCCATGAGCGATTGAAGCAATGGGACATTGCCGAGCGGCATTTCCGCAAGGCGCTCGAACTCTCGCCCGACGAACCGACCGTGCTCAACTATCTCGGCTATTCCCTGATCGAGAAGAAACAGAACCTTCCGGAAGCCATGGAGATGGTGAAGAAGGCGGTCGAGCTCAGGCCCAATGACGGTTACATCATCGACAGCCTGGGCTGGGCCTATTTTCAGCTGGGTGACTACGACCAGGCCGTGATCCACATCGAGCGCGCGGTGGAACTGCTGCCGGCCGATCCGATCATCGCCGAACACCTGGGAGATGCCTATTGGCGCGTCGGCCGCAGGCTGGAGGCGAAGTTCCAGTGGCAGCATGCGCGCGACAACAAGCCCGAGCCGGCCGATTTGGCGCGTATCGAGGACAAGCTGAAGAACGGCATGCCCGACGCACCGGCGGTGACACCGGCGCAGAACGCGACCGATCCCAACGCGGGCTGAACCCGCCTTCGGCGAGGGCCGATCATGGGTTTCGCGCCCTTCGTCTTATCTGCTCCCGCCAAGGTCAATCTGGCGCTGCACGTGCTTGGGCGGCGTGAAGACGGCTATCACGATCTCGATTCCCTGGTCGCCTTCGCCGACGCCGGCGACCGGCTGGCCTTTGCCCCGGCGCCGTCCTTTTCCCTGGTGGCGGAAGGGCCCTTCGCCGCCGCCCTTCCCGAAGCGGGCGAGAACATCATCGCCCGCGCCTGGGCCCTGGGCAGCCGCATTGCCGAGAGCCGCGGCCTGTCCGTTCCGGGCGTCGCGATCCGCCTCGTCAAATGCCTGCCGGTGGCATCGGGCATCGGCGGCGGATCCGCCAACGCCGCCGCGACGCTCCGTGGGCTGATGAAGATTTCCGGGATCGACCCCGATGACGCGGAAATCGCCGCGGCCGCGCTGACCCTGGGCGCCGACGTGCCGGTCTGCCTCTTCGGACGCGCCTGTCGCATGCAGGGGGTGGGCGAGCGCATTGCGCCGCTCGCGGGTTTCCGCCCGCTTGCCGCGGTGCTGGTCAATCCCGGCGTGGCGGTCTCGACGCCGGAGGTCTTCCGTGGGCTGGGTCTCGAGCGTGGCCGGAGCTTCGGTGCGCCGATCGCCGATGTCGCGACCCCCGCGGCCTGGCGCAACGATCTGACGGCGGCGGCGATCGCATCCGCACCGGTCATCGGTGACGTTCTCGACTGGCTCAAGGCCCAGAGGGGCGTCCGCCATGCCGCCATGTCAGGGTCCGGCGCCACCTGCTACGCGCTGATCGAGGACGGGCTCCGGCTGCCGGCGCCGCCGCGCGGCTGGTGGCTCATGCGGACGCTGCTGGGGTGAAGCGAAGGCTTTCACGCAACCGCGGCGTCATGACCTCGCGCACCTCTATGTGAAGAATGCCGGCGGCGGGCGGTCGCTGCGCAGGCAGGCGACCAGATCCAGCGCGGCGCCCCGCGCCTCGGAAATCGCCACGTCCATGTCGATGTAGCGGAATGTCGCCAGCCTGCCGACGAAGGAAATGCCGCTCAGACGCATCGCCTCCTGGCGGTACTCACCATGGAGCCTTTCCTCACGCGCCAGCCGGATCGGGTAGTAGGGCGTGTCTCGCGGCCCGCAGTCGCGACTGTACTCGACGGCATAGACGGTCCTGTCGAAGTCGTCCTGGGGCATGAAGTACTTGTGCTCGGTGATCCGCGTCCAGGGCACGGTGAGGTCGCAGTAGTTGACCTGCGCCCGCCCCTGGAAGCTGCCCTGCGCCTCATGGATCTCGAAGTCGAGCGTACGATAGGGCAGGCGGCCGAGGCGATGGTTGAACCAGGCGTCCAGCGGACCGGTGTAGACGACATGGCGAAAGCCATGCGCGGTCGCGGCCGTTGCCGTGAGCCCGAGTCGGATCTCGATTGCGGGATGGGCAAGGATGCGCTCGATCAGCGCCGTGTAGCCCTGACGCGGAATGGCGACGCGGCTGTGATGATAGTAGCTGTCATCGGCGGTGAAGCGCACCGGAAGCCGCGCAAAGATCGAGGCAGGCAGCTCGCTTGGGTCCAAGCCCCAATGTTTGCGCGTATAGCCGTCGAAAAACGCCTCGTAGAGCTGATCGCCGATCGTGCTGCGTGCCTGTTCCTCGAAGTTTCGCGGATCATGGTCATAGTGGCGCGCCAGCTTTCGAAGGTGATCCCGTGCTTCGGACGGGTCGAAGCTTCGCGAGAAGAATTGCTGAAGCGTCTTAAGGTTGATCGGCAGGGGAAAGTTCTGGCCCCCCGTCCTGGCGACCACGCGGTGCACATAGGGAACGAATTCCGCGAAACGGTCGACAAACCGCCAGACCTCCGCGTCGTCGCTGTGGAAGATATGGGGGCCATGGGCATGCATCATGATGCCCGTTTCGCGGTGGCGATAGGTATGGCAATGACCGCCGCAATGCGTGCCCTGTTCCGCCACCAGCACGGCCATGCCCGCTTCGGCCAGCGTGCGCGCCATGGTCGCGCCCGTGAGCCCGGCCCCGATGATCAGGATGCGATCGGCATTGTCCGTCACGAGAACCGGCCAAGTGCCGGGTTGCCGGGCCGACGGCGGGAGCTTGAAGACAGACCGTCAGGCAAGGGTCAATGCGCGCGCGACACGCAGAACTCGACGGCCTCGAGCAGCGAGGACTTCCACTCCGAGTCGGGAAAGATGGCCAGCGCATCACGCGCGATGTCGCCATAGTGGTTGGCCCGCTCGATGGTATCGGCGATGGCGCCATGACGCTCCATGAGCTTCTTGGCGTAGCCCAGATCGTCGTCGGTCTGGTTGCCATCTTCCAGCGTGCGCTTCCAGAAACTGCGCTCTTCCTTGCTGCCGCGCCGATAGGAGAGAACCACCGGTAGGGTGATCTTGCGTTCGCGGAAGTCGTCGCCCACGCCCTTGCCCAGCTTTTCGGTGGATCCGGCATAGTCCAGCGCGTCGTCGATCAGCTGGAAGGCAATGCCGAGGTTGCGGCCATAGGATTCGAGGGCCGCCTGCTCCTCGCGCGGACGTCCGGCGACCACGGCGCCGACCTCGGCCGCGGCGGAGAACAGGGCGGCGGTCTTGGCCACGATCACCTGCATGTAGGCATCCTCGGTGGTCGACGTGTCCTGCGACACGGAGAGCTGCAGCACCTCGCCTTCGGCGATGACGCAGGCCGCATGCGACAGGATGCGCAGCGACTCGAGCGACCCCGTTTCCACCATCATCTTGAAGGCCTGGCCCAGCAGATAGTCGCCCACCAGCACGCTGGCCTGGTTGCCCCAGATGATGCGCGCCGCCTGCTTGCCCCGGCGCAAGTCGCTTTCGTCGACGACATCGTCATGCAGCAGCGTCGCCGTGTGCATGAACTCAACCGCCGTGGCCAGCTTCAGATGATGATCGCCGCGATAGCCGCACATGCGCGCGGCCGCCAGCGTCAGCATCGGACGGATCCGCTTGCCGCCGGAATTGATCAGGTGATTGGCGATCTCGGGGATCAGCTCCACATGGCTTTGCGCCCGCGCGAGGATCGCCTCGTTGACGCGCTCCATGTCGGGTTGCACCAGTTTGACCAGCGGCTCGATGCTGGCGCGCTTCTTGCCCGCATTGTCCAACTGGATGACGACGCCCATCGGCTTCCCCTTCTTAAGCTTGAACTTGCTTAGAACAGCCGGAGCGGAGGGGCAAGCCGGGGGTGACGGCGTGCCGCGCGGGCGCCGTCAGCCTGCCTGCGCCGGTTTCAGGCTGTCCAGCATCGCGTCTGCGAGCTCCACCTCGCCGATGAAGACGCGGTCTGCGCCGAGCGATTTGAGATAGGTCTCGGCGTCGCTGCTGTGGGCCCGCGCCAGGATGCGCATGGCGGGATTGGCCTTGCGCGCCGCCTCGACGACATGGCCAGCCTCAAAGGCGTCCGGGATGGCCGCAACCAGCGTTGCGGCCTCCGCCAGATTGAGCCTCGCCAGCATGGAGTCTTCGCCAACCGCCCCTGCGAAGGTCTCGATGCCGCGATCGGCCAGCGGTCCGAAATTGGCGTCGGCCTCGTCCACCACGATGAATGGCACGCCGGCAACGAGCAGGCCCTCGGCAATGCGCGATCCCACCCGGCCGTAGCCCACCAGGATTGTGTGGCCGGAAAGCGATGTGGGGGCTTCGACCTGCTTCGGGGCAGGCACTGCTGCGGCCGCTGGAATCGCGGCTTCGGCGCCGCGTTCGGTGAGGCGGTCGAGCGCGAAGAAGAGAAGGGGGTTGAGCAGGATCGAGAGGATGGCGCCTGCCACCACGAGGGCGCTGGCCTCCGTCGGAAGTATCTGCAGTCTTTCGCCGAGCATGGCGAGGATGAAGGAGAATTCGCCGATCTGCGCAAGACTTGCGGCGATCGTGAGCGCCACGTCGCGCGAATAGCGGAAGGCACGTACGATCAGATAGGCCGCGACCGACTTGCCCACCACGATGATGAGGAAGGTGGCGATGACCGCGACGGGATTGGCGATCAGGACCGAAGGATCGAACAGCATGCCGACGGAAACGAAGAACAGCACCGCGAAGGCATCGCGCAGAGGCAGCGTTTCGCGCGCGGCCTGGGTGCTGAGCTGCGATTCGGCCAGGACCATGCCGGCGAAGAAAGCGCCGAGCGCGAAGGAGACTCCGAAGAGACTGGCCGAGCCATAGGCCACGCCCAGCGCGATGGCCAGCACCGACAGCCGGAACAGCTCGCGCGAACCGGTATGGGCGACATAATGCAGGATCCACGGAATGACGCGGCGGCCGATCACCAGCATGAGCGCAACGAAGATGCCGACCTTGATGGCGGTGGCGGCCAGGGTGGTCCAGACCGTCCCCACGCCGAGGCGCGAGGCCAGCCCGAAGTCGCCTGTGCCGCGCGTCTCGATGCCGCCGAGCATTCCGGCGAGCGGCGGCAGCAGCACCAGCGCCAACACCATCACCAGGTCTTCGACGATGAGCCAGCCGACGGCGATTCGGCCCCGCTCCGACTCGACCAGGCGCCGCTCCTGCATCGCGCGCAGCAGCACCACGGTGCTTGCCACCGAGAGCGTCAGGCCGAAGACCAGTCCCGCGCCATAGCTCCAGCCCATGAGGAGGGCGAGTACGAGGCCGAGCACCGTGGCAACCGCGATCTGGCCGATGGCGCCGGGGATGGCGATGGCGCGGACGGAAAGCAGGTCCTTCAGCGAGAAATGCAGTCCCACCCCGAACATCAGCAGGATGACGCCGATCTCGGCCAGTTCGGTGGCCAATTTCTGATCGGCCACGAAACCCGGCGTGAAGGGCCCGACGAGAATGCCGGTCACCAGGTAGCCGGCGATGGGCGGCAGGCGCAGGCGCTGCGCCAAAAGCCCCAGCAGGAAGGCCAGTCCCAGGCCAATGGCGAGGGTGGCGATCAATGGTGTATCGTGCGGCACGTATCCCCTTTCCAGGCGCTGCCGGACCCAGGACTTGGGCCGACCGCCTCAATTGTAAGGCAAGCCTTCGCGAATCCTAGGAAAAACGCGTGCCCGACCGGACCGCCGCGAAGCTGTTTACCTTGGCCATGTTTGCCGTCACTGTGGCCGCCATGAAGGAACTGCTGCGCAGCAACGACCCGGTCTATCTGAGCTATGTGGCCCATCTGCTGGATGAGGCGGGCATCGGACATTTGCTCTTCGATGGCTATACGAGCGCAATCGAAGGTTCGATCGGCGCCATTCCCCGGCGTATCATGGTTGCAGACGAGGATTTGGATCGCGCCCGCCGCGCGCTTGGTAACGCGTCGCTAACCATCCCGGGATAGATTGGCTCGAATGCAAATGAGCGCGACCGCTTACTCCGACACTCCGTCGCCCCCGCCACCTCCGGGTGGGCAGGGCGTGCCGGCGTCGCTTACGGAGGATGGCTTTCTCGGTGGCCGCCTCCAGATCCTTCAGCCCGAGAAGGGTTTTCGAGCCGGAATTGATTCGGTTTTCCTCGCCGCCACGATCCCCTGCAATCCGGGTGAATCGGTGTTCGAGGCCGGCATCGGCACCGGTGTCGCCGCGCTTTGCACCCTGGCGCGGACGCCGGGCATCCACCTGACCGGCGTCGAAGTGGCTGCGCGCTATGCGCTTCTCTGCGAGGAGAACGCCAAGCGCAATGGCTTCGGCGGCAATGTCAGGGTCATTCATGCCGACATCAAGGAGGCCCTGCGCAAGGACCTCGCCGCCATGCCGGCGCATGGCACCTTCAGCCATGCCTTCGCCAATCCACCCTATTTCGACGATGCCAAGTCCACCGCCTCGCCGGTGCTGCTCAAGGCCCAGGCCCACGCCTTCGGGCCGGACGACCTCGATCTCTGGGTGCGCGTCATGCACACCATGGTGACGCTGCGCGGCACCGTGACCCTGGTCAACCGCGCCGACGCGCTGGGCCGCATCCTCGACGTCATGGACGAACGCTTCGGCGACATCCGCATCGCGCCGCTCTATGCCCGGGAAGGCACCTCGGCATCGCGCGTGATCGTGCAGGGCGTCAAGGGGTCGAAGGCACCAATGCAGCTCCTGCCTGGCCTGGTACTGCATGATTCGGGCGCGCAGTTCACCCCGGAGGCCGACGCAATCCTGCGCGATGGCATGGCCTGGCGTCTGCGCTAGCTTGTCTGGGAGCCAGTCGCACCCTATCTAGGGCGGCGATGGCCCAGCAGTCCTTTTTCCAGCGCCTGATCCCGCTACGCTTCCGCAAGTCGGTTCCGGTGGTCAATCACCTCCGCCTGCAGGGCGCAATCGGCGTGGGAACGCCGATGCGCCCGGCGATCACCTTCAAGGACTCTGAGCCCCTTCTCGAGCGTGCCTTCCGCAAGGGCATCAGCGCCGTGGCGATCACCGTGAATTCGCCCGGCGGCTCTCCGGTGCAGTCGGCCATGATCCATGCGCGCATCCGGGCTTTGGCCGCCGAGTTCAAGCTTCCCGTCTATGTCTTCTGCGAGGATGTCGCGGCCTCGGGTGGCTACTGGCTGGCCTGCGCGGGCGACGAGATCTATGCCGACGAGAGTTCGGTCCTGGGGTCGATCGGCGTGATTTCGGCGGGTTTCGGCTTTGTCGAGAGCATCCGCAAGCTGGGCGTGGAGCGGCGCGTGCACACGGCCGGCGAGAGCAAGGCCATCCTCGATCCCTTCCAGCCGGAAAAGCCCGAGGATGTGGCGCGCCTCAAGTCATTGCAGGCGGATGTCCACGAGTCGTTCAAGCAGCTGGTCCGCGAGCGGCGGGCCGGGAAACTGAAGGGCGAGGAGGCAAATCTCTTCAGCGGCGCCTTCTGGTCCGGGCGTCAGGCACTCGCCCATGGGTTGATCGACGGGCTCGGGCACCTGCCGGCGGTGCTCCGTGCCAGGTTCGGCGAAAAGCTTGTAATCAAAACAATTTCTCCATCGAAGGGCTTCGGGCTGCAGCGTCTCGGTTGGGGCGCGGCGACGGATCTTCCGGATTCGTTCATGGCGTCTCTGGAAATGCGTGCATTGTGGTCCCGTTTCGGCTTATGATCGTAAATGTGAGGGACCGACGGAGGGTCGAATGGTTCTTTTGAAGGCTGTGACCGTCATCGCCGCGGGTGTGCTGAGCTTTGTTGCGCTGCGCAATCTGATGCAGAGCATGGAAGCGCAGAAGGTGCGTGTGAGGACGGCCGAACAGCCGCCGCGCCGCATGACGCGCCTGCGCCAGGATCCGCGCACGGGCGTCTACTATCCCGAATCCTGATCGGTTCGACGTTGTCTCATCTGTCCGGCGGGCTTGATCGCAGGCCCGCCTGCCGGTAACTAGCCGCCCGATACTTCCAGGGCGCGTTTCATGGCACTTAGTCCCACCACATCGTTCCAGGACCTCATCCTTACGCTGCACCAGTATTGGGGCGAGAAGGGCTGCGTGATCCTGCAGCCCTACGACATGGAAGTTGGCGCGGGCACCTTCCATCCGGCGACGACCTTGCGTTCGGTGGGTCCACGGCCCTGGGCCGCAGCCTATGTCCAGCCCTCGCGCCGCCCCAAGGACGGTCGCTATGGCGAAAATCCGAACCGGCTGCAGCACTATTATCAGTACCAGGTAATCATCAAGCCATCGCCGCCCGATCTGCAGGATCTTTATCTGGGTTCGCTCAAGGCCATCGGCATCGACCCGACGCTGCATGACATCCGCTTCGTCGAGGACGATTGGGAGAGCCCGACCCTGGGTGCCTGGGGCCTGGGCTGGGAAGTCTGGTGCGACGGCATGGAGGTCTCGCAGTTTACCTATTTCCAGCAGGTCGGCGGACTCGACTGCCACCCCGTGTCGGGCGAGCTTACCTATGGGCTGGAACGCCTGGCCATGTATGTGCAGGGCGTCGACAACGTCTATGACCTGAACTTCAACGGCCGGCCGGAAGGCCAGGGCCGGCTCACCTATGGCGATGTCTTCCTGCAGGCCGAGCAGGAATACTCGCGCTACAACTTCGAACACGCGAACACGGACGTGCTTCTGCGGCACTTCGTCGATGCCGAGGCCGAATGCAGGGTCCTGCTGGCCGCAGGCGAAAGGGACGGCCGCCATGATCTGGCGCTGCCCGCCTATGACCAGTGCATCAAGGCCTCGCACACTTTCAACCTGCTGGATGCGCGTGGCGTGATCTCGGTGACGGAGCGCCAGGCCTACATCCTGCGGGTGCGCGAACTGGCCAAGGGCTGCTGCGAAGCCTGGTCCAAAACGGCCGGCGGCCGCGCCGCCTGATCAAAAACAACCCATGGCTCTTGACAGTGGTCCTTGGTGCGGCCAGAAATGTAACAATCAATATTACAAAACAGGAGCACCCATGGCTACGCCGCATATCGCCCAGAAGTCCCCCATTCCCGTCGAGGTCGAGGCCGGCAAGGACTACTGGTGGTGCGCCTGTGGCCAGTCGAAGCGCCAGCCCTTCTGCGATGGCAGCCACAAGGGCACCGAATTCGTGCCGGCGAAGTGGACGGCCGACGCCACGGGCCGCAAGTTCTTCTGCGCCTGCAAGCAGAGCAAGGCCGCGCCCTTCTGCGACGGCAGCCACAAGGCGCTGTGACGTCGTCCCACGGGTGACAAGGCAGGTCGGGACTGCTAAGGGCCGGACCCGTCCGGAGTTGCCCGATGCCCGAATTGCTGATCGAGATCTTTTCCGAAGAGATTCCCGCACGCCTGCAGACCAGGGCGGCGCAGGATCTGCGTCAGCTCGTGACCGACGGTCTGGTTGCCGCCGGCCTCACCTATGAGGGCGCGCAGGCGCATGGCGGGCCGCGCCGTCTCGTTCTGTCGGTCGAAGGCCTGAACGCCAAGGCCGCCGACGTCGCGGAGGAACGCAAGGGCCCGCGCGTGGATGCGCCGCAGCCCGCCATCGATGGCTTTCTGAAGTCGACCGGCCTCAGCCTCGACAAGCTGCAGGTCCAGGACGACAAGAAGGGCAAGTTCTACACCGCCGTCATCCGCAGGCCGGGCCGCCCTGCCACCGAGATCGTGGCCGAAGTGCTGCCCGACACGATCCGCAAGTTCCCCTGGCCCAAGCCGATGCGCTGGGGCGCAGGCGCGCTTCGCTGGGTGCGGCCGCTCCACTCCATCGTCTGCACCTTCGACGGCGAAATCGTGCCGCTCGCGGTCGACGGCATCGTCAGCGGCAATGTCACGCATGGCCATCGCATCATGGGCGAGCGGAACATCAAGGTGCGCCGCTTCGAGGACTATGCGCAGAAGCTGCACAAATCCTTTGTCATCGTCGATGCCGCCGCGCGCGCCGAGACCATCCGCACCGAAGCCCGCAATCTCGCCTTCGCGCAGGGACTCGAATTGATCGAGGACGAAGGCCTGCTGCGCGAAGTGGCGGGTCTGGTCGAATGGCCGGTGGTGCTGATGGGCAGCTTCGACGAGAGCTTCCTTGGCGTGCCGCCGGAAGTGATCGTCACCACCATCAAGAACAACCAGAAGTGCTTCTGCCTGCGCGAGATCAAGACCGGGCGCCTGGCCAACAAGTATCTGCTGGTGGCGAACCTGGTCGCCCGCGACGGTGGCAAGATCATCGTGGCCGGCAACAACAAGGTCATCGCCGCGCGCCTCAGCGACGCGACGTTCTTCTGGGACCAGGACCGCAAGGTGAAGCTCGCCGACTGGGCCAAGAAGCTCGACACCATCACCTTCCACGCCAGGCTCGGCAGCCAGGGCGAGCGTGTGGCGCGCATCGAGGCGCTGGCCGGCGAGATCGCCAGGACGATTGGCGCCGATGTCGAGAAGGCGAAGCTCGCCGCGCGGCTCGCCAAGGCCGACCTGGTCACGGGCATGGTGGGCGAGTTTCCCGAACTGCAGGGCGTGATGGGCCGCTACTATGCGCTGGAAGAAGGCATCGACGCCGAGGTGGCCGATGCCATCCGCGATCACTACAAGCCACTGGGCCCCAGCGACACCATCCCCGCCTCGCGCGTGGGCCAGGCCGTGGCGCTGGCCGACAAGCTCGACACGCTGGTGGGCTTCTGGGCCATCGACGAAAAGCCGACCGGCTCGAAGGACCCTTATGCGCTGCGGCGTGCCGCACTTGGTGTGATCCGAACAATATTGGAGAAGTCGCTTCGATTGAATCTTTCGATGGTTTTCTTGGACGCTTACTTTGCCGGAACCGGTAGCAACGGTCAGCGCAAGGGCATCGGAATCGAAGAGAAGTCTGATCAGATGTATCGTTCGGACCTCCTCGCCTTCTTCGCCGACAGGCTGAAGGTGCATCTGAAAGAGCAGGGCGCCCGCCACGATCTGATCGACGCGGTCTTCGCGCTCGGCAACCAGGACGATCTGCTGCTGGTCGTGAAGCGCGTCGACGCGCTGTCGAAGTTCCTCGAGACCGATGACGGCAGGAATCTTCTCGCCGGCGTGAAGCGCGCCGCCAACATCCTCCGCATCGAAGAGAAGAAGGACGGCAAGACCTACGAGGGCGACGTCCACATCAACCAGCTGATCAAGGGCGAGGAGAAGGCGCTCCATTCGGCCATCACGGTGGCGACGGGCCAGACCCGCAAGGCGCTCGAGCAGGAGGATTTCGAAGGTGCCATGGCGGCGATCGCCAAGCTGCGTGCGCCCGTCGACGCCTTCTTCGAGCATGTGACGGTGAACGACAAGGACGCCACCTTCCGCGAGAACCGGCTGCGGCTTTTGAACCGCATCCGACAGGCAACCCTCGACGTCGCCGATTTCTCGAAGATCGAAGGCTGACGGCCGCGTCAGCCGCGGATGCGCTGGCGCAGGGCCGTCACGCCGGCGAAGAGCGCGAAGAGAATGGCTGCCGACAGCGCCGCGGCCACCCAGATGCGCAGCCTGATGCCGGAGACCACCTGTTCGATGGCATCGCCGCTGCGGTAGAGTTCCACCACCGCCACCACCTTGCCGTCGGCGCCGTGAACCGGCACATAGGTCTCCACAAGCCTTCCGCCTGGCTCCCGATTGAGCGCCAGCTGCTCGTCCTTGCGGGCGTCGTCCATGTCTTCGAGGCGGGTCACGATGCGGCCGCTGATGGCCTGCTGCAGGTCGGCATTGTCCTTGAACTGCAGCCCCGTCAGGCGGTCCTCGGTGGAGTAGCGGATGAACCCGTCCGGCCCATAGACGATGGCGCGGAGAATGCCGGGAAGGCTTTTGACATGAGCGGCAAAGGAGGTGAGCGCAGCGCTGGGGGCGGGCTGGTCGAAGAGTGTCGCGGCGCTGCCTTCGGCCGAGAGGAGGCTGTCGAGGAATTCCTGCGTCACCTGGGCCTCGCGCTGCACCAGCTGGTCGCTCACCAAGCGCGACAGGGTCACGGCAAGACCGGCATGGACGGCAGCGATGGCAAGAAGCGCGGCCAGCATCAGCCAGAACCGCATGCGAAGGATATTCATTTTGAATCGCCCGTGTCTTCGCCGTCCGCCCGTCCACTGGATGCGGCATTCGCGCCATCATTGCAACCGCCATGCAAATCAGGACCGGACGATCTGCGGCAACTGGCTTTGACCTCGCCGGCGGGGTCGCGTAGCAAGTCTGCATGACAGTCGCCGCCGTCCCCGACAGCCGATATGCCTGGATCCGGCTGGTGGTTTCCCTCGTCCTCGCGATCTTCGGCGGCATCGGCCTGTGGATCGTCGTGGTGGCCATCCCCACCATCCAGCAGGAATTCGGCATCGACCGGGCCGGGGCCTCGCTCCCCTATACGGTGACATTCATCGGCTTCGCCGCCGGCGGCTTCACCATGGGCAAGGTGGCCGACCGGTTCGGCATCATCCTGCCACTGTCGATCGCGGGCATATCGCTCTGCGCCGGCTTCATGCTGGCGGCGCTGTCGCAATCCTACCTGCAACTGCTCCTCGTCCAGGGCCTTCTGATCGGCTTCGCCGGAAGTGCCGCCACCTTCGGCCCGCTGGTGGCCGACGTGTCGCAATGGTTCCTGCGCCAGCGCGGCATCGCGGTGGCGATCGTCGCTAGCGGCAACTACATCGCCGGCACCGTCTGGCCGCCCTTCCTGCAGCGTGCCATCGAGACCCATGGCTGGCGCACGACCTACATGGCCGTGGGCGTGATCTGTCTGGTGGTGATGCTGCCTCTGGCCCAGTTCCTGCGCCGGCGTCCGCATTTCGACGACAGCGCCAGTCCGGCCAGCCAGGCCGGCGGCCGCAGGGGCCTGCTTCCGTCCCATCCCATGCTCTATCCGGCGCTGGTCCTCGCGGGGCTGTCCTGCTGCGTGGCCATGTCCATGCCGCAGGTCCATATCGTGGCCTACTGCGCCGACCTGGGATATGGCCCGGCGCGAGGCGCCGAGATGCTCTCCCTCATGCTGGGCTTCGGCGTGCTCAGCCGGCTGGCCTCCGGATTCATCGCCGACCGCATCGGCGGGCTGGCAACGCTCATCGCCGGATCCTTCCTGCAGATGCTCGCCCTGATCTTCTACATCCCCTTCGACGGACTCATGTCCCTCTACATCGTGTCGGCCATCTTCGGCCTGTCGCAGGGCGGCATCGTGCCCAGCTACGCGCTGATCATCCGTGATCATTTCCCGGCGCGCGAGGCGGGGTCGCGCATCTCGATGGTGCTCACTGCCACCGTCTTCGGCATGGCGCTGGGCGGCTGGCTGTCGGGGGAGATCTATGACTGGACCGGTTCCTACCGCGCCGCTTTCCTCAACGGCATTGCCTGGAATGTGCTGAATCTCGGAATCGCACTGTGGATCCTCTATGTGCGGACGCCGGGCCACATGGTCGGGCGGGCCTCACCGGCAGCCTGACGCATCTGCGATATTGCGTTGCACTCACGGGGGTTCTGTGGTTTGAATCCGTCCGGGCCGCCGCCCGCTAAGCGTTTTTCGATCTGAGCAACCCGTTAGAGAGTGACTCGCATGGCGGCGGAATCTTCCAAATTCGTCTATGCCTTCGGCGGCGGTTCGGCGGAGGGCCGGGCCGAGATGAAGGCGCTGCTCGGCGGCAAGGGCGCCAATCTGGCCGAGATGGCAAATCTCGGTCTGCCGGTCCCTCCCGGCTTCACCATCACAACCGAAGTCTGCACCGCCTTTTCGACCGGCGGCGGCAGCTATCCCGAGGGCCTCGCCACACAGGTGGACCAGGCCCTGGCCGAAATTGGCCGCATCGTGGGGAAGCGCTTCGGTGATGCCGACAATCCGCTGCTGGTCTCGATCCGCTCGGGCGCGCGGGCCTCCATGCCCGGCATGATGGACACGGTGCTCAATCTCGGCCTCAACGACCGGACGGTCGAGGGCCTGGCGCGGCGTTCGGGCGACCGCCGCTTCGCCTTCGACAGCTATCGCCGCTTCATCAGCATGTATTCCGACGTGGTGCTGGGCGTCGACCATGCCGAGTTCGAGGAGATCCTCTCGGGATTCAAGGACGAGCGGGGCTACAGCCTCGACACCGAGATCGCCGCCGCCGAGTGGGAGGGCCTGATCGCCCGCTACAAGGCGCTGGTGGAAGAGGCCACCGCCAAGCCCTTCCCGCAGGATGCGGGCGAACAGCTCTGGGGCGCCATCGGGGCGGTGTTCAGGTCCTGGGACGGCGCCCGTGCCGTGACCTACCGGAAGCTCAATGCCATTCCCGACGACTGGGGCACGGCGGTCAATGTCCAGGCCATGGTCTTCGGCAACATGGGCGAGACAAGCGCCACCGGCGTGGCTTTCACGCGCAACCCCTCCACCGGCAGCCGCGAACTCTATGGCGAGTTCCTGGTCAATGCCCAGGGCGAGGACGTGGTCGCAGGCATCCGCACGCCGCAGAACATCACCGAGCAGGCGCGGATCGAGGCGGGCTCCACGGCTCCGTCGCTGGAGGCGCTGATGCCTGGCGTCTTCGCTGAGTTGCGCCGCCTCTTCGACCAGCTCGAGCGGCACTACCGCGACATGCAGGACATGGAATTCACCATCCAGGAGGGCAAGCTCTGGATGCTGCAGACACGGACCGGCAAGCGCACGGCCAAGGCGGCGCTCAAGATCGCCATCGACATGGCGGAGGAGGGGCTGATCGACAGGGCCGACGCCGTGCTCCGCATCGATCCCTCTTCCCTCGATCAGCTGCTGCATCCGACGCTTGACCCAAAGGCAAAGCGCGACGTCATCGCAACCGGACTGCCGGCCTCGCCGGGCGCCGCCTCGGGCGAGATTGTCTTTGACGCCGACGAGGCCGAGCGGGCCAAGGCCCTTGGCCGCAAGGTCATCCTGGTCCGCCTCGAAACCAGCCCGGAAGACATTCACGGCATGCATGCCGCCGAAGGCATTCTCACGGCGCGGGGCGGCATGACCTCGCATGCCGCCGTGGTGGCGCGCGGCATGGGCAAGCCCTGTGTGTCGGGGGCGGGCGGGCTTCGGATCGACCATGCCACGGGAACGCTGAGCGCCCTGGGCGTGACGCTCAAGAAGGGCGAGATCCTTACCATCGACGGCGCGACGGGGCAGGTGATCCGGGGCGAGGTGCCGACCATCAAGCCCGCCCTTTCGGGCGATTTCGCCAAGCTCATGTCCTGGGCCGATGGCCTTCGCCGCATGAAGGTCAGGGCCAATGCCGAGACCCCGCTGGATGCGCGCATCGCCCGCGACTTCGGGGCCGAGGGAATCGGCCTGTGCCGCACCGAACACATGTTCTTCGAGACCAGCCGCATCCTGGCGGTGCGCGAGATGATCCTCGCCGACAAGCTGGAGGCGCGGAAGGCGGCCTTGGCCAAGCTCCTGCCCATGCAGCGCCAGGACTTCATCGAGCTCTTCGAGATCATGGCGGGCCTGCCCGTGACCATCCGCCTGCTCGATCCGCCGCTGCACGAATTCCTGCCGCATGCCGACCACGAGATCGAGGAGGTGGCCGACGAGATGAACGCCAATCCGGACATCCTGCGGGGCCGGGTGGCGGAGCTCGATGAATTCAACCCCATGCTGGGTCATCGCGGCGTGCGACTGCTGATCACCTATCCCGAGATCGCCGAAATGCAGGCCCGCGCCATCTTCGAGGCGGCCACCGCCGTGGCCCGGAAGTCGGGCAAGGCCCCGATTCCCGAAGTGATGGTCCCGCTCGTCGCCAGCAAGGCCGAATTGGATGCCGTCTGCCAGCGAATCGTGGCGGTCGCAAAGGACGTCGCACGCGAATCGGGCGTGGTGATCGACTATCAGGTCGGCACCATGATCGAACTGCCCCGGGCGGCGCTGCGGGCCGGCGAAATCGCCCAGACCGCCGAGTTCTTCTCCTTCGGCACCAACGACCTGACCCAGACCACCTTTGGCATCAGCCGCGACGATGCGGCGCGATTCATCGGGGAATACACGGCCAAGGGCATTTTCCGCGCTGATCCCTTCATGACGCTCGATATCGAAGGCGTGGGCGAGCTGGTGCGGATGGCGGCAGAGCGCGGCCGGGCCGCCCGCCCAGGTATCAAGCTCGGGATCTGCGGCGAACACGGTGGCGATCCGGCATCCATCGCCTTTTGCGAGCGGACGGGACTGGATTACGTCTCCTGCTCGCCCTTCCGGGTGCCCATCGCCCGCCTTGCCGCTGCTCAGGCAAGCCTCGCGGCGACCTGATTGTTACAAATTAGATCAAGAGGTTAACCATTTTGTTGCAATGCCATATCGGGGGCGGAAAAATGGCGTCTTTGGGTTGCCCGCATGGTTAACCTATGCTAAACGGGACTTGGGTAAACTACCGCTGATTAAGGCGACCGCAACCAACGCGGCGAACGGTAAGTCGAGGGTAAGTGAGAACAGCAGGGCGCAAGTTCCGGCCAGTGCGGCCACCCGAATTGGACGATTTCCCGATTGAAGAGCGCCGCGGCGCCTTCCGGGAATACGGGCCGATGGTGCTCGGGGGCATCATGCTGGTCGCCTCCTTTGCCTTTGCCGGCCACTACATGGGCAAGAACGCTGTGGCCCACAATGCGGCTCCCGACGACAGCCTCGCCAGCATTGCCTCGCCCACCACCAATATCGTGGCCAAGGGCTCGCTCCTCACCAACAATGTGACTTATTCGACCGTCAATGCCGAAGCCGCGCTCCCCGAACAGGTGGTGGTGGATTCCGGCAAGGGTGACAGTGGTTTGGTGCATGTCCAGGTGCTGCCGGAGACTCCCAAGACGGCCGTGAAGATCGTGCCGGCCTCGGTCAATCTCAAGGATGAGCCGGACGAAGGCAAGGAAGAGGTCCAGCTGGCCCTGACGCCGCCACGCTCCAAGATCGAGCAGGCCTTCAAGCTCAAACGCGCCGACAAGCAGAAGGCCGTGGCGCAGCGCCGGGTTCAGCTGGCCGAAGAGAACTGCCTCGCCCGCGCCGTCTATTTCGAGGCCCGCTCCGAAACCGAACTGGGCCAGCTTGCGGTGGCCAAGGTCATCCTCAACCGCGTCAAGCATCCGGATTATCCCAAGAGCATCTGCGGCGTCGTCTATCAGGGCTCCGGATCGCGCAATTCCTGCCAGTTTTCCTTTGCCTGCGACGGTCTGCCGGACGACGTGAAGAGCCCCGCCGCCTGGGCCAACGCCAAGCGAATCGCCCAGCTGGCCATCGCCGGCGACGCCAAGGTCGCCGCCATCGGTTCGGCGACCAACTATCATGCGGATTATGTCAATCCGCGCTGGGCGAAGAACATGCGCCGCCTCATCAAGATCGGCCGCCACATCTTCTACGAAGGCTGAGCCAGCCTATCCTTCCTTGAACCCGATCGCCGCGGCGTTGACCACCAGCGCGGGATCGAGCTTGCCAGTGAAGTAGTCGACGATGTTGCGGGCCGCGGCCACTCCCATGCGCGCGGCGCATTCGGCCGTCAGCCCCGCGGAATGGGGACTGAGCGTCACCAGGGGATTGGCGAGCAGGGGGTTTTCCGCGCGCGGCGGCTCCTGGGCGAAGACATCGAGGCCCGCGCCGCCGAGCCTGCCGGACGTCAGCGCCTGATCGAGCGCCAGTTCGTCCACCAGCCCGCCGCGGGCGGCATTGATCAGGATGGCACCGGGCTTCATGAGGGCCAGCTGCGCCGCACCGATCACGGGTCCGCCAGCCACCAGCGGCACATGAAGCGAGACATAGTCGGCTCGCGGCAGGCCATCGTCCAGCCGCGCGACCGGCTCTGCCTGATGGGCCGAGATGGCCTCGGCGCCCATGAAGGGGTCATGGGCCAGGACCTGCATGCCGAAGGCGCGCGCCAGTTCCGCCACCCGCCGTCCGATCCGGCCGAAGCCGACGAGCAGCAGCGTCTTGCCGTCGAGTTCCACGGTCTCGAACCGGTTGCGAATGTTCCAGCCAGACTGGCGGATGGCCCTGTCATGGGCCACCGTGCGCCGGGCGGCCGACAGCATGAGCATCAGCGTGTGTTCGGCCACCGCCCGGGAGTTCACGTCGCCGACGACGGCGAGCGGAATCTTGCGGGCGGTGAGCGCCTTCTCGTCCACCGCGTCGTAGCCCACGCCATGGCGCGAGACGATCTTCAGGCGCGGCGCCGTCGCGATGACGGAGGCCGGCAGCGGCTGGGTCCGGATCAGGATGGCATCGGCGTCCCCCACGAAGGGAGCGTAGGACTCGGTCGAGATCTCGTTCACCAGTTTCAGGGTGAAGCCCGGCGCCTCATGAAGAACCGCCATGCCATCGTCGTGAATGGGCCCGGCCAGCAGCACATGCGGCATGTCAGTACCCGCTCGCGGGCTTGGCTGCCTCGGCCTGCTCGCCGATGGCCTTGCGGGCGGCGGCCACGCTCGCCTGGGCCGCGCCGGCCAGCAGCCGCACGTCATTGGAGATGGTCACCAGATCGAAGCCCCAGCCAACGGCCCTGGCAGCATAGGCCGCCGATCCGGTGTGGATGCCGGCCCGGATGCCGGCGGCATGCGATCGTTCCAGCACATGGCGAATGGCCTCGATCATCTCGGGCTCCTCGCGGTCGAAGCCGGTGGGATACTTCCGGCCGGTAAGCCCCAGGGTGAGGTCAGCCGGCCCGATATAGACCCCGTCGAGGCCCGGCGTGGTCACGATCTCGTCGAGATTCTTCATCGCCTCTGCCGTCTCGATCATCGCGAAGGCGAGGATTTCGCCATCGGCCTTCTGGCCGTAGTCGGCACCGGCCGCGAAGACGGCGCGGGTTGGCCCGAAACTGCGCTGGCCCTGCGGCGGATAGTGCATGTAGGACACCAGCCGTTCCGCTTCGGCCCGGCTGTTGATCATCGGGCAGATGATGCCATAGGCGCCGGCGTCCAGCGCCTTCATGATGTCGCCCGGGTCGAGCCAGGGCACCCGCACCATGGGCGTCACCGGGTTCGCGCGCATCGCCTGGAGCATGGCGGTGGCCGCCTCGTAGCCCACCAGGCCGTGCTGAAGGTCGATGGTGAGCGAATCATAACCCTGCGCCGACATGATCTCGGCCACGAAGGCGGACGATGTCGACAGCCAGCCGTTGATCACGGGCTTGCCTTCGGCCCAGCGTGTGCGGATGCCGTTGGGGATCATCTTGGTCCTCCGATGGAAGGTTGCGCCGGCAAGCATGGGTGCGGCGCCGGAATCCTGTCAAGCCAGGTGGCCGCGCGGAAATCTTTTGTCTGGCATGGTGACGCAGGCATGGATTTTTGCTGCACTATGTCTTGCTGCAGAGGTGCATTTGCAATAAACGTTCTATCAACAGCATAAAATATGTCAAACGTTCCATCTGTGTTGGGAGAGACCGCGATGTCGACCGTCCGCTTGACGATGGCCCAGGCCCTCGTGCGCTACCTGTGCAATCAGTTCACACTGGTGGACGGGGAAAAGGTTCCGCTGTTTCCCGGCGTCTTCGCCATCTTCGGCCATGGCAACGTGACCTGCCTGTCGGAAGCGCTGGAGGCTGTGAAGGATGTCCTGCCCACCTGGCGCGGCCAGAACGAGCAGTCCATGGCACTGGCGGCCATTGGCTTCACCAAGGCCAAACGTCGCCGCCAGATCATGGTGGCAACCTCCTCGATTGGCCCCGGCGCGATGAACATGATGACGGCGGCAGGCGTCGCCCACTCGAACCGCCTGCCGATCCTGATTCTCGCGGGCGATACCTTCGTGAACCGCAGGCCCGACCCGGTCATGCAGCAGGTGGAGCACTATGGCGATCCCACCATCAACGTGAACGACGCCTTCAAGGCGGTCACGCGCTACTGGGACCGCATCGTGCATCCCGAGCAGATCATCTCCTCGCTGCCGCAGGCCGTGGCCTGCCTGCTCGACCCGGCCGATTGCGGCCCCGCCTTCATCGCCCTGCCGCAGGACATCCAGGAGGTGGCCTGCGACTATCCGGAGGCCTTTTTCGCGCCGACGGTGCACGAGATCCCGCGCCCGCGCCCCGACCGAAAGCGCCTGGCGAAAGCCATCGACCTGCTCAAGTCGGCCAAGCGCCCGCTGATCATCGCCGGCGGCGGCACACGCTATTCGGGGGCCGAGGACGTGGTCGCGAAGTTCGCGCTCGACCATGGCATTCCGCTGACCGAGACCATTGCCGGCAAGAGCACGGTGACGCACGACAACCCTGCCTATGCCGGGCCCATCGGCATCGTCGGCTCGACCTCCGCCAATGCCCTGGCCGCCGAAGCTGACGTCATCATCGCCATCGGCACGCGGCTCATGGACTTCACCACCGGCTCCTGGACCGTCTTTGGGCAGGATGCCAAGTTCATCTCGATCAACGCGGCACGCTGGGATGCCACCAAGCACCGCGCGCTGGCCGTGGTCGGCGACGCCAGGGAATCGGTGGAGGAACTCGCGGCCGGTCTCAAGGGCTGGAAGGCCGATGCCAAATGGACGTCCCAGGCGCGCGACCTCTTCGCCCAATGGGACAAGGCGCTGGACGGCTACCAGAAGCCCACCAACGCGCCGGTGCCGACCTATGCCCAGGTCGTGGGCGTGGTGAACAGGAAGGCGGGCAAGCGCGACTACATGATTACCGCCGCGGGCGGCCTTCCGGGCGAGACCATGAAGAACTGGCGGATCAAGTCCCCGCACAGTTTCGATCTCGAATTCGGCTTCTCCTGCATGGGCTATGAGATCGCCGGCGGCTGGGGAGCGGCCATGGCCGATCCCACCCGCGAGACCATCGTGATGGTGGGCGACGGTTCCTACATGATGATGAACTCGGACATCTATTCGACGGTGCTCACCGGCCACAAGCTGATCGTCATCGTCTGCGACAATGGCGGCTACGCGGTGATCAACCGCCTGCAGAACTTCAAGGGCGGCGCCTCCTTCAACAACCTGATCAAGGACTGCAAGGTGAAGGAGCCGTTCAGCGTCGACTTCGTGAAGCACGCCGAATCGATGGGAGCGCTGGCGCGCAAGGTGGAGAGCCTGGCGGAGCTGGAGCAGGCCCTCGACTGGGCCAAGACCACCGACCGCACCACCGTCATCTCCATCGTCTCTGACGCCTATACCTGGACGCCGGGCGATGCGCTGTGGGACGTGGGCGTGCCGCAGGTGAGCCAGCGCGATGGCGTGCGCGAGGCGGCCAAGTATCAGGCTGACGTGCGCAAGAAGCAGCGCGTCGGCGTCTAACTCCGGAGTCAGACATGAAGGCCAAACTGGGCATTGCCCCGATCGCGTGGTGGAACGACGACCTCGCGGAATTGAGCGACGACGTGTCGCTGGAAGAATGCCTGCGCCAGGCGAGCGTCGCCGGCTTCACCGGCATGGAAACGGGCCGCCGCTTCCCGCTCGATCCCAAGGTGCTGGGGCCGATCCTCGACCGCTACGGCATCAGCGTCTGCGGCGGCTGGTTCTCGGGCCTGCTGCTCGATGGCGACATCGAGAAGGAGAAGGACCGCATCCGGCCGCAGATGGACCTGTTCAAGGCCATGAAGGCGCCCTGCATCGTCTATGGCGAGACCGCCGGCACGATCCAGGGCGATCGCACCAAGCCGCTGGCCACCAAGCGCAGGCTGAGCGAGGATGAGATCAAGGTCTACGGCCGCAAGATGACGGCCTTCGGCGAGTGGTGCGCCGACCAGGGCATGCCGATCTCCTATCACCATCACATGGCCGCCGTGATCGAGACGGAACCCGAACTCGATCTCCTCATGAAGCACTCGGGGGAGGGCCTGCCCTTGCTCTACGACTCCGGACACATGGCCTTTGCCGGCGGCGACGTGCTGCGCGTCATCGACAAGCATCACCGGCGCATCAGCCACGTGCACACCAAGGACGTCCGCATGGGCGTCGTGAACGGCCTTGACCGCAAGAAGGAGAGCTTCCTCGATGCCGTGGTCAAGGGTGCGTTCACGGTGCCGGGCGACGGCTCGCTCGACTTCGAGGCCATCGTGAAGAAGCTCGCGGGCTACGGTTACGAAGGCTGGTTCGTTGTCGAGGCGGAACAGGATCCGAAGAAAGCGCCGCCGCTGAAGATGGCGGAGGTCGGCCACAAGGAACTGCTGCGCGTCATGGCCGCGGCTGGATACACGGTTGTGTGAGGAGCGTTCATGGCGGAGATCGGATACGGACTGATCGGCACGGGCTTCATGGGAGGGGCCCACGCCTATGCCTATCGCGCGGCACCTGCGGTGTTTCCCGATATCCCGCGCGTGAAGCTGCGCGGCGTGGCCGATGTCGATGCGAAGGCGGCAAAGTCCTTCGCCACGCAGTTCGGCTTCGAGACCTCCACCGCGGACTGGCGCAAGCTTCTGGACGACCCGCAGATCCAGGTGATCTCGATCACCACGCCCAACACGCTGCACAAGGAGATGGCGATTGCCGCCGCGAAGGCGGGCAAGCATGTCCACTGCGAGAAACCGCTGGCGCCAACGGCAGCGGAAGCGCGCGAGATGATGGACGTGGCCGAGAAGTCCGGCGTGCGGACCCAGGTCGGCTACAACTACATCAAGAACCCGGTACTGAAGCTGGCCCGCGAGATGATCGCCGCAGGCGAGCTGGGCGAGATCAACGGCTTCCGCGGCATTCATGCCGAGGACTACATGGTGAGTCCCGACAGTCCCTTCACCTGGCGGCAGGATCCAAAGGGCGGTCCTGGCGTGATTGCCGACCTGGGCTCCCACATCATCGGCATGGCGCGGTTTCTGCTGGGTCCAATGACCGAGGTCACGGCCGACATTGAGACCATCGTCAAGTCACGGCCGAAGGCGCCCGGATCTGCCGAACGTGTTGCCATCGAAACCGATGACATCGCCCGCATGATGCTGCGCTTCGCGCGGGGCTGCGGCGGCACCATCGAAGCCAATTGGGTGGCAAACGGCCGGAAGATGCAGCTGGATTTCGAGGTCTATGGGTCAAAGGGCGGACTGCTCTTCACGCAAGAGCGCTTCAACGAGCTCCACGTCTACAAGACAGGCGGCAATCCGCGCGAGGCCGGTTTCGCCAGGATCGAGACCGGTCCGCAACACCCGCCCTACATGAACTTCTGCCGCGCGGCCGGGCACCAGCTGGGCTTCAACGACCTCAAGACCATCGAGGCGGCGGAGTTCCTGGGCGAGGTCGCCGGAGGTCCCAAGGCCGGGCCCGATTTCCGCGAGGCCTGGGAAATTCAGAAGGTGGTGGAAACGGCGGTGAACGCCGGGCGGGAACGGCGCTGGCTTGCAATTCCGTGAGCCGGTACTCCGCGCGCCGAGTCTTTGGGAGACATCGCATGAGCTGGACGGATGACAAGAAGACCGCCTGGACCTGGTACCGCGGTGCCTGGCACAAGGGCAACCCGATGCTGATGGGCCCGATGACACACGCGCCCTGGCTCGGGTCCTGCGTCTTCGACGGGGCGCGCGCCTTCGAGGATACCGCCCCCGATCTCGACCTTCATTGCCAGCGCATCGTGCGCTCGGCCGAAAGCTTCGGGCTGAAGCTGATCAAGTCGGCCGGCGAGATCGAAGAGCTGATCCGCGAGGGCATCGCCAAGTTCCCGAAGGGTGCGGAGCTCTATCTCCGGCCGATGTTCTGGGCTGCCGACGGCTTCGTCGACGTCGATCCCGAGGCGACGGAGTTTTCCGTGAGCGTCTATGATTCACCCATGCCGCCGCTGAAGGGATTCTCGGTCACGGTCTCGCCCTTCCGGCGGCCGTCCTTCGAATATGCGCCGACCGATGCAAAGGCGGCCTGCCACTACCCCAACTCAGCCCGCGCCATGCGTGAGGCCAGGGCGCGCGGCTTCGACAATGCCGTCATGCTCGATCCGCTGGGGCATGTGGCCGAGCTCGCAACGGCGAATATCTGGCTGGTCAAGGATGGTGCCGCGCATACGCCCGTTCCCAACGGCACCTTCCTGAATGGCGTGACCCGGCAACGCGTCATCCAGCTTCTGCGCAAGGCGGGTGTTGCGGTTCATGAGCGCAGCATCCGGTGGCAGGAGTTTCTCGAGGCCGACGAGGTCTTCTCGACCGGCAACTACGCCAAGGTCATGCCGGTAACGCGCGCGGGCGAGCGGTATCTGCAGCCGGGACCGGTGATGGCCAAGGCGCGGCAGCTCTATTGGGACTACGCGCACAGCGGGACGTAGGGATCAATCCCTCGGCGACGGGCCGGGCCTTGCTGAAAGACGTCACACCTTCAGCGTGAAGGGTGTGCCTTCGAAGGCGTCGGCGCCGCGGCCGATGGCATCGATGGCGCGCAACATGCGGCCCTCGCGACCCAGCAGGTCATCGACCAGTGACACGATGAGGCGATTGGGCGTGGCGGAGGGAGAGGCCTCCCGCAGTTCCCTGGCGAGCTCCGCCTCGTCCGCGTCGGGGCGCAGCAGGCACAGCGCCGAGTAGGCGGCCGCGGTGGACCGGCTGATGCCGGCCCAGCAATGGATCAGCATCGGCCTTTCGCGCGGCCAACCAGTGATGAAGCTCACAAGGCGCTCGGCATCTGCGGCGCTGGCGGATGTCAGGCCGTCGCTCGCCTGCGCGATGTCGTGAAAGGTGAGTCTGAGATGACGGTCGGCCGCGATACGCGCGAAACTGCGGTGTGGCGTGTCCGGGCCGAGCAGACTCACGACGTGCGAGGCCTCGTGGCGCTGCACCAGATCCTGGGCCTTGTTGAGCGGGCAGACGACGATCATGCGGTCAACTGAGTCTGGCGAACGACCTGAGGAAGAGGGCGGAGGCTTCGGTGGGCGGCAGCGGCTTGAGGCGATGGAACTTCTGCGAGCCGTTGCCGTCCAGCGCCCTGGGGCGGCCAAAGAATTTCTCCGCCTCCGGAATGGTGAAGCCAGCAAGCTGCGTGGCCTCGAGATAGGCAGCGACACGATCCGCCTTCTTGATCGCCGCTTCCAGCCGTTCGGGCGTTGCCGGCGGCAATCCGAAGCGGATGTGGATGGCGGCCAGCAGGCGTTTCTCGAAGGATTTGTAGTCAAGGCCGAGCGCCGCCTTGAACGGCGAGATCATGTCGCCGACCACGTATTCCGGTGCGTCGTGCAGCAAGGCCGCAAGCCGCGCCGCGCGATCGAGTTTCGGATCGGTGTGACTGGCGATCTGCTCGACAAGCACGCAGTGCTGGGCCACGGAAAAGGCATGGTCGCCCTTGGTCTGGCCATTCCAGCGCGCCACCCTTGCAAGTCCATGCGCGATGTCCTCGATCTCGATGTCGAGCGGCGAGGGATCGAGCAGATCGAGCCTGCGTCCCGAGAGCATGCGCTGCCAGGCGCGTGGCGCCTCGTCAGCGGCGCGCGGCATCGGCGACGGCCTCATGGCGGTGGCAGGAAACGAGATGGTCGTTGACCAGGCCGCAGGCCTGCATGAAGGCGTAGACGATGGTGGGGCCGACGAAACGGAACCCCTTCTTCTGGAGATCCTTCGAGATTTTCTCTGCCAATGGCGTCTTGCCCGGAATATCCTTCAGACTCCGGCGCCGGTTGGTGACGACCTGACCATCGAGAAAGTCCCATAGATATGCGGAGAAGTCAGGGATGGCGAGATAGGCCTGGGCATTGGTCACGCTGGCCTCGACCTTCAGCCGGTTGCGCACGATTCCCGGATCCTGCATCAGCCGCTCCAGCTTCTTCGGCGTGTAGCGCGCCATCCTCTCCGGATCGAAGCCGTCGAAGGCGGTGCGGAAGTTGTCGCGCTTCCTGAGGATGGTGATCCATGAGAGTCCGGCCTGGAAGCCATCGAGCAGCAGCTTCTCGAAGAGCGCCCGCGAGTCGTATTCGGGCACACCCCATTCGGTGTCATGATAGGCTACGTAGAGCGGGTCGGTGCCACACCAGCCGCAGCGGCAGACGCCGTCCTCGTGTTTCACTGCCGTCATGACATGACCTCCGCGCCGGGCACATCATAGCGCGCCCAGGCGGGTTTCTGCACGCGGACCGTGACAGCATCTGTCAGCAGGGGCGTCGTGGCCTCTGCGAGCCGGTCGAGGCGGATCAGGCCGAGTCCCTGCATGCCGGCCGAGGAGAGCAGCGTGCCGATCATCCTGTCGCCGGACCGGATGTCGCTGCCGGAGGGTGGAGCCGGTCCCCCCAGGACAAGCGGCAGGATTCGGCTCCGTGCCGTGCCGCGGTGTTCCATGCGCGAGACGACTTCCTGTCCCACGTAGCAGCCCTTGGTGAAGCTGACGCCGCCAAGCTGGTCCAGATTGGCCTCATGCGGGAAAAGCTGATTGCTGCCGATGTCGGCGACACTGTCAGCCAGGCCCGCGGAAATGCGCGCGGCATCGTATCCCGTCGATGCCGCGCCGCCCGGCCGGGCCAGTGCCCGCCAGCCCATGGCTTCGAGCCGGGGGTCACGCCAGCCATTGGCGATGGCCGCGGGCGAGACCATGATCGCCGTGTCCGCAAGCTCGTCGATGGTCACCTTCGCCCGGAGCCTGTAGAGCGCCAGCTTCCGGAGCAGGTCGGCCTTCTGGGCAATCGCGCAATCGAGCAGGAATCCGTCGTCCTGCGCCGTCACGAACAGATCCGACAGGATCTTGCCCTGTGGCGACAGCAGCGCGGCATAGGTCGCCCGGCCACCGGCCAGGTGCTCGATGTCGGCGGTCAGCAAATTCTGCAGGAAATGCCGGGCGTCCGGCCCGGCGATGCGGATTGCCGTCCGGTCTGGCCTTGTTCCTGCCGCGAAATCAATGTTCTGCATCTGTGTTGCTTCGGTCCCTGTCCACATTTACGAAGGAGGGGCAGGAGATTCAAGGAAAGCCCGATGGCGCTGACAGCAGAGCTGATCCTCAGGAACGGCACGGTGGTGAACCATGACGGGGTTGGCCAGCGCGACATCGCGGTCAGTGGCGGCCAGATCGTGGGACTCGGATCCTTCGCGGCAAGCCAGGCGGGGGAGGTGATCGACTGTTCCGGTCTCCATGTCCTGCCCGGCGTGATCGACAGCCAGGTGCATCTGCGCGAGCCCGGCGCCGAGCACAAGGAAGATCTCGAAACCGGGGGCCGCGCGGCGGTGATGGGGGGCGTGACCGGCGTCTTCGAGATGCCCAACACCAATCCGTTGACGGTGACGCCCGAGGCCCTGGCCGACAAGGTCGGCCGCGCCAGCAACCGCATGCACTGCGACTTCGCCTTCTACATGGGCGGCACGCGCGAGAATGCGGCCCACCTCGGCGACTTCGAGCGCTTGCCAGGCTGTGCCGGCATCAAGGTCTTCATGGGTTCGTCCACCGGCAGCCTGCTGGTGGAGGATGATGCCGGCGTTGCGGCGATCCTGAAGCACATCCGCCGTCGCGCGGCCTTCCACAGCGAGGACGAGTACCGGCTCAACGACCGCAAGGGCGAGCGGCGGACAGGAGATCCCGCCAGCCACCCGGTCTGGCGCGATGCCGAGGCAGCGAGGCTCTGCACCGAGCGTCTGCTGCGGCTGGCGCGGGAGGCCGGCAAGCGCATCCATGTGCTGCACATCTCGACGGCCGACGAGTTTCCGCTGCTTGCCGCGAACCGCGACATCGCCACCGTCGAAGTGACGCCGCATCATCTTTCCTTCGCGCTCGAGGATTATGCGCGGCTCGGCACGCTAATCCAGATGAACCCGCCGGTGCGCGAGGCGCATCATCGCCTGGCCGTCTGGAAAGCGCTTCAGTCGGGTCTCGTCGACGTGATCGGCTCCGACCACGCGCCGCATACGCTGGAAGAGAAGTCGAAGGATTACCCGCTTTCGCCCTCTGGCATGCCCGGCGTGCAGACGCTGGTGCCCGTCATGCTCGATTTCGTCAGCAAGGGGCGTCTCAGCATCGAGCGTTTCGTCGACCTGACCAGCCATGGTCCGCAGCGCATTTTCGGGATTGCCGGCAAGGGCCGCATCGCCGAGGGCTACGACGCCGATTTCACCGTCGTCGATCTCAAGGCGCGACGCGAGATTGACAACGGCTGGATCGAAAGCCGTTGCAAATGGACGCCCTATCACGGCATGACGGTGACCGGCTGGCCCGTGGGTACCATGATCCGCGGGCATCGCGCCATGTGGGACGGTGCCATCACCGGTGCCGCCCAGGGACAGCCCATCCGTTTCGTCGAGGCACTTTGAAAGGATTGACCATGAGTTTCCGCGCCATCCAGATCAGCAAGACCGACCAGGGCCAGAGGGCCGACTTCGTGACGCTGGACGAGAGCGAACTGACCGAAGGCGACGTGCTGGTCGACGTCAGCCACTCATCCGTCAACTACAAGGACGGCCTGGCCATCACCGGCAAGGGGCCGATCATCCGGAAGTTCCCATTGATTCCCGGCATCGACTTCGCCGGCACGGTGCGCGAGTCGGCGAATGCAAGGTGGAAGAAGGGCGATCAGGTCGTTCTGAACGGCTGGGGCGTGGGCGAACAGTACAATGGCGGCTTCTCCGAACTCGCCCGCGTCTCGGGCGAGTGGCTCGTCCCGGTGCCGAAGGGCTGGACGCCGGCGGACTGCATGGCCGTGGGCGTTGCGGGCTACACCGCGATGCTCTGCGTGATGGCGCTGGAGGAGCAAGGGGTCAAGCCATCCGACGGCGAGGTGTTGGTGACCGGCGCGGCCGGCGGTGTCGGGACCACGGCCATCGTGATCCTCGCGCATCTTGGCTACAAGGTCATCGCCTCCACCGGGCGCGTGTCGGAAGAGCCCTTCCTCAAGAGCCTCGGCGCGGCCGGCGTGGTCGACCGCAATGAATTCAACACGCCGGTGAAGCCCCTCGCCAAGTCGCGCTGGGCGGCCTGCGTCGACTCGGTTGGCTCGGTGACGCTCGCCAACGTCATCTCTCAGATGAACCCGGAAGGCACCGTGGCCGCCTGCGGCCTTGCCCAGGGCATGGACCTTCCAACCACCGTTGCGCCCTTCATCCTTCGCGGCGTGAAGCTGATCGGCGTGAACTCGGTGAGCACACCCATGCCGCGCCGCATGGAAGCCTGGTCGCGCATCGCGCGCGACCTTGACCTTGCGAAGCTCAAGGAACTCACCACGCATGTGAAGCTCGATGACGTTCCACGCATTGCCGCCGAGATCGTGGCTGGCCAGGTGCGCGGCCGCGTCGTGGTCGACATCCGCTAGGTGCCGAACCCGATGCTGCTGCTGGCCGGCATCGCCATCGGTCTGGCCATGTCGGCACCGCTGGGACCGGTCAACATCATCGTCATTCGGGCCGCACTCGGGCGGGGCTTCGTGCCGGCCTTCGTCGCTGGATTGGGCGCGGTCGTGGCCGACACGCTGTTCGCGGCGGTATCGGCCTATGGCATTCGGTCGATCGAGACCTTCATTCGCGATTTCACCGTGCCGCTGACCCTGGCCGGCGGCTGCCTTCTCGTGGTGATCGGCGTGCGGACCGCAAGACAGCACATCGCACTGTCGGACGTGGACGCAGGCACCGAAGCCAGTGCGGGCGCCTTGTTGAAGCGGGGAGCCGGAACCTTCGCGCTCACAGCTTTCAATCCCGGCACGCTCTTCGGCTATCTCGCGATCTTCGGCGCCATGAGTCCGGTCCTCAAATTGTCGCAGTCGCCGGAACGGCCCGTTCTGGCGGTGCTGGGTGTGATGCTAGGGTCGGTCCTGTGGTGGGCCTTCATCAGCTTCGCCATGGACCGCCTGAAGTCGAAGCTGACCGAGAGGACGCTCGACCGCATCAGCCGGTGGACCGGCGTGTTGATCGCGGCCTTCGGCTTCGCTCTGCTGATGGATCTCGTTCTTTAGTTTTACTGACGGGTCTTGGAGAGCGTGAATTCGCCGGCGCGAATCCGATCGGGCAGGCGTTCGCACATGGCTGCCACGGGCTCTTCGCCATAGGTGCCAATCATGTCGGACAATGCGGCGAAGATGGCCGCGGTCGCCAGGCAATCAGGATCGACGCCGTCATAGACCGCCTCTTCCCAAGCCTCCATCAGATAGCGCAGCGCAAGGTGCTTGGCCTCGGCCGACGTGATTGCGTGGTCAGGCTTGAGTTCGGTTTTCAACATGGCATCCAGACTTCGTGCGACATCTCGGCTGTCCCCCCACCGGGCCACCAGCCGCCCTCGACCACATTAGCAATTGCCGGGACCGGGGCGACTCGATCCTTAAAGGAAGGTTAACATCAGGGTGCCCATTTGAATCAAAGATTTAGAATGGCCCGGGCACGTTCGATGGCGTCGCGCACATTTAGCGCCAGCAGCAAAGGTCCGACGTCACCGGGTAGAACCCAGCGGCAGGCGGCGGCATCGCTCCCGGCGCGGGCTTCGCCGGACTGGGCCAGCCCGGCATAGCAGGCAATGGCGTAGTGCAGGCTGACACTGCCTGCGGCGTCGCGCCGGATCACCTCGTAGAAGCCAACGAAGGTCTCGAGCTGTGCGACAATGCCGGTCTCTTCCGCCAGTTCGCGCCTCGCCGCCTCGGCGGCCGTCTCTCCCGGTTCCACATGGCCACCGGGCAGGCTCCAGATACCCAGTGGCGGCTTGGCCCGCTCGATCAGCAGTACGCGGCCATCGCGCCAGACGCAGGCGGATGCGCCCAGTCTGGGAAATTGCCGTGGATCATGCATCGGAATAGACTGCTTCCATGTGTGGACTGTATAGCCTCAGGAAGAGCGCGGAGGAAACCCGCACCCTGTTCAACTACCTCGACACGCCGGAGTTTCCGCCGCGGACCTATGTCGCGCCCGGCAGTCCGATTGCCATCGTCAGGATGGAGCAGGGACAGCGCCGCTTCGCCCTGGTCCGCTGGGGATTCATTCCGTCCTGGACGAAGGAGCTCAAGCCCGGCAAGCCTCTGATCAATGCCCGCGGCGAAACCGTGGCGGAGAAACCGTCCTTCCGCCATGCCTTCCGGCGGCGGCGCTGCCTCATTCCCGCCGATGGCTTCTACGAATGGCTGGGCGACGTGCCTGGCAAGAAGATTCCCTACTTCATTCATCGGCCTGATGGCGATCTCTTCGCCTTCGCCGGCCTGTGGGAGCACTGGATGGCGCCTGATGGATCGGAGATCGAGACGGGTGTGATCGTCACCACCGGACCCAACCGCGAGGTATCCGAAATCCATGACCGCATGCCGGTCGTCATTGCCCCGGAAGACCATGAGACCTGGCTTGCGGGCGAACCGGACGCGGCCCTGAAACTGGTTCGGCCTGCGCCCGATGGATACTTCACGCTCGAGGCCACGCGCATCGAGCGCAATGCGCCGCCGCCGAAACCGGTTTCTGGGAAGGCGTCGCCCCAGATGAAGCTGCTCTAGGCACCGCAAACGTCCTGTCAGGCGAGCAGCCGTTCCATCTGGAAATTCTTGAAGGTGACGTCATCGAAGGTCACGACCTGCGGTACGACGACGCTGAAGCCGCGACGCTCGAAGAAGGGTCGCGCCGTCAGGCTGGCTTCGGTGAAGATGCGGGTGAGGCACAGCCTCCGGGCCATGGTCTCGACCTCGCTCAGAAGTGCCGAAGCCACGCCCCGCCCCTGATGGCGCGCATGGACGAACATCATGTCGAGATGGCCGTCCGGTTCGAGGTCGGAGAAGCCCGCGGGCTCACCACCCACCTCGGCCATCCATGTCGGGCAGCGCAGGCGCCATGGCTCCCATTCGTCCCGGTCGACGGTCGACCATGCCGCGATCTGTCGGTCGTCGTAGTCGCGGCTGGCGACGTCGCGAATGGCGCTCTGGTAGATGGCGATGGCGGCATCGAGATCGGACGGGCGGTAGCGCCTGGTGGTGACGCCGGCGGTCACGGCCCGATCTTCCGCGCCATGCAGAACACGGGATTGACCTCGTAACCCAGCGACTCGTAGAAGCCGCGCACGGCTTCATTCTCGCTGCGCACCAGAAGATTGACCTTCCAGACGCCGCGCTGGCCGAGCCAGGCCTCGGCGGCGCGCACGGCGGCCCGGCCGAGGCCCGCGCGGCGAAGGGAAGGATCGACGGCAACGTAGTAGAGCATGCCCCGGTGCCCGTCATGTCCCACCATGACCGATGCGATGATGCGGCCGTCCTGTTCCGCGACCAGGATCGTGGAGTCCGCACCCTGGCGGGAAAAGGAAATGTCCTTGTACGGATCGTTCCAGGGGCGCGTCAGCCCGCAGGCCTGCCAGAGTGCCACGACGGCCTCGACGTCCGCATCCGCGATTTCGCGGAACGTGGTCATTCCGGCAGCACTCGCCCGGGATTGAGAATGTTCCCCGGATCGAAGAGGCGTTTCAGCCCGCGCATCATGTCCAGTTCCACCGGACTCTTGATCTGCGGCATGTGATGCGCCTTGAGCCGTCCCATGCCGTGCTCGGCGCTGATCGAGCCGCCATGGCGCCCGACCACGTCGAAGACGACGTCGTTCATGGCGTTCCACTGATCCAGGAAGCGCTTGGTGTCCATGTCCACCGGCTGAGACACATTGTAGTGTATGTTGCCGTCGCCCAGGTGGCCGAAGGTCACCAAGCGCGCGCCCGGCATGAAGCGTTCCACGGCCAGGTCCGCCTCGGCCAGGAAGCGTGGCACCTGCGAGACAGGAACGGAGACGTCGTGCTTGATCGAGCCGCCTTCCGGTTTCTGGGAATCGGAAATTGTCTCGCGGATGGTCCAGAAATCCATGCGCTGCTGCTCGGACTGGGCGATGGCGGCATCGATGACCAGTCCCCTGTCCATCGCCTCGGCAAGCAGCGGCATGAAACTGTCGGGCAGGGGGTCGGCGAGTTCCGCCAGCACGTACCAGGGCGAGTCCTGCTGAACGGGGGAGGTCGTGCCGGCATGGCGTTCGGTGAAGCGCAGCGCCAGCGCGGCGATGAGCTCGAAGGCCACCACGCGGTTGCCGCTGCGGGCGCGGATCAGAGACAGGAGATCGACGGCGGCCTGCGGGCTGGGCACGGCGATGAAGGCTGTCTCGTGACGCTCCGGGCGCGGGAAGAGCTTGAGCACGGCGGCAGTGATGATCCCGAGCGTGCCTTCGGCGCCGATGAAGATGTCGCGCAGATCATAGCCGGTATTGTCCTTGCGCAGCCGCTTCAGCCCGTTCCAGACCCGGCCGTCGGCCAAGACCACCTCGAGGCCGAGACAAAGGTCGCGGGCATTGCCATAGGCGATCACGTTGAGGCCACCGGCGTTCGTCGACAGGTTGCCGCCGATGCGGCAGGAGCCTTCTGACGCGAGGCTCAGAGGAAAGAGCCGATCTGCCGCCGCGGCTGCATCCTGTACCGCCTTCAGCACGCAGCCGGCCTCGACCGTCATGGTATTGTCGGCGGCATCGAGATCGAGGATGCGGGTCATGCGATCGAGCGACAGAACGACTTCCGCACCGCTGTCGCGCGGAATCTGCCCGCCATTGAGGCCGGTGTTGCCAGATTGCGGCACGATCGCGGTGCCGGTCTCGCTGGCGATGGCGAGAATCCGCGACACTTCGTCGGTGGACCGAGGCCGTAGCACCATCGGCGAGACGCCATACCAGATGCCGCGCCATTCGCGCATGTAACCATCCATGGCGGCCGGGTCGCGGATGGCATGGGCCTCGCCCACGACGGCGGCCAGCCGGTCGAGCGTGGCGGCACTGGGTTTCATGCGGAATCGCGGGGTGCCGCTGCCCTCAGCAGACGGTCGTTGATCGCTTCACCCAGGCCGTGATGCGGGACCGGTGCCACGGCGATGCGGGCAACGCCGGTGGCGTCGATCTCGTGCAGCAGGCCAAAGAGCTCAGCCGCAGCCTCGACCAGATCGCCGCTGCGCGACAGGTTGTAGGGCCCGTGATCGTGCAGCGGTCCGAAACCCAGGTAGCTTTCCCCGTCGCGCGGCGCCTCGGCATTGAGACGCAATTCGGCGCGCGGTGCGTAGTGGCTGAGCAGTTGCCCTGGCGCATGCGGCCGCGCGGCGTGGGACTCGACGGCAAGGCTCCGGCCGATCGTCTTCTCGATTTCGGCGCGGGGCAAGCCGCCTGGCCGCAACAGCTTCGGACCGTCATCGAGAAAACCGACCACGCTCGACTCGACGCCCACCTTGCAGCGGCCGCCATCAAGGATGACGGCGACCTTGCCCGTCAGGTGGCGGCGCACGTGTTCGGCCGTGGTCGGACTGACGCGGCCGGAGGGATTGGCGCTCGGTGCCACCACGGGGCAATGGGCCTCGCGCAGAAGCTCGAGCGCCACGGGATGTGACGGCACCCGCAGTGCGATCGACTCAAGCCCGGCCGATGCCAGGAGGGAAACCGGGCAATCAGGCGCACGCGGCACCACGATGCTGAGGGGACCTGGCCAATGGGCACGGGCCAGCACCCGTGCATCCTCCGGGAACTGGCCCAGGCGGAAGGCGTCTTCGGCGGACGACACATGCACGATGAGCGGATTGAAGGCCGGACGGCCCTTGGCCGCATAGACCGCGGCCACGGCCCGGCCATTGGTGGCGTCGGCCCCGAGGCCATAGACGGTCTCGGTCGGAAAGGCGACGAGCCGGCCTTCGCGCAGGGCTTGGGCGGCGGCGGCGATATCGGCGGCGCTGGGCATGGCGGGTCTATAGCAGTCCGGCGCGGAAGCGGCTACAAGCGGCCCATGACGACCCTGCTGTTCACGCATCCCGCCTCGCTGCGCCACGTGACGCCCGAGGGCCATCCCGAGCGGGTGGACCGGATCCGGGCCGTGAATCAGGTCTTCGAGTCTCCGCACTTCCGCGATCTCGCGCGGCGCGAGGCGCCGCTGGGGCGCGAGGAGGACATTCTCCGCGCCCATGCACCCGAGCATCTGCGCCGGATCAAGGCGATCGCGCCGGCCGAGGGCTTCGAGTATCTCGATGCCGATACCGCCATGTCGCCCGGTACGCTGGAGGCGTCCCTGCGCGCGGTGGGCGCGGCGACCGCCGCCGTCGATGCCGTCTTCGCCGGCGAGGCCGACAATGCCTTCTGCGCGCTCCGCCCGCCCGGCCACCACGCCGAGAGCCGCCGCGCCATGGGTTTCTGCTTCTTCAACCATGCGGCCATCGCCGCCCACTACGCCCGCCATGCCCACGGTGCAGAGCGCGTGGCGGTCATCGACTTCGACGTGCATCATGGCAACGGGACCCAGGAGATCTTCTGGTCCGAGCCCGATCTCTTCTATGGCTCGACCCACCAGATGCCGCTCTATCCGGGCACGGGCTCGGTTCATGAGACGGGCGCGGGCAATATCTTCAATGCGCCGCTCCGCGCGGGCGACGGCAGCGAGCAGTTCCGTGCCGCCATGGCGACGCGGATCCTGCCGGCTCTCGATGCCTTTGCGCCCGATCTCGTCATCGTGTCGGCGGGCTTCGATGCGCATCACCGCGATCCGCTGGGCAGCCTGCAGCTGACCGAGGAGGATTTCGCCTGGATCACGCTGCAGCTCATGGAGGCTGCCGAGATCCACTGCGGCGGACGGATCGTGTCTGTGCTGGAGGGCGGCTATGATCTGCGCGGCCTTGCGGCTTCGGCGGGGATCCATGTGCAGGCGCTGATGCGCGGCAACGCCGGGACTTTCGATGAAAGCGAAGAAGCTTACGAGGACGAAGACTGATGGCCGACCACTCCGACATCGCCAGCCTGCCCTTCGAGAAGGCTCTTGCCCAGCTCGAGGAAATCGTGACCAAGCTCGAGTCCGGCAAGGTCGACCTCGAACAGTCGATCGCCATCTACGAGCGTGGCGAGGCGCTGAAGAAGCACTGCGAGAAGCTGCTCAGGGACGCCGAGGCGCGGATCGAGAAGATCATCCTGAAGCCCGACGGCACGCCGGGCGGCACCGAGCCGCTGGATGTCGGTTAGGCAGCGCCTCGACGCGCTGCTGGTAGCGCGCGGGCTCTATCAGACCCGCTCGCGCGCGCGCGATGCCATCCTGCGGGGCACGGTGACGGTCGATGGCGCCATCGCCGCAAAGCCCGCCCAGCTGACGCCCGCCGATGCCGAGATCGCGCTGGCTGACGCCGCCAAGTCCTATGTCTCGCGCGCCGCGCTGAAGCTGAAACACGCGCTGGAAACCTTCAGCCTGGACGTGCGTGGCAGGTGCGCGCTCGATATCGGGGCATCGACCGGCGGCTTCACCCAGGTCCTGCTCGAGGAGGGCGCAACCCATGTCACGGCCATCGACGTGGGGCACGGCCAGATGACCATCACAGATCCGCGCGTGACTCTGATCGAAGGCCTGAACGCGCGCGACCTGACGGCGGCCCATCTGCCTCACCCGATCGATCTGATCGTCTGCGACGTGAGCTTCATCTCGCTCAAACTGGCGCTGCCACCCGCGCTGGATCTTGCCGAACCCGACGCACAGCTGGTTGCGCTGATCAAGCCGCAGTTCGAGGTTGGCCGTGCAAGACTTGGCAAGGACGGCATCGTGACCGACCCGGCTGACTGGCAAAGGGTCTGCGACGAGACTGCGATCCTTCTTCAGGGTCGGGGATGGCAGGTCCTCGGGATCGTTGCATCGCCGCTGCCGGGAGGCGACGGCAATCGCGAGTTCCTCATTGCGGCGCGCCGCGCGTGAAGATGATCACGTAGTCGTCCTGGTAGGCCTTGGACCATCCGGGTGCCGAGGCGATGTGGACGTTGTGGTAGTCGTTGCGCGGGAAGATGGTCCAATTGGCCTTGTAGGTGTCGAGGATCCGGTGCATGGCCTCGGCGCCCTCCGGGCGGCCCGCATCGAGATAGGCTTCCATGAAGGGACCGCGGAACAGCTGCTCGGTACGGCCATCGAGGAAAGTCTTGTAGCCGTTGAACATGAGCACGCCGCCGAGGTTGTAGCCATTCACCGGCGGGCCCTCCAGCTTCTGGTCACGCACGAAGGCCAGCGCATCCTTGATGCTGCGGCGGTCGGCGGGTTCGAAGGGGCGCAGCGCCGCGAGCACGACGAAGGCAAGGATGACGACAAGGGAAAGGGCGGTCGGAACGAGACGGCCCAGCTCGCTCCGGCCATCGGCGCGCGCCGTGATGCGCGGATTGGCGGCGGCGGCCGCCGCTGCGACGAGGATCGGCGTGATCAGGAAGAAGACGTAGACGAACCGGACATAGAGCAGGAACATGTTGAGCGCGAAGACGATGAACAGGATGCGCGCCCAGCCCGGATTGGCCCGCATGGCGATCAGGCCCGCGACCGCCGCGAGAAGGCACAGGCCCATGAGATCGTCGCGCTGGGCGCTGAACGGCTGCCATTCGGTGATGAAGGGCATGGTCTCGTTGCCGGCCATCATGTCGAAGTTGATGGTGTAGAGTCCGATGCCGTAGGGTGTTGCCAGCGTGGCCAGGGCCGCGAGGATTCCGAAGACGACCCAGCGCAGCAGCATGGGCTTGTCGCGCAGCCGGTTGCGCTCCAGAACATCGAGGAAGGCAAAGCCCGCGATCACCAGGGCGAGGGTGAAGCTGCCGTGCAGGTTGGCCCAGAGCACGACCAGGCCGAGCAGCCAGAAGGGTGGAGGTTTCTCCGCCGCCGCGGCACGGAACAGCTGGATGGTGAGAAGCACGAGCAGCGGCAGCGTGAAGATGTGCGGTCGCGCGATCGCCACCGCCGTCAGCGAGGCGCCTGCGACGAAGACGACCACACCACACAGGATGGGATTGAGATGGCGGCTCAGCTCGCCGTAGAGCAGCGCGAGGGCCGCGGCCACCGAGAAGACCGTGACCAGCATGACGCCATTCCAGTTGCCCACGGCATAGGCACCGCCGAGCACCACCTGCGACAGCCATTCCTTCGCAATCCAGGGCGCGCCGTCGAAGGTGTAGGAATAGCTGTCGACGTAGGGCACCGCATGGCGGGAGATGATGTCGCGGCCGATATGGACGTGCCACCAGATGTCGGGATCGCCAAGGACCAGCGCCGGGCGCAGCGCGAAATAGATCGCGGCCAGGGCAAAGGCCACCACCGCTCCCAGCGCGTCCGGGCGGTTCGGCGCGGCGGGCGCGGTCATGCAATGCTCCGAATCGGCATGCGGCGATGATCGCAGAAAGGCAGCCGGGACGGTAGCGTCAGCCCATCTGCCCGCGGTGGCGCAGGAACTGGTCGGCAAGCACGATCGCCATCATGGCCTCGCCCACGGGAACTGCGCGGATCCCGACGCAGGGATCATGGCGGCCCTTGGTCATGATGTCGGTCTCTTCGCCTGACGCAGTCACCGTCTTGCGCAGGTTGAGGATCGAGGAGGTGGGCTTCACCGCGAAGCGCACCACCACGTCCTGACCAGTCGATATCCCGCCAAGGATGCCGCCCGCGTGGTTCGACAGGAACTCGGGCTTGCCTCGGCGCATGCGGATCTCGTCGGCGTTTTCCTCGCCGCTGTAGGCGGCGGCGGCAAAGCCCGCGCCGATCTCGACGCCCTTCACCGCGTTGATGCTCATCATCGCCGCGGCCAGTTCCTGGTCGAGCTTGCCATAGATCGGCGCGCCCCAGCCCGATGGAACACCGCTGGCGGTCACCTCGATCACCGCGCCGCAGGACGAACCTGCCTTGCGCACGCCATCGAGATACTCCTCGAACAGCTTTGCCGCCTTGGCATCGGGCGTGAAGAAGGGATTGCGCTCCACCTCCTGCCAGTCCCACCGGGTCCGGTCGATCTTGTGCGGACCCATCTGCACCAGCGCGCCCCGGATGTTCACGCCGGGAATGATCTTGCGGGCCACCGCGCCGGCAGCCACCCGGGCTGCGGTCTCGCGCGCCGAGGAGCGGCCGCCGCCGCGATAGTCGCGAACACCATACTTGGCGTCATAGGTGAGGTCGGCGTGACCGGGGCGGTACTTGTCGCGGATCTCGCCATAGTCCTTGGAGCGTTGGTCGACGTTCTCGATCAGCATCATGATGGGCGTGCCGGTGGTGACCTGGCCGCCCGTGTGGTCGTCCGCGAAGACGCCGGACATGATCTTCACCTGATCCGGTTCCTGGCGCTGCGTGGTGAAACGCGACTGCCCCGGACGGCGCTTGTCGAGAAAGCCCTGCACGTCGGCGGCCGTCAGCGGGATCCGGGGCGGACAGCCATCAACCACGCAGCCGATGGCCGGGCCATGGCTCTCGCCGAAGGTCGTGACGCGGAACAGATGGCCGAAGGTGTTGTGCGACATGCCGACTTGTTAGGCTGCATCGCTGGTGGCGTCAAACCACTCGGCGGTTCCGTCCTGGAGCCGGCAGTAGCAGCCCTGGCGCATGGCCAGCTTGACCAGGTCGCGCAGGCTCAGTCCGGCGATCTCGGCCACCAGGCAGCGGCCAATGGCGCCATGGGCCACCACGACCGTCGGGCGGTCGACCGTCTCCAGCCAGCGCCGGATGCGGGCATGGCCATCCTCATAGCTTTCGCCACCCTCGGGGCGCCAGAAATAGCGATCTTCCGGCAAGGCAGGGTAGATGGGCGAGGCCTTCAGTTCCCAGAAGGGCTTGCCCTCCCAGATGCCGAACCCCAGCTCCTGGACGTCGGGTTCGATGGCGATCTGCTGCGGATCCAGCGCCAGCGCCTCGGCCATGTATCCCATGGTCTGGCGCGCCCGCTGCAACGGGCTGACGATGAAGCTGTAGTCTGGCGTCAGGCCGGCATCGACGGTCAGCGCCCGGGCCACGGCCTGGGCCTGTGAGTGGCCCATCGGGTTGAGCGGCGTGTCGGTCCAGCCCTGGATGATGCCCTGACGGTTCCAGTCGGTCTCGCCGTGGCGGATGAAATAGATCGGAGGCCGGGCCTTACTCACCGCCGCCGTTCACCGTGATGTCGGGTGCTTCCGGATTCTTCATGCCCACGATGTGGTAACCCGCATCCACATGCAGGATCTCGCCGGTGACGCCCCGGCCCAGATCGGAGAGAAGGTAGAGGCCCGAGTCGCCGACCTCGTCGATGGTGACGGTCCGGCGCAGCGGCGCGTTGTACTCATTCCAGCGCAGGATGTAGCGGAAGTCGCCGATGCCGGAGGCGGCGAGCGTCTTGATCGGGCCGGCCGATATGGCATTGACGCGGATCGCCTTCGGTCCGAGGTCGGCCGCCATGTAGCGCACCGAGGCCTCGAGGCCTGCCTTGGCCACGCCCATGACGTTGTAGTGCGGCATCCACTTTTCCGCGCCGTAGTAGGTGAGCGTCAGGAGCGACCCGCCGTCGTTCATCAGCTTCTCGGCGCGCTGGGCCACCGCGGTGAAGGAATAGACACTGATGAACATCGTCTTGTGGAAATTCTCGGCCGTCGTGTCGACATAGCGGCCGGTGAGCTCGTCCTTGTCGGAGAAGGCGATGGCATGGACCACGAAATCGAGCTTGCCCCAGTCTTTCGCCAGCGCGTCGAAAGCGGCATCCATCGAGGCCATGTCGGTCACGTCGCAGGGCAGGACGATGCGTGACCCGATCTCGGCGGCCAGTGGCTCCACGCGCTTCTTGAGCGCGTCGCCCTGATAGGTGAAGGCGAGTTCGGCGCCATGCGCGGCGCAGGACTTGGCGATTCCCCAGGCAATCGAGCGGTTGTTCGCAACCCCCATGATCAGCCCGCGCTTGCCGGCCATCAAACCCTTGTTATCGCCCATGATTTTTCCTGTACATCCAGGCCGGGGCAGGGCCCGGCGCGGGTTAATTGGCACAAGTCCCGGAACAGGTCCACTGGAAAGAAAACAGTGTTGCCGGCTGGCGGCCCGTTCGGACTGCCGGCACGCCCGGCCAGCCCTGCAGCAGCGTCGCGGCTGGAAATCGGCGGTGCATTTCGATAGTCAGGGACTTCGCGGAAACGATGGTCTATGCCTTGTCCGGTTGCGGGCGCTGCCGTCGGCAGCGGGACTGTTGCGCCGCCCTTGATTGGAAAGTCTCGATTCATGAGCCTGAGCGATATCTCGACCCTGACGGCCTCTGCCGGCTTCACCGAGCGCAGCGACCCCTTTGCACTCTTCGCGGACTGGATGAAGGAAGCCGAGAGGTCGGAGCCGAACGATCCCAATGCCATGGCCCTCGCCACGGTGGACGAGGAGGGCCTGCCCAACGTGCGCATGGTGTTGCTCAAGGGATTCGATGATCGCGGATTCGTCTTCTACACGAATTTCGAAAGCCAGAAGGGCCAGGAGATCCTCGCCACCATGAAGGCCGCGCTTGGCTTTCACTGGAAGTCGCTGCGCCGGCAGGTTCGCATTCGCGGCACGGTGGAGGAGGTGACGGCGGCCGAAGCGGATGCGTATTTCGCCTCGCGCCCGCGTGACAGCCGCATCGGCGCCTGGGCCTCGCAGCAGTCGCGTCCGCTGGAAAGCCGGTTCGCGCTGGAAACGGCCGTGGCGCTGAACACCGCGCGCTATGCCATCGGCGAGGTTCCGCGCCCGCCCTACTGGTCGGGTTTCCGGGTAAAGCCCCTGTCGATGGAGTTCTGGCACGACCGGCCATTCCGCCTTCATGACCGCGTCGTCTTCCGCCGGCCCAATGAGGGCACGGCCTGGACCAAGGCGAGGCTCTATCCATGACGCAGACGGGCGAAAGCGAGCGGAAGACACTGATCCTCACCGGTGCGTCGCGCGGCATCGGGCACGCGACGGTGAAGCGCTTCTCGACCGCCGGATGGCGGGTGATCACCTGTTCGCGCCAGCCCTTCCCGGAGGATTGCCCGTGGGATGCGGGCCCGGAGGACCATATCGTGGTGGATCTCGCGTCCTCGGAAGACACCCATGCCGCCATTGCCCAGATGAAGGAGCGGTTGAAGGCGCAAGGGTCCCGGCTGCATGCGTTGGTCAACAATGCCGCCATCAGTCCCAAGAAGCCAGGCGGCGCGCGCCTGAACACCATCGAGACCAGCGAGGAGGACTGGAAGGCCGTGTTCCAGATCAACTTCTTCGCGCCCATCATGCTGGCGCGCGGTCTGATGGACGAACTGGTCACGGCCAAGGGCGCTGTGGTGAACGTCACCTCCATCGCCGGCTCGCGCGTCCATCCTTTCGCGGGAGCCGCCTATTCCACATCGAAGGCGGCGCTTGCGGCGCTGACCCGCGAAATGGCCGCCGACTTCGGGCCGCATGGTGTCCGCGTCAACGCCATCTCGCCGGGTGAGATCGAGACCTCCATCCTGTCACCCGGCACCGAGAAACTGGTGGCGCAGATCCCGCAGCGCCGCCTCGGCCAGCCCGAGGAAGTCGCCAAAGCCATCTATTTCCTGTGTACGGACAGCTCCAGCTATGTGAATGGCGCGGAACTGCACATCAACGGCGGGCAGCATGTCTAACAGCGATCTGCGCCCCGAGACGGTGGCGGCGCATGCGCTGAAGGCCATCGACGAGGCGACCGGTGCCGTCGTGCCGCCGATCTACCTGTCCTCGACCTATGCCCGCGACGCCGACTACAAACCCCGCTTGCGCGAGAACTACGTCCGCAACGGCAATCCCACCCTGTGGCAGGCGGAAGAGGCGATTGCCGCGCTGGAGCGGGGGAAGGGCGCGCTCCTCTTCGCATCGGGAATGGCGGCGATTGCGGCGCTGACCGAAACCGTGCCGCCCGGGGCGCATGTGGTGGCGCCGAGCGTGATGTACTACGGCACGCGCGACTGGCTTCTGCGCCTTGAAGGCCTCGGCCGCATCACCCTGACGCTCTTCGACCCGCGGGAGGAAGGCGCGCTGGAGCAGGCCCTCGGCAAGGGACGCACCGATCTGGTCTGGATCGAAACGCCGCTCAATCCAAGCTGGGACGTGATCGACATCGCGGCTGCCGCCGCGGCGGCCCACGCGGCGGGCGCCATCCTCGCCGTCGATGCCACCGCAACGGCGGCCGTCACAACCCAGCCGCTGGCGCTTGGTGCCGATCTCGTGTTCCATTCCGCAACCAAGTATCTCAACGGCCACTCCGATGTGCTGGCGGGCGTGTTCGTGACGGGCAGGCTGGACCAGCGCTGGGCGCTCATCGGCCAGCTGCGCAGCAAGATGGGTTCGCCCCTGCCGCCCTTCGAATGCTGGCTGCTCATGCGGGGCCTGCGCACCGTCTTCGTGCGCTACCGCCAGGCCTCGGCCAATGCCCTGGCCATCGCGCGCCACTTCGCCGTTCACCCGAAGGTCGAGCGGGTGCTCTACCCGGGCCTTCCATCGCATCCCCGCCACACCATCGCCGTCCGCCAGATGCGCGACGGCTTCGGCGGCATGCTCTCGATTCTGGTCAGGGGCGGTTTCGCCGAGGGCCAGCAGCTGTGCAGGAACTTGAAGGTGATCGTTCCGGCCACGTCGCTTGGTGGCGTCGAAAGCCTGGCCGAACACCGCAAGTCGGTGGAGGGCCCGACCAGCCCGGTGCCGGACAACCTGGTGCGTTTCTCCATTGGCATCGAGCATCCCGATGACCTGATTGCCGATCTCGAGCAGGCCTTGGCAAGGCTCTGAGCCTTTCCCATATGCGCATACATGCTGACCGATCCGCTTGGCGCTGCCACCACGGCAGCCGATGACACTGAGCTTCTGGATGCCTATTCCACCGCCGTGATGCGCGCCGTGGACCGGGCAGGGCCCGCCGTCGTCCACATTGCCACGCAGCGCAATGGCGGACCGGGCGGAACCGGCTCGGGCCTGGTGGTGGCCTCCGATGGCCTGATCCTGACCAACAGCCACGTCGTCAGCGGCGCTGGATTCATCGAGGTGGCCATGGCCGACGGGCAGCGGTCCAGCGCCCGCCTGCTGGGTGAAGACCCGCACAGCGACATCGCCGTGCTGCGCACCGACGACCAGCTGGCGGCGCCGGCCCTGAATCTCTTCGACTCGAAGTCGATCCGCGTCGGCCAGCTTGCCATTGCCATCGGCAATCCGCTTGGCTTCGAGAAGACCGTGACAACCGGCGTGGTGAGCGCCGTGGGCCGATCGCTTCGCGCCTCGACAGGGCGGCTGATCGATGACGTGATCCAGACGGATGCCGCCCTCAATCCCGGGAACTCCGGCGGGCCACTGGTCGATTCGCATGGCCGGGTCATGGGCATCAACACCGCGGTCATCCGTGGTGCCCAGGGCATCTGCTTCTCGGTCGCGTCCAACACGGCGCTGAACGTGCTGACCCAGATCCTGCAGCATGGCCGGGTGCGCCGCGCCGGACTGGGCGTCGAAGGCGCGACCACCCACATTCCGCGCCATGTGGCGCGCTTCGCCGGCATCGATCAGCCGTCGGGCGTCAGGGTTCTGTCGGCGCTCAAGGGCGGGCCAGCGGCCGAGGCCGGCCTACAGTCGGGCGATCTCCTGATTGCCATCGACGATCAGCCCGTGCTCGGCATCGACGACATGCTGCGGCTGCTGAACCACGAACGTGTGAACGTGCCGGTCAAGGTTACGCTGCTGCGCAAGGGCGAGCGGCGCGATCGCTATGCGACACCCCTGGAGCGGCGCTAGACCGCCTTGGCGTGCCGGTTGGGCGCGGCCACGAAATGCGCGTCGAAGATGGTGGCGACCGTGCGGAGGAACAGCCGGTGCCGTGGCGCCACGGAAACGCGCGTGCCTTCAAGCGTCGCGATCCCGGCGTCCAGTGCCGGTCGGATCTTCTCGGGCACGTCGGCGAAGCAATCTCCCGGAAAGCCGTGCTTCGTGGCGATCTTTGCATAGTCCACGCAGAGATCGCACATCAGCCGCTCGATCACCTCGGCCCGCATGCGGTCCTCGTCGGTGATCGACAGCCCGCGCGTGACCGGGCTCTGGCCGCGGGCGATGGCCTCTGACCACTGTAGCGTGTCGCGCGCCGACTGCACGAAGCCTTGCGGAAACTCGCCGATCGCCGACGCGCCGAAGGAAATCAGCGCGTCTGCCACGTCGGTCGTGTATCCCTGGAAATTCCGGCGCAGCGCGCGGTTGCCGGCAGCAAGCGTCAGTTCGTCGTGGGGGAGCGCAAAGTGATCGAGTCCGATTGCCGCGTAGCCGGCACCGCAGAGCTCCTCCTCGATGGTGATGGCCTGCCGGTAGCGCTCGGTGACACCCGGAAGCTCGCTCTCGTCGATCATCTTCTGGTGCTTCTTGAACCACGGCACATGCGCATAGCCGAAGACCGCAATGCGTTCGGGCTGCAGTTCCGCTGCCTGGCGCGCCGTGCGGGCCACGCTTTCCACCGTCTGGGCCGGCAGTCCGTACATGAGATCGTAGTTGACCGCGGTGAACCCCGCAGCCCTCAGGAATTCGGTGGCGGCTGCCACCAGCCCATATGTCTGCAGCCGGTTGATCTTCATCTGCACCGGCGTCGCGAAGTCCTGAACGCCGAAGCTGATGCGGTTGAATCCCATCCCGGCGAGAACCCTGGCGCGTTCGCGGGTCAGCGTGCGTGGATCCGATTCGAGCGCCACTTCCGCCCCCGAGGCCAGGCCGAAGCCCTTGTCCACGGCGTCAAGGATTTCGCCGAGGTGCATGTCGTCCAGATAGGTGGGCGTGCCGCCGCCGAAGTGGAAATGCTTGACCCGGCCCTTCGGCCCATTGAGCAGGCTGGCGCTGCGGCGGATGTCCTGGACCAGGATCTCGACGTAGCGGGCGGCGCGGTCATAGCTGTTCGGCACCGAGGTGTGACACCCGCAATACCAGCAGAGCTGTCGGCAGAAGGGAATATGCACATAGACCGACAGCGACGCCTCAGGCGCGAGGCGGGTCAGCCATTGGTCGGCCGTGGCGCCGGGAAACTCCGGCTGGAACTGCACCGCCGTGGGATAGGAGGTGTAGCGGGGAACGTCCTGAAGGGCGAAGGGGAGCAGCTTCTTGTCCATGGAAGTTGACACTGATCGCCCGCCGGTCTGAACTCCTTGACCTTGATCAAACCTGCCGTCGCAAAACCGATCGACGTCAGGCGGGCAGGGCGGCGAGAATCTGCCGGGCCAGGTCGGCGGGCGCGCCGGCGCCGGCGTCGACTTCAAGATCATAGGTCATGTTGCGATGCACGCGCGGGTATTGCCAGCGGGCCAGCCCGACCACGCGGTCGCCACGGGCCTGCTCGCGGGTCTCGATCACGGCGAGCGGCGCCACCACACCGACCCAGAAGACGGAAAGACCTGCCAGCGATCGCCGGTAGTCCTCAGCGTCGCCGTCGATCAACACGTCATCGACGATCACGCGGTTTCCAGCCCGTGCCAGGGCAGCCACGCTGTCGCGCATGCCCCCGAGCAGGCGATCGACCACGGGTCCGCAGCGGATCTCCACTTCAGGCGGCGTGACCGGAAGACGGATGAACTGGAGGCCATCGGGATGATCCATGTAGCGCGCCGGCAGCATGTCGAGGAAGGCGTCCATCTGGACATGGAGCCATGACGCTGTGTCCTGCTCCTGGATGGCGCGGGCGATGGACGACTTGCCGACGCTGCCCACGCCGTTGAGAAGGATGATCCGTCCCGGCGGCGCTGCGGTCAATACAGTCCCGTCTTGTAGTCGCCCTCGACATCCGTGTCGGCGGCCGAGGCCACCGCCTCGTCCACGCCGCCATCGCAGGTCTGTTCGAGGATGATGCGCGCGATGGAGGGCATCTGGCTGCGGTCCTGCCTGTAGTCGCCCTGCCAGAGCTTCGAACGCTTCAGCGCCTTGGCGCAATGCAGAAAAACCTCGTCGATGCTGATGAGCATGCCCACCTTCGGCTGCTTGCCCATGACCGTACAGTGCTGCAGCAACGCCGCATCATCGGTGATGACGGCACGCCCCGCGATGCGCAGCGTGTCCTCGAATCCCGGGATGAAGAAGAGGCAGGCGACGTTCGGATTCTCGACGATGTTGACCATGGTGTCGAGGCGGTTGTTGCCGGGGCGGTCCGGCACCAGGATGGTCGTGTCGTTCACCACATGCACGAAGCCTGGCGGATCGCCGCGCGGGCTGAGATCGGCCTTGCCTTGCGCATTCGCGGTCGAGATTACCAGGAAGGGCGACAGCGCGATGAAGCGCCGGGAATGCTTGTCCAGCGCCGGCCGAGATTTCTGGATGGCGAGCGGATGGATGCCGCCGAAGCGGCGGCGCAGTTCGGCCTCGCTTCCGATCATGCCGCCCGCGCTCCTTCCTTGCGGACCCAGGCCTCGACCTGATCAAGACCGCGTTCGGCGATGTCGAACATGGCATGGATCTCGTCGGTGGTGATGATCAGCGGCGGGCAGAAGGCGATCGAATCCTGGATGTTGCGCACGATGAGGCCAAGTTCCTGCATCGTATTGACCGTCATGGCGCCCAGCATCCGCTTCGGATCGAAGGAGCGCTTGCTGGCTTTGTCGGCGACCAGTTCGACGGCGCCGATGAGGCCGACGCCCCGCGCCTCGCCGACCAGCGGATGTTCGGCCAGCTTGCGCAGGCGGGACTGGAACACGGGCGCCACCTTGGCGGCATTCTCGATGATGCGATCGCGCTGATAGATCTCGATGGTCTTGAGGGCCACGGCGCAGCCCACCGGATGCGCCGTGTAGGTATAGCCGTGACCGAAGGTGCCGAGCTTGCGGCTCTCTTCCAGCATCGCCTGGTAGAGGTCTTCCTCGATGGTCAGCGCCGACATGGGGAAATAGGCCGAGGTGATGGCCTTGGCCATGGAGATCGACTGCGCCTTCATGCCGAAGGTCTCGGTGCCGAACCACTTGCCGGTGCGGCCGAAGCCGCAGATCACTTCATCAGAGATGAAGCGGATGTCGTACTTCGCCAGAACGGCATTGACCTTCTCGAAATAGCCCTTGGGCGGCACGATGACGCCGCCCGCACCCATGACGGGTTCGGCGATGAAGGCGGCGATGGTGTCGGGTCCTTCCTTCAGGATCATCGCCTCGAGATCTTCCGCCATGCGCGCGGCGAAGGCCTCCTCCGTCTCGCCCTCCTGGCCGAAGCGGTAATGGTGGGGGCAGGAGGTGTGAAGCACGTTGGCGATCGGCAGGTCGAAGTCGGTCTGCACCCAGGGCAACCCGGTGAGCGAGGCCGAGGCGATGGTGACGCCGTGATAGCCCCGGATACGCGAAATGATCTTCTTCTTGTTTCGCTTGCCCCGCGCATTGTTGTAGTACCACGACAGCTTGATCTGCATGTCGTTGGCCTCCGAGCCGGAGGTGCCGAACAGGACCTTGGAGGCGGGGACGGGCGAAACCTCCTTCAGCTTCTCGGAGAGTTCGATCACGCCGTCATGCGACTTGCCGCTGAAGGCATGGGTGAAGGACACCTTGCGCATGGCGGCTGCGGCGGCGTCGACGATCTCCTCGTTGCCGTATCCCAGCGCCGTGCACCAGAGGCCTGCCATGCCCTCGATGTAGCGTTTGCCGCTGTCGTCATAGAGATAGATGCCGCGGCCCTCGTTCAGGATGGTGGGGCCAACCTCGCGGTGGCGGGCCAGGTTCGTGTAGGGGTGGATCACCGTCTCGATATCGCGGACGGCCATGTTGGACAGCGGCATGCGGAACTCCTCAAGGTGGAGAAGCCTTATAGCAGCAATTGCGGCCGCCGGGCCACCGTCCGCGGCGCCATGACTGCCATTCGTGCGTCAGGGGGCAAAAGGCTGTGTGGACCCGAAAACCTTAGCTGGAAGACCGGGGCGAGCCGCTCCCTTTGACTCTGGGGGGCGCCGACGTGCCCATGCCCGCCTCGGCACGGGGCGGTACCCTGTCGCCAGGGTTTGCCCGGGTGTCTGGGAGCCGCGCTGGGTGGTGGTTTCCGGGCTCGCGCACCACGTCATACGGCGTCAGTCCGGTGAAGAGACCCCAAAGCGCCAGCTGTTTCATGCCACCCTCCAATGCAGGACGCGACACGGAATAGTCGTTCCGGGTCCCTGAAGGCTTGGACAGCTGTGACAATGATGTGGACTGACGCGACAGCGGCGTTCTGGCCCCAGCTTGTGTGGGGGCTCCTTCTGGCGTATTCAGCCCGCTTTCGCGCCTTCGTGCTTTCCGTCCACTCAACACGTGCGGGACATGGCCGATCTTTCGCAATTGCCGCTCCTTCCGCCGGAACAGCTGCTGGGGAACGATCCCCCGCCGGCGCCGGCCGGGCCTGTTCGCCTCTGCCTCGCGGATCGCCCCATGCGCGAGCGTGCGTCGATCATGCGCGAATGCTTCGAACGCATTGGCTACCGTTACGAATTCAACGCGCTGCCCGACATGCCCTTCGAGGCGGACATGGCGTTCAACCGTCTGGCGGATGTGCTCGTCGCCGAGGGCAGGCTTCACGGCTCGCGCAACCGTCGCACCCGCGCCTTGATCGACGACCAAACCGACGAGGCGGTGCTAATCGTCAACCTGCGCGGCCCGCATCTTGTCGAACAGTTCGGCGGGGAGGTCATCCTTGGTGATGGTGATGCGGTGCTGGTGTCGGGTACGGATCCCTCGTGTTTCACGCACAAGCCGCCCGGCTGCCTGCTGGGACTGAGGGTGCCGAAGTCCCGGCTTGCCGCCATGCTGGCGGATGAGGGTCGGAGCTACATGAGGCTCATTCCGTTCACCGAGCCGGTGCTGGGATTGCTGAGGTCCTATGTCGGACTGACCTGGGGCCGGTCGGTGTCGGAAAGTCCCGCCCTGCAGCACACCATGTCGGACCACGTCCTCGATCTGATCGCGCTTGCGGCCGGTGCGAGTGACGATGCAGCGGAGCTGGCCCTGCGCGGCGGGCTGCGCGCTTCGCGCCTGCAGGCGATCAAGCGCGATATCCGCCAAGGCCTGGAGGATCCAGACCTGTCGGTCGCGGCGCTGGCCCACCGCCATTCCTGCACACCGCGGGCCGTCCAGCGCATGTTCGAGGAAGAGGGCACGACCTTTACGGCGTACGTGCTCGAGCAGCGCCTGCTGCGCGCCCGCGCCTGCCTGTCGGACGTGCGCAAGCATGACGAGAAGATCAGCGCCGTCGCCTTTGACTGCGGCTTCAGTGATGTATCTTATTTCAACCGCGCGTTCCGGCGCCTCTTTGGCGCGTCGCCGTCCGACATCCGTGCACGCGCGAGGCGGCGCGACCATCTGCTGAAATGAAACCGGCGCCAGCTGCTATGGCTGCCGCCGGAAACCAATTCTTGGCTCGAAAGATCGGCCTCAGTTGCCGAGGATCGCGCTTTCCAGGATGTCGAGACCCTCGTTCAGCACCATGTCGGAGGCGGTGAGCGGCGTCAGCATCCGCACCGTGTCGCTGTAGACGCCACAGGTGAGGATCAGAAGTCCGCGCTCCAGGCACTTGGCGGCCAGTGCCTTGGCACCGGCGGCGTCAGGCTCGTTCCCGCCGTGCTGGGTGACGAGTTCGAAGGCGCACATGGCGCCAAGCCCGCGGATGTCGCCGATGGGCATGCCCTTCTTCTTGGCCTTGATCGCCTGCATCCGGGCCATGATCGTCCTGCCCTGCTTCTCGGCCTTGGCCAGCAGGCCTTCCTGTTCGAAGGCATCGAAGACGCCCAGTGCCGCCGCACAGGCGATCGGGTTCCCGGCATAGGTGCCGCCGATGCCGCCTGGATCCGGCGCGTCCATGATCTTGGCGCGGCCCACCACGGCTGCCAGCGGAAAGCCGCCGGCCAGCGACTTGGCGGCCGTCATCAGGTCCGGCTCCACGTCATAATGTTCCATGGCGAAGAACTTGCCGGTCCGGCCGAAGCCCGACTGGATCTCGTCGGCGATCAGCAGGATGCCGTGGTCGTCGCAAAGCTTGCGCAGGCGGACCATCAGTTCCTTGGGCGCGACGTAGAAGCCGCCTTCGCCCTGCACCGGCTCGATGATGATGGCGGCGACGCGTGACGGCTCCACATCGGCCTTGAACAGCCATTCGATGGCATGGATCGAATCCTCAACGGTCACGCCCTTGTGGGCCACCGGGAAGGGCACATGCCACACGCCTGGCGCCATGGGGCCGAACTTGGCCTTGTAGGGAACGACCTTGCCGGTGAGCGTCATGCCCAGCAGCGTGCGGCCATGGAAGCCGCCGTTGAAGGCGATGACGTCGGACCGGCCCGTGTAGGCGCGGGCGAACTTCACCGCGTTCTCGACGGCCTCGGCGCCGGTCGTCACCAGGGCCGACTTCTTCTCGCCCGAGATGGGGGCCACCGCATTCAGCTTCTCGCAGACTTCGATGAAAGGCGCATAGGGCATGACCATGGCGCAGGTATGGGTGAAGGCTTCGAGCTGCTCATAGACGCGCTTCATCACCAGCGGGTGGCGGTGGCCAGTGTTGACCACCGCGATGCCGCCGCCAAAATCGATGTAGCGGTTGCCTTCGACGTCCCAGATCTCGGAATTCTCCGCGCGTGCGGCGATGACCGGCGCGCCCGGGCTGATGCCGCGGGACACGGCCTTGGCGCGGCGCTCCACCCACTGCTTGTTCATGCCTGGGGCTGCGACCGGTGCGTTCATGATGTTCTCCTTGCAGATGCTGGCGGCCTTTTACGCCTGTTGACGGGGTGGCGGCAAACGGATTCAATCCAGCGCCGCAACACGGGATTCCGCATGTCAGACCTCATTCGCATGACCGCAGTCGAGATCGTGGATGGCCTCACGTCAGGGTCGATTTCACCGCTGGATTGCATTGAGGCGCTCGAGAAGCGGGTGTCGGCCGTGGACCACATGGTCAATGCGCTGCCGACACGATGTTTCGACCGCGCACGCGAACACGCGCGCCGCCTGATGGAAAGGCCCCTCGGCGAGCGCGGCCTTCTGGCGGGCCTTCCGGTCCCGATAAAGGACCTGACGGACGTGGCGGGCGTGCGTTCCACCCAGGGTTCGCCCATCTACAAGGATCGCATCGCGGTCGAGTCCGATGTGATGGTGACCCATCTCGAGGACAGGGGCGGCATCGTCTATGCCATGTCGAATACGCCCGAGTTCGGTGCCGGGGCCAACACCTTCAACGAGGTCTTTGGGCCGACGCTCAATCCCTGGAACACGCGGATGTCGGCGGCCGGCTCGTCGGGCGGCGCGGCGGTGGCGCTCGCCACCGGCATGGCCTGGGTCGCGCATGGCTCCGATCTCGGCGGTTCCCTGCGGAACCCGGCAAGCTTCTGTGGCGTCGTCGGCATGCGGCCATCACCCGGTCGCGTGGCCGCGAGCGTCGTCAACAAGATTGACTCCACGCTTGGCGTGGAAGGTCCCATGGCCCGCAACGTGGAGGACCTGGCGCTGCTGTTCGACGCCATGGTGGGCGAGGAGCCAGCCGATCCGATTTCACTGCCGTCGGATGGCACGTCATATCTGGTCGCGGCACGGTCCGCCCGGCTGCCGCGTCGCGTCGCGATCTCGCGCGATCTCGGACTGCCGCCGGTCGACAAGGAAGTGGGCGATATCGTCATGGCGGCGGCGCGGCGCTTCGCGGAGGCCGGCGTCATCGTGGAGGAGGCCCATCCGGACTTGCGGGAGGCGCGCGAGGCCGGGCAGGTGCTGCGAGCCCTGTCCTATGCCAACATGAAACCTCTGCTCGAAACCCATCGTGACCTGCTCAAGCCAGAAATTGTCTGGAACATCGAGCGGGGCCTTGGGCTGACCGGCGGCGAGATTGCCCGGGCCGAGGCCCAGCGCGGCGCCATGTTCAGGCGCATGCACGAATTCTTCCAGACCTACGATCTTCTGCTTTGCCCCGCGACCATCGTTCCCCCCTATCCGGTGGAGCAGCGCTATGTGGCATCCTGCGCAGGCGTGACCTTCGAAACCTACGTGGACTGGCTCACCATCGTCACCGCCATCACGCTGTGCTGCTGCCCGGCGATCTCCATCCCCTGTGGCTTCACGAAGGCGGGTTTGCCGGTGGGCCTCCAGATCGTGGGGCCGACGCGCGGCGAGGCGCGGTTGCTGGCGGGCGCGAAACGCATGGAAGAGATCCTGGGCCTGGGCATTCTCACCCCCATCGACCCCCGGCCACCCGGCTGACGTGCGGGGCCTGCTGCGTCACCTAGCCTGACGGCCGGATTGGCGATAGAAGTTCGGCGTGACAGACGGCTTCCCAAGGGGCTGGGGAGGAACGGTAATGCTCGGATTGATGCAGGATTTTCCCTTGCTGGTGCATCGCGTGCTGGACCACGCGGCGCGTTGGCACGCCAATACCGAGATCCTCTCGCGATCGGTGGAAGGTCCGCTGCACCGCATCACCTATGCCGATCTCAACCGTCGGGCGCGGGGCTTGGCGAGCGCGGTCCGCAAGCGGCTGGGACTCAAGGCCGGAGACGTGGTTGCCACCATGGCCTGGAACACTTGGCGCCACATGGAAGTGTGGTACGGCGTCATGGGCGTGCAGGGCATCGTGCACACGCTCAATCCGCGGCTCTTTGCCGAACAGCTGACCTACATCATCAATCATGCGGGTGACCGCTGGATCTTCCTCGATCTCAGCTTCGTTCAGCTGTTCGAGAAGCTCCAGTCCGAACTGCCGGCGGTCGAGGGCTTCGTGATCATGACCGATGCCGCCCACATGCCGGCCGGCACATCGCTGCGCAACGTCATCTGCTATGAAGACCTCGTCGCCGCCGGCGACGCGGATTTTGCCTGGCCGGACTTCGACGAGAACACGGCCTGCGGCATGTGTTACACCTCCGGCACCACCGGCAATCCGAAGGGCGTGCTCTACTCGCACCGCTCCAACGTCTTGCACGGACTGATGTGCGCGCTGGGCGATGCCATGGCGCTGTCGGGCCGCGACCGCGTCATGCCCGTGGTGCCGATGTTCCATGCCAATGCCTGGTCGATCGCCTTTTCGGCGCCGATCTCCGGCGCCGCCATGGTCATGCCGGGGCCGAAGCTCGACGGCGCGTCGATCTACGAGATGCTCGATACGGGGCGCGTCACAATCACGGCGGCGGTGCCAACCGTCTGGCTGATGCTGCTGCAGCATCTGGAGAAGAATCCGCATCTCAAGCTGCCGCATCTCGATCGCGTCGTCATCGGGGGCTCGGCCTGCCCGGAAGCGGTCATGAGGGCCTTCGTCGAGAACTATGGCAGCGACGTGATCCATGCCTGGGGCATGACCGAGATGAGCCCCATCGGATCGCTGTCGACCGCGACCGCGCTGACCGAGGCGCTTCCGGCGGACCTGCGCTGGACCCTGAAGCTCAAGCAGGGGCGTCCACCCTTCATGGTCGACATGAAGATCACCGACGACGAGGGCCGCACGCTGCCGCACGATGGCAAGACCTTCGGCCGGTTGAAGGTGAAGGGTCCGGCGGTTGCCCGCAGCTACTTCAAGGGCGAGGGTGCGGCGGCCTTCGATGCCGAGGGCTGGTTCGACACCGGTGACGTCGCCACCATCGACGAATTCGGCTTCATGAACATCACCGACAGGGCCAAGGACGTGATCAAGTCGGGCGGCGAATGGATCTCCTCCATCGACCTGGAAAACATCGCGGTGGGCTGCCCGGGCGTCCAGGAAGCGGCGGCCATCGGGCTGCCGCATCCAAAATGGGACGAGCGCCCGCTGCTGGTGGTGGTGCGGAAACCCGGCGCCGCCGTGACCCGGGAGGCGGTGCTCGACCACATGCGGGACAGGATCGCCAAGTGGTGGCTGCCCGATGACGTGGCCTTCGTCGACGAGATTCCCCATACCGCCACGGGCAAGATTTCCAAGCTGACACTCCGCGGCCAGTTCCGGGACTATCGCTTCCCGGGCTGACGCACAGTGGCGCAAACGCGCCCGGATCACTAAGTTGGTGTCATGACCATCGCCTTTGGCTTCGACAACAGCTTTGCCCGCGATCTGACGGGGTTCTACGCGCGCGTGGCGCCCACGCCGGTCAAGGCGCCGCGCCTGGTCAGGTTCAATGCCGACCTCGCGGCGGAGCTTGGTCTCGATGCTTCGGCGCTGCAGTCGGAGCTGGGCGCCGCGATCTTCTCCGGAAACGAGCCACCGCCGGGTGCCGATCCCATTGCCATGGCCTATGCCGGTCACCAGTTCGGCCATTTCGTGCCGCAGCTGGGCGACGGCCGGGCCATCCTGCTGGGCGAAGTCGTCGGGCGCGACGGCGTGCGCCGCGACATTCAGTTGAAAGGCGCGGGTCCCACGCCATTCTCCCGTCGTGGCGATGGCCGCGCGGCCCTGGGGCCGGTGCTGCGCGAATACATGATCAGCGAGGCCATGCATGCGCTGGGCATTCCGGCCACGCGCGCGCTGGCCGCGGTGGCCACAGGCGAAAGGGTCTATCGCGAAGCCGTGCTGCCTGGTGCCGTCTTCACCCGCGTGGCACAGGGCCATGTGCGCGTTGGTACCTTCCAGTTCTTCGCCGTGCGGTCCGACGTTTCGTCGCTGGCCGCGCTGGCCGACTATGTGATCGCCCGGCACTATCCGGAGCTGGCGGGACGCGAGGGAAAGTATCTTGCCCTGCTCGACGCGGTCATGGAACGCCAGGCCGCGCTGGTGGCGCGCTGGATGATGGTGGGATTCATCCATGGCGTGATGAACACCGACAACATGGCGATCTCGGGAGAGACCATCGACTTCGGACCTTGCGCCTTCATGGACGCCTACGATCCGCTGACGGTGTTCAGCTCCATCGACGAGATGGGGCGCTACGCCTATGCCAACCAGGCGCCGATTGCCCAATGGAACCTGGCGCGCTTCGCCGAGACCCTGCTGCCGCTGATCGATGCCGAGCGGGACAGGGCGATCGCCATCGCCACGGAACGGGTGATGGGCTTCACCGAGCTCTATGGGACGCAATGGCTCCGCGGCATGCGGACCAAGCTGGGCCTGGCCACGGCGGAGGAGGGCGACGCGTCACTGGTGCAGGATCTGCTGGACCAGATGCAGGCAAGCCGGGCCGACTTCACGCTGACCTTTCGCCAGCTTGCAATGGCCGCCGGCGGACAGGCACCGGAGGCCCTGCGTGGAAGCTTCATGGATCTCGCGCGCTTCGACGACTGGATGGCTCGATGGACAGCGCGTCTGGCACGCGAGAGCCGGTCTCCGGCGGCGGCCGGCGATGCCATGCGGCGGGTCAATCCGGCCTACATTCCACGCAATCATCTCGTAGAGGCAGTACTTGCGGCGGCGGTCGAGCGCGACGATCTCTCTCCCTTCGACGAGATGCTGGGCGTGCTGGCGCAACCCTACATGGAACAGCCGGGCGCCGAGCGCTACGCAGCACCACCACCCCTCGACTTCGGCCCCTATCGCACCTTCTGCGGTACCTGAGCGGCGGTCAGGTGAGCCAGATCCGACCCTGGGGCGGCAGGGCAAGCGCGCCGTCCTGGACTTGGACCTGCGCCTCGCCAAGCATGTCATACCAGCGCGTGACGCCTGCGGCGGTCAGCTCTTCGGCCGGGATGCCGCGCCAGGCCTCGGCGAAATTGTAGACGCAGACCAGCGTGCCGGTGGGGCCCGGACGCGCGAAGGCGAAGACGCCGTCGACAGTGAGTTCGAGAATGTCGACCGGGTTGGCCGCATGGATCTGCGGCGTGGCCCGGCGGCGGTTGAGAATGTGGCGCAGCCCCGCGAAGATGCGGCCCTCCACGCCCTGCGAGTCATGGCGGCGCCCGGCCTTCACCCAGTCCATCTTCGGGCGATGCATCCAGCGTCCGTCATGGGCGAGGTGGGGATCTGACTCGTAGCCGTGATCATTCAGCATCCCGATCTCGTCGCCCATGTAGATCAGCGGCACGCCGCCGAAGCTGGCGATCAGCGCATGGCCCATCAGGA